>NZ_CP070973.1:1937242-2582989 GCF_017086405.1 Mycobacterium gordonae
CGTTCGTTCGGGTCGACGGTGGGATCCAGCCAGCGCGGGTCGGCCATGGTGCCGTGCACGACGAAACAGAACTCGTCATCCGGTCGACCGTCGGCTTTCAGTTCGGCCAGCTTGTCGCGGACCCACGCAGTGATCCGCCGGTTGCGGTCGATCTGCGCCTGCCGGTAGCGGGCGAGGAACTCTTCGGTGTAGGGCGGCTGATTCGGGTTGTCCGGGTTGTACAGATCCAGTTCGGGGTCGCGCCTGGTCGGATCGGATTCGTCGAGAATCGACGCATCCAGCCACTCGGTCAGCGTGCCGTGCCGGCTGATGTGCGCGGCGAGCAACATGATGCCGTCGGCGGGCGCAAGGTCGAGCTTGGTCAGGTCGGGGCCGTCGCCGGACGGGCTGGACGTGATGGTCGCGTGTTGCGCCTGCTGCTGGTAGAACACCGACAGCGAGCCGCCCCCGCTCCAGCCGGCCAGCACCACCTTGCGGTAGCCCAACCGGTTCGTGGCGTCTTTGATGCATTCGCCGAGGTCCTCGACCACCTTCTCCATCAGCAACGCGGAGTCGGTGCCGCGGAATCGGCTGTTGCAGTAGATGACATGGTGGCCGGCGCGGGCGAGCGCGTTGATCATCGGCAGATAGGCGCCGCCGCCGATCGGGTGCATGAAAACCAGCACGGTATCTGAGGGCCGGTCTTTCGGCTTGAGCAGATAGCTTTCCAGCACCGTGATCTCGGCCAGTCCGCCGTAGACGTCGCGGACGCCGGAATTGTTCTGGAAGGCAATGAGATACGGGATACGCTCGTAGTCGTGTTTCATCAGTGCTGGCCCAGGTCGTGGGCCAGCACCTCGGCGGACGGTATCAGCCGGCGGCGAGTGTCGATGGCGATCACCTGCCAGTCGACGCTGGCATACTGGTCGAACTTGCGCCGGGCGCGTTCGCGTGCCTTCTCCGGTGCGCCGTGGTGAACCCCCTGCGGCGCATGAGATATCAGGCCCGGCGGCATCGGGATGCCGTACAGCGAGCCGCCGTGGAAGAACGCGATCTCGTCATAGTCGACGTTGCGGTGATACCACGGCGTGCGTTCGGTGCCCGGCACGCTTTCCGCCGGTTTGGGCAGGAAGTTCATCACGTACACGCCGGTCGCCTGCATGAACAGATGGACGGTTGGCGGCAGATGCACGCTGTCGGAGGTGATGACGTTGTAATCGGCAATGTTGAAGGTGAACGCGAAGTTGTCGCCGCGCCAGCCTTCGACGTCGATCGGATTGTGCTGATAGTAAAGCGTTGTCGGGCCACCCTCATGGACCAGGCGGACTTCGTATTCGGCACGGCCGTCGTCCTCGATGGGCTCAGGTTCGGGAATGACCGCCTGCGACGGATCGAAGGGGAAGTGCCGTCCCAATGGTCCGGCCGGGGGAGCCCGGAACTCGTCGGTGGCCTCGATCATCAGCAGAGTGGTTTCGCCGTCGGGGATCTGGCGCCAGGTGGTGGCTTTCGGGAGGTAGATCCAGTCACCCTGTCGGTAGCGCAACGGCCCGAACTCCGTTTCCAGTAGGCCGGCACCGTTGTGCACAAAGCACAGCAGGTCGCCGTCGACGTGGCGGGTGTAAAAGGGCATCACCTCGTGACGCCGGCTCAGATACACCCGGCAGTCGGCGTTACTGAACATCAGTAGCGGCCCGCCGTTGGCATCGGTGGCATCGCTCGGCTTGAGCTGATCAGCCAGCACGTCGACCGGGCGCAGCGGACCGACCGCACGGTAGGCGGTGGGGTCGTGGCGGCGGTAGATGTTGGCGGTGCGCCCGGTGAATCCGCCGCGGCCCATTTCGTCGTCTTTGAGGCCGTCGAGGTCGGCGTGCACCCGCCGCGGGGTCCTGCCTTTGCGCAGGTGGACGAACGATTCCATGAAGCGACTCCGGAGGATGGGCGACTGAAAGTAAAAGTAACATTACTTTTTGTTGCGCCGCTCAGCAAGCCTGGGGTCGGTCGAGCGCGGCGGCAACACCGGGTCCGGGTCCGGGTCCGCCTATCCGATCAGGTCAAATGAGCTAGCGCACCCGCAGCACGACTTTGCCCTTGGCGCTTCGGTTTTCCAGCGACGCCACCGCTGCCGCCGCCTCTTGCAGCGGAAATACTTCCGGTTCCGGAGCAGCGAGCTTGCCCGAGTTGAACAGTTCCTCGAGCGCTGCCCACTGCTCTTGCAGCGCGCCGGGGTGGCGGCCGGCCCACGCGCCCCACCCAACGCCGACCACGTCAATGTTGTTCAACAGCAGCCGATTTACCTTGACCGTCGGGATCTCGCCACCGGTGAAACCGATGACCAGCAATCGTCCAGCGGGAGCCAGGGAACGCAGTGAATCGGTGAACCGGTCGCCGCCGACGGGGTCCACCACGATGTCCACGCCGCGACCGCCGGTCAATTCCTTGACCGTTTCCTTGAACCCGTCGGCCAGCACCACGTCGGTGGCACCGGCGGCCGTCGCGATCCGGCCCTTCTCCTCGGAACTCACCACGGCGATCACCCGTGCTGCGCCCAGTGCCGGGGCCAGCCGCAAGGCCGACGTGCCGATGCCGCCGGCGGCGCCGTGCACCAGCACCGTCTCCCCGGGCTGCAGCCGGCCGCGGACGGCCAGCGCGAAGTACACCGTCAAGTCGTTGAACAGCACTCCGGCGCCGGCTTCGAAGCTGAGGTTGTCGGGCAGCGTGAAAAGCCGGTCCGGCGCCAGCAGCGCGACCTCGGCCATGCCGCCGGTCAACATCGTCAGACCCAGCACCCGGTCTCCCGCCTGGACGTGCGCGCCCTCGGGGGCAGACCGCACCACTCCGGCGATCTCCGCCCCCAGTGTGAACGGCGGATCGGGCCGGTACTGGTACAGCCCGCGGGTGAGCAGCGCATCGGGGAAGGCCACCCCGGCCGCGTGCACGTCGACCACCACACCGTCACCGGTAGGTTCGTCGATGTCCGTCACCTCGATCGCTTCCGGACCGTCAAGCCGGGTCACCCGTGCTGCGCGCATGCCGATCACCCTACTTCCGGCTCAGAACCCACCCGCCACCCGTCCGACAGCACGCCCGGTGAACGCCCCGGAGCGCACCCGGTCGAGCACCCCGACCACGTCTCGCGCAGGATGAACGGCATCACGGTGGTGTGCAGGGCAACACCGCCGGTGAGCCCGCTGGCGGCGACCGCGCCGCGGTAGTCGACGGCGCTGAGCACGTCGACCAGTGTCGTCCCGCGGACGCAGTCGACCCCGGCGGCCCAGCGGGTCTTGGCCAGCGGCCGCGGCATGGCCTCCGGATCCGCCGGCAACCGGCCGATAATCTCCGCGGCGCCAGGGTTTTTCAGAATTTCCTTGGCATGAGGTTTACCGGTGGACCCCACCACGTGACAGCCGGCGGCGGCCAGCAGGTCGACGCCGACGGTACCGACGCCACCGGACGCACTGGTGACCACGACGGGCCCGTCCCCCGGCGCGATGCCCCAGTCGGTGAGCGCCTGCACGCTCATCGCCGCCGTGAAGCCCGCCGTACCGATCGCGGCGCCGTCGCGTGGGCTCAGGGCACCGAGTGCGACCACCTGGTCAGCGGGCAGGCGCGCGTATTCGGCTTAACCGCCGTGATGTCCGGTGCCGATCTGGTAACCGTCAGCTCACGTTCGGCGCATAGGCCGCTCTGGCCGGTGGCTGGTCACCTCGCCCGGCAGCTCACTTGAGTTCGGCCGACGACAGGCCCAGCAGCCGGCGGGCCACCACCAGCTGCTGAATCTGCTGAGTGCCTTCGAAGATGTCCAGGATCTTGGAGTCGCGGCCCCACTTCTCCAGCAGCAGCTGCTCGGAATACCCGGTGGTGCCGGCCAATTCGACCGTTTTGAGGGTGACGTCGCTGGCCATCCGGCCGGCCTTGGCCTTGCTCATCGACGCTTCTTTGGAGTTGGGGATGCTGTTGTCGGCCTGCCATGCCGCGCGCAACGACAACAGGTACGCGGCCTCCCAGTCCGATTCCATCCGCAGGAACTCCGCCGCTGCGGCGCTCTGGACGTGGGCGGGGCGGTCGTAGTCGATCTCGACGCCGGCGTCGGTGAGGATCTTGCGGATTTCCTCCAGAGCGGCGCGCCCGATGCCGACGGCCATCGCAGCGACGATCGGCCGGGTGTTGTCGAACGTCTCCATCACACCCGAGAAGCCTT
The DNA here is from genome assembly GCF_017086405.1 of Mycobacterium gordonae. Lineage (NCBI taxonomy): Bacteria > Bacillati > Actinomycetota > Actinomycetes > Mycobacteriales > Mycobacteriaceae > Mycobacterium > Mycobacterium camsae. The sequence goes on from NZ_CP070973.1 coordinate 1,941,420, forward strand.
TGCCGACTTCGATTTCCGGGTTGCCGAGCAGATTCTCCTTCGGGATCCGCGCGTTGTCGAAGCGAATGGCGGCGGTATCGGAGCCCTTAATGCCCAGCTTGTGTTCCAGCCGTTCGACGGTGACGCCGGGGTGTTCCCGCGGCACGATGAAGGATTTGATCGCCGCGCGGCCCTTCGACTTGTCCAGCGTGGCCCACACCACGATGTGGGTGGCACGCGAACCGGCTGTGACATAGATCTTTTCGCCGTTGATCACATATTCGTCGCCGTCCAGCTTCGCCGTGGTGGACACCGCCGCCGAGTCCGAGCCGAAGCCCGGCTCGGTGATCGCCATGGCCGCCCACACCTTGCCCAGGCGCTCGAGTTGCTCCTCGGTGGCCACCGCGGAGATGGCGGCGTTGCCGAGTCCCTGATAGGGGATGGACAGCATCATCGCCACGTCACCCCAGCTGGCCTCGAGGGTTTGCACGAGGGCGGCCATGTTGGCGCCGTTGTGGTTGTCTTCCTTCTTGTCGCTGCCGCGCAGCTCGGCGGCGCCCGCGAAACTGTACGACTCGGATGCACCCTCGAACATGCTGATCAGGGTGTCGAGTTCGACCGGGTAGTCGTGTTCTCTCAGGTCGTACTTGCGGGCGATCGGCCGCACCAACTCGGCGACGCCCTGATGGGTCTTGGTGACTACCGCCTGCAGCTTGCCGGGTAACTCGAGATTGATTGCCATGATTGATCTTTCGCCGTTGAAGTTTCGAAGTAGCGGATCAGATGACTTCTTAGATCACTAAGACGCCCTCGGCCACGCCGATGGCCCGCAGGTCGCGGTACCAACGCTCGACCGGGTGTTCCTTGGTGAATCCGTGGCCGCCGAGCAACTGCACGCCGTCCAGGCCGATCTGCATGCCCTTGTCGGAAGCGAATCGCTTGGCCAGCGCGGCCTCTCGGGCGAACGGCAGACCCTGTTCGGCGCGAGACGCGCCGCGCCAGGTGATCAGCCGCAAACCGTCCAGTTCGATGGCGATGTTGGCGCACATGAACGCGACGGCCTGGCGACGGGCGATCGGCTCGCCGAAGGCTTCCCGTTCCTTGACGTAGGGGACGACGTAGTCGAGCACCGCGTGCGAGGTGCCCACCGCAAGAGCTGCCCAGCCCAGCCGCGCCAGGGCGATCGCCTCGGAGTAGTCATGGTCGGTGGCCTCGTCTTCACCCAGCCGCGCGTTCAAGGGCACCGAAACACCCTTCAGTTCAACCTGTCCCAGCGCTGCCGCCCGGATCCCCATGCTCGGGTCCGCCTTGATGGTCAGGCCCTGGGCGGAGGATTCGACGATGAACAGCGCCGGCTTGCCGTTGAGCTGTGCGGCGACGATGAACAGTTCGGCGTCGGCCGCGGCGGGCACCAGCGACTTCACGCCGTCGAGGCGGTAGCCGGACGGGGTGCGCACTGCGGTGGTCCGCAGCCGGGTCGGGTCGAACAGCGGGTGCGGTTCGGCGATCGCCACGCACGCCTGCGGGACACTCTCGCCGGCAAACTCGCGCAGGTAGGTGGCTTGCTGATCGGCACTGCCCCAGTGGGTCAGCGCGGCCGCCACGCCGCCGGGCGCCAGGATGGGCAGCGCTTGGCCCATGTCGCCGTACGCCAGCGCCTCGGCCACCAGCACGTTGGTCACCGCGGAGCGGTGCTCGGCGATCCCGTCGAAGTCTTCGGGGATGTTGATCGCGGTGATGCCCAACTCGGCCGCCTTGGCGATCAGGCCGGGCGGGTAGGTCACGGCCTCGTCGGCGTCGTGGGCGGCCGGACGCAGGATCTCCGCGGCGAATTCCCCGACGGTTTCGACGATCAGCTTCTGGTCCTCGTCGGGCGTGAGGTCGAAGTAGTTCTTGCCGCTCGACTTCAGCCGGGTGGGCGTGCCGCGCAGGCTCTGCACTCGCTTGAACTGCCGGCCGGCGGCGGCGGTGGTGGAGAACACCTGCTTGGTGCCGTAGCGCAGCGTGCGGTTGAGCGGGTCGCGCAGTTTGTACTTGTCCAGGAAGTCCTGGCCGACAAGCGGCGTCAGCAATGCAATGGCGATGTCGACGCCGGTGCGCTTGTGTGGCTTCATCCCGATGGTGGTCTGAGGGTCACGCCGCTTCTTGGAGTGGGCGCCGGAAGCGGGAAGGGTGTCGGTCATATCAGCAGCCTCTGTTGTTGGGGCGATGCGAATAACCGTATCTTACTCCGGAGTAAGATAGATGGCACGTGTTAGCTAGTTCACAGCAGGGCGCAGCCGGTCCAGCACCTCGTCATGGAGTAGTCCGTTGGTCGCCACCGCGCTGCCGCCGTGCGGACCAGCGGTGCCGTCCAGGCCGGTGAACCGCCCGCCCGCCTCGTGCACCAGGATGTCGAGCGCGGCGAGATCCCAGACCGAAACCTCGGGTTCGGCGGCGATGTCCACCGCGCCCTCGGCGAGCAGGCAGTAGGACAGAAAGTCGCCGTAGGCACGCACCCGCCAGACGGTGTCGGTCAGATCGATGAAGTGCCCGCGCAACCCGATGTCCGCCCAGCCGGTCAAGCTGGAGAACGACAGGCTCGCCGAATCTAGTTGTGCCACAGCAGAAACCGACAACCGCCGCGGTGGTGCACCGGCCACCGACGTGAACGCGCCCTGCCCTCGCGCCGCCCACCACCGTCGGTGCAGGGCCGGCGCGCTCACCACCCCCAGCACCGGGACGCCGTCCTCGAGCAGCGCGATCAGACTGGCCCACACCGGGACTCCGCGAACAAAGTTCTTGGTGCCGTCGATCGGATCGATGATCCACTGCCGTCCGTGCCAGCTGGTGGTGCCGCCGAACTCCTCGCCCAGCACATCGTCGCCGGGCCGCCCGCCCGCGATCGCCTTGCGCAGCTGCGATTCAACCGCCTGATCCGCGTCGGTCACCGGAGTCAGATCGGGTTTGGTGTCGACGCGCAGGTCGAGTGCACCGAACCGAGCGCGGGTCACCTCGTCCGCCTGGTCGGCCAGCCCCAGCGCGAACTCCAGATCGGTCTGCTCCATCCCAGCAGTCCTACCATGGCGGGATGTGGGAATTCATGGTGCTGCTTCTCCTGGTCGCGGTGCTGCTGGTGTTTCTGGCACCGCGGTTCATCCGACCCGGCCCGCGCGGCGCGCTGGCCAGCGGCACGCTGCTGGTGACCGGCGTCAGTCCGCGCCCGGATGACATCACCATCCAGGGCGAGCAGTTCGCCACCATCTCCGGCGTCATCAACGGGCCCACCGTCAACGAGCACGCGGTGTACCGGCGCATGGTCGTCGACGTCGACCAGTGGCCGGTCACCGGCCAACAGCTCCCGGTGGTGTATTCCCCGAACAATCCGGACAACTGGAACTTCGCGCCGGCCGAGCCACCCGCGGCACCCGACCCGCTCGACTAAGGGCGTCAACCGACCGCGGGTGACGGCCACATCACCTTCAGCCGCCGTCCGTACCGCGGCACGACGATCGAGGGCCGCGAGACCCTCATACCCGGCACCCCTGGCACGCCCAGCCCGTTCCCGGCTGGTTCAGCGGTCACGGCGAAGCTGGGCAGCGCGCCTCGCAACGGCGTCGTGGGCGCACCGGCCCAGCTGATCGGCACCGACATTGAGCCTATCCGGCCGGCTCGCGACAGCGTCGCGGTCACCTGACCTAGCGCGGCGCCACCCCGTGCCGCCGACGCGCTCACCTGGGGCGCCGAAGCTGCGGCGGTCGTTCCCACGGCCGGCAATACGCCCAGGTTGTTCTCGGCTCCGATCACTCCGCAAGCGGTCAGATCGATTTTGGCGGTGCAGCCGATCGCGGTACCGACGACCCGGATCTCGTCGAACACAGTGACATCGAGATAGAACAGCGACGACGGGTCGAGCGCGGTATACAGCGCCCGCAGCGACGGGTCGGCGGCGGCTGTTGAGCGTGGCGAGGTGAACGGGGTGAGCTCCGATGCCGCGGCGGAACTGGCCGCGTAGCCGTACATCGCGGCGGCGTCCTGCGCCCAGTATTCGGTGTATTGCGCTTCGGTGGCGGCGATCGCCGCGGTGTTCTGGCCGAAGAAGTTGGTGGCGATCAGCACGGCGAGCTGTACACGGTTGGCCGCGACGGCCGGTGGGGGCACCGTCATCGCATGCGCCAGCTCGTAAGCGGCCGCCGCGGCCCTGGCTTGCAGGGCCGTCTGTCGTGTCTGGTCCGCAGTGCTCTGCAGCCAGCCGAGGTAGGGGGCGGCGGCCGCGGTCATCGCCGCCGACGCCGGCCCGTGCCAGTGCAACGCGGTGAGGGTGGAAAGCACCGCGTGACAGGTTTGGGCCGCGGTGTCCAGTTCGGCGGTCAGCGCGTCCCAACTCTCCGCGGCCGCCAACAGCGACCCCGATCCAGGGCCGCTGTACATCCGGCCGGAGTTCACCTCCGGCGGCAGGAAAGCGAATCCGATCATCCAACGTCATCCAGCGGCCGGCGGGCGTGCCATCACGGTGAGCCGGGCGCCGTAGCGCGGCGGGGCGCCCGCACCTCGCCCTGTTGCGCCGGCCGGAAGTCCGGGGTAGCCGGGGTAGCCGGACACGACCGTGTCCTCCGTGCCGGGAATGACGGTGAACCCGGCGGGCTCCAGAGCCGAAAACCGGCTGGTCGACGGCGCGGCCCAGCTCGCCGGCACCGACATCTGCCCGATCGTGCCGGCCCGGCTGAGCGTCGCGGTGACGCTGCCCAGACCCGCGCCGGTTCCCACCGGTGCCACGCTGGCTGCCGGGGCTGCCGGGGCTGCCGGGGCGACGTCGGCGGCCAGCGCCGCGCCTGCCTTCGGGAGCACACCAAGATTGTTTTCCGCGCCGATCACCCCGGCGGCGAACGCCTCCAAGTAGTACGTGGAGTTGATCGATGTACCGACCGCCGCGATGATGTCCAACACGGTCAAGTCGTCCGGAATGATCGACCCGGGGCCGGCCAGCGACTGCAGTGCCTGCGTTGCCGCATCGATCAACTGCGACACCGGATCTGAGGCGGCCGCGCTGGCGGCGGCTTGGCTGACCGCGGCCTGCTGAGCGGCCACTCCCATCTGGTCGGAAGTCGCGGCGGGGGAGGCGAACGGCGGCAGTAGCTGTGTCGCCGCCTGCGACGACGAGGCGTAGCCGTACATGGCGGCGGCGTCCTGGGACCAGTAATCGGCGTACTGCGCTTCGGTGGCCGCGATCGCCGCCGTGTTCTGGCCCAATAGATTCGTCGCGATCAACGATGTGAGTTGACTGCGATTCGCGTCCACTGCCGGCGGCGGGATCGTCATCGCGTAGGCTTGCTCGAAGGCGGCGGCAGCGGCTCGCGCCTGCATAGCCGTCTGCTTCGTCTGTTCGGCGGTGGTCTGCAGCCAGGCGGCGTAGTGGGCGGCGGCGGCCGTCATGGCCCGCGACGCCGGACCGATCCACTGCCAGCTGGCCAGCCCGGTCAGTACGGCCTGGTAACCCGCTGCCGTGGTGGCCAACTCGGCGGCCAGGGCGTCCCAGCTGCCCGCGGCGGTCAAGAAAGATGCCGACCCGGGGCCGGTATACATCCTCGTCGAGGTGATCTCCGGCGGAAGAAAGGCGTAATCCATTGTGTCACTTCTCCTTGCTCTCGTACGGATGAACTACCAGGGCAGCGCCGGGCAGAACAGGCTTTGATTCACTCAGGTGTTTGGCGTTGCGTGCATGCAGATCATGTCGGGCAACCTCCGCCGGCGGCGTGTCCGGAAGCTGCCCTAAACCTGCCAAGGCGGGTCGCCCGACGACGGCGGATTCGGCAAATTTCTCATGCCGTCCGGGTTAATTCCGACTGGATGAATTCAATGTGCGGCCAACCCGATCGGCGCAGTGGTCACCTTCGGTGGTTGACGTTGTCCTGATGTCGACCGGGCGCGGTGAGGCCACCGTCGGATTGCGGTCCGATGCGCCACCGCCGTTTGCGGGCAAGAGCCGCCACGAATCACTTCGCTCTAGGGACCTAAGACACCGATCCGGGGACCAATGCCTCTTGGGTCCCGGTTCAGCCGCCAATAGCGTCCGAGGTGGCCGACGTGATCGAGTGAAGGAGCACCTGCGATGAGCAGCCACGAGTCAGGTCCTGCAGTCGTGGTGGGCGTCGACGGTTCGAGAGCGGCCTTGCATGCCGCCCTGTGGGCCATCGACGAGGCGGCCGACCGGGACGTACCACTGCGCCTGGTCTATGTCATCGAGTCGCCGCCGGTCCCGGGTGGTGTCGCTGGACATCAGGCCGCCGCCCGAGCGGCGTTGTTCGACGCCGCGCAAGCGATCAGGGCGACCGGCAAACAGGTGGTCGTCGAAACCGAAATCCTCTGGGGCAGGCCCCTTACCAAGCTGATGCAGGAGTCCAGGTCGGCGTCGATGATCTGTGTGGGTTCGATCGGGCGAAATCATGCACACAGCGGCGAGGGCTCGGTCGCCGGCGCACTGGCCGGATCATCGCTGTGTCCCGTGGCGGTGATCCACCGCTCACCCGACGGCACCACAACGCCGAAGATCAAGCGAGTCGTCGCGGAAGCGGACAACGGGGCCGTGTTGCGCCACGCGTTCCAGGAGGCCCGCCTGCGTGGCGTCCCGCTGCGCGCCGTTTCAGTACAGGCGAATCACTCACACGACGCGGCGGGGGACGGGAACGGTTTGGCGCAAGTGCAACTCGACCGCAGGCTCACCCGGTGGACGCGGTTGTACCCCGACGTGCGGGTGGAGTCGGCTATCGTCCGTGGACACGGCGGCCGCTACATGGCCGACAATGAGGGGCCGGGCCAGCTCTTCGTCACCGATGCGCATGCCGCACAGATGCGCAGCGTGTACAACGCGGGGTCCTCGGTGCTGACGGTGCGCTGCGGGAATCTGTAGATCGGGAGGGATGCCTTGGTAAGAGTCTTCCTGGTCGACGATCATGAAGTCGTGCGACGCGGTCTGATCGACCTGCTCGGTGCCGACCCCGAACTCGACGTGGTCGGCGAAGCGGGCTCGGTTACCGAAGCCATGTCACGGATTCCGGCGGCGAATCCTGACGTGGCGGTTCTCGACGTGCGGCTACCCGACGGCAACGGCATCGAGCTGTGCCGCGAGCTGTTGTCGCGCATGCCCGAATTGCGTTGTCTGATCCTGACTTCCTACACCTCCGATGAAGCGATGCTGGACGCGATCCTGGCCGGCGCCAGCGGCTACGTCGTCAAGGACATCAAGGGCATGGAATTGGCCCGCGCCGTCAAGGATGTCGGCGCGGGTAGGTCGTTGCTGGACAACCGGGCGGCCGCGGCGTTGATGTCCAAGCTGCGTGATGCCACCGAAAGACAAGACCCATTGTCGGGCCTCACCGAGCAGGAGCGCGCATTGTTGGGCCTGCTCAGCGAAGGCCTGACCAACAAGCAGATCGCCGATCGCATGTTCCTCGCCGAGAAGACGGTGAAGAACTACGTGTCCCGGTTGCTGGCCAAACTCGGTATGGAGCGCCGGACCCAAGCCGCCGTTTTCGCGGCGGAATTGAAACGCTCCCAGGGCGCCGGCCGATGACCGTCAGCGAGCCGGTCGAGACCGGCCCGGAGGACGATCTGCATCCGTTCCGCCAGACCCTGTCCCAGTTGCGGCTGCGGGAACTGCTGGTCGAGGTGCAGGACCGGGTCGAGCAGATCGTCGAGGGCCGCGACCGGCTCGACGGACTGCTGGAGGCCATGCTGGTGGTCACCTCGGGTCTGGAACTCAACGCCACCCTGCGTGCCATCGTGCACTCGGCGACTAACCTGGTCGACGCCCGCTACGGTGCCCTGGAAGTGCACGACGGCGAACAGCGGGTGATGAATTTCGTCCACGAGGGCATCGACGAGGAGACCGTTCGACGTATCGGCAATTTGCCGCAAGGTAAAGGCATCATCGGTCTGTTCATCGATGAACCCAAAGCGTTACGGCTGGACGATCTTTCGAAGCATCCCGCATCGGTGGGCTTTCCGCCGCATCATCCGCCGATGCGGACGTTTCTCGGCGTGCCTGTCCTGGTGCGCGGGGAATCGTTCGGCACGCTGTATCTGACCGACAAGACCAACGGTCAGTCGTTCACCGAAGACGACGAAGTGCTGGTACAGGCGCTGGCAGCAGCGGCGGGCATCGCCATCGCAAACGCGCGGCTCTACCTAGAGGCCAGGGAACGCCAGTCCTGGATCGAGGCCACCCGCGACATCGCCACCGAACTGCTGTCCGGCACGGAACCGGCTACGGTGTACCGCCTACTTGCCGAGGAGGCGATCAAATTGACCGCCGCGGATGCGGCCCTGGTCGCCGTTCCCCTCGACGAGAGCGTCTCGCCCGCCGACGTCGCGGAGCTGATGGTGATCCAGACCCTCGGTGCTGCAGTAGAACACGTTGCGGGACAAACTGTCCCGGTCGGCGGCACGGTGCTGGGCGAGGTGTTCGTCAACGGTATGCCACGCCAGATCGAACGGCTGGACACCGAGGGCCTGGGCGGCCTGGACGATGTCGGGCCGGCGTTGCTACTGCCGTTGCGGGCCACCGGCACTGTGGCAGGCGTGGTCGTCGTCCTGGGCCGGGACGGTGCGGGATTCTTCACCAACGATCAGCTCGAGATGATGGCCGCGTTCGCCGACCAGGCCGCGTTGGCCCTGCAGTTGGCCACGTCGCAGCGGCAGATGCGCGAACTCGACGTGCTGGCCGACCGCGACCGCATCGCACGGGATCTGCACGACCACGTGATCCAACGCCTGTTCGCGGTCGGGCTCTCATTGCAGGCGGCCGTGCCCAGGACGCGGGAACCGGAAGTGCAGCAACGGCTTTCCGGTGCCATCGACGACCTGCAAGGGGTCATCCAGGAAATCCGGACCACCATCTTCGATCTGCACGGAGCCTCGCAGGGCATCACCCGACTGCGCCAGCGCATCGACGCGGCCGCCGGCCAGTTCGCCGACTCCGGATTACGCACCAGCGTTCAATACATCGGGCCGCTGTCAGTGGTCGACAGCGTGCTGGCCGATCACGCCGAGGCGGTGGTCCGGGAAGCGGTGAGCAATGCCGTCCGGCACGCACAGGCCACCACGTTGACGGTGCGGGTCCGGGTCGACGACGACCTGTGCATCGAGGTCGGGGACAACGGTCGCGGCATACCCGAGGAGTTCACCGGCAGCGGACTGACTAACCTCAAGCGGCGCGCGGAAGAGGCCGGGGGGCAGTTCACCATCGAAGCGCAGCCTGCGGGTGGGACAGTGCTGCGGTGGTCAGCGCCGCTCGTCCAATAGCTGCTCCGGCCAGTCGACGACCCGGACCAGTCGGCGCCGCGGTGTGGCCGGTAACGGATCGGCGTTGATCGGGGCCCACCCCACCCGCAGCAGCATCTGGGGGTAGCCGCTGTCACCGAACACGTCGGCGCGGACGGCGGCCCGGGTCTCGGTGATCTCCAGCGGTTCGGTGATCGGGCAGCATGCCAAACCCAGCGCGGTGGCGGTCAGCAGCACGATGCTGGTGGTCTCGCCGGCCCGCAGCTGCGACAGCCGGTCGTCCGTTTCGGTGCCGAGTGCCAGGATCACGCCGCAGTCGTCGGCGGGTGAAATACCGGACGGCTGGGCCAATCCGGGACCGGCGAACAGGCGGGCGGGAATGGGTGAATGCGGATCTGACTGCGGCGCGTTGCGCGCCGGTACTCCCGCCACCGCGCCGTATCGTCCACTCCACGTGGTCAATTCGCGCATATAGGCGTCGTCGCTGGCATGGTCGGAAACGGCGCGCGCCACGATGTTCTTCATTTTTTCCAGTGAATCCACCTGCCGGAGCATGACGCCACTGCGAGCTGCACGCGCGGCCATTTGCGCGATATCGCCGTTGGGCACCGGCCAGGAACTGTACGCACGGCGATCGGTCCGGCGGCGGGGGATGGCTGCTGCCAGCGCGATGTCGGACTGATCCGGCGCTTGCGGCACCACCTCGATGGTGGCCAGGTGACGGATGTCTTGCGGGTCGGGGAATCGGCTCAGCTTGGCATGCCAGCCCATTGACGCCAGCGCCACGACACAGTGGTGCAGCGCCACGCCGCAACTGATGATCATGTCGCGACCATCGGGATCCGTGCTCTTCAGCTGCATGTCCGGTTCGGAGAACAGGTCCAGGCTCGCCGTTCCCACCCGCCAGCGCCACGGCTGGGTGTTGTGGATGGAAGGAGCGCGGGTGGCAAGAGTGAGGACGGTCCGCAGCGTGTCGGCATCGGGGAATTGGGCATTCATCGGGACGGAGCCTTCCCTGTCCATGACGGTGGTCATGCCTTCAAGGATCGCCGGAACCCCGCGACCAGGGGCAGAGGAACAAGCCCCGCCAGCGTGGGACCTTTGGCCCTGCTCCGCAGACCCCTGGACGGCGGATAGTGAAACTGGCAGTAGCAGATAAATATCCGGAGGCGCTGATTCCATGGACCACCTGACGACACTTGACGCCGGGTTCCTCAAAGCCGAGGACGCCGATCCGCGGGTCAGCCTGGCGATCGGGGGTCTGGCGGTCATCGAAGGCCCGCCGCCCGAACAGGACGCACTGATATCGGTTTTCGCACAACGGATCCGCGGATGCCCCCGATTCGGGCAACGACTGCGACTGCACCCACTCGACCTCGGTGCGCCCGAGTGGGTGGACGACCCCGGCTTCGACATCGAGCGGCATGTGCGGCGGGCTGCACTGCCCCATCCCGGCGATGACCGCGAGCTGTTCCGGTTGATCGCCGACGTGATGGCGCGGCGTCTGGATCGCGATCGGCCGCTGTGGGAGGTGTGGGTCATCGAGGGGCTGGCCGATGATCGCTGGGCGATGCTGACCAAACTTCACCACTGCATGGCCGACGGTATCGCCGCCACCCACGTACTCGCCGGACTGTGCGACGACGGTGTCAAAGGTGTGTTCCCTCACCACGGACACGCACGCCGCAAGATCGTGAAAGAGCGCCCCGCGCAACGGACGCCGTTGCTGCGCGGTCTGGCCCACGCCTCGGCCACCCTGACGGCCGGCATCGCCCGCGCCGTCCAGGGTGCCGGGGAGATCGCTGCCGGACTGGCGATCCCCACAGCGTCGGCGCTGAACGGTCCGCTGAGCAACCAGCGCCGGTACAGCGGGGCGCGGGTGCCTATGGCCGACATCGAACTGATCGCTTCAACTTTCGATGTCACCGTCAATGACGTTGCACTGGCGGCCATTACCGAGAGTTACCGCAATATCATGATGGAGCGTGGGCTCACACCGATGCGCGGTTCGTTGCGGACTTTGGTCCCCGTTTCGGTGCGGTCGGCAAACGCGGCCGATGAGACGGACAACCGGGTGTCGTTGATGCTGCCGAATCTGCCGGTGGACGAGGAGAATCCGGTGGAGCGGCTGCGTACCGTGCACGATCGACTGGGCAGGGCGAAGTCGAGTGGCCAGCGGCAGGCGGGAAACATGTTCATAGCCTTGACGAATCGCATCCCCTTCGCCTTCAGCGCGTGGACCGTCGGGATGCTGATGCGCCTGCCGCAACGTGGGGTGGTGACAGTGGCGACCAACGTGCCCGGGCCGAGTCGCCCGCTGCGGATCATGGGCAGCCAAGTCACCGGGTTGTACCCGGTCCCGCCGCTGGCGATGGATCTTCGCACCGGGGTGGCGATGCTCAGTTACGCCGGCGACCTTTTCTTCGGGATCCTCACCGACTACGGCGTGGCCGCTGACGTCGACCAATTGGCACGGGGCATCGAGGCGGCGATCACGCGTCTGGTCGCGCTCAGCAAGCGACGCAGGAACCCTCCGACCCGTGGGCCGCTGTCGCTGGTGGTGTGACGGTGGGCGCACCGAGGCCTGACCTCGCCGCCCGCGCCGACGTCGAGGCGCTGCTGTACCGGTTCTACGGCAGGGCGCTGCATGACGAGCTGCTCCACGGCGCGTTCACGCAATTGAGAGCTACCGGCCTGGCCGGGCATATCCCGACGATGTGCGACTTCTGGGAGACCGTCCTGTTTCGGGCGGGCCTTTACCGCGGCAGCGCGCTGACCGTGCATCGGGATCTGCACAGCCGAACTCCGTTGACGGCTAGCCACTTTGTCCGCTGGCTGGTCCTGTGGAACGAGGCTGTCGACGAACTTTACGAAGGCCCGGCGGCCGAGCATGCCAAGCTGCAAGCAGCCCGGATCGCATGGTCGATGAACCGGCGCCTGGGCGGCGTCGACGCGCGCGAGCTTGATGCGCTGCTCGCGCGCTGAATCCCTACGAGACGGTCTCGACGTGGTCGGGCTCTGGACCGAACACGAAGCGGCGGCCGGTGATGTCATTCGGAGTGATGCGCACGTAGTTGGGCTTCGCCGTCGCGACCCACGGGTACAAGCCGGCCTTATCGGCTTGCTGGATGTCGGCGTCGCTCTTCAACAACTGCGCACGACCGCGCACGATCACACTCCAGCCCTCGGCGACGTTGTGGTCATCGGCCTCGAAGATCACGGTGCGATTGCCGACGGCCGAGAAGAGTTTGGTGCCTCCGGCCGTCCGGAACAGTACGGTGCGGCCCTGGACCACGAAGTTCACCGGGAATATCTCCGGTTCACCGGCGAAGTTGGTCACCAGGCGGCCGAGCGAGGCGGTGCTCAGCAGATCCCAACTCTCGCTGTCGGACAGGACGGTGATCGGCTCGGTGCTCATGGGCTCATCCTTTCGTGCGGAATGCGGGGCGTGTCACGGATCTCGAGTACGGCATGCAAGGGTCGGCGTGGCGTCGGGGCTGGAAGCGGTTCCATCGGGGGTGCGATGCCCACCCGGATCAGAACCTGGGGTTCACCGCGCCGGCCGATCAGGTCCCGCACGATGTCGCGGCTCTCACTCGATTCGATCAGGTGGGTCAATGTGCAGCTCGCCATTCCGGCCATGGTGCATTCGAGTAGCACGCTGGAGAGTACTTCGCCGCATCGCAGTACGTCGGCTTTTCCGTCGGCGGGAGTGGACAACACGAGAATCTTCGACCAGTCGGTGGCGATCTGGGGACGGCGGTTCTGGTGACCGCGGACCGGGAACTCCCGGGCGACGTCGACCCGCAGCCGTTCGGTGTCGGATGCCAGCGCAGCCGGCGGCATTCCCTCGTGTAGCGCGAACGGCGATGTCCACCAGTCCAATTCGGCGTGGTACGAAGCGTCGTCCCGACGCAGCGCCGCGGTCAGCTGCGACGCGTCGGCCAGCTTCAGCCGTTGCTCGTCGGCGAGGACGTCGAGACTAGCGACCTGGTCGTCGATCGCGTCGCGCAGCACCGGTTCGAAATGGTCCCAGTACATGGGGCGCTCGAACGGCAGCCGATCGGTGTAGCGCTGCAGAATGGCTTCGGCCCGATTGCGATGTGCCGCGGTGACGAGATCGGTAGGGCGGAATTGCAGGGCGGCCAGATGCCCGAGGTCGTTCGGGTCGGGGAAGCGAGAGATGGTGGCTTTCCAGCCCGCGGCCGCCATCGCGACCTCGAGATGATGCAGCGTCGCGCCGCAGCTGATCAAGGCGTCGCGTCCCGAATGGTCTGTGGCACGAACGGTTCGGTTGCGGTCAGCGAAGAGGTGAACGGCGTTGGGATCGACGACCCAACGCCACGGTTGGCTGTTGTGGATGGACGGCGCGCGGCAGGCCAGCGAGACGGCGCTCTTGACGGTCTCGATGTCCACCGCACGGACGATACGGTTGCGGGCTTGCGATAGGTAGGGACCTTGGTCATTGGGCGGTATGCCCAGTGTCACCTGTGGTCATCGTGCGCGAAATATTCTGCGCTGCATGGGATAGTCGCTTGGTCGCACCGGTGCCGGGCACCGGGTGGCACTAGGTCCTCGGGAGTGATATCACCGGTGATATCAACGGGTTTCGGTCTCCGCGACGACGCGAACCTGTCGGTGCTTCTTCGTAGAATTGCGGCATGGCATCGAGTACGCGCGAGGAGATCGTCGAGGTCTTCAACCTGCTGGATGCCGCAGTAGATCGCCTGTGCGACTTGACGTTCGATGCGTTCACCGCTCCGGAGTTCATGCGCGGAACGGAGCGCCTGGAAAAGGCGGTCCGCCGGTTGCGCACACCGCAGCACACGCTGATCAACCACCTCCACACCCAGGCCACCGAAGAAGAGCTTGGCGGCAAACTGCGCGCGGCGCTGGCTGACCGGCTGCGCATCACCCGAGCCGAAGCGGGCAGGCGCATCGCCGAAGCCCACGACCTCGGCCAGCGCCGCGCACTCACCGGTGAACCACTGGCACCGCTGCTGACCGCCACCGCCAAGGCTCAGCGCCAGGGTCTGATCGGTGACGCGCACATCAAGGTGATCCGCACCTTCATCGCCCACCTGCCCAGCAGTATCGACGTGGGCACCTGGGAGGCGGCCGAGGCCGATCTGGCCGGCAAAGCCTGCGACTTCCGCCCCGACCAGGTATCCAAATATGCCCACGAATTGATGGCGCTGCTGCATCCCGACGGTGACTACACCGAGGAGGAACGTGCCCGCAAACGCGCCCTGATCCTCGGCCCGCAGCAGTACGACGGCATGTCACGGATCGGCGGGCTGATCACCCCGGAACTACGGGCGCTGATCGAGGCGGCGTGGGCCAAACTCGCCGCCCCCGGAGCCGGCGTCCCGGACGGGGACACCGATGCTCGCAGCCAACCACAGCGCAACCACGACGCCATGGTCACCGCTATCCGCACCCTGCTCGCCACCAACGACCTCGGCACCCACCACGGGCTCCCGGTGTCGATCATCGTCACCACCACGCTCAAGGACCTCGAAGCCGGCGCCGGCAAGGCCCGCACCGCCGGGGGCACCCTGGTGCCGATGTCCCAGCTGATCCGCTGGGCCGCGCAGGCACATCACTACCTGGCGGTCTTCGACCGGGCGAAGCCTCTGGCCCTGTTCCACACCAAGCGGTTCGCCAACCTGGCCCAGCGAATGATGTTGCTGGCGAAGGACGGCGGCTGCACCCGCCCCGGCTGTACCATCCCCGGTTACCAAACCGAGGTCCACCACGTCACCCGATGGACCGCCACCCACTACACCGACATCGACGACCTGACCCTGGCCTGCGGCATCGACAACCGCCTGGCCGAAACAGGCTGGACCACCCGCAAGAACGCCAAGGGTGAGACCGAGTGGCTCCCACCCGCCCATCTCGACCACGGTCAGCCGCGGATCAATACGTTTCACCATCCGGAAAAACTGCTCGCACCCGATGACGACGAACCCGGATGACCGCGCTTCGCATTGCGCCCCTCACCTGGCATTCTGTACGGATGGCAGGCAATGAGTTGGACCCGATCCGCGCCAGAAGCGCGTTGGCGGTCATCAAGCAGAACCCCGGCATCGTGCTCTTTGCGATGTCGCCGCTGATCGCGCTGGTGGCTGTCACCTGGTATTTCGCCGGCGCCGGTTGGGGCATTGTGCTTGCCCTCGTGCTGCTGGTCGCCGGCGGCGCCCTCGTTCTCCGTAAGCGCTGACGCCACGGCATGCGTTCGTGGTGGGGGTGGGGCACGCTCGAACAGGCCCTCACCGAGCAGGAGACCAAGGAACTGGTGGCCCGGGTAGCGGCAATGCTGCCCGGCCACGACCTCACCGACCATCGGCCGCCCGACCCGAACACGCTCGGGTTGCCGAGTTCAACTATCACCCCGCCGCAATCGCTGGCCGCGTTGTGCTCGTCCCAAGTGGTGGATCGCGCCGGGCACGCGCGGGGCAAGGCTTTCCGTGACGTCGCGCGAAATCTGCAGGGGCGCCTCGATCATCTGCCTGACCTGATCGTGCGACCACGACGCGAACAGGATGTCGTGGACGTCCTGGATTGGTGTACCCGCGAAGGGATTCCGGTGATTCCCTACGGCGGCGGCAGCTCCGTCGTCGGCGGCGTGGAGCCTCGCTTCCAGGAGCCCGCGATCACCCTGGACGTCAGCGCGATGAGCGCGGTGGTCGAGGTCGATCAGGTCAGCCGCGCCGCTCGGATCCAGGCCGGCGCCCTCGGCCCGTGGATCGAGGACCAGCTGCGTAAGCACAACCTCACGCTGCGGCACTTCCCGCAATCGTTCGCGTTCTCCAGCCTCGGCGGCTGGCTGGCCACCCGCGCCGGCGGGCACTTCGCCACGCTCTACACCCACATCGACGACCTGACCGAATCGGTGCGCGTGGTCACCCCGGCAGGTGTCAGCGAGTCGCGCCGGCTGCCCGGTTCGGGCGCGGGACCGTCCCCCGACCGGCTCTTCGTCGGCTCGGAGGGCACCCTCGGAGTCATCACCGAGGCATGGATGCGGTTGCAGTACCGCCCACGCTGGCAGGTCACCGCGTCGGTCGCGTTCGAGAACTGGCCGGCCGCCGTCGCCGCCACCCGCACGGTCGCCCAAGCCGGCCTGTACCCGGCGAACTGCCGGTTGCTCGACCCCGCCGAGGCATTCCTGAACGCAGGCGCACCGGCGAGTGGCGGACTGTTGGTCCTGGCTTTCGAATCTGCCGACCATCCGATCGACCCCTGGCTGAACCGCGCACTGGAAATCACCGCCGAACACGGTGGCACGGTCATCTCCCGGCGCAACCGCGAACCTGACAGTGACGCAATAGAAGACAGAACAGACGACGCGTCGACCAACTGGCGCTCGTCCTTTCTGCGGATGCCCTACCAGCGAGACGCGCTGGCCCGCCGCGGCGTCATCGCCGAGACGTTCGAAACAGCTTGCACCTGGGCCGGATTCGAGGACTTACACAACGCGGTGACCCGTGCCGCAACCGATGCGATCCAGAAGGTCTGTGGCACCGGCGTGGTGACCTGCCGGTTCACCCATGTCTACCCCGACGGTCCGGCGCCCTACTACGGCATCTACGCCGCCGGGCGGTGGGGTTCTCTCGATGCGCAGTGGGACGAGATGAAAGCCGCTGTCTCCGAGGCGATCAGCGCCACGGGCGGCACCATCACCCACCATCACGCGGTCGGCCGAGACCACCGCCCTTGGTATGACCGGCAGCGTCCCGATCCGTTCGCCAAAGCGCTGCGCGCGACCAAGCATGCGCTGGACCCGGCCGGGATCCTCAATCCCGGCGTGCTCGTTGGATAGTGGCGGCCCGCTTCGCCCGGCACCGCCGCGCTCGCGACCGCCACGTTGGATAGTGGCGGCCCGCTTCGCCCGGCACCGCCGCGCTCGCGACTGCCACGTTGGATAGTGGCGGCCCGCTTCGCCCGGCACCGCCGCGCTCGCGACCGCCACGTTGGATAGTGGCGGCCCGCTTCGCCCGGCACCGCCGCGCTCGCGACCGCCACGTTGGATAGTGGCGGCCCGCTTCGCCCGGCACCGCCGCGCTCGCGACTGCCACGTTGGATAGTGGCGGCCCGCTTCGCCCGGCACGGCCGGCGATCAGCCGTGCCCGATGTGCAACAGCCGCGCGAGGTTGGGCAGTTTGACCCGGGGGCGTCCGTGTGGCTCGCCGGCTGACCGCTCGAACTGGTCGATAACGTCCCAGTGCTCCGATGTGACCACCTTGGGCTGCCGCTCGGTCAGCCAGTCCGTGAGCCTGTCGGCGTGGTCGTCGGGGAATTCGGCCAAAGCCCCCTCAGTTACCAAACCGGCTAGATCGGCGATCAATGTGTCGACGGTCTCCTGGGAGTCACTCTTGTTGGTGCCGATCACGCCGGTCGGCCCTCGCTTGATCCAGCCGACGACATATTCGTTGCGACTGCCTTCGACGCGGCCGCCGGTGTTGGGGATGGTCCCGCGCCTCTCGTCGAACGGCAGGCCCGGCGTCGGGACGCCGCGGTAGCCCACCGAGCGGACGACCAACTGCACCGGAAGCTCCTCGCGTTCACCCGTGTCCTTGGCCGACACCCAGCCGCTTTCGTCGGTGACCAGTTCATTGCGGCCCAAGACGATGTGCTCGACGTGTTCGGTGCCCTTGATCTCGATCGGAGAGGTCAGGAACCGGAACACGATCCGGCGATGGCCCGGACGCGGTTCGCGCTCCGCGTAGCCTCGCAGCACCTTGATGTTCTGTTTGGTCGTCTTGCCCGCCGCCTCGGCGTCCTCGTCGGTGATGCCCTCGAACTGGGCTGGGTCGACGATCACGTCGACCCCTTCGAGCTCGCCGAGTTCGCGCAACTCCAACGTGGTGAACGCCGTCTGCAGCGGGCCGCGCCGGCCGATGATGATCACCTCTTCGACGCCGCGCGGACGCAGCGACTCCAGCGCGTGGTCGGCGATGTCCGTGAGCGCCAGCACGTCGGGGTCGGTTACCAGGATGCGTGCGACGTCGATCGCGACGTTGCCGTTGCCCACCACCAGGGCCCGGGCGCCGGACAGGTTCGGGGTCTTGTCCTCGAAGTGGGGGTGCGCGTTGTACCAGCCCACGAAATCCACTGCGGAGATGCTGCCCGTCAGGTGCTCCCCGGGAATGTTCAGCGGTTTGTCCGACTGGGCGCCGACGGCGTAGATCACCGCGTCATAGCGCTCGGCGAGTTCCTGGGCGTGCACATGTTCGCCCACCGCGACATTGCCGAAGAACCGGAAGCGGGGGTCGGTAGCGGTCTTCTCGAATTGTTTGCTGATCGACTTGATCTTGGGGTGGTCGGGCGCGACGCCGGAGCGCACCAAACCCCACGGTGTCGGCAGCATCTCGAGCATGTCGACGGCCACGTCGATCTCGTCGGTCGTGTCAGCCGCCTTCAGTAGGGAGGCGGCGGCGAAGAAGCCCGACGGCCCGGAGCCGACGATGGCGACGTGATAGGGACGCATGTAGAAGGATGCTAGACGGTGGTGCCGGTAACGTTGTCGCCTGTGGAACCTGACCGTCAAGCCGATATCGCCGCACTGGACTCCACCCTCACCACGGTGGAGAGGGTGCTTGACGTCGAGGGTCTGAGAAGCCGGATCGAGAAACTCGAACAGCAGGCGTCCGACCCCAACCTGTGGGACGACCAGGCCCGCGCGCAGCAGGTGACCAGCGAACTGTCGCACACCCAGGGGGAATTGCGCCGGGTCGAGGAGTTGCGCGGCCGCCTCGATGACCTGCCGGTGCTCTACGAGCTGGCCGCCGAGGAACAGGGCCCCGCAGCCGAAGCCGCCCTCGCCGAAGCCGACGCCGAACTCAAGGCGCTGCGCGCCGACATCGAGGCCACCGAGGTGCGCACACTGCTGTCCGGCGAGTACGACGAACGTGAGGCATTGGTCACAATCCGTTCCGGTGCGGGCGGCGTCGACGCCGCCGACTGGGCAGAGATGCTCATGCGGATGTACATCCGCTGGGCTGAGCAGCATAAGTACGGCGTCGAGGTGTTCGACACGTCCTACGCCGAAGAGGCCGGCATCAAGAGCGCGACCTTCGCCGTGCATGCGCCGTTCGCCTACGGAACGCTTTCGGTGGAACAGGGCACCCACCGACTGGTGCGAATCAGCCCGTTCGACAACCAAAGTCGACGTCAGACATCGTTCGCGGAGGTCGAGGTGCTGCCGGTGGTGGAGACCACCGACCACATCGAAATTCCCGAAGGCGACCTGCGCGTCGACGTCTACCGGTCCAGCGGTCCGGGCGGGCAGTCGGTCAACACCACCGACTCGGCGGTTCGTTTAACCCACATCCCAACGGGTATTGTCGTGACTTGCCAGAACGAGAAGTCGCAACTGCAGAACAAAGTTTCAGCGTTACGAGTGCTTCAGGCAAAGTTGTTGGAGCGCAAGCGTTCCGAAGAACGCGCGGAGCTGGACGCCCTGAAAGGCGACGGCGGCAGCTCCTGGGGAAATCAGATGCGGTCATACGTATTGCACCCCTACCAGATGGTCAAGGATCTGCGCACCGAGTTCGAGGTGGGCAACCCGGCGGCCGTCCTGGACGGAGACATCGACGGATTCCTGGAAGCCGGGATCCGATGGCGCAACAGAAAAGATGACGACTAATAACACTGCGTTCAACATGAACATCGCCTCCGCGGCGCAGCGATGGCACGACTTTTGGCGTGGCCCGCTCGGCGAATGGATCATCACCAGAGGGCTGCGCGTCGCGATGCTGGTCATCGCGGCGGTGCTGGCCGCCCGCTTCGTCAGCTGGGTAGCTCAACGGATCAGTCGCCAACTCGACCTCGGCTTCGCCGAAAGCGACGCGCTGGTGCGATCGGAGGCGACCAAGCACCGCCAGGCCGTGGCCTCGGTGATCCGCTGGGTGTCGATCGTAATCATCGCGATCATGGTGATGATGCAGATCGCCGACGTTCTGCAGTTCTCGGTGGGGGGCCTGGTCGCGCCGGCCACCGTCGTGGGCGCGGCATTGGGTTTCGGTGCCCAGCAACTGGTCAAGGACCTGCTGTCCGGGTTCTTCATCATCGTCGAGCGCCAGTACGGGTTCGGTGACCTGGTGAAGCTCACCATCCAGGGTTCGACGACCGACGCCACCGGCACCGTCGAGAACGTCACACTGCGGGTGACCAGGCTGCGGTCAGCGGACGGCGAGGTGTTCACCGTCCCCAACGGTCAGATCGTCAAGTCGGTGAACCTGTCCAAGGACTGGGCCCGCGCCGTGGTGGACATCCCGGTGTCGACGAACGCCGACCTCAACCGGGTCAACGACGTCTTGCACCAGGAGTGCGAACGCGCCCAGGACAACCCGTTGCTAGGCGAGTTACTGCTGGATTCGCCCACGGTGATGGGCGTGGAGAGCATCGAGGTCGAAACCGTCACGCTGCGCCTGGTGGCGCGCACGCTGCCCGGCAAGCAGTTCGAGGCCGGCCGACTGTTGCGGGTCCTGGTCATCCGCGCGCTGGCCCGGGCGGGCATCGTGACCGCGGCCGACGCGACGATCGGGGTGGTCGACGACGCGGGGATGCCCGCGGCCGACGAGGTGACCGACGCCGACAAAGGGTCGGTGGCCCAGCGATGAAATTCGAACTGAATCTGGCACAGCGGCTCAAAGACAGTAGGGAGCGGCGCACTCCGAGCCACCTGTTCGGCGGCCGGGTCCGCACCTCGACCGTGGTACTTGTCCTGGCGTTCTTCGCGCTGTGGTGGACCTACGCCACCTATCGGCCGCAACCCGAGCCGGCACGCAGCGACAATCCGCCTTCGCAGGTGGTCCCGCCCGGTTTTGTCCCCGATCCCGGTTACACGTGGGTGCCGCGCACCCGGGTGCAGCAGCAGCCCGTCACCACCACCCCGACGCCCACGCCGACGACGACCACAACTCCGCCGCCTCCGCCGACCACTACCACCACGACGACGCCACCGGGTTTGCCGTGCCTGCTGCCGCCACCCTTCTGCCCGGCGACGACTACCCCGACCACACCGCCCGCCAACCAGCAACCACCCGCGCAGCCCGGGCCCGGTTCCTCGCCCGTTCCGGGGCCCAGCTCGGCGCCTCCGGCGCGCTGAGTTTCGCGCCCCGGCGAACTACCCGGCTACACTGGCGTGCCGTGATGATCACCCTGGAACATGTCACCAAGCAGTACAAATCGTCGGCACGTCCGGCTTTGGATGACATCAACGTCAAGATCGACAAGGGTGAGTTCGTTTTCCTCATCGGTCCGTCGGGATCGGGCAAGTCGACGTTCATGCGGCTCTTGCTGGCCGCGGAGACCCCGACCACCGGCGATATCCGGGTCTCGAAGTTTCACGTCAACAAGCTGCGCGGGCGCAACGTGCCCAAGCTTCGCCAGGTGATGGGCTGTGTCTTCCAGGACTTCCGGTTGCTGCAGCAGAAGACGGTCTACGACAACGTCGCCTTCGCGCTGGAGGTCATCGGCCGCCGCGCCGACGCGATCAACCGGGTGGTCCCCGAGGTGCTCGAGACGGTCGGCCTGTCAGGCAAGGCCAATCGGCTGCCGCACGAACTCTCCGGTGGTGAGCAGCAGCGGGTCGCCATCGCCCGCGCGTACGTCAACCGGCCGTTGGTACTACTGGCCGATGAGCCCACCGGCAACCTCGACCCAGACACCAGTAAGGACATCATGGATTTGTTGGAGCGGATCAACCGCACCGGGACGACGGTGTTGATGGCCACCCACGACCATCACATCGTGGACGCGATGCGCCAGCGCGTGGTCGAGTTGTCATTGGGCAGGCTGGTTCGCGACGAACAGCGCGGCGTCTACGGGATGGATCGCTAGTGCGCGTCGGATTCCTCCTCAACGAGGTCGTCACCGGCCTTCGTCGCAACGTCACCATGACGATCGCGATGATCCTGACCACCGCGATCTCCATTGGCCTGTTCGGTGGTGGGCTGCTGGTCGTGCGGTTGGCCGACAACTCGCGGGCCATCTACCTCGACCGCGTCGAGACGCAGGTGTATCTCACCGAAGATGTGTCGGCCAACGATCCCACCTGCAACGGCGATGTCTGTAAGGCACTGCGTAACAAGATCGAGGGCCGTCAGGATGTCAAGTCCGTGCGGTTCATCAACCAGCAGGACGCCTACGCCGACGCGATCAAGAAGTTTCCGGAGTTCAAGGACGTCGCGGGGAAGGACTCTTTCCCGGCGTCGTTCATCGTCAAGCTGAGCAACCCCGACCAGCACGCGGAGTTCGCTGCCGCGATGGAGGGTCAGCCGGGGGTGCGCGGCATCCTCAACGAGAAACAACTGATCGACCGGCTGTTCGCGGTGCTGGACGGGTTGAGTAATGCCGCGTTCGCGGTCGCGCTGGTGCAGGCCATCGGGGCGATTCTGCTGATCGCCAATATGGTGCAGGTCGCCGCGTATACGCGCCGCACCGAGATCGGCATCATGCGACTGGTCGGGGCCAGCCGTTGGTACACGCAGTTGCCGTTCCTGGTGGAGGCGGTACTGGCGGCGACGATCGGTGTGGTGATCGCGATCGTCGGGCTGATTCTGGTGCGCGCGTTGTTCCTGGAGGGCGCGCTGAGCCAGTTCTACCAAGCGCATCTGATCGCCAAGGTCGACTACGCCGACATCGTGTACATCTCTCCGATCCTGCTGCTGCTCGGCGTCGCGATGTCGGGGTTGACGGCGTACGCGACGCTGCGCCTCTACATACGGCGGTAGCGGTGGCCACCAAGGCGCGCCGTAGCGACGGCAGACAGATCATCGCCAGCAACCGCAAGGCTCGGCACAACTACTCGATTCTCGAGGTGTTCGAGGCGGGCATCGCGCTGCAGGGCACCGAGGTCAAGAGTCTGCGCGAGGGACACGCGTCGCTGGTCGACGCGTTCGCGACCGTCGACGACGGCGAGATCTGGCTGCGCAATGTGCACATTCCGGAATACCGGCACGGCAGCTGGACCAACCACGAACCGCGGCGCAACCGCAAGCTGCTGCTGCACCGCCGCCAGATCGACACCCTGATCGGCAAGATCCGCGAGGGTAACTACGCGTTGGTGCCGCTGTCGATGTACTTCTTCGAGGGCAAGGTCAAGGTCGAGCTGGCGCTGGGCCGCGGCAAGCACGCGCACGACAAGCGTCAGGACCTGGCCAAGCGCGACGCCCAGCGCGAGGTGATCCGGGAACTCGGCCGCCGGGCCAAGGGCATGGGTTGATGGCCGAAGACCCCGTCATCAGGGAGCTCTCCGCGGCGGTCGAGCGCAGCCCCGACGTGGTCGAGCTGCGGGTACATCTCGCGCGGTTGCTGGCAGACAAGGGGCGCTACGCCGAGGCCGTCGGACACTGCAGCGCCGCACTGACGCATCAGGCCGGCAACGCCGACGCGCTCAGCCTGTTGCAGCGCTGTAGCGCGGCGCTGTCGGGGGCGGGGGCGGTCGGGCCGCAGTTCGACTGGTCGAGCGCCGAACAACAGGTCGCCGACATCATCGAGCCCGCGTTCGTCGAGGACAGCGCTGAGGTTGTGAACGAGGGTGACTACGACGTGCTGGAACGCAGCACCGTGCGCCTGGCCGACGTCGCCGGCATGGCCGATGTCAAACAGCAGCTTGAACTTTCGCTGCTGGGCCCGATCCGCAACCCCGACCTGATGAAGGCGTTCAAGATCTCGGCCCGCGGCGGGCTGCTGCTGTACGGACCGCCAGGATGCGGCAAAACGCATATCGCCAAGGCAATTTCGGGTGAGCTGGGCGCCGGCTTCTACCACGTGGGAATCGCCGACGTCCTGAGCCGCTGGTTGGGGGAGAGCGAACGCAGCGTCCGCGCGGTCTTCGACGTTGCCCGCCGTAATGCGCCCTGCGTGTTGTTCTTCGATGAAGTCGATGCGCTGGGTCATCGCCGCTCGGCGCTCGGCGGCAACTCCGGAATACGCACCGTGGTCAACGCGCTGCTGGAGGAACTCGACTCGGCCGGTTCGGCGAACGACGGCGTGTACGTGCTCGGCGCGACGAACGCCCCGTGGGATGTCGACCCGGCGTTGCGCAGGCCCGGGCGCTTCGACCGGACCATCTTCGTCGGACTGCCCGACGCCGAGGCCAGGGCCAGCATCATCCGTTACCACCTGCGGGATCGGCCGGCGGCCGGCATCGACCTCAAGGCCGTTGCCGGGCGCACCGAGGGGTTCTCGGGTGCCGACCTAGCCCACGTCTGCGACAGCGCAACACAATTGGCGATGGCCGACTCCATGCGCAGCGGACAGGTCCGTCCCGTCTCGATGGCCGACGTCAACGCATCCCTTAAGCAGATCCGGCCCAGCACCGGGCCGTGGTTCGAGACCGCGCGCAACGTCGTCGAATTTGCCAACAACGACGGGAGCTACGACGACCTGGCGAAGTATCTGCGCCGCAGGAAAACTCGGTAATGACCCAGCCTGGCCCCGCCTCGGTGGCCGAGGCCATCGTGGTCGCCGACGCGTACATCGCGTCCAAGAACTACTCGCGCGCGCGTGACGTGCTGCGCCAGGTGCTGGCCGCACATCCCAACGATCCGGGGCTGCTGGCGCACTACGCGCGTGCTGAGTATTTGCTTGAAGACCATGCCCAGGCGGCGGCGAGCGCCTACGCCGCCCTGTCCGCGGCTCCGCACGACGAACTCGCCATGCGTATCTACACCCTGGCGCTGGACGGCCAGGGACGCGGTCAGGAAGCAATGCGGATGGCCTGGCGGACGGTGGCCGAGCACCCGAATGAAGCTCTGGCGCATCGGCTTTACGCGTTGCTGCTGCGCAAGGCGCGGTTGTGTGAGGAGGCACTTGTCGAGGTGGACGCAGCGCTGCGGCTCGCGCCGGCAGACGTTGAAGCTCTGATCTTGCGGGGTCGTATTCTGTACGACCTCGACTTGGTGCGACAGTCCAACGCCGCATATGGGCGGGCGCTTTCACTGGATCCCGATAGCGCGGAGGCTACCCACAACCTGGCTGTGAACCGGCTTTAGAGCGGCAGGCTGACCCGATCCATCCGAGGACTCCTGAGCGCCGGGGCAATGGACCCGGCTCTTGGTGATCTCATCCGCCGAAACATCGGCACGGTCGCGGTAAGGGCGGCGCGCCGAATCACCCTGCTGGCAATCGTCCTCGGTGTGCTCATGTCTGTGGTGTGGTCTCTGCGCAATGACGGTCATTCAACGGTCACGCCGAGGCTGATCGGTGGTCTGGTCATCATGCTGCTTCTTGCCACCATTTCCTGGTACTTCCGTCCTATCCCGCCGGGGTTGTTGAAAACGGTGTTCAGGCAGCACGGCTACCTGGCTGTCCGCCTCAGTCATGCCTTCTTGACGGTGTTGCTGGCAGGTTGCGTCGTGGTATTCGGCGGACCCGACTTGATCAGTAAGTCGGGGGTGTTGCTTGCCACGAGTGGAGTCCTTTTCGCGTTCGCGGGACTGATGACCGGCAATTGAAAGCCTAATATTCGACCATGTCGGCTCCCACAATGTCGCCCGCGCCGATCCGTTTCTGCGCCGAGGCGTGGTTCGCGATCGTAAAGCGACTGCCGCGCAGGATAATCCGTCAATGACTCAGCCCGGCCCCGACCCGGTGGCCGAGGCCATCGCGGTCGCCAACGCGTACATCGAATCGAAGAACTACCACCGTGCCGGTGAGGTGCTCCGTCAGGTGCTGGCCGAACACCCCGAGGATCCGGGGCTGCTGGCACATCAGGCGCGCATCGAATACCTGCTCGGCGACTACGCACAGGCCGGTTCCATCGCCTACACCGCGCTGTCCGCCGCACCCCATGACGAACTGGCCATGCGGATCTATACGCTGGCACTGGACGGGCAGGGCCGTGGTTACGAGGCGCTGTGGATGGCGTGGAAGACGGTGACCACCCACCCGAATGAGGTTCTAGCGCATCGGCTTTACGCCCGGGTGCTGCAGAAGGCCCGCCGCTTTCCCGACGCACTGGTCGAGGTCGACGAGGCGCTGCGGCTCTCGCCCGCCGATGTCGACACGCTGGTGTTGCGCGGCGCCATCCTGCATGATCTCGGCCGCATCGCAGAGTCTTCCGCGTCATACGAGCGGGCGCTGTCGTTGGATCCTGGTAACGCCGAAGCGTTGAACAACCTAGCTGTCAATCGGCTTCGGGGCGGCAAGTTCGGTCACGCGTTGCGAGGGTTTCTCGGGGCCGCGGGCAACGACCCGGCGCTCGGAAACCTGGTCCGCCGCAACATCGGTGCGGTTCTGGCGACGATCTTGCGGCGGGTCACGGTGCTGGCACTGGTCGTGGGCATCTTGTCGGCGTTCGTCGGTTCCTCGCGCGGCGCGGATTTCCGCACCGTGATGATGCAGATGCTGATCGTGATTGGCCTTGTGGTGCTGATCGGCAACTTCGTCTGGCTGCTGCGCACGGTACCGCGCCGAACGTTGGCCTCAGCCGCACGAAGCCGGCCGGGTGTAGTGGTGCGCATCGTGCATGCGGTGCTGGCGGCGGTCGTTGGGGCGTGCACAGTGGTCTTCGGCGGGCCGTGGGCAATCCCGGCAGGAGTGCTCGTCGCCGTCAGCGGACTGTTCATCGTGCGGTTCGGCCTGTTCGTCTAGGTGGTGGCTCCTCGGGATGGTGGCGACCCGCTTCGGCCGGCTTCGCCGTCCTTGTAATCGCCACTAGGATCCGATCCATGGCCGAACGTCCCGTGACCCTGCTCGACAAGTCCGACGTCCTGACAGGTCTGTTCGCCGTCTGGGACGATCTCGATGCGCTGCTGAGCGGGTTGTCGGAGGCGGATTGGCAGACGCCGAGCGCGCTGGCCGGGTGGGACGTCAAAGCGGTGGTGTCTCACATCATCGGCACCGAGTCGTTTCTGCAGGGCATCAGCCCGCCCGAACCCGACATCGACGTCAAAGCGCTCGACCATGTGCGCAACGACATCGGGGTGATGAACGAGTGCTGGGTTCGTCACTTGAGCGGGGAATCGGGTGCGCAGGTGCTGGCCAAGTTCCGCGAGGTCACCGGCGCACGTCGCAAAGCGTTGGAGAGCATGTCCGACGACGAGTGGAACGTCGTGTCCTTCACCCCCGCCGGACCGGACAGCTACGGACGCTTCATGCGTATCCGGGTGTTCGACTGCTGGATGCACGAGCAGGACATCCGGATCGGTCTGCAACAGCCTTCGTCGGTCGAAGAACTTCAGGGACCAGCGTTGCGGTTGTCGCTCGACGAGGTCGAGACGTCGATGGGATTCGTCGTCGGGAAACTGGCGAAAGCGCCCGAAGGTTCGCGGGTCCTGTTCGACCTGACCGGGCCGCATCCGCGCCAGGTGCGGGTCAGCGTCGACGGTCGGGCTCAGCTGGTCGACGACTTCGGCGGCGCAGACCCGACGGCAACGATCCGGGTCGACGCGTTGCAGTTCACCCGGCTTGCCGGCGGGCGCCCGTTGTGCCCGCTGCGGAGCCAGGACGTCGAACTGATCGGTGACCAAGACGTGGCCGGCCGGATCGCCGAGCGTCTCAACTTCGTTATTTGACAGCACTTTTCGTCGCACGGAGCGACTTGGATCACACCTGGCTCGCAGATGTTACGCCTCGGTCTAGATGGGTAGCCGTGAGTTACGGGTGCCTTTGCGCCGACTAAATCCGTAAGACTCAGGGAGGTCTACACATAATGACTGCACCAGATACGACCAGACTGCTCGCGCAGCTTCGCACTCTGCTCGATCTGACCAACACCGAAATCCAAATCGCCGAGACTCGGGTGATTCAGGCTCGCACGGAGGCGGTACGCCGCGAGCTCACCCAGAATGCTGAAAATGGCCGCAAGCGAGCAGAATCCATTCAGGCGTCGATCCGGGACCTGGGCGGCTTCCCGGACGTAATCGGCCCGTTCCTGGGTCGTGCGGCCGCTGCCGTCAAGGCGC
The DNA here is from genome assembly GCF_017086405.1 of Mycobacterium gordonae. Lineage (NCBI taxonomy): Bacteria > Bacillati > Actinomycetota > Actinomycetes > Mycobacteriales > Mycobacteriaceae > Mycobacterium > Mycobacterium camsae. The sequence goes on from NZ_CP070973.1 coordinate 1,969,577, forward strand.
TGACCGAGCAGGCAGAGCCGTTCGACGAGGCGCTGCTGGGTGACCTCGCGCTCGAAGACCAGCTGCTGGACCGCGCTCGCTACACCAAGGCCCTGGCGATCGCCGCCAAGAACAAGAACGTCGAGAACCTGGCCGACCGTCTGATCACCGCGCACACGGCGACGGTGGAATGGCTGACCACGGTGCTTGCCGAAGACGCGCTCGGCGGTCCGGCGGCGCTGCGTCGCACCCCGGTGCAGGCTGCCGCTGGCACTGCAGTGAAGCTGGTCAACCTGCCGGTCACCTGGTCGGCCCGCGGCATCGACCGCGCCGTCGAGAGCCTGCGCAACGCCGGCCCGGCGTTCCGGGAGTTGGTGGAGCGCGGCGGGAACGCCAGCAAGATCGCTGCCAAGGCCTTCTCCGCGTCGCAGAACGCTGCGCTGCGTGCGGCCGAGCGCGTCACCCGTAACGAGGGCGCAGACGGCGCGGCCGACGCGCTGCACGAGGGTCGTGAGGCGGTGGGCGTCCTGGACGCCAGCGAGTTGCCGATCAAGAACTATGACGACCTGAACGTCAGCGATGCGGTCGCTGCGATCAAGGACCTGACCGCACCTCGCGACGTGCGCGTCATGATCGCCTACGAGGAGGCGCACAAGGATCGGGCGCGCATCGTCTCGGCTGCGCAGACCCGCGTCGCCGCCATCGCGAAGGAAGCCGTCGGCATCAGCTAGCACGATGTCTCGATCGAGTCCCCCCGGTCCGCTAACCGGGGGGGCTTGGTCGTGGGTGGCCGGGGGAAGATAAATGCGTTGCCGCTGGTTGATAGAGGCGTACCATTGGGAGTCCTGCTGAGTAATCGGTGGGGATGCTCGAAGCAACAAAGACAAGGGGCTGAACGGTTTCGACTTCGCGCATCGAATCAAGGGAAGCGTGCCGGTGCAGGCAAGAGACCACCGTAAGCGTCGTTGCAACCATATAAGCGCCGATTCACATCAGCGCGACTACGCTCTCGCTGCCTAAGCGACGGCTAGTCTGTCGGACCGGGAACGCCCTCGGCCCGGACCCCGGCATCAGCTAGAGGGATCCACCGATGAGTTCGGTCGCGGGACTCATCGGGACACCAACAGCGACTGGGATCGTCATCCTGGCTAGTTCGCGTGACCAGGAGATCCGAGCAGAGACATAGCGGACTGCGCACGGAGAAGCCTTGAGGGAATGCCGTAGGACCCGGGTTCGATTCCCGGCAGCTCCACCAACGAGGGCAGTGATCCCGCTGGGCTTTACACCCTTCTTGAAACGACCCTCCGGCTGGCCCACTGGCGACCATCTGTCAGGGTGGTGAGCATGACTGCAGACAAGCCCGAGATCGATTTCCCCGGCGGAGAGCCGCCCACCGACCTGGTCATCACCGACGTCGTCGAGGGCGCCGGCGCGGAGGCCACCTCCGGTAAGACTGTGGTCGTGCACTACGTCGGCGTGGCCCACTCCACCGGCGAGGAGTTCGATGCTTCCTACAACCGCGGTGAGCCGTTGACGTTCCGGCTCGGCGTCGGCCAGGTCATCCAGGGCTGGGACCAGGGTGTGCAGGGCATGAAGGTCGGCGGTCGCCGGCAGCTGCTGATCCCGGCCCACCTCGCGTACGGCGATCGTGGCGCTGGTGGCGTCATCAAGCCCGGCGAATCGCTGATTTTCGTGGTGGATCTGCTCGAAGTCAGATAGCGACGAGCAGCAAGTGCGGTGAATTCCCGGTAGATCAGATCAGTCCGGGTATCAACGCTTTTCGCTCGGGTGGGTAGTCAGAAAACTTCTCCCGGTACCACTTGTGTGTGGCGAACGCCCGCGGGATCAGATTGCCTGCCGTGATCAGAAAGATGATCACGCCGGCCAGCGACCACGTCAGCAGGGCAAACCCGGCCCACGCGATCAGCTCGCCCAGGTAGGCCGGGCTGGTGACGAACCGGAACCCCCCGCCGTACGGGATCTTGTACTCGGTTGCGCCCGGGTTCGCCTTATCGCGCAGGTTGCGCACGATCGATTCCGACCGGACCAGCAGGACGAATCCGCCGAGGTAAACGACCAGCCCGACAAGAAACCGTGGATCGGTCAGCCAATCGGCGCCGTACTGATGCTTGTAGTCGTGGCTGAAGAACGCTCCGTTGAGATAGCCGTGCATCGTGGTGATCACCATGCCGAAGGCGAGCACGACGATGTTGAAGCTGCCGCGCTTGCCCGGCACCTGCCTGATCGACAACGGGAAGAACCAACCCCGGTTGCCGTAGTGCATCAGCCAGATGGCCGCGAGTACCAGCGGCGTGACGTCGAATCGGCGCGGCCCGGTGAGGAAGAAAATCGCGAACACCACGGTTGCGGGTATCTCCATCAGCCACCAGCCGAGCTTGGGATTGAGATTCACGCCGCGCGCCGTAGCGCCGAATCGGCCGTACGGACTCTGCCGGAACAGGCCGCCGATGATCACCAATGCCGCGATGACCAGACCCATCGTGACAACGGTGTCGTACGTGGTGTTGCCGGTGTACCAGTTCATCAAGCTCCCTTCGAGACTCGACATCGTTGAGCGGTTGAGCTACGCCTGCCGCACCAAAACACCTTCTACTAGTACGCGATCAGCGAGGTGTCGGCGGACATGAAAAACTGCCCACTGGCGGACATGAAAGTGCCCATTCGCGGCCAATAAGAACTGCCCACCGGCGGACACGAAAGTGCCCGCAGGCGGCCATGAATCTGCCCAGACCTACTTGATGCCGTTCGGCGCGTCAGCGCCGTTGCGGCCTCTCCTGCGGTTTCGATGTCGATGCCTAGTCGACCCGACAACCCCAGGAGAGACCTACTTGAAGTCTGACGGAGAACTCATGGAAATACTCAATGCCTACGACCTGACCGGCTCCTACCGCGCCGCGGCCGAGCTGTGCGGGTGCTCGCACCACACCGTGAAGAAAGCGGTCGAAGACCGCGACGCCGGCCTGCCGCCGGCCACGCGGCGGGCCCGAATGATCGACGACTGGCGCGACCTGCTGGAAACCTGGGTGGCTGATTCGAAGGGCAAGATCCGCGGCGACAAAGCCCACGACAAGTTGGTGGCGTTGGGCTACACCGGTACCGACCGCACTACCCGCCGCGCGCTGGCGGAGATCAAAGCGCAATGGCGACTGGGCAATACACGCGTGCACCGGCCCTGGATTACCGAACCCGGACTATGGCTACAGTACGACTTCGCCGACGGCCCCCTTGTCGCCGGCCGCAAGATCGTGCTTCTCGTGGCCTGGCTGGCCTGGAGCCGCTATCGGGTGGTGATCGCGTTGCGCGACCGCACTGCGCCCAGTGTGTTCGCCGGCCTGGACCGGATCTTCCGCGTCATCGGCGGTGCTCCGACCTACCTGCTCACCGACAACGAGAAGACCGTCACAACTGGACACATCGCTGGAGTTCCGGTCCGCAACCGCGCCGCGGTCACCTTCGGCCGCTACTACGGCATTTCGGTGCTGACGTGTGAACCCGCCGACCCAGCCACCAAGGGTGGAGTGGAGAACGCGGTGAAACTCGCCAAAGCCGACATCGTCCCTACCCAGACCAACCTGCTGCCGCAGTACGACTCGTTCGCCGACGTCGAAGCCGCATGCGCCGGGTTCACCACCGAGATCAACGCCCGCGTGCACCGAATCACGGGACGCCGGCCGGCCGAGATGCTCACTCAGGAACGCCCGGCCCTGCACGCGGTCCCTGACCTGCCCCACACCGCCGCGTTGGGGGTGACCCGCCGGGTTCCCGACAACACCCCGATGGTCACCTTCGACCACTGCCAATACTCGCTGCCCGCAATCCTTCTGGGCCAGACAGTGTGGATCCGCGACCACGACAGCACCGATGAGGTGGTGATCTGCGCCCTTGATGACGGCGGCCCAGTGGAGGTGGCCCGGCACCGCCGCGCCACCCCCGGTAGCCCCGCCATCAACGATGACCACTTCCCTGAGCATCGGGACAGGGTGCCCGGTGATTACCGGGTGCGGGCCCGCACCGTCAGTGAGCAGACGTTCCTGGCGCTGGGGCCGGGTGCGGCGGTGTGGCTCAAAGAAGCCGCCGCCGTCGGCACCGAACGAATCCTGCAGAAGATGGCCCACGCGGTCGAACTATCCGCGCTGGCCGGCCGCGCCGATGTCGACTGGGCGCTCGGTCATGCCGCCGTGCACGGCCGCTTTGCCACCGGCGACCTCGATTCCATCCTCGCCAGCAAGGGCATGGACCCCACCCGCCGCGGCGCCGACGAAGACACCTCCCTGGCGCAAGGCACCAGCGGGTGGAACTTGTTCGGGCGCACCGTTATCGACGCTGACGAGGCAGGCATCGCGTGACCACCACCACGACCACCAAGCCGCTACCCGCCGACGTCGAAGCGCTGATGCGTGGGCTGCGGTTGCCGCACGCCCGCGCGATCGCCGCCGACGTGCTGGCCACCGCCCGAGCTCAACGCTGGGACCCCACCGAGGTCATCAAAGCGCTGCTGACCGAGGAAGCCGCCGGCCGGGCCCGATCCATGCTGGCCGCCCGCCGCAAAGCCGCCGGCTTCCCGACCGGAAAGACATTTGACGTGTGGGACCCGAATGCGTCGTCGATCCCGTTACCGACCCAACAGGCGCTGCAGACCCTGGAGTGGGTGCGTCGTAGGGAGAACCTGGTGGTCTGCGGGCCCGCTGGCACCGGCAAGACATTCTTCCTCGAAGCGTTGGGGCAGAAGGTCATCGAGGCCGGGATGCCGGTGGCGTGGTTCACCCTCGAGCAGATCGGGATCCTAGTTCGGGCGCACCGCGCTGACGATTCGTTGGGCAAGGCCGTGGCCAAGATCGTACGTGCCGAGCTCGTGGTGATTGACGACGTTGGACTGTTGCCAGTCGGCGCCGATGCCGCTGAAGGGCTCTACCGCATCGTCGAAGCCGCCTATGAACGGCGCTCGGTGGCGATCTCATCAAACCTGCACCCCAGTGGCTTCGATGAGCTGATGCCCAAGACGTTGGCGACAGCCACCGTGGACCGGCTGCTGCATCACGCGCACCTGTGCCAGACCAGCGGAGACTCCGTGCGGCTGGCCCAAGCCCTGCACGGGAAGGGAGTCAAACCCTTGAGCTAACAACGGCCACAACCACCGGCGGCGGACACACCCTCATGGGCAGATTCGTGTCCGCCACTGGGCAGTTCTTACTGGCCACCTACGGGCAGTTCTCATGTCCACCCACGGGCAGTTTCAGCTGTCCATTGACAGCGAGGCGTGCGGGGGCTGTGCGGATTAGCCGTCCTTCATGTCCTCCCAACGCTTGTCGCAGCTCCCGCACCCGCGGGCGGGAAGCCGGGCAGATTGTGCCAATTCGTTCGGCCGCACCCGATGATTTAGACATATCGGGAGTGGATTGGACAGGTGGCCGGTGACGTCAGCGTCCTCGACGTGTTGAGAACCCCGTGGCACAGGCGTGGGTTCGGACGGTGATCCATCCTGTCTGCGACATCGACGTGCCGATTCCTCGAGATCGGTTGACGCGGCTGGCAACCTGGGGGTGCCCTCCGATGAGCGCGTCGGCTAGATCGTTCCCGTGCCAGACATCATCGTCGCCCACCGATTCCCCAGCCGTGCTGGACCGGGCCGGTATCGGCGGCTACGAGTTCATCTTCGAGCTGCACGACTGCTAATCGCACTGCGGCGCAAGAATTCCGCAAGAATAACGCGAACCTCGGGCAAGCGACCGCTCGTAAAACTAAACCCATGTTGCGATTAACTATTTTGGGTCTGACCACCGTCGGCTCTCTGCTCATCGGTTCCGGATTGGCCGCAGGTACCGCCCAGGCTAATCCCGCTCCGATGGTCTGCCAGGATGGAAGCACGTTAGCCACCCCGACCAACAGTTGCACCTACCAATGGTGCCCAGGGTCACCGATCATGAAGAACATGCCCAATTGGGACATGAACGTCTGCCACCCTTGGTATTTCGACCAAAACAGCCCGGTGACCAACTCGACCATCATCGAAGGATTTCCGCCGCCGTATCCGCCAGGGCCACCGTGCATACCCCTCATCACACGACTCATTTGCGACTGACTGGAGGTGCGGTCGCTAACCATTCTGACCTGAGAGGTTGCGTACGCGGGCGGTGGGTGGCTGGCCGCCGAGGCGGTGTCGCCCCGGGCCACCCACCACCGGTGGCGTGATCAGCTCCTTGATCTGAAAGCCGAGGACCAAGCGTCTCGAAAACCTCGAACCCGAGGAACGCGACGCTCAAGCGGGCTGTTGGCGGATGCGCAGTGGGAGAAATCGGTTGACCCGGCTGCGCCAAGATCGGACAACCGGGCCTCCCGAAAACCTCACACAGATTAGACGCATATCTTGGTCGTAAGGTCGGACGACATCCGAAGGAGTATCGGTGGCTGTGGAGTTCCGTTGACCGGAGACCGCCCCAATTGGGGCTGGGGGGACAAGGAGCCGGTGCCGATGTTCACCGAGGCCGAGATCCGCTCAGCCTGCAACGACTTCTGCCTGCCCGACATCGACACTGACAGCGTCATTGAGCGACTCAATGAGAACCGTCAGAGCCAGCGGGCTGCCGGGCGAGATTTAGGCGAGGGTGGTCCGTCCGAACGAGGCCACGGGTCGTAGCGCTCTTCGCGTCGACGGGTTCACTGATGGTGACCATGCGACAAAAGAGGCGGGCCCGGAAGGTGGTCCAGTTGCGCGTTGGCGTCGCACCTGGCGGGAAGCTCACCCCAGCCGCACGGCGGCGTTCTGTGGTTGGGACGCCAGGTCGATACCTAACTGTTGGCGGCGGTCTCGATGGGGCGATTGGTGCAAACTGTCACGAGATCCCGCGGCGTGGGCATAAGCTCCGGCTACCTGGCGATCAGTATCGGTTGGGCACCTTCGGGTTGCCCTGAGCTGGTGGGAGCGGTGCGGTGTCATATGTTGTTGTGCTGCCCGAGACGATGTCCGCGGCGGCGACCGACCTGGCTTCGATTGGCTCGTCGATCGCGGCGGCCAGCCAGGGCGCGGCGGGTGCCACCACAGGGGTACTGGCCGCAGCCCAGGACGAGGTGTCAGCGGCCATCGCGGCTTTCTGGTCCGTCCACGGCCAGGGCTATCAAGCTCTCAGCGCGCAGGCGGCGGCATTTCAAGAGCGGTTTGCGCAGGCGTTGACCGGCGCGGCCGGGCAATATGTCGCCGCTGAGGCTTCCAACGCTTCGCTCTCGGAAGCCTTTGTATTCACCCGGGTGACCAACGCCCTCCTCACCGGTATCTCTGGGGCGCCGGCGGCTGCACCTTTCGCGGCGGCGCAAGTAGGAATCTTCGCCGACATACAGTCACTGGCAAACAGTCTGGAAGCTGCGATGTGGCCGGTGAAATCCCTCCTGGCTTTATCCGGATTCGAAACACCGCTTGCAGCGGCAAATAATGCGCTTTGGCGACTGCTGGAAGTCCCGCCGCTGGCGTGGTACATCGGCAACGGCCCGACACCGTACTTGACCTGGCCGCTGGGACTATCGGTCCAGTACGGGGCTTATGACGGGATGAGCGTTGTACAGATCACCCCGCCTCATCCGAGCGGCGAATACGTAGTTGCGATTCACGGCGGCGGGTTTATCCTTCCGCCCTCGATCTTCCACTGGATCCATTACTCGGCGATGTCCTACCAAACCGGCGCGACGATGGAAGTGCCTATTTACCCGCTGGTATGGCAAGGAGGTACCGCCGGCACGGTCGTACCGACAATGGCCGGCCTCATCTCCTCGCTGGTCACGCAACACGGGGCCGCCAACGTCAGCGTGACCGGCGACTCCGCGGGCGGCAACCTCGCCCTAGCGTCCGTCCAATACATGGTGAGCCAGGGCGACCCCGTACCGTCGCGCATGGTGTTGCTGTCTCCCTGGCTGGACATCGGGTCGCCGTGGCGTGACGTGTGGTCCATGCAGCTCGCCAATATGTGGGCGGGAAATCTGGCCGTGAACAACTATCTGGTGAGTCCCCTATATGGGTCACTCGCCGGACTACCGCCAACGTATGTCTACTCGGGCTCATGGGATCCACTCGCGGCCCAGGCGTCTGTCCTTCAGCAAGCAGCGTTAGCCCAGGGGGCCCCTTTGAGCTTCGTGCTGGACAACTTCCAAGTACACGACTGGGTGCTGTTCACGCCGTGGGGCTCGCTCTACTGGCCGCAGATCAATCAGGAACTCGGTATCGCAGCCTGATGCTGACTGGGGTTTCTCCGGGCGCCCCAACACTGATTCCGACGATTGACGTAAGGAAAACGGCCGACCGTTTCATGCGCGCTGCGACACGGTCCGAGCCTCGGACGCTGAACAAACATGAATTGACGCGAGTGCGTATCGCCCGACCCCGCGGTGGGTAATTGCCTATTACGCAGGGGTCCACTAGGCGAAGGCGAGTACGCGATGAGCAGAGCAACTGTCAGTGCACAAGGGTATGCGGGAGACGTCAGATCCAAAGTCGCGCGGGTCGGACTGACGGGAAAGGGAGCGCTGTACGTACTCCTGGGTTTCCTGGCGATCAAGGTCGCGGTGGGTGATCACTCTGCGGCCGGTGCCAGCAAGACCGGGGCGATCCAGACGGTCGCGCAGGCCCCGTTCGGCAAGTTCCTGTTGATCGCCTTGACGGTGGCTTTGATCGCACTGGTGGTGTGGAAATTCAGCCAGGCCGTCTCGGGTGATCCGATCGAAGGGTCTGACGGCAGCGATCGGGCCAAATACGCGGGCAAGGGCGTTCTCTACAGCGGTGCGGCGCTGGCGTCGCTGTCGGTTCTCGTCGCGAACTGGGGCGGCGATGCCGGCACGGTTCCCAGTGGTGGCGGTGGCGAAGGCCAGCAGCATGCCGCCGGGGTGGTCATGGGTCTGCCCGGCGGACGGTGGATCGTGCTGATCGTCGGTCTCGCCGCGATCGGCTTCGGTGGCTACGAAATCTACAAGCACGCCGTCAACTGCGACTTTATGAAGCGCACCGGAGCGCTCAGCAGTGACAAGCGGAAGGTGGTCGAAGCGCTGGGCCGGGCGGGCTACGTGGGTAGTGGCCTGGTGGCCATCGGTGTCGGCTTCTTCTTCGTCATCGCCGGCCTGACCTTCGACCCGCAGAACGCCAAGGGATTGTCCGGGCTATTGGCCGAACTTGCCGGCCAGAGCTGGGGGCAGGTGGTCCTCTGGCTGATCGCCGTCGGCCTGTTCGCCTACGGCTTGTTCTCGTTCGCCGAGGCGCGTTACCGCCCCGCGACCTAGGCGAGGAGACGGTTTTTGCTGTCGGCCGAACGTACGAACGGCTCAGTCCGTCCCGCGATACATTGCTATGCGTGAGCGAAGACAGGGTCCGTGTGCGGATCGCAGAAAACGGCGTGGCGACGGTGACGATGGTGCGCGCCGACAAACACAACGCGCTCGACCAGGCGATGTTCGAAGGCATGGTGGACGCCGCAGAGCAACTGGCAGGTGATAAGTCGGTCCGCGCGGTCGTTCTGCACGGCGAGGGCAAGAGCTTCTGCTCAGGTCTGGACGTGGCAAGTTTCATGGGCGGCGAACGAGGCACGGGCGTTCTGTTGACGCGAGATGAAGGTCGCCTCGCCAACCTCGCGCAGCGCGTGAGTTACGACTGGTCGTTGGTACCGGCACCCGTCATCGCCGCGATCCATGGCAACTGCTTCGGCGGCGGTCTGCAGATCGCGCTCGGCGCAGACATCCGGATCGCCGCGCCGGACGCCAAGCTGAGCATCATGGAGATCAAGTGGGGACTCGTTCCCGACATGGGCATCACCCAGACACTGCCGAGACTTCTACCGATCGACGTCGCGAAAGAGTTGACGTTCACCGGCCGCATCGTTACCGGCAGTGAGGGCTCCGAGCTCGGCTTGATCACCCGCACGGCCGCGGACCCGTTGTCGGCGGCGCTGGCGCTCGCGGGCGAGATCGCGTCAAAGTCACCGGATGCCGTCCGTGCCGCGAAGCGCCTGTACGACGAAACCTGGATCAGCAACGACCCCGCGTCTGCGCTCGGGCTCGAATCACAGCTGCAAGCCGGGCTGATCGGCTCGCCCAACCAGATCGCCGCCGTGGTGGCTGGGATGTCGGGGGAGCGGCCGGTGTTCACCGACCCGGCTTAGCTCGAACCAACCTGCGGTGGCCGTCAGGACTGACGCGCGACGATCACGGGGACCTTGGCCTTGTTGACCGCCGAGGCCCCGACCGATCCCAGCACTGTGCCACGGAACCGGCTGCAGCCGTGGCTGCCGACCACAAGTAGTTGCGCCTGTCGGGACGCCTCGATCAGACACCGTGCCGGATCGCCGATTTCGATGGAGCGGTGGATCGCCACATCGGGATAGCGTTCGTGCCAACCCGCCAGCCGTTCGGCGAGGCTTTCCTCCTCCTCGGATGGCCGAGCGTCCCAGGAGGAGTCCTGAAACGACGTCCGGGAGCCGGAAACCCAGGGGTCGGTCCAGACGTGCAAAGCCAGTAGGCCGACGCCTCGTCGGGAGGCTTCGGCAAATGCGATGGCAGTTGCAGCTTCCGATGCCGGCGAGCCGTCGATGCCCACCAGCACCGGCTCCCGCGCGGCACCGTCGATCATGGTTTGGTTGCCATGGATCACCGCGACGGGGCAGTGGGCGCTGTAGACCAATGCCGAACTCACCGAGCCCAGGCCGCGGGCCGACACGCCGCCACGTCCTCGGTAGCCGACCACGACCATCTCCACCTCTGCGGAGAGGCCGACGAGCGTCGGGATAGTCGCCGAGTTGAACACCTTGCTGTCGATCTGCAGTGGACCGCAATTGGCAGCGCACGCATCGGCGATCTCGGTCGCCGCTTCGATGGCCCCGAGCTCCGGCCGTTGCCTGCCGCCGGCCATCGCGGTGGCCTCGAACCACTCGGGCAAGGGGGCGTCGGAGATATGGACCAGAGTCAGCGGTGCGTTCCGCAGCACCGCGTCACGGGCCGCCCAGCGGACGGCGCCCAGTGCCGCTGCTGAGCCATCGACGCAAACCAAGATCGCGCCGCGTGGTGGTTGCCACATGATTCAGTTCTCTTCTGATCGTCGAATTACCAATCCGCAGCATCACCCAGGCATGCCGTGACTATCAGGGCCGAAGAGATGCAAGCTAGAGGACCAAAGGCACCGATCGAAGTCCCGGCCACTACCTGTTTTCTCCGCATTTCACCAACGGTTCGGCGAGGCCAACGATAGATTTCTTGGAGGCGGGCGACTCGTCCGAGTCGGTTGGATGAGCGTGTCAGGCGGATCATTTCTGGTTTCGTCCCTGAAAAGGAATGGGCCACAGGGGGATTGAGGGGAAGATGTCATGTCGTTGATCGTTGTGCCCGAGTGGGTTACGGCCGCGGCAGCGGATGCGGCCGACGTTGCCTCGGCGATCGGGGCTGCCGACGCGGCCGCGTTAGCTTCGACAACCGGTTTGCTCGCTGCCGCCGAAGACGAGGTATCAGCGGCCATTGCGGAACTGTTCTCCGTTCACGGCGAGGGCTATCAGGCACTGAGCGCCCAGGTCGCACAATTCCACAGCCAGTTCGTGCAGACCCTCACCAATGCCAGCGGCGCGTATGCCGCTGCCGAGGCCGCCAGTGCCGCGCCGCTGCAGACGTTCGAGGAGACCGTCACCCTCTTCCAGCGGGAGATCGCGCAGTTCCCCAACGGCGTTGCCGCCGGCTTCAACCGGATAGCCAACGAGATCTTCACGGCCGTCTTCGGCGCGACAGCCGCTCCGCCCATTCCCGCGGGGCAGGTCGGCACCTACACCGGCTCGCCATCTTTGATCACCAGATTCGAAGAGGCTTTGCTGTACCCGGTCAAGCCGCTGCTGAGTCTGTCGGGGCTGGACACCTATATCGCGACGCCGGGTAACCCCATCCTGCAGCTACTGGCCAGCGACCTGCCACCGTTGTCCTGGTTCATCGGCAATTCCCCGCCGCCGTTTTTGAATTTGCTCCTCGGGGAGACGGTCGCCTACAGCACGTATGACAGTCCCACCGGTGGGACGATGAGCGTCGTGCACATCACGCCGGCCAATGCCACCGGTGAGCAGGTTGTCGCCATCCACGGCGGCGCCTTCATCTTCCCGCCGTCCTTTTTGCACTGGATTCACTATTCGGTGATGGCCTACCAAACCGGCGCGACCATTCAGGTGCCGATCTATCCGTTGCTGCAGGAAGGGGGTACGGCCGGGCTGGTTGTGCCGATGATGGCGAACTTCGTCGCCGCACAAACCGCGCAGTACGGAACGCCGTATGTCAGTGTCATCGGGGACTCCGCCGGCGGCAATCTCGCGCTGGCGGCCGTCCAGCAGATGGTGCTCGACGGTGCGCAGATGCCGTCGTCCATGGTCCTGCTGTCTCCCTGGCTCGACCTGTCCATGACCAACCCGAATATCGCGTTCGTCCAGGATCCGTTGCTGCCCGTCGGGCTGGCGCAGCAGTTCGGCAGACAGTGGGCCGGAGGCCTGCCGATCAACGATCCGTGGGTAAGCCCGATTCACGGATCGCTGGCCGGTCTCCCCCCGACGACGGTCTACACCGGCAATCTGGACATACTCTCTCCGGATGCGCTGGTATTGAAGGCAAATGCCGCGATCGCCAATGCGCCATTGAGCTTCGTGTTGGCCAACGGCCAGATCCACGACTGGCTCATTCTCACCGTCGATGGGCCCGCATATTGGCACCAGATCAACCAGGAACTTGGTATCGCGGCCTGATCGCGTCACTTCCTGCTCGAGCATCGAGTCTGTAAATTTGCAGCGGAAGTTCGAGGCGGGTTCAAGGTTTGCCTGCAACAGAGGCTTCTGACGCTGTTGACAGTAGCCGGTCGAGGACGTTAGCGGGGCTGTCCCAGTCGAAGCGTCCGTGGCCGGTTGTTGAGCTCGATGGCTACCTCGTCGAGATGGGCGGCCGAGTGCGCCGAAAGGTCAGTTCCCTTCGGAAAGTATTGCCGCAAAAGGCCATTAGTGTTTTCTTGTGCTGCCACGCTGCCACGCTGCCACGCTGCCACGCTGCCACGCTGCCACGCTGCCACGCTGCCACGCTGCCACGCTGCCACGCTGCCACGCTTGCCACGGCGAATGCGGGTCGCAGAAGTAGATGTCGATCCCGGCGTCAATGCTGATAAGTCCGTGAGCGGCCATTTCGTGGCCCTAAGCCCAGGTGGGTGTTTTCCAGAGATTCGGAGGAAGGGCTTGGATCTTGGCGATCATGGCGTCAGCGACCACGTCGGCCTCGCGGCTGGCGGGCAGGTGCAGCAGCTGCACAAAGCCAGTGGAACGCTCCACCAAGGTGCCGATCTGGGAGGCCTTGTTTTTACCGATGATTAGATCGCCCTCCGAATGCCCAGGCACGGCCCGGGTCAGCGGCCTCGGTCGTCTACCAGAGCACCCCATGCTCAATCGACAGGATGAACCCATGGCTGCCCTCGGTCTGGCAGTGCACGGCCCCCTGGTCGTCGACCGCGCACGCCGCGCCCATGGTCTGAACCCGGTAGCCCGCGGGCAACACCGGAAAGTCCTGGGTGAAGATCCGGGTGTCCGAATGGCGGTACTGAGCGGGGTGGGTCGCGTCGGCAAAGGTTTGGTTGGTGCCCGGTGGGGCGTCCGCCGGCACCGCGTCACAGCCGATCGGGCCGCCGTTGGGCGCGATGCCGCAGGAGCGGCCATCGGGTGTCTTGAAGTAGACCCAGGAGAACGACGAGGAGCTGTAGGTGCCAGGGGCCAGCGGATAGCTGTCGAGGTCGTCCACCGCTGGACTGTTGTCATCGCCGGGTGCGGCGACTGCCGGAGCGACCGAAATCGCCATCGCGCTCAACGTGGTCGACAGCCCGTACCGCCATAGCCGCATCCACTGACCCTATTCGATCGCGGCCTGGTTGCTGGCGGACTTATGACCCGAAGTCCAGGGTCCTTGGTCTCTAATCGCGTGCGCACCGGCGCCAAGTACTGGAAGCGTCACCGGGGTTCGGTCTGGGATGGCGATGACGGGAACGTCGACGACACGACAGACCGGCCACGATGCGAAAGATCAGCGCCGTCTGTGGCAGACGGAGACGTCCGGCCCGAGCATCTACGAACTCAGCCTGGACGCAACCGTGGTCAACCGCACCGGGCCGGGACAATCGTGAACGACCCACAGCGGTAGTTGCTCGGGGAAGTCCCGGACCAGTTCGGCATCGCAGGGCGGTCCCGTCGAATGGAAAGTACTCGACTAGGTGTTCAAAGAGATTGCGGTGCAACATATTTGACGCATGGCCAAGTCGGGACTTTGGACCCTATCGACGCACTCGGCTCAGTGCTGTGATCGAAGCATCCCTGCGGGTGGGCGGCGAAGATCATGGGCGGTAGTCGAAGTCACGGTTGGCGAGGTGGTCGGCGCCGATCACCGCGGCCCTCGCCGGGTGTGCGTCTGGGCAACGCGGCAGGAGATCCAGATGGCGAATGACGCGAACGGGCAGTGGATGGGTCTGGGCGTCGGCGACGTCGACAACCCGGACACCCCGCGCGATGCCCCGAACTGGAATGCGATCAGGCTGCTGACGGCCAAGCTGCACGACAAGTATCAGTGGGCGCGGGACTTGGGAGTGGTGGCCCAGCCGAACTACGACGAACTGGTGGCTCGCGCCGTCGAGCAGTTCTGCCAGCGAACCGGGTTACCGATCAGCCGCGACCCGAATGGGCGAGTGGTGGCCAATCTCGCTGTCCGCCAACGGCTCGGCAGTTACCCGGCGCCCGGCGCCGACGACCGGGTGCGCTCCGGATCGGCGCGGGTCCTGCCGATCATGTTCACTGTCGAAGGCCACAAATCGGACATGTTCTACGGGCCGGTGGCCGACACGGCCACCCAGCTGGAGGGGGAGGGGCTCTGCCGCCATCAGCCGATCGGCTACCACAACGCGGCCTTCCCGTTCGACAACGCCAGCGGCGAGAACGAGCTGGCCCGCCTGGTGGGCGCGACCGTGATGGACAACGGGGTGCCGTTCCCCGCCGGCACCAAGTGGGTGCTCGGCATCTTCAGTCAGGGCGCGATCGTCGGGTTCGACTTCTGGATGGACCACCTCGCCCCGGGCAAGCCGCTGGAGTGGCGCGAGGCGGATCTGCTCGGCGTGCTGGCCTACGGCAACCCGTGCCGTCAGACCGACAGCATCGCCCCCTGGGCAACCGGATGGCTCAAGAAGACGGGAACACATGGCCTGGACCCCTACCGGCGCTTCGGCCTACCGGGATTCCCGGTGAAGCCGGACAATTGGATGGACGTCTACCGCGAGGGCGACATCTTCGCCGAGAACGGTGACAACGACGCCAGCAAGGCCAAGGCGGCGGTCTACCAGGCCGTCGCGCGTGGCGACTTCTTCTCCGACCCGATGTCGTTGGCGTTCCAGATCAGCACGCTGTTCAGTAGGCCGGAAAGGGAGATTTACGCGATCATCGAGGCGATCATCTCGGGCGTCGTGTTTCTGAAGGACAAGCCGAACCCGCACTACTCGCCATACGACATCAGCGGCGGGGTGAGCTGGGTGCGGAGTCTGCTCACCGGCCGCCCGGCCGTGCCGGCACCCGCCACTCCGGCCACCGCGTGACGTATGCAGAGAAGGAATCAGAACATGGCATCGATACCAGCCGCAGCGCGAAAATCGTCCCGCCAGTTGAGTATTGCCAAGTCCAGCAAGGTCAAGTACCACCCACTGGCGCCCGGGACTTACACCGGTCAGAGCAGCGGTTACCGCATCGAAGACCGTCCTGAGCATCGTGGCGTCGACATCGCGGCGGATCACGGCACCCCGATCTACGCACCCGCGGACGGCTTTTTCGTCCGCGTCGGAATCAATGACGATCTAAGGGGGTTCGGTTCGTGGCTGTGGATCGACGCGCAACAGGAATGGGGCTTGGACTTCGTTCTTGGCCACATGCCCCCGTCGTCGTTGGTGAATCCGGACACCGGTCAACCACGGAAGACCAACGAGCGCGTACGGGCCGGCCAGCAGATCGCGGTCGTCGGCTCCGAAGGCGCTTCCTCTGGCCCGCACCTGCACTTCGAAACCTGGGGTCCACCGGGCCGCGAAGGTGGACAGGACCGCGACCCGAACGAAGTGTGGCTCAAAGACGCGGTCGATCCCCGGAAGGCGCCGAAAGCGCAGGCGGCACAGCCTGGTACGTCACTGGTTGGCCAGGTTCTCGTCGACTACTCCGCCGGTGTTCCCAGTGCCGAGCAGATCCGGGCCGCGGGGTATGCCGGTGCGGTGCGTTACGTGTCCGATCCTCGTGAGGGCTGGATGCACGGCAAGCCGTTGCGCAAACAGGAAGCCGACGATCTGCGTGCTCACGGCCTCGCGGTGGTGTCGAACTATCAGTTCGGCAAGGCCGCCAACGCGGACTGGAAAGGCGGAGCGGCGCAAGGATACAAAGACGCCGAGCGCGGGCAGCGACTACACGCCGACGCCGGCGGGCCGGACACCGCGCCGATCTACGTGTCGATTGACGCCTGCCCCAGCGAGGAGGAGTGGAACACGCAGTGCCGCCCGTACCTGTTGGCCTGGCAGGAGCGGCTCGGCAGGGACCGGACCGGCGTCTACTGCAATTTTCCCTGCATCGAGTGGGCGATCCGCGATGGCATCGGCACGTATTTCTGGATGCACGACTGGGACGAGGGATACAGCGGGGGACGGGTCCATCCGGCCGCCCACCTGCACCAGTTCGAGATCGACAAACAACACGTCGGCGGCGTCGGCGTGGATCGCAACCGCATCCTGCGAGAAGACTTCGGTCAGTGGGATCTCGGCCGGGAGGACGCTGCGGCGCAACAGGAGTCGGGCCGCTGGACGGTCTTGAAACAACTGGGCTCGTTGACCCGCCAGTCCGATGCCGATGCCGTCGCGGAAGTCATCGTCAGCGAAGGGCTGCGGCGCCGCTACAACAGCGATGAAGTGATCGCCTGCCTGGCTACGGCGATTCAGGAGTCGTCCCTGCATCCGGACGCTGTCGGCGGCGGCGGAGCCTGGCACGGTGTCTACCAGCAGGACGAGAGCTACCCCCGCCGCGACGATCCCAACGAGAATATCCGGGCGTTTCTTGACCGCCTTGACGAAAAGCGTTGCAGCCCAGGTGCATCGCCAGACATCTGGAAAAACGTGTTCTGGCTCCAGCAGCGTCCCGGTGAAAGCTCCGCCGACGACGCCTACAACGATCCAGACGCACGCCGCGACTATCTCACCGAGATCAGAAGCCGCATGGCGCGAGCCGGCGAACTTTTCGAACGCTTCACCGCAATACGAGGAGGAAGAGAAGTGGCGTACACCGGGGACCCCGTGTGGTTGGAAGATGTTCTGCGCGAAGTGCTCGGCGACCGGTTGGTGGTCCACGAGGGCTGGCAGGACCGCGGCACCGGATGTGGCGAGAACGGCTCCAGCTCGATGGGGCCGATCTGGGGCGTGATGATCCACCACACGGGCAACGTCAAGGAACAGTGGGAGGCGATCCGCGACGGTGTGATGCAGCCTTCAGGGTGGCTGGAAGGGCCGCTCGCGCAAGGGTTGATCACATCCGACGGCACGTTCCACCTGGTGGCTGTCGGTCCATGCAATCACGCCGGCCCGGGTTGTTATCCGGGAATCCCGCACGGCTGCGGCAACACTCGGCTGATCGGCTTCGAGTGCGCCTGGCAACCCGGGGCGCACCATGCCGGCAACGAGACGTGGCCGTCCGCCCAGATCATCACCATGCGCGACGCGAGCGCGGCGGTGCTCAAGAAACTGGGGTACGACTCTCGTCACGTCATCGGGCACAAGGAGTGGGCCGGTGCGGATAACCCACTCGGCATCAACGCCCAGGGCAAGCCGGACCCCGGTGACATGGACATGACGTGGTTCCGCGGCGAGGTGGACAAGGCGATGCTCGGTGTGTTCGAGAAATTCGAGCACCAGGAATCCGAGATAGGGGAGGACAAGAATCCGGAGCTTACCGATCACGCTCTGCTGCAGCAGATTTGGGAGCAGTTGCTGGGACCCGAGGGAAAGGGCTGGCCGCAGCTCGGCGGCAGGACTCTGGTCGATGCGCTGGCGGAGGTCCTGAAAGGTGACGTCGGCGGCCACCTCCTTGCCGAAGCGGAGGCTGTCACTACCCCGCCCGCGTTGAACAAGCCGCTGGCGCGCTCGCGTCGGGCCCCAGCCAAGAAGACCGCTGCCCGTGGCCGCAAGGCCGCTGGCGCAGGGTCGCTGCAGGACGCTTAGCGCGGCCGGTGACACCGTGAGCGCTCCCGACAAAGCAATCGAGGCTCCGGACGCGGCCGGGGGACCGCGGCGCACCCGATGGGCGAAGGCACGCGTGTGGATCGGGGCAATCGTCACGTCGGCCGTCGTGATCCCGCTACTCACCTTGGGAGTCACCTCGGCCGTGCAGTGGTTCGGCCGGAAATTGAACCCAGAGCAGTATCTCTCGGTAGCGGTGGTCATCCCATCGCCGGCGTCTGCCGACGGCGGTGAAGGCTGGGTGTTCGACAAATCCCCAGCCGAACTGCGGTTACCGCCGGAGCATGGCGACGTCGACAAATGGGCGGATGCGAACGGTGGCATTCCCGCCAGCGGCAACGTCATCGTGGTCACCCTGCAGGGCCTCCACGGGCATACCGTTGTCGTCCAAAGCATTTCCGTCGAGATTGTGTCGCAGACCGGTCCCCTGCAGGGAACCCACCTGATTCCGCTCAGGGCGAAGGGCCTGCTGCCTACCTATGACTTCGGTCTGAACTTGGACGCGCGCCCGGTCGCAGTCAGAGCACAGGCCGACCAACGGCTGCCACACTCGATCAGCAGCGCTCAGCCGGAGGCCTTGCGTATCGCCGCGGTGACGAACACATGCACGTGTCAGTGGACGGCAACGCTGCGATGGTCGGCAGACGACGGCGAGCAGGGCACCACGAGGCTCGGCGACGAAGGCGGCCCGTTTCGAGTGGCCGCCACGGTCCATGCGACGACCGTGATGCTCGGCTAGAGGCCGCCGGCAGCGTTAGGCGTTCCCCAGCACGATGTTGCTGAATAGCATCGCGGCCCAATAGGTCGCCAGGAGAGTCGACGCGAAGCCCAGCAACGCGAGAAATATCGGCGGGGTCAGGATCAGCGCACCCAGCTGGACGAGAAAAGTCCACGGATTGTCGTCTGCCGCCGGCGCGGCGAGCGCAACCGACGACAACACCGCGGCACTCGAGGCCTCCGCGCTCGCGTACGCGTTGGCGCCGTTGCTCAGGGTCTGGGTGAACTGGTCATGGAATGCCGCAGCCCGCGCGGAGACTTTCTGGAACTCCTCGGCGTGCAAGCCGAACACGCCCGCGATCGCCGTGGACACCTCATCGCTTGCAGCGCTGGCGATGTCGGTCGTCGGCGCCGCGGCTTTCAGATGGGCGAAATCCAGTTCCGATCCGATGGCTGCCAGCTCGCGTGACGCGGTGATGAGACTTTCCGGCGCAACCTGCATCTTCGGCAGCATATCCACGACGGCGCCGCTCGACATGGGTTTGCGGCAAACCGCTGCATGAACCCTCAACGGAGGCATAAGCTCTCGACAATCGGGCGATCGAAGGGTGGAGCGGCGCTGTGTCGTATGTTGTTGCGTTTACCGACCTGATGTCCGCCGCGGCCACCGACGTGTCTTCGATCGGTTCGGCGGTCGCGACCGCAAATCAAGGCGTGGCAGCCGTAACCACTGCGGTACTGGCGGCGGCCGAGGACGAGGTGTCGGCGGCGATCGCCGCCCTGTTCAGCGCGCACGGCGAGGGCTATCAGGTACTCAGCGCACAGGTGGCCGCCTATCAAGAGCGGTTCACACAGGCGCTGGCGGGCGCGGCCGGGGCTTACGCCTCCGCTGAGGCCGCGAGCGCCGCGCCGTTGGCGGCCTTCGAGCAGGTGGTGCTCGGCGTACAGCAGATCCCGACGAACCTGGCTGCCGGATTCGCATCGCTAACGTCGATCCAGGGGTCTCCGCTACTAGCGCTGATCGCCAGCGACGCTCCGCCGCTGTCGTGGTTTCTCGGCAACTCTCCGCCACCGCTGCTGAACGCACTGCTGGGTCAGACGGTCGAGTTCACCTCGTATGACGGGATGCGGGTCGTACAGATCACACCGGCCAATCCGACCGGCGAGTACGTCGTCGCCCTGCATGGCGGTGCGTTCATTTTCCCCGCGTCGTTCTTCCACTGGATCAATTACTCGGTCACGGCCTACCAGACCGGTGCGACCTTCGAGGTGCCGATCTACCCGCTGCTGCAGGAGGGCGGTACCGCCCCCTGGGTAGTGCCCCGCACGGCGGGCCTGATCTCCTCGCTAATCACCCAACACGGCGCGCAGAACGTCAGCGTCGTCGGTGACTCCGCGGGCGGCAACCTCGCACTGTCGTCCGTTCAGTACCTGGTCAGCCACGGCAACCCGGTACCGGCGTCAATGGTGCTGATTTCGCCGTGGCTGGACGTCGGGGCCGGCGGTCTCGGCGCGGTCTGGGCGGGCGGTCTTTCCACGACCAACCCGATGGTGAGTCCCTTGTACGGGTCACTTGCCGGGCTTCCGCCGACGTACGTCTACTCCGGTGCGTTGGATCCGCTCGTGCAGCAAGCGGCCGTCCTTCAGCAGGCCGCCATCGCTCAAGGGGCCCCGGTCAGCTTCATACTGAACCAGACCGGGATTCACGACTTCATCCTGCTCACGCCGAGCGGTTTGCCCTATTGGCCGGACATCAACCGGCAACTCGGCATCGTGGCCTGATTAGGCGGTCACCGGGCTCTTTTCCTCCGACCTTGCGGAGTCGCCCAACGGGTTTTGAGCAGGCACCGGGTCGAAGGCGGCGGGATCGGCCAGGTACTCACGAAAGATGCGGGCCATCGTCGCCGCCTGGTAGCCGTCGACGAAGCGGTGGTCCAGATTGATCGTCAGCGGTAGCACCGGACGAACGACGGGTTGACCGTCTCGAGCCAACACCTTGTCGGTCACGGCACCCAGCAGGATCGTGATGGGCACGTGGCAGAACGTCGGCACCGGGGCGGCGGCCGAATCCAGGCCGTAGGTCCCCACGTTGCTGACCAGTATGGATCCGTACGGGCGGGCTTCGAGTCCGGTGAAGGGAAGAGCCAACTGCAGGCTCTCGGTGACGAATCCCACGCCCGCCATCAGGGGACGAAGCAGTAGCGGCGGCAGCCCTTTGACCATGGCCTTCATCTTCTTGAACTGCGGGTCATGATCGTCGCGGATGCGCCCGGCGCGGTCGGCCAGCTCCTTGGCGATCGCCCAGGGCGGCTTCTCGTTGATGCGGCGGACAACGGTGCCCGACAGATCGGTCCTGGCTGCCTCGACGCCGGATACGGGATCGGTGCGAAGCGACACCACGAAGAAGCAATCGACGGTGGGGGAGGGCACGAAGCTACCGAACACGACCCGGCCGTTGAGCCCTGGGAGGGCTTCGACGACCTTGCCGGCAGCCCGACCCACCAGGTCTACGGGCGTGATGTGCTGGCCGGTCGCGTGCCGAACCTGGTCGATGTAGTCGAGCAATTGACCGGCTTCGACGTCGATGGTGGCCGAGATCGTCGGGTCTGTCCTGGGACGCCAGGTCGCCATGGCGATCTTCCGCCAGACGGAGAACGGGATTGCCGACGTGGTCTCAGTCATCGTTCGAGAATCTGTGATCCGCGCCACGCGCGGCCAGAGGACAAGGTCACCGGCCAGCGGGTCTTTCGGACGAAAGCTCCGCGTAAGTCGCCCTAGCCGGCCGCCTGCAGGGTGACATCGGAGAGTTCGGTGCGGCTCTGGCCGTTGGTGGAGCCCAGGGTGGAGATCCACACCAGCACATTCGACGTCTTCGTCTGGTTCGTCACCGTGATGCGGTTGCGACCGGGTAGCAGCGTCGCGGTGGGCGCCAGTTCAGTCGTATCCGCGAGCTTGGCCGGCTTCTCGGTGGGGGACGATCGGATCTGTACCTGTGTACCCGTACTGGGCACGTCGAGCATCACCGTACTGAGCGCGGTGGGTTCGGACAGGTGCAGCATCAGGCCCATGCCCTGGATGAACCTAGGGAAGGGGACGGCGTCGGTGTAGGTCACCGTGGACCATCCCGTGTCGGGATTGCCGTCGATCGCCAGTTTGGCGTCCTGTGGGTTGTCCGGCGTGCCGTCGGGAGAAAACACCGTGGCGCTCACCGGCTTGACGATGGGTCCCGGCCGCGTCTGCCGGCCGCGTCCGTGGGTGAAGTAGAACAGACCACCGGCGGTCAGCGCGATGACGGCGATCACCGCCACGGCTGCCAGGACCCACACCTTGCGCCTCTTGGGCGACGAGGCCATCGGCGCTGTGGGCGATGTCGCGGGCGGCTGGGGCCGCGGGCGCCTCGGGCGCGCGCCGGCGGAGAGGTTGACGATCTTGTCGGCGTCGAGGATCTCGCCGTCCCACATGCCCGTGACCTCGATTTCGTCCCCGTCGGTGAGTTGACCTGGGACCAGATCGGTCTGAATCTCGACCGGAAGAAGAGCCGGCAGGTCCTCGAGCGGTTCGTGCGGCACCACGTGCACCGACAGGGTGCCGACGTCATCGACACCGACCGGGCTGGACTGCACGGCGCGTGCGGTGCCGCTGACGACGAGACGCTCGAGCCGCTGGGTCGTCGGACGCTCGGCAGAGCCGGGGCTTTCGGTCTGACCGGCTTGCGTCAGCGCCCGGGCGAAGTCGGCGCACGTCGGGTAACGCTTGTGCGGGTCCTTGGCCAGCGCCTTCGCCAGCACGGCGTCCAGGTGCGCCAGCTCGGGACGGCGCTGCGATATCCGCGGCGGCGGTGAATTGAGGTGGTGGCTGAGCACCACCGCGCGATTGGAGTCCAGGAACGGCGGAGCGCCGGTCAGCAGGAAAAAGGTGGTGGCGGCCAGCGCATACTGGTCCGCCCGGCCGTCCAGCGGCTTGCCCAGGAGTTGCTCGGGGGCAACGTAGCTGATGGTCCCGACGGCGACGTTGGCCTCGGTCAGGTTGCTGACGTCGTCGATCTTGCGGGCGATGCCGAAGTCGGTCAACAACACCCTGCGCCGCTGGCCGTCGGCTGCCGCCACCAGGATGTTCTCCGGCTTGACATCGCGATGAAGCAGACGGCGATCATGGCCGAAGTCCAGTGCATCGGCCACCGCGGTCACGATTTCCGCGACATCTCGTTCGGGCATGCCGTCCGGGTGGCGGTCGCGCACCAGCTGGCCGGCATCCATGCCGTCCACGTATTCCATCGAGATCCACAACCGGCCGTTGAATTCACCCCGGTCGAGGACGCCGACGATATGGGGATGCCACAGCGTCGCGGCCAATTCGGCTTCACGCTTGAACCGCGCCTGAAACTCCTGGTCGGAGGTGGCTGCCAGGGACAGAACCTTCAGCGCGTCGTGACGTGGCAGACGCGGGTGCTGGGCGAGATAGACCTCGCCCATCCCGCCAGTGCCGAGCAGGCGCTCGATCACGTAGCCAGCGAAGACCTCGCCGTTTTTGAACGGCATGCCCGAAAGCCTACAAACCGGTACGGCGGGGGAGCCAATTTCGCCCGGCGCGAGCCGTGCCGGCCGACGTCCGTCAATCCGCAGGCGGCTTGGCGTCGGCCTGCTTCTGCAGTGCCTCGTTTGCGCTGCTGACCACGCTCCGAATGAACTCGTACTGGGTCTTGACGAGCTTGTCCGCCATGTCGAGCGCGGCATCCACGATGGTGTTGCGCCGCGACGGGTGGTCATCGCCGTGCCCCGGTATCGAATCCTCTACGGTGACGACGAACTTTCGCACGGCATCGATCGCCGCGCGCTGCCCTGATTCGACCGACTTCAGGACATCATCAGAAAGGCCTGCCGCTCGTTCGGACAGGTCTGCCGCGCGTTCAGCGACAGTCTTCTTCTCGGTGTCTGTGTCTGCCATGATGGCGCTCCTCCCGGTTGAATGCAGAAATCAGCATGCGCGCCCACCGGAGCCGGATGTAGGGCCGATGGTCCCTCGTTCCGAGGGCTCATTGGCGGTAGCGGAATGCTCGGCTGCCGCGATTGGGCGTCAACAGGGGCGGGGTGCGGTGATCGGATGAAGTGTCGAGGCGCGGTTGACGCGTATGGGCGGCACCTGCATGCTCACCGGCCTCAGTCGCTGTGACGAGCTGCCAGTTCCTCTGGAGCTCGACGACATGGTGTAGTCGACCAATCAACTCGAGGGTGTGCTCGGTGCCGGAATGAATCTGCGCGAGTCCATGCCCGCGCTGTTGTCGATGTACCGAGAGGGCAAGCTCGACGAGCTGGTCACCCGGCGCTATCGGCTCGAGCAGATCAACGAGGCGGTCGATGATATGCGGGCGATTGCATCGACGCTGTGCGGACAGCACCAGTGCTGTGTACTTGCGCAAATCATGTGTCAGTTACCGGCTTCGATGGCCGCCACCTTCGCCGCCCCTTCGGATCCGCACAACGGCTGAAGGTCCACTCCGCCGGCGGCCAGTAGCTCGTCGATGCGGCGCTTGAGTTCGCCCGAGGAAAGGTAGGCATAGAGATTCTTGCCAGGGCACGAGGTCTGGGCGATATCACGGTGGCCCGCTAACGTGCTGGTCGCAAGTTTGTAAGTGCCAGCGGCCCAAGCGAATACCTGTGCTGCGCCGCGAATTTGCTCTTCGGGTACGGCTTCTCGGTCGAAGTCGCCTTCGCAGATGACGAGGAAGTGGCCGATCGTGTTGTAGTCCGTGGCCGTGTCGCCGGCGATCTCGGGACTGCGCAGCTGGTAGATGTTGCCCTTGCCGTCCACCCCGAAGTGATAGGCAATGTCTATCCAACCCAGACTGTCCTGGTGGTAACGCTGGTCTGCGCGGAAGCGGGCCGGAGCGTTGCGGTTGTCGCCCAGCATGACGGCCGCGTGGTGCAGCGTCATGCGGGTGATCGTTTGGGGCGTCCCACCGGGACGGGCGGGACGGGCACCCCATGCGTCGCGGCATAACAGCGTCGCCGAAATCGCGTGCCGCGCCGGGGGGGCAAGTGGTGCAGTCGGCGCGCTGGGGCTTGATGAGCCGGTCGACGGCGCTGGCGCTGGATCTGCAGTACTTCTCGCGCAGCATGCGCCGACTGTTGCTGCCGCCCCGAGGCCGCCGGCCGCTGACAACAGCCAGCGGCGACTGACACGATCTGCAGAAGCGTCCATGGGTTCACGATAGAGACAAGAGGCTGCAGTGGTCGGCGGCAGCCTAGATGTCTAAGCGACGCGAATTAAGTTGAAGACTCCGCTGGGTCGGCAATTCGGCAATCGAAACCTTCTGCAGCGTGGGGGACTGGCCAGAGGTATTTGTTCACCAAGGCCAAACCCGCGACTGAATACTGCTCACCCGTGCGGTCCCCGCTAGTGGCCGCCGATAACCAGGAACCCTAAACCCCGGTCCCTGGCCCGAGATCACGACGTCAAGATAGTCAGACCTGGTGCCGCCCACGATAGCGGCATCGGCGTCCAGCAAATGAAAGGCAGTCGACGCCGATTTTCTTCGAAAATTCTGCGCTATGTCTTGATCAGGGCTCCTTAGACACGAATTTGTACATTCTCGGCGGCTCAGTGCGAATAATCTCGCCTGAGTGTTGCGTGAGGGATTGAGGTCGGCGTAGTCTGCCGCTGCTCTTGGATAGATATTCAGTGGACGACTTCGCGAAGTTGCTACAAGGGGTGAAGACGACTCATGACGGCAATGCTTGCGATTCAGGAAACGTTTTTTGTCGCGGCGCAGAACATTGCTTCGATCGGTTCGGCGGTTGCCGGTGCAAACGAGGGCGTGGTGAATGCCATCGTTGAGGTAGGGCCCGCTTCCGAAGACGAGGTGTCGGCGGCTGTCGCTGCGTTGTTCTCGGCTCACGGGCAGAGCTATCGCGACGCCAGCGCAGCGGTGGCATCGTTCCACGACCGGTTCGTCCAAACGCTGAACGACGCGCATACTGCGTATGCCGCCGCCGAGGTGGAAAACTTTGCGCTGTTAGACAAGGTCGATTTCGTCTTTTCGAATGTTCGGCAGACCTCGTCGGCGGTAGCCGGCGAAATCGACCGGCTGGGCACCATGCTTGTCACCGAGATCGTCGGGGCGCCGGCCGCACCGCCGTTCCAGGCGATCCAGGATGGGACCTTTACCGGCACGCCGGCACTGCCCACACGATTGGAACTTGCTTCGCTGTACCCGGTGAAACCCCTGCTGGACTTGTCCGGAATGGAAACTCGGTTGATAGCACCGGGTTCTCCATTTCTTACGTTGCTGGCCAGCGATGTCCCGCCGCTGTCCTGGGTAATTGGAAATTCCCCACCGCCGCTGCTAAATTTGCTGCTGAATCAAACTGTCCAGCAGACTACGTCCCACGGGATCACAGTCGTGCAGATTACGCCAGCCCATCCGACGGGCGAATACGTAATTGGTATTCACGGTGGTGCCTTTGTCTTGCCGCCTTCGTTCCTGCATTGGATTCATTACTCGGTGATGTCATACCAGACCGGCGCAATCGTGCAAGTGCCGATTTACCCGTTGCTGCAGGAGGGTGGGACCGCAGCCTTGGTGGTACCGGCGATGGCCGGCTTCATCTCTGAGCAGATCGGTCTGCACGGAGCCGCCAACGTGAGCGTGATCGGCGACTCTTCGGGCGGCAACATCGCGCTAGCGGCGGTCCAATACATGGTCGGCCATGGTGAACCCGCACCATCGTCCATGGTCTTGCTCTCGCCATGGTTAGACGCTGGGATGACCAATCCGAATATTGCGTTCGTCCAGGATCCGATAGTCCCGATCCGGTCGCCGCAATTGCTCGGCCAGTGGTGGGCTGGCAACCTGCCCGTCAACGACCCCTTAGTGAGTCCACTGTATGGACCTATGAACGGATTGCCGCAGACGTATGTCTACTCAGGCAACCTGGATTCACTCGCACCCGATGTGTTCCGGCTTCAGGATGCCGCTAGAGCGGCCAATGCTCCGGTCGACTTTGTCCTGGCCAACGGCCAGATACATGACTGGATAATCCTGACTATCGATGGGCCGCGCTACTGGCAGCAGATCAACCAGGAGCTCGGAATCGTCCGCTGACCGTCGGCGACGGATCGCTCTGCATCTGGCTCGATCGCCGGGACCGGGGAGGATGGGGGCCGTGGGCTGCGCTAACACCGAACTGGTCCTCGTCCTTCGGTTCGCTCGGTGGATCACACTAAGCTGAAACTGCTCTGTAACTGCCCACGAACGCCGGGAATCAGGTGAAGCGAAAGGTCGCCGCGCTCGCCAGTTTGCTGATGGCGCTCGTATCTGGTTGCTCGCACGGCACCGCACCGCGCACTGCGTTAAGCGGCAGCGGCCAAGCGGAGCCAGCCGCTCCTACGCGTGTCCATGTATCGCCGCCGAAGTTGCCCGAGATGGCTCACGCGCCAGCCTTCGCCGCCGTCTCCAACCTGATCAACGATGCCATCGCAGCCGACAAGCTGCCCGGCGCGGTGGTTGAGATCGGGCACGGTGGCGCCGTCGCTTTCCACCAGGCGTACGGCTCTCGCAAGCACGGCGGTGAACCTGGCCTGGACGGCCGGCCGGCGCCCGCCGAGCCGATGACCGAGGACACAATCTTCGATCTGGCGTCACTGACCAAGAACCTGGTCACCGCGACTGCCGTCATGCAGCTTTACGAACAGGGCAGCGTGCGCGTCGACGATCCCGTCCAGCAGTATCTGGCGGACTTCAACCCGGGCAACGACCCACGGCGTGCGAAGGTGACGATTCGGATGTTGCTCACGCACACCTCGGGCGAACCGGGCGACGTCGAACTCAAGGACCCCTGGGGACTGGCGGGACCCGACAAGTCCGAAGGCATCCGCCGCGCATTGACCACGCGGCTGCAGTCCGGCCCCGGCGAGGGTTTCCGCTACTCCGACATCAACTTCATCCTGCTCGGTGCGCTGGTCGAGAAAATCACCGGTGAGGCGCTCGATGTGTATGCCCAGGAACACATTTTCGCCCCGCTGGGCATGGCCGACACCCGGTTCCTGCCCCCGGCCAAGGCGTGCGGCCCGCACGTCACCTACGGGTCCGCTGTCGCCTGGGCTCCGGGGTCAGGCCCAGGCAGCTGTCCGGCAGGCGCCTGGGACACCAGTGTGCTGGCGCGTATCGCGCCGACCGCACGTGACGAAGAGGGCAGAGCCGACCCGGGCAAGAACCCCGACCTCGACCACCTGCTTCGGGGCACCGTGCACGACACGACGGCCCGGCGCATGGGCGGGGTTGCTGGGCATGCCGGCGTGTTCTCCACGGCATACGACGTCAGCATTTTCGCTCAGGCCCTGCTCGACCGGCTGGCCGGACGGCCAAGCCAATTCCCGCTTGAGCAAACGACTTTGCAGATGATGACCGCGCCGCAGCAACCGGGACACACACCCCAGCAACTCGAAGCCGCCAATCAGGCTGCCCGGATAGCCCTCGCGCAACGGCCTGCCAGCAACCATTCGCTGCTCGCCGCGCGCTATCCGGCGATCGCGGGCCAGAACCTGCGCGGCTTCGGCTGGGATATCGACACCGGACAGTCCGCACCGCGGGGCGCGGTCTTTCCCATCGGCAGCTTCGGCCACACCGGCTTCACGGGAACCTCGCTGTGGATCGACCCGGGCTCCGACACTTACATCGTTGTGCTCGCCAATTCGATCCACACCCGCGGCAGTCCTCCGATGTCGAACCTGCGCGGCGAGGTGGCGACGGCGGCTGCTCGCGCGCTCGGCCTCTGAGCTCCTTCAGGGCCGCTCGAAATGCTGGTAGTCAACCGGCATCGCCCAGTCACCGCCCCACAGCCAGCCTCGATCGGTGAAGGCGTGCACCGCCGGGTCGCCGCGGTGCAAGATCCCGGCGTCGATGCGGCTGCGGTCCAAATATGTTGCCGCGTTGAGCGGTTCGAAGTCGCCACCGGAGTAGAGGCACGGGTTGAGGCGCGGGTTGAGGTCGATCGCGCGGCCGTAGGCGTGTTGAGCCCAGCGGCCGGTGCCCGGAATGGTGCGGCAGTTGAACGCCGAGGTGTTGTCGTCCTCCATCGACAGTTCGTCGTCGGCGCCCGGGTACCGGTCCACATTCTGCATTCGCTCGATGGGATAGCCCAGACCCAAGAGCTGCCCGAAGATGTTGATGACGGCCGGCACCAGGTCTTCGTGCACGATCAGCTCGCCGTCGTGCGGCTGCCCGTCAAAACCCATGTGGCTGATACGGATTCGTCGCAGCTGCGCGGGTTCGACGGGACAGCCCGGTCGCCAGCTCGCGCCGAGATCGGCGGCGGTCACCGGCTGCACGACCGGGGCGGCGGGAGCGGCTGGGGACGATGGTGATGAGGGAGGAGATGTCGCTGTGGCTGGATGAGGTGGCTCCGTACGGGCGCACTGCACCAGCACGCCAAGCAATGTGAGCGCGGCGAGCGCCGGCAGGCACGACCTCAACGCGGCCCGATCAGCAGCGTGGGCACTCCGCAGGTGCCGTCCCTGACGCTGACGACGCGCGTGCCGGGCTTGCGGCCGGGTCGAACCTCGGAGACATCGAGGCCGGCTGCCAGCAACCGGTTCCGCGCCGCGTCGGCGTTCGGTACCCGCCAGGAAAGTCCCCAGAGCGCATCGGTGTGCTCCGGCAACTGCGCGGTACGCAGCGGCTGGGCGATCTCGACGGTGACGCCGCCGACGCGTAGAAAAATCAGCCGCATGCCCCAGTCGGGGAAGCCGCGGTCCAGCGCGAGACGCAGGCCCAGCCCGTCGCGGTACAGCGCGATCGCGCCGTCCCCGTCGGATGTCTGCACGACCGCGTGGTCGATCCCGGTGACTATGCCCTGTGCCGAGGTATCGGCGGATCCGACCGGCGCGGCCTCGGGGAGCCGGCTGGGGGATTGGTGCTCGATCGCGATGATCAGCACGCCGCGGGTGCGTGCCGGCGGCAGCAGCACGCTGCGCCAGTGCCGCTCCATGCCGGTGGCGGTGTCGCGGCCGTGGCCCGGCGAGACAGGCGGCGGCTCAAGGCCGTTGGCGGCGAGTCGGGCGTGGGCGTCGTCGAGGTCGGAGGTGGCGAACGCGAGCCCGATCGGGCCATCGCCTCGTCTGTCCAACTGCTCCGCGACAGTGCTCCCCAGCGGACCGTCGCCATCCGGCGTGATCAGTTCCAGGTAGGTGTTCTCGACCTTGAAGAGCGTATTCGCCGTGCCCCAGCCCGGATGTTCGCCGCGCCACGACGGACTTCGCGACAGCAGGGTGGCGTAGCGGCGCGTGGCGTCGCTGAGGTCGCCGACGGCGACGATGACGTGGTCGAGCGCGTCGAACACGGATTCAGCATGCCTGATCGGGTGCCGCCCATCTGTTTGGGTGTCGGTTGTCTGGCTATCCCTGCTGACATGCCGGACACAGCACGTGAGCGCGCTGACGCGGGTGATCGCGCGGCGCAACTCGATGAGCAGATTGCCGAAGGTCACGAGTGGGCCAGCAACGCAAAGCCCAATAGCACCGGTGACCTGCACGGTGAGGCCGCCACCAGACACCGACGGGCGGCGGGCAAGAGTCGCTCCGAAGCGGAGTGCGCCAGAAAGAAGGACCATGACGGGCGCGACTGAGCATTCCTGGTCCGTCGAGGTCGGTGAGCCGTCCGCGCCGGATAATCCCGGGGTGCCTCCGGTGCCGACCACCGTGTACGCGGGTGATGAGGCTGAAGCGAAGGCCGGCTATGCCGATTCGACTACCCAGGCAACCGTGATGGACTACCGCTACGTGCTGCTACGTCATGTCGGAGAGGTCGTTGACTGCTGGGGAACCCCGCCGGCCGTCGGTTAGCTTCGGGCGGTCAGCAGCAGGGCACCGCCGATGACTACTTCGACGACGAAGTAGAACCAGTTGGGGTAGAACGAGGTTCGGCCTTCTATGACGGCCGATACGACGCGGCCAAGCGCCATGCCCGCAAGTGCAAGCCCGACGGTGGCCATGATTGCGGTTCGCGTCGAACCTGTCCCCAAGCCCGGCTGGAATGCCGCAAACGCCAGCACACCCGCGATCGCCACCCCGAATCCGCCGTACACGGCCCTCACCTCGGAGCGCGACTCACGCGTTGGCAGCGTGATGCCGAAAACCTGGATCAGGCTCGCCGGGGCGGCCAGCGCGTACAGGCCCATGCCGAGGAAGAAAACGGCGGCGAACGCGGTCACGACTACTGCCAATGCAGTCTCCTCACAGCTGTGCCGACCCGCCGATCACAGATCGACGAGGGTGCCGGCCGTCGGGTCGACCTTCCCGTCGAGCAACTCCAGGTAGGCTCGCTGAATCTCGTCCTCAGTCGAGATCCGTTCCACTCGAAGCCAATTCGAGGCCCACTGCGCGAACGGCGCCCATGATTCGGCGACGTTCTGGTCGAGTTTCGCCGTGCCCCAATCTGCGCCGCGCTTCTTGATGCGGTCCGGGGCGAAGAAGAAGACGGGCTTGGGGCCGGCGAGATCGCCGCTGCCTTGCGCCATCTGCGTCCAGTGGGTCATGCCGACCGCGGAGCTGTGCGCGAGGTGATCTCCGTAGCGGGCGTGAACGTCGGCCCGCACCGCTCCGTCGCCGGAGATGTCGATGTACACGGCACGGTCACCGGGCAGTTCAGAAATGTTGTCGTACAGGTGAACTGAATCATAAACGTCCAGTCCTTCGACGAAAGCACGGTTGCCGGCCGATGTCAGCCCCACCACCCGGGCGCCGTCCCGCTTGGCGAGCAGGTAGGCCGCGATGATCGCCGTCTTGGACGAAGCGCTCGAGATCACGATGGTGTCCGCACCGAAAAAGGCTTCGTCCGCTACGAAGTCATCGATGAGAAACGAGGTGAAGAAGAGCGGGAAGAACAAGATGTGCTCCGCTTCACGGTCGGCAGAATAGACGGGGTCCGTGGTGACGTCACGGTAGCCCTGATATGCCGAGGGCAGCGGCAGCCGATGCGGTGCCGCGTCGATAAATCCCTTTTCATTGACGCGGTCCGGAACGATCATCAGGTGGCTGGCGCAGGGCAGGTAGCCGTAGACGCGCATGCCCGCGCTCAGGTCGGGGTGTCGAGAATCCTCGACGTGTGCGTAGCCCCAGACGTTCAGCCTTCCCCACTGCGGGTCGGATGCGGGGAAGAAGTCCCAGTAACGCATGGCGTCGCCGAAGACGGCGTAGGTGATGTTGTTCGACGTCAGCCCGAACGACTCGACTCGCAACACGGCCTGCCCGTCCGCCGGCGACGGCGGGTCGGCGGATCCGAAGCGGGTCCGGTGCAAGTCCGCGCGCAGAATCTCGAAGTCCATGACAAAAGCCTAGGACGCGGCCAGCGTCACAGCATCGAGTCCACCATCATCGTCCCCTGGCTGTCCGCGCGACTCGTCGAGTCACCGTTCTGCGCGAACACGATGAACGCGGACTGATGTGTCGAGGGGTTCAGCAGCTCGACGAATGTGCCCACCACCGGAATCAGACCCATTGCCGACGTTCCGTCAGCGCTGTAGTCGATGGCAGCTTCCTGGTGAAAATTGTTGCCCTGTACCGGTGTGGATGTCGGCACGGTCATGTTTCGGACGTTGGTCAGTCCGGTTGTCGACAGGTTGCTCAGTTGATCGATGTCGGTCTGCAGGGTGGCTGCCGCGTCGGTGCCGACAGCAGGTTTGACCTTGATCTCCATTTCCGCGGTGGCGAAGGTGTTATGCAACGTCACCCACCCGGGACCCTGGTTCCCGATCGTCCAGCCCGGCGCAGGCGTTACCGAGATGCCCTGCCCCAGGTCGATTGCGCCGGTCGCGGTGAGTGTCACCGCCGAATGGGACGTGTTGGTTGTCAAGGCGACTGCCAGAGTCACGGCAATCAGGTATCGGTGCACGGTCTGACTCCTGGGCTCGATCCGGCAAGTGAGGTCAGATTGCTTTATCACACTCGGCGGAGTTGCGCTTGTCCAGAGGTGCCGGTCCGAATCGCGGGACTAGTTACGCCCGGCTGCCACGGGTCAGTCCGGCCAGTTCCTGGCGAACGCGCTTCTCGACGAGTAAGGGGATGAAGTCCCGGATGGGGCTCGCGGCGAATCGGGAATGATGCTCGCGGACGGCCTCGTCGAGAAACTCGGCGTTGACCTCGGGAAACTGCTCCATCAGACGGCGCTCGATCTCGGCGATCCGGGTCTGCTCGGGGATCCGTGCGCGCGGAGGCATGGTGAAAAGGATTGCCTGGCAGGTGACGGTTCGTCAAACCGAAGGTTAACGAAGGCCCCGGGAGGTCCAGTCCGCCCACCGCGAGTGAACATCGCGACATCCGACGCCACGTCAAGCACCAGGGCCGGGCGCGCGCGTGGCGCTGTCCATCGACCGCTTCGGCCGGTTTCGTCGCGGTGCAGCGTCCAGCCGCCGATGTCGTTGACGTGTATCGAGTTCCCCGTTGGACTTGGGGTCGCGGCCGCAGGCATGACTGGCGTGGCGCATGGTGGGGCCGTCCGGCCCGGGCGGGTCCACCGCCTGCCGCACCCGAGCGATAGGGTGTACCATCTGGTACATGATTACGCAGAGTGGCGTCGAGATCGACGCGCCGGCGTCCCTGGTGTGGGACGTGTTCAGCGATGTCGAGCGCTGGCCGGAGTGGACCGCCTCGGTCACCGAGCTGGTCGCCCTGGACGGGCCCGGCCTGGCCGTGGGCAAGCGATTCCAGATCAAGCAGCCCCGATTGCCGAAGCTGGTCTGGGAAGTGAGCGATGTCGCGCCCGGGGTGTCGTGGACCTGGGTGCAGCGTTCGCCTGGAGGCAGCACCTGGGCCCTGCACTCGCTGACTCCGATCGCCGGCGACCGGACGCGGGTACGTCAGGTGCTCGATCAACGAGGACCGGTCGGCGCGCTGGTCGCCAAGATGATGATCCGCACCACCCGCCGTTATCTGGAGATGGAAGCCCAAGGACTCAAGGCCCGTAGCGAGCAACTGCGGCACTCGCTTGGCCCGCACTCCTGACCACAGGCGGCGCCGGCAGCTGCTTGATGCCCTGATCGTCGAATTCGCCTCCGGTGGCATCGGCGACCGGTCGCTGCGCGACGTGGCGGCCGCGGTGGGCACCAGTCATCGAATGCTGTTGCATCACTTCGTATCCCGAGATGACTTGCTGCTGGCTATCGTCGAGGAGGTCGAGCGCCGCCAGATGGGGGTGCTGTCGGAGTTGCCAACGGATCCGGCCGAGAGTTTCGCCGCGATGTGGGCCACTTTGTGCCGACCCGAATTGCGTCCCTTCGAGCGACTGTTCTTCGAGTGTTACTCCCGCGGCGCCCAGGGCGAGGAGCCCTTCGCCCGTATGGTGCCCGGCGCCGTCGACACCTGGCTGGACGAGGCGGCGAAGGTGGCCGGCCCGGACAACGACCCGGGGTTGGTGCGGCTGGGTCTTGCCGTCATCCGCGGGCTGCTGCTCGACCTGGTCGCCACCGGCGACGACGCGGGCGTCACCACCGCGGTACAGCGCTTTGCCGATCTCCTCCGCCAGCCGGGAGTGAACTAGCGGGTTGTGGTTCTCCGAACTGGTCTGCTCGCCCGCGGTGGATCCCATGGTCGGGATGGCCTACGCCTTGACGGCCAGTGGGCGGCCGTCCTTGACGAGTCGCTGCGGATTCTGCGCACCGCACTGGTCGAGGATGGCGCCAGCTATCGCGGCCGGTTCTTCACGGTCAGCAACGCGGCCGTGGCGCCCCGGCCGTCGCCGCCGTTGGACATCTGGCTGGGCGGCTCATCACAAGCGGCATACCGTCGCACCAAGTTCGTCATCAGGCCGGTCGGGGGTGCGGGGCCGGACGCGTTCATCGAGCGCTTCGTGACCGAGCTGCTCAGTCGCCAGAACTGAGTAGGCCCCGGTGATTGACTCCGGAGGATTTGTGGGTACAGCATCGGCATGGACCGGCCCGACACGATCATCGAAATCCATCGTGAACACGTGCAGGATCAGACGGTCGAGATCTTCAGCGGCGACAAGTACACCGAGTCCGTGGACGGCACCGGTTACTCCGCAACGGCCGATCTCGACGTCACCCTGGATCGCGTCTGGTTCATCCTGGACTCGCACCAGCGCGCCTGGCGGGAACAGATCGACGGCGAAATGCGGGACCCCTTGCGACATTTCGCGATAGATCTGGTGGTTTTCGATTCGCGAATAGTCATTGATTCGGTGACCTGCATCCCCCTGGTCGAGCTCCCGCCGGCGACCATCACGATCCCGGCCGGACCGCGGGCCGGGGAGGCGCGCGACATCCCGTACAACGAGATCCCGCTGTTCGGGCGCTTGAGCATTCACGACCAACTCGAGCCGCACCAGGTCGAGTCGGGCAAGCAGACCATCGCCCTGAATTTCACCGCCCAGGAGGCTCCGGTATTGGTGGCCGGTGCGCTACCCGATCAGTACGCGGCCCGACTGTTCGGGCCGGGCCTGGAACGCCGCGCCGACGGCACCACCGCCCTCACGGGGCCGGACCCGCGAATCACCTGGGAACTCGACGACGCCGAAGCTCACTGGATCACCCACTGCATCGCGGGTCAACTGCTGATGAACGCGGAAAAGCTGCAGCATCCCGGCCTTTCCGATGACGAGGCGAGAACCAGGGTGCTCGACTCGCTAGCCGCGCAGATCGCCGACGCGATGCGCCCGCGGCTTGCCGGGATGGGCGACAACGGAATTCAGAGCCTGCTGCCGACACCGCTGGACGTCGACCCGGACACGCAGGACGACGGCACCGTCAAGGCTCTCGACGCCATCGTGCACCGCTTCGAGATCGGCGACACCACCCACGAAGCCATGGTGGTTCAACTGCAGACGCTGCGGGACCTGCCTGCCGGGGAACAGCTCCCACCGTCGATTCTGGCCGAAAACCCTTACGAGAAGACGGGATTGGCGGTCACTGGGTGGAGCATCCTGCGTCAGGTTCGCGACACCGTGTGCAACACCTTCGAACTCGACGAAAGCGACTTCGCCCCCGACGTACCGTGCCTGCTGCTGGGGCCCAAGACCATCAACATCGGTGGTGACGAGCGCCGCCTCGACGCTCTCGACGCCGACATTGTGCCGCGTACCGGGGACGGTCGACTGGTGTTGGACGGCACCGTCAGCGCCGAAACCAAACTCTACGACTTCAAGGCCAGCTTCAAGGTCACCTACGAGATGGGCCTGGACGAGATTCCGCGCGACCCGAAGGTGGAGGAGACACGGCGCGCCAACTTCAAGACGATCGAAAGCCTGCAGCGGGCGCTGGCATCGGCGGCGGAAAAGAAGCGCGCCGGTGAGCTCCGCGGCGAAGAATACGAAGCAGAAGTCAAGCGGGTCAGCGAGCTGTTCGACGAGCTGCCGCGCACTGTCGGAGTCCGGCCGGTGCAGAATCCGCCTGAGCCCGAGGTGAATCCGGACTTCAGCCTCACGACGGCCGGAAAAGTGGCGACAGCGGCCGGCGCCGCGGCCGTCGCCGGTCTAATCGCGCTTCCGGTTACCGCAGCGGCCGGGGCCGCGGGAGTGGGGGCCGCCGGGGCGGGTGGCCTGTTGACGCTGGCGATCGCCCAATACCTCACCACCGTGCTGACCATTGACTGGTTCGGCACCGGGATCGGGTCGCGTCAGTTGAAAAAGTCGCTGAACGATCAACCCGAGGGGACCTCGCTGCCGCCCATCGGCATACCGGTCGACGTCAACCTCAACCGCCAGCGCCTCGCGGTGTACTTCCGCCCACTGCCAGGGCAGTTGTGGGTGAATTGCCTGCAGGCCGACGAGTCAGAAGACGTTGAGCGCCTTGATATTCGGACGGTCGGCGGGCAGTGGCCGACCGATGGCCGGCGGTGGAGGCTGTCCAACGACGACGCCGTGCTGTACGTCGGGTCTGGCGAGTTGGACCTGCTCGTCGAACCCGACAGCCCGGGAGCCAACGAATTACCCGTCAGCGTTGCCACAGCAGACGACGGAGAGCCCTATCTGTGCGTGCTGGGAGATCCCGACCGGCTGCGCCGACTGCCGCGCCAATGAGTCGGTCAGAACTTCGCGACCGCGCCGGCGTCGACCGGCAGCGCCGCGCCGGTGATGTACTGCGCCTCGTCGGAGGCCAGGAAAAGCACGGCATTGCTGACGGCGCGTGCCTCGATCAGCGGCTTGGGCAACAGGTGGAACTTACCGATGATCTCACCGGCATCTTGCACGGTGGGGTTAGGCAGGTCGGGCCTGAGTGTCCGGACGAACCAGTCGTTGTCGAGCATCGGGGTCAGCACGTTGCCCGGATGGATCGAGTTGACTCGGATCCATTGCGGCGCAAGCTCATTGGCCAGCGAGTTCATCAACCCGACGACAGCGTGTTTGGCCGAGGCGTAGTGAGCCATATAGCCGCCGCCGCGGATGCCCAGCATGGAGCTGACCAGTATGATCGACCCGCCGCCGTTGGTCATGTGCGGCAGTGCCACTTTGACGGTGTGCCACACCCCGGTCAGGTTGATGTCCATCATCGTCTGCCACGCGGATTCCTCGATCATCGCCGCGGGCGCGGGAACCCCGCTGATGCCGGCATTGGCCACCACGATGTCCAGCGGGCCCAACGCTTCCACGCCCTGGGTGACCGCCGCCCGCAGGCTTGTCACGTCGCGCACGTCTGCCTTCGCGGTGAGGATGCGGCGGCCAGACTTCTCCACCAGGTCCGCGGTATCGGCAAGGTCGGTGTCGGTGGCCCCGGGATAGGCAACACCATCAATGTCCGCGCAGGCATCGATCGCGATGATGTCGGCGCCCTCCTCGGCCAGTCGGATCGCGTGTTCGCGGCCCTGGCCTCGTGCTGCGCCGGTGATCAACGCGACCTTGCCGGCTACTCTGCCGAACTTGTTGTCTGCCATAGCGATGAATCCTGCCATGGCGGTACCGCAGCACCTCAGGTGTCGTCGACTGTGCCGGACACCGCCACCAACAGATCGTCGACAGGCCGCGCGGTCGACGCCGCTCGCAGATGGATGATGCGACCTTCGCGCCGGGTCAGATACCGTTTTGGGAGGGGGGTTCCCTGGTGGTCATCACCGCCGCAGAGGTGCACGATCCATTCATGCGACGCGCCAACGACATAGAGGCCCGTAACCGGACAAGCATCGAGGCACCGGAATGACCCGCTTGCGAGTCGGGTTCGTGGGTCTGGGGTCACAGGGTGGCCCCATGGCCCGCCGGATCGTCGAGGACGGCTTCCCGACGACGTTGTGGGCACGCCGCCGGGAGTCTCTGCAGCCCTTCGCCGACACCGGCGCCGCCGTCGCGGCCGACCGTCGCGCCCTCGGCGTCGCATCGGAGGTGTTGTGCCTGTGCGTCGTTGGCGATTCGGACGTCGACGAGGTGCTGCGCGGTGACCATGGCGCGCTGGCCGGGATGGCTGACGGCGGAATCGTGGTGATTCACAGCACCGTCCACCCCGCTACCTGCCGACGCCTGCAGGACGACTTCCCGCGCCTACGCATCGTCGACGCCCCGGTGTCGGGCGGAGGTCGCCTGGCGGCCGCCAGGGCGTTGCTGGTGATGGTCGGCGGTGACCACGCCGCGGTCGATCGCTGCCGGCCAGTGCTGGAAACATTTGCGAACCCGCTTGTCCACCTTGGTGGTCTGGGAGCCGGCCAGGTGGCGAAGCTGTTGAACAACGCACTGTTCAGTGCGCACCTCGGGCTGGCCGCGAGTGTCTTCACCGTTGCCGACGAACTCGGAGTGGACAAAGAAGCTCTCACCGAGGTCCTGGCCAAGGGCAGTGGCCGCAGCTACGGTGCCGAGGTGGTCGGCGGCTCCGGGCACAGTCTTTCGGTGATGGCGCAACTCGCCGGCTCGCTGCTCGCCAAGGACGTCGACATTCTCGCTGACCTGGTCGGCCGTGAATCCGCCGAAGTCGTGCGGGTGGCCACTCATACCATCGGCGCCATGAATCTCGGCACCCGGTGATGCCCAACCCTTTTCCGGCCACCGCCCCGCGGTTGCTGTCGGCCGCGTAGGGCTGGCCGGCGAGATTGCGAGCCAGTTCGTCGTCGTCGGTTTCCTCGGGCACCACCGGCTGCCATGGCCCGAACTCGGATATTCGGTGACCCCGGCAGTCGAGGCGATCTCGCCGGTGGTGGTGCTGCGATAGTCCGTGCGCGCGAACAGTTCCCGGGCCTCGTCGAGCAGCAGTCGGCGCCGCTCGCGCAAGCTCGTCGCGCCGCGGCCGGCGCGGGGCCGGCACTGCGCTGGGGCGTGGCTTTTCGACGATGGGCTCCTTGACCGCCCACTTAAGATAGTGTCCACTATTAAATGTGGGCGCAGTCATCATGCTCGGCACCCTGCTTGTGCTGATCGCCGCGATCTATGGGGTGGTCCTCTACGTCGACCCCGAAGCCCGGCGATGAGCACCGGGCTGACCCCGTTGCTGACGGCCGCCGTCATCTTCGGCTGGGGCAGCGGCATCGTCTTCACCGCGGTCGGCGTATATCTGAGCATCCGCCGTGGCCGCCTGCATCCCTTGCTGCTGCTGTGCATCTCGGCGATCTCGTTCTCCTGGATCGAGGCGCCCTACGACTGGGCGATGTACGCACAGTTCCCGCCGGCCCTGCCGCGCATGCCGTCGTGGTGGCCGTTGAACATGACCTGGGGTGGCCTGCCGTCGTCGGTTCCGGTCGGCTACATCGGCTATTTCGTGCTGCCGGCCACGATCGGCGCAGCCGTCGGGCAGCGGTTGAGCGGGCAGTTCGGCTGGAGACGGCCGACCACGCTGCTCACGGTCGGCCTGATCGTCGGCTTCTGTTGGGCATTCGTCTTCAACGCGTTCATCGGCGCGCGACTCGGGGTCTTCCACTACGGCTATGTCATCCCCGGACTCGCCGTCTTCGAAGGGACCACCCACCAATATCCGGTCTACGATTCGCTCGCCATGGGCGTACAGATGATGGTCTTCACCTACCTACTCGGACGCACGGATGCCGAAGGCCGCAATGTCATCGAGACCTGGGCCGACAGAACGGCGGGAGGCCAGCTGACCTCGGCGTTGTTGTCCGTCGCTGCCGTGGTGATCGTCGGCAACCTGATGTACGGCGCGGTGTTTGCGCCTCATCTGGCGACGAAATTGGGCGGGTGGGTGACCTCGGGCCCGACCCGGCAACTGTTCCCCGGCGTACCGAATCAGCCGAAGTAGAGGGCTCGGCACGGCCCACGGCATTGGTCACTTCTTCGACACAATGTCATTGCGGTCCTACCAGCCGGGACGAAAACAGGGCGACCATTGAATGCAGCCGACAAGGAGGCAGTGTTTCGATGCGAGTCGTTGTCCTGAGCGCCGTGATCGCCGCGCTCTGCGTGCTGAATCCGCTCGCGCCACCCGGTCATGCAGACCCGACGTGCGGGGTGAATCTGAATGCCCCCCAGATCGAGGCGGCGCTCGGGGCATTGCCGACGCTGCCGCAGGGCTCCGCGTGGGACCACAACGTGAAGAGCTTCGATCCGAGCAGCAACTACAACCCGTGCGCAACGCTGTCGACGGTCATCATCACGGTCGTCGGAGCCACCGGCAGCTCGCCCGATCTGGCGTTGTTGTTCCATCAAGGCAACTACGTGGGCGTGGCGACGCTGAAGGCGTATGCGTTCACGACCGTCAACGCGGCCAAGACCACGGATGACACCGTTGCCCTGGACTACAAGGACGACAGGGAAGTCTGCACGGCGTGCCCAGGTCCGACCACCACCGTCCGGTACCAGTGGCAGAACGACCACGTCGCGATGCTGGACCCCGCGCCGGCCTGGTGAGCCCTGAGCGTGGCCGGCGAGCGCGCGCGTTTGTTCGGTGACACGCCGTGAATCCCGTACATGTGAGCGCCGTCGGCGGAAAGGAAGTGACCCCGGCTTGGTCGGCCGCGGTCCCAGCCGACAAGATGTAGAGCGGAATGCCCGCGCGAGCCGACGACGTCGGGTCGCACCAGCTGCGTTGAGGTCGCCCACCATGGATGTTCGCCGCCGACACCCGCTCAATCATGTAAAACGTTATGCCACAACGTTTTTGGTTGCACTAGCGGCGCTCGTTGCGCCTGGGCAGGCGACCGCCGTCCCGATCCCGGCTGCACCCGCACTGGCCGGTGAACCGGCTCAACTGGCCCGTGACCTCGTCGCCGATGAGCAGGCGTTGCGCGACCCCTCGTCCTCGGAGGCCGTGTTGCAGGCCGCCGCGCTTCGTCAGCAGGCGGCCTACCGCGCCATCGGACGTCACCCCGAGTGGGAGCCGATCGTGCGGCCCGTCATCCCCGCTTCGCTGATCGGGATCTATGACCTCAACGTCGATGCACGACACCACCTGATGGCACTCAACGCAGGAGAAGCCAAGCCGACGCTGCCTGCCTGGCGCATCGATGCGCCGGCGGCGGTCGGCGAACTCGTCGGCTACTACCAGGCGGCCGCGGCCGCCACCGGTGTCGCGTGGAACTACCTGGCGGCGATCAATATGGTCGAAACCGATTTCGGCCGCATCAACGGGGTCAGTACTGCCGGCGCGCAAGGACCCATGCAGTTCCTGCCCTCCACCTTCGCGTCGTACGCGGAAGGAGGCGACATCCACTCGCCACGCGACAGCATCATGGCGGCCGGCCGCATGCTCTCCGCCAACGGTTTCGCCGGCAACCCCGACGGCGCCGTGTACAGCTATAACCACTCCAGCCACTACGTCGGCGCCGTCAAGGACTACGCAGCGGCGATCGCCGCCGATCCCGCGGTCCTTCCGGACTACCACCGCTGGGACGTCTACTACCTGACCACGTCGGGCGACGTGCTGCTACCCGTCGGATACCTGGCGGCCGAGCGCATCCCGGTCGGTGACTATCTGGCCGGCCACCCGCAGTGACATTGACAGGCAAGTATCCACACCGCGCCGGCGGAACCGATCGTCACGCGGAGGCTCACCGGGGGAAGGGATCACCATGAGAATCAATCTGGCCAGCATTCTCGTCGACGACCAGGACAAGGCATTGCGGTTCTACACCGAGATTCTCGGCTTCGCGACGAAGGCCGATATCCCAATGGGCGGAGCCCGCTGGATCACGGTGGTGTCGCCCGAGGATCCGAACGGCACCGAACTGGTTCTCGAACCGGACGGGCACCCGGCGGTGCGGCCGTTCAAGGAGGCACTGGTAGCCGACGGCATCCCCTTCACGTCCTTCGCCGTCGACGACGCCCGGGCCGAATACGAGCGACTGACCGGCCTGGGCGTGCGCTTCACGCAGGTGCCCGTGGCCATGGGGCCGGTGATCACCGCGGTGCTTGACGACACGTGTGGAAACCTGATTCAGATCGCGCAACTGACCGGCTGACCCGCGCAAAGTCTTGACGCGTGCGCCGCGGACGCCTGTCGCTAGAACGACTTCACGTTGTCGATGCTGACGAACATGCCGTGGCCGGTGCCGTCATTGGTGAAGCGGGTGCCGTCGCTGCTCGGCAGGATCGTCCAGCCCAGCACGTGATAGGTCTGCCCGTAACTGAGTACCAGGTCGTTCTGCGGCGTTCCGCCGCCGCCGAGGTTGGCGTTGTTCCAGCTGAATGCGCCGGACGCACGCACCACGGCTTCGTCGAAGTGCTCGCCGTACGGGCCGACCGGTGCCTGGGGAAAGCCCGGCCCGTGTTCGCAGGTGACCATGGAGTCACCGTCGTTCAGGTCGGCGGAAATGACGATGCACCGCACGGCACCTGATTGGGTTCGCACGTACTGACGACCGCTGGGGTCGGCCAGGGCGGGTGGGGCCGGACCGGCTGCCAACAACGCCAGTACCGCCGCAAGAATCCGGACCATATCGCCCTCCTCACCGCAGACCGTACTCTGACACCGCCAGCGCCACGGAGTTTCAGACGGCGTTCTGCCCGGCGTTCCGGGATGCCGGTGCGAACCCAGGACCCGCTTCGGGTGTCACATTCCGTGCGGTGATCTCCTCGTTGCAGTGGGCGCAGATCAGCCGCGGATTGGCGACCTTGCCACACGTCTTGTGGCGCAACACGATTGGCGGTCCGTTCGGGTTCGGGAGGTGCTCGTCGCCCCACCGCATCAGCACCACCACGGCGCCGAACAGATCGTGCCCCACCTCGGTGAGGCGGTACTCGTAGCGTTCCGGGTCCTGCGAATAGCGCACCCGCTCGAGCAGTCCCGCGTCGACGAGCATTCGCAGCCGCGACGACAGCGTGGGCCGCGGAATGGTGAGGTTGCGGGCGAGTTGGCCGAAGCGCTGCACGCCGAAGAACGCCTCACGCAGAATCAGCAGTGTCCACCGTTCGCCCACCAGCTCCAACGCCCGGCCGACCGATTCCCCCTGGAAGCGGTGGGACAGATCTGCAGCGGCCATAGTTCAGTCACTGTACCGGTTCAACTACTGAACCGCAGGTGGTAACTTGACTGCACTGTCACCGTCACCGGGAGCCGCCGATGAACCATGCAGACACCCCCGAGGTCCTTGCCGAGAAGATCGCGTCGACGGCCCGGGACCTGGCGCCCGAAATCGATCGGGAGCGTCGGCTTCCGGCCGAACTCGTGGCGCGCCTGAACGAGGCTGGCATGTTGCGCGCCACCATGCCGCGCGAGGTGGACGCGCTCGAACTGTCGCCGCCGACGGCCCTGCGGTGCGCTGAGGTGATCGCGCACGGCGACGCGGCCACAGGCTGGTGCGTGTCGATCGCGATCACCAGTGCGCTGCTGGTGGCTTATCTTCCGGACGCGGCCAGGGCCGAGATGTTCGGCCGTGGGCGGGGCGTCGCGGCCGGGGTGTGGGCGCCGCGAGGCAAGGCGGCGTCGGTCGACGGCGGCGTGGTCGTGTCGGGGCGCTGGCCGTTCTGTAGCGGAATCACTCACGCCGACATGCTGTTTGCTGGTTGTTTCGTCGACGAAAGCCGGGTGCCGTCGGTCGT
The DNA here is from genome assembly GCF_017086405.1 of Mycobacterium gordonae. Classification (NCBI taxonomy): domain Bacteria; kingdom Bacillati; phylum Actinomycetota; class Actinomycetes; order Mycobacteriales; family Mycobacteriaceae; genus Mycobacterium; species Mycobacterium camsae. The sequence goes on from NZ_CP070973.1 coordinate 2,013,463, forward strand.
CGCACTGCCCAAGGAAGACCTGCGGGTCCTCGACAACTGGCACACCCTGGGCTTGCGCGGCACCGGCAGCCACGACACCGTCGCCGAAGAGGTCTTCGTGCCCGCCGACAGGGTGTTCTCGGTGTTCGACGGGCCGGCCGTGGACCGGCCGCTGTATCGCTTCCCGGTGTTCGGGTTCTTCGCGTTGTCGGTCGCAGCGGCCGCGCTGGGCAATGCCCGCGCCGCGATCGACGACCTCGTCGAGTTGGCCGGCGGCAAGAAAGGACTCGGGTCGACGCGCACCCTGGCGGAGCGCTCGACGACCCAGGCCGCCGTTGCGACCGCGGAGTCGGCGCTGGAGGCGGCCCGCGCGCTGTACTACGAGGCGACCGAGACCGCGTGGCAGGCCAGCCAGGATCCCGAGCCCGTGCCGGTGGCCCTGCGCAACCGACTCCGCCTGGCGGCCACCCATGCCGCGCGCACCTCCGCAGACGTGGTGCGCACCATGTATGACCTGGCCGGCGGCACCGCCATTTACGACACCTCGCCCCTGCAGCGCCGGTTCCGCGACGCCTTCACCGCCACCGCGCACTTCCAAGTGAACGAAGCATCCCGCGAACTGCCTGGCCGACTGCTGCTCGACCAGCACGCCGACACTTCGATGCTATGACGAAACTCGAAGTAGTCCTTCCGTTTTGGCTTGACCGGCCCGACCGTGAGGCGCTGGAGATCGCGCGGGCGGTGTCGGAATACGGCTTCGACGCCCTGTGGATCGGGGAGATGGCCACCTACGACGCGTTCGCCCTGGCGACGGCGATCGGGTTGCGCGCATCAGAGCTGCCCCTCAAGATCGGGCCACTGGCCGTGGGTGTCCGTGGCCCGGTGACCTTGGCCCTGGGGTTGAGCACCGTTGCCTCATTGACCGGAAACCGTGTCGATCTCGCCCTCGGAGCCTCCAGTCCGGCTATCGTGACCGGCTGGCACAACCGCGGCTGGTCTCATCACGTCCCGGTCATGCGGGAGACCATCGAGTGCCTGCGACCGATGTTGGCCGGCGAGAGAGTAAGCCACCCAGGCCGGCACGTCGGCACCCATGGCTTCCGGCTACGCAACCCCGTCCCGGAGGCGCGAATTGCGTTGGGCGCGTTCGGTCCCCGCATGATCGAGCTGGCCGCACAGCTGGCCGACGAGGTGGTGCTCAACCTCGCCTCGCCCGCGCGCGTGGCGCAGGTGCGTCAGGCGATCGACCGCGCCGCCGCGGGTCGAAAGGCCCCCCGCCTCACGGTATGGGCGCCGGTGGCATTAAATCCCGGCCCTGCCGCACACGCGCAACTGGCCGGCCAACTGGGCGTCTACCTGGCACCGCCCGGATACGGAGAGATGTTCAGCGCGTCGGGTTTTGACGGGCTGGTACAGCGGGCCCGCGCTGGTGCCTCCCGCCGGGAACTGGCAGCCGCGATTCCCGTTGAGCTGCTCGACACCGTGTGCGCCCTGGGTTCTGCGGCCCGGATAGCGCAGCGACTGCGCGAGTACCGCGAGGCGGGGGCCGACTGTGTCGCGGCGGTGCCCGGCACGGCCGAAGATCCCGGCGGCCGTAGGGTTCTTGCCGCTTTGAGTCAGGAGATGCCGTGACGCTCACCAACACCGCGTGCCGGTTGGCTGCGCGTCCGGTCGGCCTGCCGAAGGTCTCCGATTGGCAGATCGGTGATGAACCCGCCGCAACTCCCGCAGACGGCGAGTTTCTGGTGCAGGTGGAGTACTTGTCGGTCGACCCGGCGATGCGGACGTGGATGAACGCCGGCCGATCCTACGTACCGCCGGTGGAGATCGGGGCGGTGATGCGAGCCGGCGCCATCGGGCGCGTCGTTGAGTCACGCCACCCCGACTTCGCAACCGGTGACGTTGTCTTCGGCACGTTCGGGGTGCAGCGCTACGCGGTCTCCAACGGCCGCGACGTGACTCCGGTCGACACCACGCTGGCACCGGCTCCCGTGCATCTCGGCGCGCTGGGGATCAGTGGGTTGACCGCCTATTTCGGGCTGCTCGACGTGGGCCGGCCCCAGCCCGGGCAGACCGTCGTCGTCTCGGGTGCCGCCGGATCGGTGGGCAGCATCGCCGGCCAGCTCGCCCGGATCAAGGGTTGCCGGTCGGTCGGTATCGCCGGCGGGCAGGACAAATGCCGCTGGCTGGTAGAGGAACTCGGCTTCGACGCCGCCATCGATTACAAGAGCGGCGATCTGCGCAGAGAGCTGAAGACCCACGCGCCCGACGGCATCGACGTCTTCTTCGACAACGTCGGCGGGGCCACTCTGGAGGCCGCGTTGTCGCGGCTGGCGCGCGGCGCCCGCGTGGTGATCTGCGGTGCCGTCTCGCAGTACAACGCCAGTGCCGAGCTGCGGGGACCGGCAAACTACATGCAGTTACTGGTCGCGCGTGCGTCCATGACCGGCTTCGTCATCTTCGACTACGCCGACCGCTACCGCGAAGGGGTTGTGCAGCTTGCGGATTGGCTGCGCAGCGGCGAACTGCACTCGCGGGAGCAGATCATCAACGGCGACATCGGTGACCTTCCCGATGCGCTGCTCAAGCTGTTCCGCGGTGACAACATCGGCAAACTGATCCTGGCTCTCGATTCCTGACGCCGAGGAACGGGCCGTGGCAGGCGCGCCGGTGCAGGGCTGGTGCAAATCGCCGGAGACGGCAGTGCCGACCTGCTGGTGGTAGGCAATGTCGGGGTGCTTTCGTAGACCGACAGTCGGCTCGCCTCTGTTGCGTGATCTTGTCGATGGTGCGGCGCATTCCTGACATCGACGGCAGTGGTGGCGATGAAGCCGATGGGGGCGGCCGACGTCGACGCCTTCTCTGTCTGGTGAGCAGACCCGGGCGCCCACGAGGCGCAGGTCGGGGCGTTGGTCGAGGATCGCGATGAGCGTCTCACGGCCGACCGCGCCGGTGCCCAGAGGATTACGCGGCGGATCTATATGTTGAAGCGGCCGGCGAACGCGCGCAGCGGCAGATCTGCGCTGGTGATCAAACCCGGTGCAGCGGCGACGACCGACTTGATCGCGTTCAGCGCCGGCAGCCCGGTGACCGTCATGCCGATGGAGGCGAAGTTGTCCGGGTTGGACAGATCGACGCCGGGCTTGGGGAAGATCATGTGCTTGTTGTAGATGCACGGGTCGCCCTTGATCGAAGTGATGTAGCAGCCCTTGATGTCCCAGCTGGGGTCGGTATGCGGGGTCATCTGCCACTCCAGGTGCGTCTCCACCCGGGGCACCCCGTTCACCATTCCCTGGTACCTGATGTAGTTGCCACCCAGGGAACCCTTGGGCAGCGTGTACCAGCCCAGGTCGACGTCCTTGGTGCAGGCGCCCAACTCGTAGTCGAACCTGACCTCGTCGAGGGTGATGTCGAAGCAGTCGGCCATCATCAACACGCTGTCGGCGAAGACGCGCGTGTACTTCTCCAATTTGCCCGGGATGGACGGATCGTCCACCGGCAGGCCGTAACCCACCTCGATCCAGGTGTCCTTCGAGTGATGGCACGACACGTCGACCGATTCGATGGTGGTGACGTTCTCGATCTCGGCCACGTCGGCCGAACACACCACGCCGAGAATCTGATTGACGCCGGGGTTCATACCCGTCCCGTAGAACGTCGAACCGCCTTTCTCGCACGCCTCGGCCAGCAGCTGAGTGACCGGTTTGCCGGAGTGGTGCGGATGGTTGCGGTCGCGGTGCCAGCCGGTGATCCAGTCGGCGGTGGTGACGATATCGATCCCGGCCTCAAGGACTTTCACGTACAGGTCCTCGTCGGGGAAGACGCCGTGGAAAGTCACTACGTCGGGCTCCGCGGCGATGATCTCCTCGACGCTGCCGGTAGCCGTCACACCGTTGGGCGCCAACCCGATGAGTTCACCGACGTCGCGGCCAACCTTCTCTGACGAATAGCAGTGCACGCCAATCAGTTCCAGATCGGGGTGGGTGGCGATGCGTTTGATCATCTCGGAACCGACGTTACCGGTGGCGACCTGGAAGACCTTGATCGGAGGCGTCATGGTTGTGCCCTTCCTTCAGTTGGCGGCGGCCAGTTCGGCGGCGGTGCCGCCCTTCCCGTCGGGGTAGAACTTCTTGGCCCAGTTGCGGATCGCGGTGAACCCCTCGTACTCCGCGGTCGCGAGCGCCGGTGGGTCGGAGTAGCGCTGGTGCGCCCAGATGTGCATGTCCTGGGCGAATTGCCGGATCACCTCTTCGCCGAACATGCGGGCCCTGGCTTCGGCGCGTTCGGCTTGTTCTTCCGAGCGTTTCGCGACCCGGCCGATGTAGACCATGAACCGCACGTCGGAGGTGCGCTCGTCGACCGGGGTGATCGCCGAGATGGTCCTGTTGTCGACCATTCCCCAACTCCTGGTGACGGCCACGCCCAGCCCGCCGTTGATGGCTTCGACACCGCTGCGGACATCCTCGATGCTCTGTTGGTCGTCGCCCTCGAAGGTGATGGTGAAGTCGACGTAGGACACCGGTTCCTGGAAGTCGTGCCGGGTGAAGATCGGCACGATCGGCGTGTTGTGAACGTACTTGAAATGGGCGAAGTCGACACCGTTCTCCAGCACGTACTGCGGGTGCAACTCCAGCCCCTGCCGGAACAGTCGTTGCTGCGCATAGTAATCGGCGCGCGACCGGTCGTCACCGAAGTCGGCGAAGATGTCGGGGGCCTCGAAAAACGGTGCGCGGCTTTCGATGTCGTGCCAGATGTAGACCGACTCGTTGCGCTCCACCACCGGATAGGTGTGGATTCGCCGTCCCCGGTTGGGCCGGTCCTGATACGGGATGCAGACGTTGCGCCCCTGCTGGTTCCATTGCCAGCCGTGGAAAGGGCACTGCAGTACCTCGCCCACGACCTTGCCGCCGTAGCCCAGATGCGCGCCCAGGTGCTCGCAGTAGGCGTTCATCACGGTGAGTTGGCCCGAGTCAGCGCGCCAGGCGATCATCTCCTGGTCGAAATACTTCATCGTGTGGACGTCGCCGACGCCGATCTCGTCGGACCACGCGACCTGGAACCAGCCGGTGGGTTTCATCGACAACGGCGGTTTGGCCATGCCCGCAATCCTTTCCGTGGCGATCATCAAGCACTCTATGAAAAAGTCATAGATGAGTCAACGAAACTGTGGGTTGGGCGTTACGATTCGGGCATGGCAGTGGCGGACAGCGCGAATCGCAGGGCCAACAAGCGGGGACTGGCCACACGTGAGGCGATGCTGCAGGCGGCGGTGACCGCCCTGGCCTCCGGGGATCCCGGGGCCGTGTCGGCGAACCGCATCGCCAAACAGATCGGGGTCACCTGGGGCACCGTGCAGTACCAGTTCGGGGACGCCGACGGGTTTTGGGCGGCGGTGTTGCACCACACGGCGCAGCGGCGGGCCAACGTGTTCGCCAACCCCGATACCGGGGCGTCGTTGCGGGAGCGGGTCGCAGAGATCATCGACACGCTGTACGACGGGCTGACCGCACCCGACTCGCGGGCGATCGAGAATCTGCGCGCGGCGTTGCCGCGGGAACCCAGCGAGCTGGACCGGCTCTACCCGCGCACCGCCGCGGAATTGCGATCGTGGGGGCGGGGCTGGCACGCGACCTGCCAGAAGGCGTTCGCCGACCTGCACGTCGACCCGCAGCGAGTCCACGAAATCGCGACGTTGATCCCGGGTGCCATGCGCGGCCTGGTTTCCGAACGCCAGTTGGGCAGTTACGCCGACCTCGACGAGGCGCGGCGCGGTCTGACCAATGCGATCGTGGCCTACTTGGCGGATTCGGCTGGCGGCAGGTCGGGTGGCGCGCCCAGGTCTCGCTTCCGCTGATTGACAACCTCGGCGCTGCTGTGGAGGGTGAAAGCCCTACGCCGGGGCCACAATTTCCGACCATTGTTCTGCGGCGGCGAGTGCAGTCAACTGCGCCGCGGTCTGCCCGCAAACAGCCCTGGTGAAGTTGACCTCCAACCCGATGTGGGTGCCGTCGGTGGTGTAGTAGATCTCCCGCCCGGCCTGCGCTCCGCCATCGCACGGCGCGTCGTAGTTCTTCGGGCCGTTCTCCCACCGTTTGCTCGCCGCGTTGTAGCGGTACTGCCCTCCGGCTTGCGCATCGCTCAGATCGTCGAGCGTGTAGCACCCTGGGCCGCAGTCGTGCCGGATCTGAAGGTTGGGGTGGAAACTCGTCTTGCTGGCGCTGACGATGGTGCCTGCGTACATACCCTCCGGCAGCGGCGGTGCCGGTTCCGTTTCGGCTCTGGCGTCCGGTGCCAACCCGACGCCGACCCAAGCGAAGATGGCCATAGTTGCGAACAATGCTCCGAGCTGCATTCTGCCCACCACTTTTACTTCGGTTGTGTTGCCCGGTCGGGGCCTGCAACGAGCTTACTGCGCCATCGGTCTTCTCAGCGCGCCCAGCGGTGCTCGCGGGGCGCATTGCAGGCGCGAGGGCGTCGCATTCTCCGGCGATCGTCCAGCGCTTCGGCGGATCCAGATTGCGCCCGCGCCCAAGGCCTCTTGCGCTGGCATTTCCGGGTTGCCGTTCTGGTCCGGCAAATGCGGACGAGCTTCGCAATCGCGCGTTCATTCCACCGGCCGGTGGGGTACCAAGAGTGTGTGAATGTCGTCAGTTCCGCCGCGCGGTCCGGCCTAGGGTTGGCGCCCTGGCTTGTGTCGAGGTATCGCCGAACGGGCGCCGATCTGCCATTCGGAGATCCGGTTCCTTCGCACGGAACCGAGATGGAGGGCTGGTTCTGGCGGCTCTCCGACCGCGACCAGGGACGGGTGGTCGTCGCCCTGTGCAGCGCCAACCGGCACCCTGAAGGCGACTGGTCGACAGCGGCGATCGCGTTGCACCCCGGAGGGGTGGTGCGCGCGGCAGCAGTGGACGGTGTGACGGCGAGTCAGACGCGGTTCAGTGTGCACGCGCAATCGGGTGCGAATTTGATCGATGCGGGCGCGGAACGGCTCAAGATGGTGCTTGGACACACCGCAGTCGATCTGAAGTTTCACGACGCGTATCAATGGCCCAAGCCTTTCGGTGGCGGCGGAATTTTCTCCTCGGTGCCCTTGCTCAACCAGTATTGGCATCCGTACCGGTTGGGCGGTAAAGCTTCGGGCACCGTGACCCATGAAGACCAGCGCTGGGAATTCACCGACGCCACTTTGTACTGCGAACGAAACTGGGGAGCGGGTTTTCCCTTGCGGTGGTGGTGGGGACAGGCTCACGACTTCGGCGACGCCGACGTATCGGTGGTGTTCTCCGGGGGCTTGCTGGAGCTGGGTCCGCTGAACCGGGATGTCACCGGAGTCGTTGTGCGAATGGGTGATCGGGTCATCCGCATCACCCCGCCGGCACTGGTGTCGTCCAGCTGCGACGTGCGGCGCTGGCGCATCGACGCCCGCACGGCGCGCTACCGGGTCGAACTCGACGGGCGTGGCACGCCGGAGGGGCCGCACGTACTTCCCGTACCGCTGCCGGCCGCGCGTCGCAACATCGACACAGACTACGAATACCTGGCCGGTACGCTGCATTGCCGCGTCCGGGACTGGGGCCGGGTGATCTTCGAGGGGACCTCGATACTGGCCGGCCTCGAGGTCGGCAGCCGGCCTTGCTGATGAACCAAGTGACGAGCCGATCGACGCACACCCCGGTACGCTGCAACGCCATGAGGCAGACGCGATGAGCGCGGGTCTGTTCGGGCTTCTCGACGACGTGGCGACGCTCGCGCGACTGACCGCCGGTTCGCTGAACGGCGTGGGCCCCGCGGCGGGACGGGCGACCGCAAAGGCCGCCGGCGTGGTCATCGACGACACGGCGGTGACCCCGCAGTTTGTCGACGGAATCTCCGCCGAGCGTGAACTGCCCATCATCAAGCGCATCGCGTTCGGCTCGCTGCGCAACAAGCTGCTCTTCATCTTGCCGGGCGCGATGCTGCTCAGCCAGTTCGCGCCGTGGTTGCTCAGCCCGATCCTGATGCTGGGGGCGACCTATCTGTGTTACGAAGGCGCCGAGAAAGTTTGGAGCACCCTGCGCGGTCACGACGACGGAAACGAGCAGCCGGAGAACGAGCGCCATGTGGTGGCGGGCGCGATCCGGACCGACTTCATCCTGTCTGCCGAGATCATGGTGATCGCGCTCAACGAGGTGGCCGACCTGGCTTTCGGGAAGCGACTGGTGATCCTGGCGATCGTGGCGTTGGTGATCACCGTCGCGGTGTACGGCGTCGTCGGCGGCATCGTGAAAATGGACGACATCGGCCTGCATCTCGCCCAGACATCGACGCGGCTGGGCAGGGCTGTGGGCCGTGCTCTGGTGGCCGGAATGCCCAAACTCCTGTCGGTGCTGTCCGTGGTCGGAACGGTGGCGATGCTCTGGGTCGGGGGCCACATCCTGCTGATGGGCGCTGATCACCTGGGCTGGCACACCCCGTACGGCTTGGTGCACCACGCGGAGGATTGGGCGCATCATGCGGTGGACGCGCTGGGCAGCGTGCTCGGCTGGTTGGTCAATACCGGGATCTCCGCGGTGGTCGGATCGGTGGTCGGCGCCGTGGTCCTGGCTGTCGTGCTCGGGTTCCAGCAGGTTCGGCGTTCGCGCTCGAAGGGCTAGCGCCGCGCTTGTTGTGCGTCCCAGATCTGTTGTGTCTCTTGGCTGACCGACTGGTGATGAATCTGTTGGAAGTTGCGTCCACCGCGCCCGAACGTCACGACGACGGCGCCGGGCACCTGGGATTCCAGCAGCGGCTCGGTCAGCCAGGTGCAGGGCCGTACATGCACCAGGTCGACGGCCACCGCCTCGTCCTCGTCGTCACGAAGATAGGGTCCGTCGAGTCGGGCAAGCCAGAACAATCCGTCCTGATCTCGGGTCCAGGCGAACGAGCCGTCCTCCGCGGCGGCGAAACGGTCTACCCGGCGGGCCAGACGTTCTTCCGCGGCCGGGTTGTGCACCAGCTGTCCGAAGCCGCACAAGCCCAGCCGGCGGGCGCGTTGCAGCGTGGCCCGCTGGTCGATTGCGTCACTGCGGGATCGCAGGGGGGCGCGGTAGACATCGTCCATGCCGCTCATTGTCCGCGATATGCTGTGGACGCCGTACCGACGGGAGATTGACCGGTGTCCACTTTCAAGCGCTACCTCATCATCCAGGCGATGGTGTTCGTGTGCGGCATCGTCGGCCCCGTCTTCTTGGTCATATTCTTCTCCGCGCCAATGGCTCCGCACATGAAGTGGGCGTATTGGTGGGGACTGATCATCACCTACATCGATGTCATGATCGCCATCGGCATCACGGCGAGCACCCGGGAAGAGCCCAAAGTTCAGGTGCCGCAAAAGGTTCGGTAGACACCGAAGTCCGTGGGGGCGGGAGACGCGAACCGCTCCAGCCCGGGCCGCTCAGTGTACGGCGCGCTGATGGCGTCCAGAAGTCGACCGAACGGATCGAGATCACCGGCGGTCGCCGCCGTCAGCGCCTCCTCGACCAGGTGGTTACGCGGGATGTAGATGGGATTGACCCGGTCCATCGCGTCGGGATCCGGTCTCAGGGCAAGCCAGCGCTGCGCCCATTCGTCGAACCGTGCGGGATCGACGAACTGCCCGCGCGCCGGTTCGGCATCGCCGCGGGCGGCCCGGGCCAGCTGGCGGAAAAACGACGTGAAATCGACGTGGCTCTCCTGCAGCATGGGCAGCAGCTCGTCGAGCAGCGGCACGACGGCGTCCACGTCGGTGGCTACGCCGAGCTTGGCGTGCATACCCGAAAGCCAGGCGGAGTGGTAGGCGTGGAACCCGTCGAATGCGTGCTCTATCAAAGCAATCGACTCGTTGACATCGTCGCCGAGCAGCGGCAGCAGCGTCTCGGCGAAGCGGGCGAGATTCCAGGCGGCGATCGTCGGTTGATTGCCGTAGGCGTAGCGGCCCCAGGCGTCGATCGAGCTGAAGACCGTGTCGGGGTCATACGCCTCCATGAACGCGCACGGACCGTAGTCGATGCTCTCACCGGAGATGGTCATATTGTCGGTGTTCATCACCCCGTGGATGAACCCGACCAACATCCAGCGCGCCACCAACGATGCCTGAGCGGCGACCACCCCTTCGAACAGTGCGAGGTAGGGATTCTCCGCGCGCGCCGCGTCTGGGTAGTGGCGGGCGACGGCATGGTCGGCCAGCCGCCGCAGGAGATCGAGATCGCCTGTGGCAGAAGCATATTGAAAGCTACCGACACGCAGATGGCTGCTCGCCACGCGGACCAGCAACGCGCCGGGCAGCATCTTCTCACGGGCCACCGGACGCCCGGTGGCCACCACGGCCAACGATCGCGTCGTCGGGATTCCCAGCGCGTGCATGGCTTCGCTGATGATGTACTCGCGCAGCATGGGCCCGATTGCGGCCAGGCCGTCGCCACCGCGGGCGAACGGCGTGCGCCCGGAACCCTTGAGGTGGATGTCGCGCAGCCCCCCGTCGACATCGGTGAGTTCGCCGAGTAGTAGCGCGCGTCCGTCGCCCAACCGGGGCACGTACCCGCCGAACTGATGTCCGGCGTAGGCCTGGGCTACCGGTGCGGCGCCACTAGGCACCAGGTTGCCCACCAGAAAGCGAAGACCGTCCGGGCTGTGCAGCCACCTCGAGTCAAGGCCTAGGGCGCCGGCCAACGGTTCGTTGAGCGCCAACAACCGTGCTTCGGGTGGCACTTCGGCCTGCCAGGGAACCGCCATCTCGGGCAACTCGCGTGCGAAGCGGTCCTGCAGGGTGATGGTGATGTCGGGGGTAACGCTCACTTGTCACACATTACGGAGTATCAACCGTCCTCGTTGGTGGCTAAACCTTCCGGGGGAGGGGTGGAGTACGCAGGGTAGGCAGGCGGTGAGACGATGCTGTCGTCGTGCTCCGTTGCGTCATCGTCCCGCTGCGGGTCGTCCGGTGGTTCGGGGTGGCTCATCCAGTTCTCCTAGCTGACGGCTTGCTTGATCAAGTCGCGCGCGCGGTCGAGCATCGACGCGAACGGCCCTACGACGAAATTCAGCTTGGCCGATTCCACCCCGGCGTGGGGTCGCGTCGGTGCGATGGCCTCGGCGAGTTTCACCGCGGTTCCCAGCCGCTTGAGTTCCTCGGGGTCGATGTCCCGCTGCAGCTTCTCGAACTCCTCGAGCTCCTCGTGCTCGGCGTGGGCCAGCACGGCCTCGCGCAGCTTCGTCAACTCGTCGATGAATTCCTCCGAGCTGATGTCGAGGCTTTCGATCTTCGACAGCTGCTCCTTGGCGCTGTGCTCTTCCTCCAACAAGCTGTCGACGATCGCATCGCCGGAATCGATTTCGCGGCGGGCACGCGGGTGGACGAACATCTCCTCAGCGGTCTCGTGGACGGCGAGAAGCTGGCGCAATTCGACGAACGGCGCCTCACGCGCTTGCGGGTCCGACGCGAGCAGCACCTGGTCGAACATGTCCTCGATCAGGTCGTGCTGGGCTTTGAGGAAAGCGATGACTTCCTCGGGTGTTTCAACAATCATTTCGGCCACGCGGAATACACCTCCACTAACGGGGCTCGGAGCGGGCGCTTGGGGGCTGTGCGCCGCATGAGCGCGCATACCCGGGCAAGTGGGTGCTAAAACGCCGACCGGTTCGCCACCAGGCGGTTCACCTCTGCCAGGTCGTAGGGCGCGCGCAGGCCGAGGATCAAGTGCTCGGCCCCGGCGGCCGCGAGTGAGGTCATCAGGCGGGGATCGGCGCGCTCGATCCATACCGTGCGTTCGATCTCGCGGGGGTCGCGGCCGACCTCGTCGCAGCACCGATCGAGGACCTGATTCTTGGCCCGGATCGTGTCCGGGTCTCCGTAGCCGTTCCACATGTCGGCGTGCCGGGCCACCAGTGGAAGAGTGCGTCGTTCCCCGTTGCCCCCGATCAGGATCGGCAACCGGCCCAGCGGTGGGGGCTGCAACAGGGCCAGGCGCCGACGGATGCGGGGGAGCACCTCGGCGAGCAGGTCGAGTCGTTGCGCTGGTGTGCGCATCGGATAGCCGTATTCGATCTCGTCCTTGTCCATCCATCCCGAACCGATGCCCAGGACGGCTCGGCCCCCCGAGAGATGATCGAGGGTGCGCGCCATGTCGGCCAGCAGGTCGGGGTTTCGGTAGCCGCAGCCGGTCACCAGCATCCCGATCTGGGCGACGGCAGAGGTCGTGACCGCCATCGCGGCGAGAATCTGCCAGCCCTCGAAATGCGCTTCGTCGGCGGCTCCGTATAGCGGCGGAAAGAAATGATCCCACGTCCACAAGCTGTCCACTCCGAGGTCGTCGACAGCCTGCCACGCCGCCCGCAGATCGGCCATGGTCGTGTTCTGCGGATGAATCTGAACGCCGATCTTCACCATCGACGCGTCAAGCGTGTTGTCAGAGGTCGCGGTTGGTCAGAGGGAACCGCCGCCGCAGAGCCAGCGATACGTACACCAGCGCGACGAGGACCGGTACCTCGATCAGGGGGCCGACTACGCCGGCGAGGGCTTGTCCGGAGGTGGCGCCGTAGGTGGCGATCGCGACGGCGATGGCGAGCTCGAAGTTGTTGCCAGCGGCGGTGAAGGCCAGCGTCGTCGTGCGCTCGTAGCCCAGGCCGAGCGTAGCGCCAAGGAGGTAGCCACCGCCCCACATGATCGCGAAGTAAGCCAACAGCGGCAGCGCGATCCTGGCGACGTCCAGCGGTCGGTTGGTGATCTGTTCACCTTGCAGCGCAAAGAGAATCACGATGGTGAACAACAGCCCGTAAAGTGCCCACGGGCCGACGATCGGCAGAAACCGCCCCTCGTACCAGTCGCGGCCCTTGGCGCGCTCGCCCAAGCGGCGCGAGAGGTAGCCGGCCAACAGCGGGATCCCCAGGAAGATGAGGACGGATTTGGCGATCTGCCAGGGCGACGTGGAGATCGAGGTCTGGGACAGGCCCAGCCAGCCGGGCAACACCGACAGGTAGAACCAGCCGAGCACGGCGAACATGAGCACCTGGAAGACCGAGTTCAGTGCGACGAGCACGGCGGCGGCCTCGCGGTCACCACAGGCGAGGTCGTTCCAGATGATGACCATGGCGATGCAACGGGCGAGCCCGACGATGATCAGGCCGGTGCGGTATTCGGGCAGGTCGCCCAGCAGCAGCCAGGCCAGTGCGAACATCAGCGCCGGACCGAGGACCCAGTTCAGCAACAGGGAACTGACGAGCATTCTGCGGTCGGCGGTTACGGTGTCGAGGCGGTCGTAGCGCACCTTGGCCAGCACCGGGTACATCATGATCAGCAGGCCCAGGGCGATGGGTAGCGAAATGCCGTTGATCTCAACTTTTTCCAAGGCGGTGTTCAGCCCGCGTACCCCTCGGCCCAGCAGCAGTCCGGCAGCCATGGCGATGCCGATCCACAGCGGCAAAAAGCGGTCGAGAGTGGAGAGTTTGGCCACCACGGGTTCATGGGGTTGAGCTGGCGCTTTTGCGTCGGTCACGCTGTTGCTCCTGACATGGTTGGGCTGTGGACGGCGAGGGCTGCGGACAGGATGTGCACTGCCTCTGGCACGACGGCGTAGTACACCCACGAGCCGCGACGCTGCGATGTCAGCAATCCGGCGTCGCGCAGCACCTTGAGATGGTGCGAGATCGTGGGCTGCGAGACGCCCACGCCCTCGGAGACTTCACAGACGCAGGCCTCACCGCCGGCGCGGCTCGCGACCGCGCTGAACAGCCGGAGCCGGACCGGGTCGGCGAGCGCCTTGAGTTTCACCGCGAGCTCGGCCGCCTGCGTGTCCGACAGCGGTTCAGCGAGCAGCGGCGCGACCTCGCAGCCGCTGTCGGCGGCAAGCATACGGTATTTCGACACCCGTCGATATTGACAGGCATCGAATACCGGGGCAAGCCTGGGTGGGATGCGGCTCACCGGTTCTGCTGGCGCGGAATCCCGCCACGTAACAGCTGATGGGTGGTGGCCGTGGAGGTTCTCAGCCACAGGCGCAGCAGGTGTCGTCGGCGCGCTGGATCGGCGACGTCGGTATAGGCCTCCCGTGAGTGCAGGACGACGGCGTTGTTGAGCAGCTGAACATCTCCGGGCTCGAAGCGCATCTCGATGTGGAAGGCCGGGTCGTTGGCGATGTTTTCTACGAGATCAAGTGCGGCGCTTTGCTTCTCGGTGAGCCTGGGTGCGTCGGGATGGCGTTGCGAATCGCGGATGTACCAGGCGATGAAGAACAGCCGCGGCGTCCCGCCCAGGTCGGTGATGGGCGGCAACTCGAAGAAGGGAGGCTCGCCGGCACCCTGCTCGTCATTGCGGTCCCATGGCATCGTCTGGTACATGACCTCGACCAGATCCGGCGCGCGCTTGAGCATCTCGTTGTAGACGGCGTGCGCACTGACGATCCTGGATTCACCACCGGTCGCCGCCGGGTGCAGGCAGAGCAGTCCGACGAGGTCGGAGCCGTCGCTGTGGAAATCCTGACGCAGATTCGTCCGGTACTTGCGCACGCCGGTGGCGGCGGACAGGCGTTCATCCCGGATGTGGGTGAGAACGCGGGCATCGCGGTCCTGGCCGACGGGCTCGCCGAGCAGCCGGCCCAGACCGAGGTAGACAACCTCGGTCTGGGACTCGCTGAGCTCGTCGATGGGGAACTGCCGTAGCCGCACGAAACCGGGCCCGTCGGTCAGCACTTCACTCCACCGTCGCGTGGCGGTGGCGAAGTGCGTTGCCAGATCTTCGATTTGACCGCCGCGGCCGTATGCGATCAGAGCCTGCCGGTCGGCGCGGGACAGCTCGAAGGACCACTGCGTCTCGTCGGGGAAATCGCGGGGTGTCCATACCGAGGGCACGTCCGCGCCGACCGCGGACCTCATTACACGCTCGCCTGCGCGCCGCAGCAACGGGCCTCTTCCGCCTCCGGCTCCGAGGCGAAGAAGGTGTCCGAATCGGCCAGCTTGGTGTAGATCTCCCAGCGGTGTCCGCCCGGACCGTTGACCCACACCTTGTCTTGCTTGGCGAAGCAGCACGTGGTGCCCAGCTCCTCCTCGGTGAACAGTCCCTCGGTGGTCAGGCGAGCGATGTCGGCGTGTACCTGGTCGCTGGAGTCAACCTCCACCCCGAGGTGGTTGAGCGTGCCGCCCTGGCCGGGGTTCTCCAGCAGGACCAGCTTCAGCGGCGGCTCTTCGACGGCGAAGTTGGCATAGCCCGGCTTGACCTTGGCGGGCGCCGTGTCGAACAGCTTGGAGTAGAACGCGATGGCTTCGTCGATGTCATCGACGTTGAGCGCCAACTGGATACGGGACATGAGATGCCTCCTGGAACCTTTACGACATATGTCGAACTAACGGGACACTGCCTAGCATGCCACCTTTTCGATATATGTCAAATGTTGTGGCATGATGGATTCATGCCCAAAGCGCTCCCGGTGATCGACATCTCCGCGCCGGTGTGTTGTGCGCCGGTGGCGGCCGGTGTGATGAGCGATCACGACGCCCTGCAGGTCGCTCTGCGGCTCAAGGCGCTGGCAGATCCGGCGCGAGTGAAGATCATGTCGCTGTTGTTCGGCAGCGCCACGGACGGCTGCAACAGCGGGGAATTGGCAGCGGCGATCGGGGTGGGCGAGTCGACGGTCAGCCATCATCTGAATCAATTGCGAAATGCCGGCCTGGTGGAGTCGACCAGAAGCGGCACGAGCGTGTACCACCGCCCGCACCGCGCCGCGGTGGCCGCACTGGTGGGCGTCCTCGACCCGGATTGCTGTCCCTAGAGAGGCTTTCAGCGTTTCGCGGTATCGGGCAGCAGCTCGGCGATGAGGCCTTTGACCCGGGCCTCGATCTGGTCGCGGATCGGCCGCACGGCGTCCACGCCCTTGCCGGCGGGATCCTCGAGCGCCCAGTCGCGATAGCTCTTGCCAGGGAAGAACGGGCAGGTGTCTCCGCAGCCCATGGTGATAACGACGTCGGAGGCTGCAACCGCGTCGGTGGTCAGAATCTTCGGGTTCGCGCTGGAGATGTCGATGCCGACTTCGGCCATTGCCGCCACAGCGGCGGGATTGACCGCTTCGGCCGGTGTGCTGCCCGCCGAGCGCACCTCGATGGCATCACCGGCCAGTGTCGTGAGAAACCCGGCGGCCATCTGGGAGCGGCCGGCGTTGTGGATGCAGACGAACAACACGGAAGGTCTGGTTCCTATCGACATGCGTCTATATTGATGGTGATCGAATCGGCCGTCAATCCGACACGGTCGGCCCCCGTCGCCGACTGGGTATCCGAGATACTCGGTGGGTGATGGGAACTGGCACATGACGCACCGTCCAATGCTCACGATGTACCTGCGCAACTTCAGTGACGACCCGGACCCCGACTGGAACACCACGCTGGAGACCGCCCGCGCCATGGACAACGCTGGTGTCGATCGTGTCGTGGTCTCCGACCATGTCGTGTTCGGCGAGAACCTCGACGCATACGCCGACCCCGCGTTAGGAGGGACGACGGGTGGCAGACAACCGACCGGCCCGGACGGCCAGTGGCTGGAACCGCTCGTCCTGTTGACCGCGATAGCCGCGACGACGACGCGCATCCGGCTGGGGACGTCGGTCTTGTTGGCCGCTTTGCGAAGGCCCGTGGTGCTGGCCAAGCAACTGGCCTCCATCGACGTCCTGTCCGGCGGGCGGATGGATCTTGGGGTGGGAATCGGCTGGCAACGCGAGGAATACCTTGCCGCTGGGCTGCCCTTCGAGCGCCGCGGCCGCCTGCTCGATCACACGCTGGAGGTGTGTCAGACCCTGTGGACGCAGCAGCGTGGCGACTACAGCTCGCCCGAGTTGTCCTTCGAGGGCATCCATCAAATGCCAAAGCCGTTGCAGCCCGGAGGAATTCCTGTCTGGGTCAGCGGGACTGTCAACCCGGCGGTGGCACGCCGGTTGAGCCGGTTCGGGATGCGCTGGATCCCGTGGGGCCCGGCGATCAGCGACCTCGGCAGAGCCATCCCGGCGATGAAGCGTGCGATCGCCGACACCGGTGCCGACCCGGCTGGGCTACAGGTGCAAGGTTCGGCGGGTCTGGTCAAGGGCTCTGATCGCCGCATCGATGTGCGCGCTTCGGTTGGGGCGGTCCCGCGCATCGTGGCCGACGGCGCCACCGACATCAGGTTCTCCGGGACGCTCCCCGCCGATCCCCGGCAGGCGCAGGAGGTGTTGACGGAACTGGTGAGCGCCTTCCGGACGGTGACTGACTGATCTATATCGCGGCGACCAGCTTGTTGTATTGCGGGCAGTAGGCGCGGACCGAGATGGCGACGAAGTCCTCGGCATGGACGGCGAAGTCTGGGCTGCTGGATTTGAACTGCGCGACCACCTCTTGCACCGTCATGCCCTGTCCGATGTTCTGGCACACCGTCTTTCCGTTGAAGACCGCGGCCTGCGGGTTGGCGAACTGGATGCCCTTGTCGTTGAGCGCGGTGATATACCGGCTGTCCTGGTCCGCCGTGGATGAGACGGTGGTGGTGGGCGGCGCCGCGGTGGTCGCCGTTGCGGCCGTCGTGCGCGCGGTCTCGGTGGCCGTCTCCGAGGATCGGTTCTGGTGCATCACCCAGCCCGCGACCACGATCACAGCGGCGAGCGCCAGACAGATGAGCAGGACGGTGGCAGCCCGGGTCCACGCGGTGGTCCAGGACTGGTCGAGATCGGCTTCGTCAGCAGGCGCGGCGGCATGGGCACGGCTAGGGCTGCCATCGGCGGCCGACGGGTCCTGAAAGTCCGCGACATCGTTACTGCCCGACCACGCCAGGTTCGCCGAGTCCGCCGCTTCGCCAGCGCTGTAGTTGGCGCCACCGACCGTGTCGACCATGAGGTCATGGTAGTCCGCACCCGCTCAGGTCAGGTGGCGGTTACGCCAGCGTGAGAGCCGGCCGCTGGGCGACTGGATCGCCGCCATCACCGAACTCATCGACGACGCCACCGACGTGGCGTGTTGCTGCGGGTGCCCGGCGGGCACCGGGGGCGCGTCTCCCACCCACCAGGTGGGCGACAACAGCGCCGAGGTCACCGGTATCGCCCGCTCGACGCTCGCCCGTCCCCACCGGTAGGCGCGGTCGATCGCCGTGGTCGACGGAGCCAGGTTGATCGGCGACAGGGTGGGCTCGAAGCGGACCAGGTGGTCGGCGTAGGGCAGGTTGCGCAGCATCTGCAGCTGGATCGCCTGCAGGATTGGGGCCAGCCACAGATGTCGCGAATCCCATTGCGGGTGAAAGCAATCGAATGCCAGATAGCAGGCGTTGCGGGTGCCGATCTTGCCGTCGCGGACACGCTTCCAGGCCAGCTCCACGGGTACGTTACTGGCCGCGCCGCCGTCGACCAGCGCCGCGATGTCCCGCTCGGCGAACAGGTCCTCGAGCAGCGGCAGCATCCGTGCGTCACTTGTCTCGTGGTGCAGCACACCGGGAATCGCCGAGGAGAACGACGCCGCGTCGAGGACGTCGAAGTCGAGTGCCGGATCGTCGCCGGAGACCACGATCGGCGTGACCACCCGCAGGTCGATGAACGCCGAGACCTGCCACATGCGGGCCGCCACAAATGGCCCGATTCCAATGGGACGGAAGGGAAGTGAGCGAAGCTGCAGGGCCGCCAGCTCGGGGCGGCGAAACCGTGAGGGCAGCGCCGCGTACGGTTGGCGGCGGACCCCGGCGACCACGACGTCGAACGGAATCGCCAGATCCGACATCCGCATGCGCTCGCCGTCTTCCCGACTGAGCAGGGCGTGCGCGAACTGGTCGAAGCGCAGCGCGAACATGCCGGCCATCCCGTGGCGGCGACGCACCCGCTCGGGCCCGAGGATGGCGCGGTAGGACACTGTTTTGGCCCAGGCCACGTACTCCTCGATCGGTACCGGCAGTTCGCGGGCCACCAGGCTGCCGATGATCGACCCGAACGAAGAGCCGATCATGTAGTCGGGCACCTGGCCGGCTTCCAACAGGCGCGCCATACCGCCGATGTAGACGAAGCCCGCGCCTCCGCCGCCGCCGAGCACCGTGACGAGCTTCTTGTAGCCCACTTCGGCGTCGAGTTCGGCGGCCGAGAAGTCGTTGCGGTGCCGATCGATGAGTACCTGCCGCTGGTCGTCCTGGTCGTCGGCCAGACCGGCCAACAGCTCGCGTGCCGCCGTCAGCGCCTTGATCTGGTCGGGTTCCTCACGCAGCGGACCGAATAACGCATCGACGACCCTGGATCGCCATGGTCCGATTTCCGCGCCCACCGAGATGTCGCCGCGGCCCCGGCTGCCACCCGGGCCGGCGACCCCCGGCTCGAAGTCGGCCAGCCGGGCGAAGTTCAGAATGTAGCGCAGTCTGCGCACCTGTTCCTCGCTGAGCACGTCAGGGTTGGCCAGGTGGTTGCGCACCAGCCGGTTTTCCATCTTCTGCAATAGCAGGGTGGGGTCCGCCGACGGCAGCTCGACGGTGTCCAGGGCGGCATCGGTAGCTTTGGTCTCGTCGTCCTCGATGTCCTCTAGGGCCGGCACGAGGTCGAACCCGGGCGGGCGGTGCCCGCGTCGAAGACCGAAACGGGCTTGAAGCACCTCGGCGAACGGGATCTCCATGAGAAACCACCCTCTCATGGGGATCACCGCGTCATGACTACCGTCCGGGGACGGGGACGGTGGGCATGGCGGTGGTGCCGGGCCAGCAACCCAGCGGGCTGATGCCCTTGTTGATCGCGGCCGTGATGCAGTTCTGGACGACCACGTTGGGGTCGTTGCTGATGGAGCGGGACAGGATCTCATTGGCTTTGGCCTGCGCCTCGGCCGTGCGCTGAGACTCGACCGCGATCGAGGTTTGGGCCCGCTGCTGGTTGAGTTGATTGATCTTGTCCTCGGTGCCCTGGTCGTACTGGATGGTGGGCACGTTGATGTCGAAGATGTCGACCTGGCCGCCCACGTCCTTGCGCATCAGATCGGCGGCGCGCTTGGCCAGGTTGGGTAACGGCGAGACGTCGAGGTTCTGCGGGTCCAGTGGGTTGAACGCGGCGAACACCTCGTTCAGTGCGACGGACAGGTTCCGTTCGATCAGGTTCACCCGCACGTTGTCGAACGTCTTGTACTGCTGAAAGAGTTCGGGGGCGGCGTGTTGTTTGAGTTGCCAGCGGATGCTCACGTCGGCCCAGGCGGTGGATTGATTGCCCAGTCGCACCATGATGCGCTCGTCGTGGTTACCGTCCTTGACGTATTTGTCGATCTGTACCGCACCATCCATCTGGTGAGTCATCTGCCACGGCCACTTGCCGTGGAAGCCGTTGTTCAGACTTACCCCGGTCGGTCGGCCGAAGGTGGTGACGATCGCGATCTGGCGGGTTCCGACAACGGTGAAACAGCCCAGCAGGAAGAACAGGACCGCGGCGAACAAAGCTCCGATCACCACCGTCCGGCGGCGCGCACGGGCCTTGTCCTCGCGGCCGAGCAGCCAGCCCAGAGCCCCGACGCCGGCCACGATCAAGCACACGACGAACAACACGATCTGCCACGTCATTCCCAGACTCCTTCTGCACGGTGTGGGAAGACTTTAAGCTGCGCCCATGGCCATCGATCGTGCCGCACTCATCGCGGGCAGCATCCGACTCGCGTCGGGCATCTCATTCCTTATCGACCCCGTCAAGGCGAACAAACTCTGGGGTGATCCGGACGACCAGACCGCGACGGCGCAACTGCTGTTGCGGTCGATGGGTTACCGCGACGCTCTGATCGGCGGATTGCTCGCCACGTCGGCGTTGCGCGGCAAGAACACCCGCGGCTGGTTCCTGGCTTCTGGCGGTGCGGACGCGGCCGATCTGCTCGGCGGTCTGTCCGTGCACGGCGAGCTCAAGCGCTCCCAACAGATCGTCGGTCTCGGCGGCGCGATTGTCGGCGTCGGCGTCGGGCTTTGGGGCGCGGCGCGCCCGGCCAAACGGGCTTCCGAAGGGCCCGCCGTGGACTAATGGGAGTCGATCAGCGTGGCGTTGTCGGGTTTGAGCTGTTGACCGCAGGACGCTGATCATCGAGCCGCTGGCCGGCGAGCACTGTGTAGGACCGGGATGAATGTTGATCCCTAGAGCTAGATCGTGCCCCGGCCGGTTCGGTGAGGTCGCTTGAAGCGCTGATGGGATGTCGTGCCACTGCGAGCACTGATCCATTAGTCCGCTGCCGGGTGTCCTCTGGCTCAATGTGAGTCAACGACGACTGCAGGAGGTGGGCACTGGTGATCTTTGTCGGCAACGACTGGGCCGAAGACCATCACGACGTGTATCTGATGGACGAGGCTGGCCAACGATTGGCAGCCCGGCGATTACCCGAGGGCTTACTAGGGATTGGCACCTTACACGAATTGGTTGCCGCACACGCCGAGGAACCCGACCAGGTGATGATCGGCATCGAGACCGATCGTGGCCTGTGGGTCTCGGCGTTGGCAGCAGCCGGTTATCAGGTGTGGGCGATCAACCCGATGGCGGCGGCCCGCTACCGCGATCGCCACCATGTTTCGGGTGCGAAGTCCGATGCCGGGGACGCCAAAGTGCTCGCTGACCTGGTCCGAACCGATCGGCACAACCACCGCCGGATCGCCGGCGACAGCGCCGATGCCGAGGCGATCAAGGTGCTGGCCCGTACCCATCAGAGCTTGATCTGGGCACGGACGCGCCATGCCAACATGCTGCGCAGCGGCCTGCGGGAGTACTACCCCGCCGCCCTGGAGGCCTTCGAATCCCTCACCGACGGTGACGCGTTGGCAGTCTTGAGTCGCGCACCCACTCCTAAACAGGGCGCTCGGTTGAGCCTGTCGAAGATCGGCTCAGCGCTCAAAGCGGCTGGCCGGCAACGCAATATCGAGACACGCGCTGGGCAGATTCAGACCATTTTGCGTCGCGAACACCTCACAGCACCCCCAGCGGTGGCTACTGCCTTCGGCGCCACCACGACTGCAGCGGTCCATGTGATCGCCGCACTCAATGTTCAGATCGACGAGCTCGAGACCGCGCTGGCCGACCATTTTGAGAAACACCCGGACGCCGACATCTACCGTTCCCTGCCAGGACTTGGTGTTGTGCTCGGCGCCCGGGTGCTCGGTGAGTTCGGGGATGACCCGAACCGCTACACCACTGCCAAGTGTCGCAAGAACTACGCCGGAACATCACCGTTGACCATCGCATCAGGCCGAAAACGTGCCGTGCTGGCCCGCCACGCCCGCAACAGACGTCTCTACGACGCGCTCGATCAATGGGCATTCTGCGCCCTCACCAGAAGCCCCGGTGCCCGCGCCTTCTACGACCAGCACCGCGCCAAGGGTGACACCCACCATCAGGCCCTACGCGCCCTCGGCAACCGACTCGTCGGCATCCTCCACGGCTGCCTACGCCACCACACGCCATACGACGAATACACAGCTTGGGCCCACCGCCAAACCCCCGCAGCAGCTTGACGACTTAACCACCTGGGATGTCTAGCTCGAGCGCCCGACGCTGCCGACCTTCTCGGCGCGGGATGCGGGTGCGGAATCGCGCGATCAGTCGCTGCGCCGCCTGGATGAGCCGGTCGAGCTCGCTTGATTGCATTGAACGTCAGGAAAAGACGATGCGCAGGCGCTCCCAGCCGCGGACCGTCGAGGTCGGCGCGAGCTTGAGGCTGTCATAGTCGACGTTCCATTCGGGCCACCGGTTGAGCAGTTCGTCGAGTGCGATCCTGCCTTCCAGGCGTGCCAGGTTGGCCCCGAGGCAGTAGTGCGCGCCCTTGCCGAAGGTGAGGTGGGAGATGTTGTCGCGGCGCAGATTGAAGGTGTCAGGATCCTGATAGCGCAACGGATCCCGGTTGGCCGATCCGAACAGCAGCAGGATCGCGCTACCGGCCGGCACGGTGGTGCCGTAGCTCTCGAAGTCGCGGAGGGTGTAGCGCGCCACATGGGGACCGGTCGGCTCGAAGCGCAACGTCTCGTCCACCGCGCGGGTCAGCAGCGAGCGGTCCCGCTCGACTTCCCGACGCTGGTCGGGATGCTCGGCCAGCACCTTGGCCAGCCAGCCGATCAATCGGCCCGTCGTCTCGTTGCCGGCGCCGGCGACGACCTGTGTGTAGTGCAGCACCTCCATGCGTGTCAGCTTCCGCGTCACGCCGTTCTCGTCCTCGAACTCGACGTTGAGCAGCGCGGTCATCAGATCGTCGGACGGGTTCTTGGCGCGCCAGTCCACATAGTCGGCGTAGATCCGGCCGTCGGCGATCGAGTCGGGGTCGGCCACCTTCATCGGTGTGCCGGGCTTGGTGCGCAGGTTGGCGTCGTTGGCGTCGCGCACCCCGATCTGGTCGTCTTCGGGGATGCCCAGTAGCATCCCGATCACGCGCATCGGCATCATGGACGCGAGTTCGGCGATGATGTCGAAACCGTCGGAGCCGACCAGGGGATCCAGGCAGCGCACGCAGTACGTCCGGATCTGGTCCTCGATCGCGGCCATCCGCCGCGGCGTGAAAACCCGCGACATCACCCCACGCAACATGGTGTGCACCGGCGGGTCTTCGAACATCATCACGCCCGGAGGCATGGGGAACTTGGACTGAATCAGCTCCAGGATGTCACTTCGGCTGTTGGAGAACGTTTCCCAATCCGACAGCGCCTTCTCGACGTCAGCGTGGCGGGAGATCGCCCAGAAGTTGTAACGCTCGTTGTAGTACAGCGGAGCTTCGTCGCGCAGGCGGGCGAAAGTGGGGTAGGGGTTGGCGGTGATATCGACGTCGTAGGGGTCGTAGTAGACGTCGGTTTCCGACGTGACGGTCACGGCAGTTCCTTTCGCTACTTCAGGCAACTTCCCGCGTCCATGGGCAGGGTGCCGCCGGTGATGTAGCGGGCCTCGCGCGCCTCTTGGTAAAGGCCAGCACGGCGTGGCTACGGCCCTGGCCCCGTGCCGCGCCGGTGACGAATGCGACTTTGCCTGCTACTCGGCCGGGCATCGGCAGCCTCCTTGCTGAGTAACCTCGTTACAGCCGGTACAGTAACCGTGTTACTGAGCTAGGGCAAGTTCGAGGCAGGGGTGGACGTGGTTCGCGCGGCGGTCATGACCGAGGAGTCCGACGCCGTCCTCGACGTGGTCGTCGAGATCCTGGAAAAAGAGGGCTACGACGCCGTGCAGCTCCGCGAAGTCGCCAAGCGGGCGCGCACCTCGCTGACCACCATCTACAAGCGCTTCCCCACCAGGGACGCCCTGATTCTGGCCGCCCTGCAGCGCTGGATGGATGAAAACCGGTATGCGGGTCTGGCGTCGCAGACGCCAGTGCCCGGGGAATCCGTCTACGACGGTCTGATGCGGGTCTTCCGCACCATTTTCGAGCCCTGGGAGCGTCATCCGGACATGTTGCGGGCTTACTTCCGCGCGCGCTCAGCCCCGGGAGGGCAACGGCTGGTGAGCCACGGTCTGGACGCGGTGGTCCCCGCTGCGATGGCCGTGCTCGAAAGAGCGGAGCCGGATCTGGTGCAGGAATTGCCGCCGATCGTGTCCAATCTCGCCTACGGTCTGGTCGCCCGATTCGCTGCCGGCGAGATCCCGATCACCGAGATCCTGCCGATGCTGGACCGCGCCCTTTTCCGGCTGACGGCCAACAGCTGACGGCCAACGGCTAACGCGGCGAGAGGATGATGACCGGGATTTCCCGGTCCGTCCACCGCTGGTACTTCGCGAAGTCGGCGTAAAGATCCACCAACCGGGGCCACCGCGCGGTGCGCTCCTCGGGCGACGCGACGCGGGCCGAAACCGCAAGATTGCGTTGGCCTTTCACGTGGATGCGGGTATCGGGGTCGGCGACGAGGTTGAAGTACCACTGCGGGTTTTTGGGGTGGCCGCCCTGTGAGGCGACGATGACGAAGTCATTCCCGTCACGCATGTACAGCAGCGGAGTGGTGAACAGTTTGCCTGACTTGCGACCGCGATGCTCGAGAAGCAACGTCGGCACCGGCTTCTCGAAACCGGCGCCGATGCGCCACTTGTTGCCGATGCGACCATTGGTCAGCTTGAAGATCGCGACGTGCGCCCTCGACGAATACTTGATGATCTTGGCCGTCGCCGGAGAGGCCAGGCCTTGGGGTTTATCGTCCGGCAGCGAGAACTTCGGCATCGACCGTTCGGTCCCCGGTCTTAGGAGGCTTTGGCGTATCGACGGACCAGTTGACCATCGCGAAATGTGCTCGAGTGCTGCCGGCCGTTCTTGTCGCGGCCGAAAAAAGTCCACCTGGTCGATCCTGCTTGTGGCGTGCTGATCATCTTGACCAGGTAAGGGAGATGGTCAGAGTCCACCGTGCCAATGGTGTCACCTACCCGGATCTCCGACGGATGAAGCTCGGGTGCGTCGCACCAATTGTCTGTGGCCATGCTTCCATCCTCCCCTATGCCGCAAGTGACCGCCGCCGATCGCGAATCCTGGCCCGCGGTTCGGCCGTTCTCGTGGGGGCGTAGCGTCACGCCCGAGCCTTTTCGTTGTCAGCGATGGTCGTAATCAGTTACGGGCCGTGCCTTGAGGGCAATGCGATTCCTCCGTCGTCCCGCAACCGCGGGGCGGACGATCCCGAGCACGAAGGAAAAGCCCCGGTGAACTACTCGCTGGGGGTGCGACGTCAGTCCACCCCGATACGCCTCACCCTGGCAACCGAGCTCGGGCATGACATCGACGGGGCCTGGTGGCCGCGCACCGACCGGATCGGCGTTGAGTTGCCCGAACTGATTCTCGCCCTGCGGGCGCGACTCGGTGAGATCACCAATATCGCGGTGAACTGGCCGTCGCTGCAACGGCCACCCGATTTGAACTGGCAGGGTTGGCAGCACAAGCAGCAGCATGTGATGACGGTGACCGGCGCCGAGGCGCTGGCGAATGTGTTGATCGTCCCGTACTCGACCAACGGCACGCTCGCGCTAATGATGCTGCGCCTGGCCGCCGACCTGCCCATTGCGGCCGCCCATCGCGACAGCGTGCCGTATCAGACGGCAGGGTCGATTCTTTATGCCGCGCGGCAGCAACGGGCGACGAAGTCACTGTCCGGCAACGCTCAATAAGGACAGACGTCGGCGTTCATTTCCGGTCAGGTCGTTGGACGTGATCGCACCGAAGGCGGCGGCGTCACGCGCGAACCGCTCCGGCGCATCGGGCAGGGCGTCGGGTCCTTCGAGCCGGAAGCAACTCGGTGCCAGGGGGCCGAACAACAGTGCGCGGCGCAGTTGTGGCCAGCTCTCCAGCTGCGGCTCCACCCCGGCGGCGCGGGCGAACGTCACTGCGACACGGTCCATCCGTGTCTTGCCGCGCGCGGCGCGACTGGCGTTCACCGACCGCCGTTGGTCGGACTCCACGGGAGCAGGGACCGTGCCGCTCCAGCTGTATGCGATCCATCTCGCCTGAAGTTCGAGCGGCACGAAGTATCCGCCCGACTGATCCCACATTCCCACGAACGCCAACCCAGGCAGATCGGGATGGAAGGTGAAGCGGTCGGCGTCCAGGTGCGTGGTATCGATGCGGAGCAGGGCTCGGATGTCGGCTTCCAGGAACGGCACGTTCAGCTGGTAGCCGGTGCCCAGGACTACCGCGTCGAACTCCTCGGCGTGCCCGTCGGCGAAGGTCGCGCACCCGTCGGTGACGAATTTCATCCACGGCCGCACCGTGATTCGGCCCGCGGCGACCAGCGGCAGGTAGCCGTCGTTGAGAGTGATACCGGCCTCCGCCCAGGACGGATGCGGTGCGGGTGCCCCGTAGTCCGCGGGGTTTCCGCCGGCCGCGACAACCAACTGCCTTAATTGGGAGTCCATTTCGTTTTCCGGCAGCGAGTCGGCGGCCAGCGCGTGGTAGCGGGTGAACATCCGGTGGTCCGACGGCACGTCGGCGACGAACTTGGGCAGAACGTAGCGCTGCCGCCGTTGCGTGACTGTCACTGCGGCAGCGCCGCCGTGGGCGAGCTCGGTCGCGATGTCGAGGGCGCTGATGGCGCTGCCGGCCACCAGTACGCGTCTACCCCGATACCGGTCAGGTCCGCGATAGTGGTAGGTGGAGGCGGCGCCGAGTGTGCCGGAAAAGTGTTGCAGGCCCGGCACTTCGGGGATGGCGGGCAGATGAAACCGGCCGGTGGCCACGACGGCCCGGTCGAATCGTTCGGCAGTGCCGGAATGACTGAGCAGCCACCCGTCGTCGGCCCGCCGGAGCCGATCGACCCGGGTGCCGAACCGGATGCGCGGGGTGAGCTCGAACGTGTCGGCGTAGCGGCGCAGGTAGTCCAGGATTTCGGGGTTCGACGGGTAGGCCGAGGTGGTTTCGGGCGCAAGATCGCTGAATGCCGTCAGGACACGACTGCTGTTGGTGCGCATGGCCGGCCACACGCCGCTGTGACCTTCGAGACCGGTCCACTGCCCGCCGAGTGCCGGGGTCTGTTCGAAAATCGTCGGCTCAAAGCCCCGTCCCGCCAGCCAGCGCGCCGCGACCAGTCCGCCGGGTCCGGCCCCGATCACCGCGACCCTGCCAGTCATAGAGCCAACTTTCGCACGAAGGCGACTTCCTGCCTCGAGATGGCCGCTATGGCTGTGATCGGCGCGAGATCACGACCGCAACGGCAACCTCGCCGTCCGTCAGGTGCGCAACTGGGGGCGCCGAGATGGTCGATCCGGACGACATTGCATTCCTCGGCGATCTGCCGCGGGGCCTGAGTCATCTGGCGTCGAGGTACTGGATCTGCAGTCCTGACAATCTTTGGGCGGTCGGCACCCGGGTGGGCCTGACGGATCAATGCGGCACCACTCACTGACGGCCGGTCACGACTACGGGCAATACGTCCGGGACGCAATAAATGCCGGATAGGACACTTGCCGCATCCTTCCAGTGGCCTCCCTTTCGCCGAGATTGCGCCGTTGGTCGTGATTTGCGCGGCGGCGCGACCATCACGGCAATCTCGGTGCGCGGAATTAGCGGAACCGCCCCAGCACCCGGCGCACCAGACCCTCGGACTCGCCGGCCGGAGGCTGTCGGGTGACGTAGGGCCACGGCTGGTTGCGCTCCGGCACCGCCGATGCCCGGGCCTGCTTGAGTTGCATCCGCAACTGCTGCCGCAAGTCGTGCAGTTCCGGGTCGCTCCAACGGTTCTGTGCCTCAATGGGATCGGCGGTGAGGTCGTAGAGTTCCCACTGGTCGTCGATGGGGTCGGTGCGGTAGGCCTCGCCTCCGATCCCGTTGGCGGCCAGGTGCCGGACACCGGGCTCGGTCCAGGTGGCCGGGTCGTCGAAGGTGCGGACCAGTTTCCACAAGTGCCCGTCGCCGCCGTCCTCAGCGGCCACCCGCGCGATCAGGCCCTCGAAGTTGGAGGCCACGTGCGCGGGCAGCTTGATGCGAAGCGGCGCAGGCGGATTCACATCGCGACCCAGTTGGCGGGACAGGGCTGAGGCGCCGGTGTCGCCTTCGAGCACATTGTCGCGGGTCATCAGGTAGACGGCGCGATCCTCGTCGGCCGGAGCGCCGTCAACCACCGGCATCAGGTCGCGGCCGGGCAGCGGGTGCACCTCGGAGAATGACTCGGCCAGTTTGGTCGCCACCGCGTCGACGTCGATGCCGGCCGCGCCCAGCAGCGTCGGCACCAGATCGACGTGCGACGTCGGTGCGGCGACGGTGCGCGCCTGGGTTGGGTTGGCGCCGATGCGGGCGATGACGAACGGCACCCGGGTGGCCTCGTCGTAGAGGTTGAACCACTTCTGGTGCAGCCCGCCGTGCGCGCCGAGCAGATCACCGTGATCGGAGGTGCGCACCAGTACCGCGTTGTCGGAACCGCCGTCGGTGACCGCTCGGCGCACCCGGTCGATCGGTGTGTCGACCTCGGCGTGCAACCGGTAGTACAGGTCGCGGTAGCGCTGCAGGTTGCGCTTGTAGGAGCGGCTGACCGCGGGTGACGGACCGTATCCGGAGTAGTAGGCCTCGCGGAACGCAATCTGCGCGGCCGGCTTCGTGGACAGATCCTCGTCGGCCGTGGGCGGCGCCGGCACCGCAGGCGGGTCCAGCGGCGAGGGCTGGATCGGGCTGCGCCGCACCCAGGCGGGGAACAGCACGATGTCGTGCGGGTTGACGAAACTGGCCACCAGCAAGAACGGGCGTTGTGCCTCGGGGTCCCCCGCGCGGCGCCGGGCATACCGGTCGTTGAGCCACGCGACTACCCGATCCGCGATCAGCGGGTCGCGACGGTAGCCGCTGTTGGCGTTCCCCGCCCCGTGTGGCTCCGGGCCCACCCACCCGGAGAAGCCGTACGGCTCGAGCCGGTCGGCCTCCAGATAGCGCTGCACCGCATCCTGGTCGACGACGCCGTCGTCGTCGTTGGTGGCCAGGGATCCGCCCGTCGCCGGGTCCTCGAGGTCGGCGTGCGAGATATGCCACTTGCCGTCGTAGTAGGTGTCGTATCCCGCTGCACGGAACCAGTTGCCCAGGGTGGGAACCTCGCCGGCGCGCAGCCAGCGCAGTCGTGAGTCGTCGAAACGCTTGCCGATGCCGTCGGTCTGGGTGACGCCGTGTAGGTCGGGGTACTGGCCGGTGAAGATTGTCGGGCGGCTCGGCACGCAGGCCAGCGAACCGGTGTAGTGCCGAGTGAAATTCACGCCGTGCTCGTCGAACCAGCGGCGACCGGTCAATGTCTGATCTCGCCAGGCCAGTACCTCGTCCGACTCGTACGGAGGGACCGCCCGCTCCTCGTCGGTCATCACGATGACGATGTCGGGGCGGTCAGACATGCGCGTTCTCCATTCGTCGTGCCAATCCGGACAGGAGCGCATCGGACTGCTTGGCCAGGACCCGCAGCGCGACCCACTCGGCCATCCGGGCCGGGGGGCCGGTCCCCACCTCGACCGTGCTGATCAACGCCACCGCGGTGTGGGCGCCGACCGGGCGTAGCGTCCAGCGGTTGGCGACTTTGCGTAAGCGGGCCGGCAGGCCTTCGATGTCATAGGCCAGCGTCGCGGGCGGGTCGAACTCGGTGATTCGCTCCACCAAGGTGTTGGGCCCCACCTGGACGCGGCGGGTGGTACCCAACGGTCCGCCGTCGGGGCCGTGATTAAGGATGCAAGAGTGGTCGACGCCGTCCGCCCACGAACTCAGAGCGCCGAAATCGGCAAGGACATCCCAAATCGCCTGCGGCTGCGCCGCTATCGTCCGACTTCGGCTGATATCTCCCACCCCGCCATCCAACACCATGACTGCAGTCCTGGCGGCGATTCGGAGCCGAGCCCCGTGCAAGCTCTATCACACTATTTGCATAGGGCACTATTTCTCTGAGTATGGTATGGCATGGCTTTGCACCTGAGTGTGGACCTGGAGGCCCGCTACCAGCGGTTTCTCGCCCGCGTGCGGACCGAAGGGACAATCTGGTTGCTCCTCGATCCCGACTTGCAGGGCGCGTGGGTGGAATCCAATGATTGCGAATGCGCCGACGGCGAACCCGTCGTCGTACACCTGGTCTTCTCCGCGGCCGCCTACGCCCGCCAGCATGCCAGCGGGCCGTGGGTGCACATGGCGCCTGCGGCCATGGACCTCGACGAGTTCGTCAGCGGACCGTTGCGGCAGCTGCATGAGCGCGGTGATCTATTGGGGCCGTACTACAACTCCGATCTCGCCGGACTCGAGGTGGAGCCGCTCGAACTAGGCCTGGCCCTGCTCGGCGAGGCGGCGTCGTAGGTCGCGCCGCCATGACTTGGTGCTGTCGCTACGGTAATGGGCGACTAGTCCGACATCGACCGGCACGAGAAGGCGGCAGAGCGCGCAATGTATGACCAAGCCAATCACGACGCGACGGATCCCGCCGACGTCGGCTCACGCATCGATCCGGTTCTGGCCCGGAGTTGGCTGTTGGTCAACGGCACGCACGCCGACCGGTTCGAGGCCGCGTCGCACTCGCGCGCCGACATCGTGGTGTTCGACATCGAGGACGCGGTGGCGCCCAAAGACAAGGTCAGTGCCCGCGACAATGTGGTCCGGTGGCTGGGCGCTGACAACAACGACTGGGTCCGGGTGAACGGCTTCGGCACCCCCTGGTGGGCCGACGACCTCGCGCAGCTGGCCGACACGCCGGTGGGTGGGGTGATGCTGGCGATGGTCGAATCGGTCGACCACGTCACCGAGACCGCCAAGCGGCTGCCGAATGTTCCCGTCGTGGCGCTGGTGGAAACGGCTCGCGGACTGGAGCGCATCACCGAGATCGCCGCGGCCAAAGGCACCTTCCGGCTCGCCTTCGGCATCGGCGACTTTCGTCGGGACACCGGCTTCGGCGAAGAACCGGCCACGCTGGCCTACGCGCGGTCCCGGTTCACCATCGCGGCCAAGGCGGCGGGCCTGCCCAGCGCGATCGACGGGCCCACCATCGGCTCCAACCCGCTGAAGTTGATCGAGGCGACCGCGGTGTCCGTCGAGTTCGGCATGACCGGCAAGATCTGCCTGTCGCCGGACCAGTGCGCCGTGGTCAACGAGGGCCTGTCCCCGTCTCAGGACGAAATCGGCTGGGCGAAAGAGTTTTTCGCTGAATTTGAGCGGGACGGTGGCGAGATCCGCAACGGCTCGGACCTGCCCCGCATCGCGCGCGCCACCAAGATCCTCGACCTGGCCCGGTCCTACGGCATCGTGCCATCGGAGTTCGAGGACGAGCAGGTGCATTCGCCGGCTCCCTCGGACACCTACCACTACTGATCGGTGGAGATCGTGGCCGCGGCTCGTGCCGAACGAACCGAACGGCGCTACGCTCGCCGTCGGGCCGCCGGGGCGGGGTCGGGAAGTCGCGCGGCTGTCTCGTCCAAGCTCTTCGAGAGCCGCTCACTCACGTGAGACCATCGTGGGATGCAGCTGGGATTGCATGCGCTGGGAATCGGGTCCGGCGCTGACCGTGCGGTGATCGACGCCGTCGCCGCCGCGGCGGATGCCTACGGATTCGCCACGTTGTGGGCGGGCGAACACGTGGTGATGGTGGACCATTCCGCGTCGCGCTATCCGTATGCCGACAGCGGTGTCATTGCGGTTCCGGCGGAGGCGGATTGGCTGGACCCGGTGATTACGCTGAGCTTTGCCGCTGCCGCGTCGTCGCGGATCCGGCTGGCGACCGGCGTGCTGCTGTTGCCCGAACACAACCCGGTGATCGTGGCTAAGCAGGCGGCCAGTCTGGACCGGCTCAGCGGTGGCCGTCTGACCCTGGGCGTCGGCGTCGGGTGGTCGCGGGAGGAGTTCGAGGCGCTCGGCGTGCCCTTCGAGCGGCGTGCGGCGCGCACCGCCGAATACGTCGCTGCGATGCGCACGCTGTGGCGCGAGGACGTCGCGTCGTTCGACGGCCAGTTCGTCGCCTTCGATTCGATCCGGGTAAATCCCAAACCGGTTGCCGGGCAGCACCTCCCAGTGGTGGTTGGCGGCAACAGCGACGCCGCGCTGAAGCGGGTCGCTGCCTGGGGTGACGGTTGGTACGGCTTCAACCTCGACGGCGTCGACGAGGTGCGGGACCGGATCGGCCGGCTCGACAAGTTGTGTGCCGAATCGGGGCGTGACCGTGCGGGGTTGCGGCTGGCGGTAGCCTTGGCTGCACCCAGGGTTGATGATGTCGGTGCTCTGGCCGAGCTTGGCGTCGACGAGCTGGTACTGGTGGAGGCGCCGCCGGACAGTGTCGACGCTGTGCCCGGCTGGATTTCGGCTTTTGCAGACGAATGGAAATCCGCGCTATGAATGCTGAGCTGTTGCCGCGAGAGCTGGCTGATGTTTCCGACGAGATCCGTCGGGTGCCGCCGCCCCCGACGCCGCAGGTGCCGTCACCGTATGCCTGCCGGTTAGCCGACCCCGATTCCGACGCCGAGCTGATCGCCGAGTGGATGCGCGATCCGCGGTTGGTGCGCAACTGGGGCCAGCCCTGGCCGGCGTCCCAGTGGCGTGAATGTCTGCGCGCCCAACTTGCCGGCAGTTATTGCAGGCCGTTCATCGGCAGCATCGACGGGGTGGATCACGGCTATGTCGAGTTGTATCGGGCCGCAAAAGATCTGGTCTCGACCCAATACGAATGTGACCCGTCGGATCTGGGGGTTCGGCTGGCGATGGCCGATTTGAAAGTCCTGAGTCAGGGCGTGGTGCTGCTGCTGCTGCCGCACTTCGTGGCCAGTGTGTTCAATGCCGACCCGCGGTGCCGTCGGATCATGTTCGATCCCGAACATCGCAATGCACCATTGCGCGAGTTCTGTGAGAAGGGCGGCTGCACCTATCTGGGCGAGCACGACAGCCTGGATCAGCGCCGTGCGCTGTATGTACTGCCTCGCACGCTCGATGACCTACCGCGAATCCGTGAGGCTCAGTAGTCGTACTCGGCCAGCGGTGTCTCGGGCATGCGTGGTGCGCCGTCCAGCGACATGGCCGCTGGCACCATCTCGCTTGTGACCAGTCCGTGGCGGGCCGTCAACTCGTCGATGACGGCGAAGCTGCGGGCGATCGCGTCGGGGGTGTCGACCACGATGGTCATCAGCGGCACCTTACGGACGAGGTGAAACAGCTTGTCGCCGTGCGGTTTATGGTCGCCGTGGAAGCCCCAGATGCCGCGCAGTACCGTCGCGCCGCGCGCGGTTCGCGAGCGCATCAGTTGCTGCACGATTGCGCGGTGGATCGGCTGGGCCTCGTCGTCGTCGACGTCGGCGGTGTGCACCATCAGCTTCTGCCACAGCGTGCGCCCCTGGCTGTCGATGGGCGGTAGCTCCTGGGGGCGGGCGAACAACTCGCCGTCGCGTTTGCACAGCCGTACGCGTTCGACGGTCAGCAGTGGGTTCGGCAACAAGGCGGCCAGTTCGGTAGCTGCCGCTGACACCTGTGGGGGCAACCCGATGCCGATGATCATCTGCGGCACGTTGACATTGCGGCCGAAGAACCTGGCCCGCTGGCGCTTGCCGAACGCGGTGCCGTCTACGCCGAGAAGGACTGTGGCGCCCGCGAATCCGTGCCGGTACAGCAGGTCGCAGACGGCCAGGTGCGCCGGCTTGCCGGCGGCGCGCACCTGCCGACCGACGTAGACGGTCAGTTTGGCGGCGTCTCCGGTGCGGCTGTCGATCTCGCTGAGCGCATCGGTGCCGCTGTCCCGGGTGATCAGGCGCGCCCGTTCCATCGTCACCAGCCCATGGCCGGTCATGGCGGCGACGTCGTCGACGAGCCCGCGGATCTTGGATTCGACGTCGACCGCGACGATCGTCACCGGCGGGTCCTCGGACAGGCTCAGCGAGACGTCGCTGTGCAGGCCGCCGGTGGGCCCGAAGCTGGTGACTCCGCGCATCATCACGCTGGTGGCCACGCCGCGGGCGCCGAAGAGGTCCAGCATCTCGTCGGCCAGGAATCGTTGCGGTGCGCCGACGGCGCGCTGGCGTTCGCCGAAGTAGGCGGTCAGCTTCAGGCTCTTCTCGCTCATATCAGCCCCGCGATCCGTTGTCCGAGCAGCACCGCGCCCAGCCCGAGCAGGACGCTGACGGCGACATTGGCGAATGCCGCCAGCATCCGGCGTTCTTCGCCGAGGCGTTGAGTTTCCAGCATCCACGTGGAGAACGTGGTGTAGGCGCCGACGAAAGCGGTGCCGATCAGCAGTGACACGTCCTTGGGCAGGGTCAGGCTGGTGAGAAACCCCAGCAGCGCGGCGCCGGTGATGTTGACCGTCAGCGTGCCGTAGGGGAACGGCCGACCCGCCCGACGGGCCACCGTGCGATCCACCAGGAACCTCGTCACCGAACCGACTCCGCCGATGAACATCACTCCAACCCAGAGCAGGACCGTTGTCATCGGATGCGTACCCGACGTACCAGAGCGGTGGCCAGGTATACCGCCACGAATCCCACCGCGATGCTGACGATGGTGTACGTGGCGGCCAGCACCCAGTAACCGTGCTCGATCATCTTGATGGTTTCCACCTGCATGGTGGAGAAAGTGGTTAAGCCACCACACAATCCGGTTCCTAGTAGCGGACGTCGATAGCTCGACAACGGCAGTCGCTCCAGCAGTCGGGTGGTGAAGTAGCCGACCAGGAATGCACCGACGATGTTGACCACGAACGTGGGCCAGGGCCATCGGGCCGGATCGGGGACGGCGAGCATGGCCAGGGCTGCGCGAGCTACCGAGCCGAGTGCACCGCCGGCGAAGATGGCCGCCAACTCGCGATAGTCAGGCCGTGCCACGGCTGTTTCCTTCCGGTCTGCCAACTGTGCGCCTACGCAGCCTAAAGCGTGTGGCGGCTTGCGGGCAGAATTGGTGACCATGGCCAACCCGCGAGCCGGTCAGCCGGCCCAGCCCGAAGACCTCGTCGACCTGCCGCACCTGGTGACGGCGTACTACACGATCGCGCCCGATCCCGACGACGTTGCCCAGCAGGTGGTGTTCGGCACCTCGGGTCACCGGGGATCGGCTTTGAACGGTGCGTTCAACGAGGCGCACATCCTGGCGACCACGCAGGCGATCGTCGAGTACCGCGCGGCGCAGGGGACCACCGGGCCGCTGTTCATCGGTCGTGACACACACGGGTTGTCAGAGCCGGCCTGGGTGTCGGCGTTGGAGGTGCTCGCCGGGAACGGCGTTGTGGCCGTTGTTGATTCGAGGGACCGCTACACGCCGACGCCGGCGATCAGCCATGCCATCCTGACCTACAATCGGGGCCGCAGCGCCGGGCTGGCCGACGGCATCGTGGTGACTCCGTCGCACAACCCCCCGTCCGACGGCGGCTTCAAGTACAACCCGCCCAACGGCGGCCCGGCCGACAGTGTCGCGACGGATGTGATCGCCAAGCGCGCCAACGAGATTCTGCGCGATCTGTCTGTGGTGCGGCGGGTGCCGTTGGCGGGCGCGCTGAGTGCGGTGCAGCGACATGACTATCTGAGTGCCTACGTCGACGACCTGGTCAACGTGGTCGACATCGACGCGATCCGCGCGGCGGGGGTGCGCA
Source organism: Mycobacterium gordonae (assembly GCF_017086405.1). Classification (NCBI taxonomy): domain Bacteria; kingdom Bacillati; phylum Actinomycetota; class Actinomycetes; order Mycobacteriales; family Mycobacteriaceae; genus Mycobacterium; species Mycobacterium camsae. The sequence goes on from NZ_CP070973.1 coordinate 2,049,350, forward strand.
TCGGTGCGGATCCGCTGGGCGGGGCCAGCGTGGACTACTGGGCGGCTATAGCCGATCGTCATGGCCTGGATCTGACGGTGGTCAATCCCTTGGTCGACGCGACGTGGCGGTTCATGACGCTGGATCACGACGGCAAGATCCGGATGGACTGCAGCTCGGCGGATGCGATGGCGGGGCTGATCGCCAACCGGGACCGGTACCAGATCGCCACCGGCAACGACGCCGACTCCGACCGCCACGGCATCGTCACGCCCGACGGGGGGCTGCTTAATCCCAACCACTATCTGGCCGTGGCCATCGACTACCTGTACACCCACCGGCCGTCGTGGCCGGCAGGGGTTGGCGTCGGCAAGACGGCGGTCAGTTCGTCGATCATCGACCGCGTGGTAGCCGGTATCGGCCGGCAGCTGGTGGAGGTGCCGGTCGGCTTCAAGTGGTTCGTCGACGGGTTGATCGGCGGGACCATCGGGTTCGGGGGAGAGGAATCGGCAGGGGCGTCGTTCCTGCGGCGCGACGGCTCGGTATGGACCACCGACAAGGACGGGATCATCCTGGCGTTGCTGGCCTCGGAGATCCTGGCGGTGACCGGTCTGACGCCGTCACAACGGTATGCGCAATTGACCTCTGACTATGGATCGCCCGTGTATGCACGGGTGGACGCGCCGGCCGACCGCGAGCAGAAGGCCCGGCTGGGGCGGTTGTCGGCGTCGGAGGTGACGGCGACTGAGCTGGCGGGGGAGCCGATCGTGGCGAAACTGACGACTGCGCCCGGAAATGGGTCGCCGCTCGGCGGGCTCAAGGTGACCACGGCCAACGCGTGGTTCGCCGCCCGGCCGTCGGGCACCGAGGACGTCTACAAGATCTACGCCGAGTCGTTTCTGGGCGCGGAGCATCTGGCGGAGGTGCAGGCTGTGGCGCGGAAGGTGGTCAATGCAGCGATCGGGTAGGACTGGTTTGTCCCATCCGTCACACCTGCACCTTCGGGGAAGTGGTGACACCTCGGCGAAGTCGATATCGCCGGTGATATCACGTGGTGCTGACCAGCGACTTTGAACGGCCGAGGCCGGTGGTGTAGCTTCGATGAGCACGACATCTTGGGGCTATGGCGCAGCTGGTAGCGCACCACACTGGCAGTGTGGGGGTCAGGGGTTCGAGTCCCCTTAGCTCCACCAAGAAATAACGGGTCAAGGGCGGCATCCAACCGGCCCGACAAACCTAAGAACGGCACCCGCCCCCACACCGCACGCGCTGCGGCACGCCTGCGCGAGCTGGGTCCTATCGGCCGGCGTCCCCATGCCGGCCGTTTACCGGCACCTCGGCCACGAATCCGCACTCATGACCGCCGACATCTAGGCGGCGTCGACCGCACTGTCGCCGCGGTCACCGCATGGGCCAGATCCCGCTCACCGAACCGCAGAAAGTCATCAACATCCGCTGTGGCGGCGATCGAAAAGGCCAGTCCTCATCGGTGTCGAGCTCGACGGCAGGGACGGGTGGAGTCGCCTTTTTCCTGCGCGAGATTACGACAGCCTAGTGACGCGCGCTGACCAAATCCTTGGGTTTCATACCTGGGGTTCGTCGAGCAGCGATCCGAAGGCGGCACGGCGTCCAAACTTGTCTTCAACTCGTTTGACGAATGTGATAGGCGTAGTTCCGTTTTGGCTCGCGATGTGCGGATCCGCTCCGTGATCGAGAAGGTAGCGGATGATTTCAGCGCCGCGGGTGCCGTTGTAGCCCGGTGACGTAGTTGCGATAAGCAGTGCGGTTTCACCTATACCGTCGGTGAGGTTTACGTTGGCTCCCGCCTCCACCAGTGCTTTCACGACTTCGATGTTGTCGTCCTTCTGGGCGGCGAACATCAGCGGAGTGTATTGACCGGTGTCCTCGCGGGCGTCGATCTCCGCGCCCGCAGCGATCAGTGCCTTGACATCGTCGAGTTGCTTGTCGACTGCGGCGTAGTGCAGAGGGGTTCGTCCCGCGCGGTCGCGGTGATGGACGTCCACATTGATCCCTTCGTGAGAAAATCCATTGTCTTGCAACGTGACTGATCACTTTGCGCGCGGAACTTCGAACCGGTGGCTGTAGTTGCCGGGCACCCTTTCATTGACCAGAGTGTCCACCAAGAGTTCACGATCTGCGCGGGAAAACTCGCGTCGGGATCCGCCGCATGAACGCCATTGACCTGTTCACATCAGGCTCCCAATCCTGAGCGCCTTCGCCCATAATGACGCGGTGCGCCTCGGCGACCATGCGCACGATCATTGCGGATCAAACGTCACATCCAGCCTGCCGACGCAACATCCCGTCAACGTCAGGCGGATCGGTCTGCATGGCGAGGCTTCGAGTGCGCGGCCGCGAAGACGGCAGCGCCTACGCGTCGGTGCTGTTCAGGGTCAACGGCGAGCAATCGTCACTGTTTTTGCACGTTCGAGCCGTCCGATTGCGGAGTTGGTCACCCAGGTCCGCCCGTTTCGGCGTCGTTGACGCGGTGAACGCGGGCAAGGGTGGGCACGAGTGCCGCTCTATCGGCCAGATTTCGGTCCCGACCCCACAGCAGCTGCCGCCGGTTTCCTGGCGTGGAGATTGGTCCAGTCGTTCGGCTTAGTGCGCGAACTGCGGTCGGCGCTTTTCGAGAAACGCGTTGATGCCCTCGTTTCCGTCGCGGGAATCGGCGCACTCGGCGATGAGTCGGCCTTCCAACTCCATCTGTTCCTCCAGGCCGGTTTTGAACGACGTCAACACCAGCTTCTTCACCGCGGCCGTGGATTGCCCTGCGCCAGAAGCGACCTTCTCCGCGAGCGCATCCGCGCGGGCAGCCACCTCCGTACTCTTGACGACTTCTGTCACCAGGCCCCAAGCCAACGCCTCAGCGGCGGACAGTTCTCGGTTGGTCAACAACAGTTCCTGCGTACGGCGGACGCCGATGAGCCGGGGCAGAGAGAACGAGGAGCCGCCGTCGGGGCTCAAACCGACTGTGGCGTAAGCCATCGTGAAGGACGCCGACTCTGCCGCAATCACCAGGTCGCCCGTCACCGCCAGACTGCAACCGGCTCCGGCCGCAATCCCGTTGACGGCGGTGATCAGTACCGCGTCCATCCGGGCGAACGTCGAGATCGCGCGGTGCAGGTCGTCGGCCATCGCCTTGACGTAGTCGCCGGGTGTACTCGATGACGATGCCATCGCTCTGAGGTCTCCGCCGGCGCTGAAGAATCGCCCAGCACCGGTGAGGACGACAACCTTGCTGGCACCGCGATCGCAGCGCTTGGCTGCGTCAGCAAGCTCGCGGAGCAGGGTGTCATTCATCGCGTTGGCGGCATCGGGGCGATTCAAGGTGATGCGGGCAATCGGCCCGGATGACTCAAGCACGATCATCTCGTATTCGGTCATTGCGCACCCCTAACGAGCAGGTTGAAGCTTGATCACGGCGTCAGGACGGCTTTGAGGATCTCGCCGCGGTGCTGTGCCTCCACCGCCTCGTTGATCTGGGCCAGCGGCATCGTGGTGATCAGCTTGTCGAACGGGAACTTGCCCTGACGATGCAGTTCGAGCAGGTAGGGAATGAAGGTCTGCGGGTCGGCGTCGCCTTCGATGATGCCTCGGATAGTGAGCCCGAGTAGGGGTGGCTGGAACAGCCCGACCGGAAAGACGGCCTCCGGACTGGCAGGCACGCCGAGCAACCCCAGCTTGCCCCGCACGCCAAGGCAGGCAAGCAGCTGCTCGGTGACGGGCGGCACCGCCGTAGTGTCGATCGCGTAATTGGCGCCCGCCGGTGAGATCTCTTTGATCTGGTCGGCCAGCGGCCCTGCTTTCGGGTCGATAGCATGGGTGGCGCCGAGATCGATGGCCAGCCTCCGCCTGCTCTCGTGCAGATCGATTGCGATGATGGACGTGGCCTCGCGCACCACGGCGGCCAGCACCGCGGACAGGCCGACCGCCCCGGCGCCGGCGACTACCACCGTCGATCCGGGTTGGACGTCAAGCGAATTCATCACCGCGCCGGCCCCGGTCTGTATTCCGCAGCCGAGCGGCCCCACGAGTTCGACCGGGGTACCCGGAGGTAGCTTCACCACGTTTCGCTCGTGAGCCAGCGCGTGCGTCGCCAGCGACGACTGGCCGAAAAAGTTGGCTCCCAATGGTGCTCCGGCAGAAGCTAACCCGGATGATCCGTCGGGTCGCACCCCGCCGAAGTTGTATCCAAGAAAGTCGTGACAATAGGCGGGTTCACCTGTCGCGCATGTGGGGCAAGCGCCGCAGCTGTTGAAGCTGAGTGCGACCTGATCACCGACCGCGAGCGACTTCACGTCGGTGCCGACGTGCACCACGGTTCCACTGCCCTCATGGCCCAGGACGCCGGGCAGCGGAAACGGCAATTGCCCGTGCTGCACCGCGATGTCGGTGTGACAGATACCGGCTCCGGCGATCTCGATGAGCACCTCATCAGGTGCTGGGTCTTGAAGGTCGACCTCGGTGAGACTGAACGGCGCGCCCACTGCGGGCACCACCGCGGCTGAGATTTGCATTCTTGACTCCTTCCTAATCTACGGCGTTCGATTCGCTAGCCGGTCACTCGCGCCTCAGCGCGACCCCGCGATCACCGGGCTGGCTGAACATATCGGCAATTGTTGCGAATCGGCTGCTCGCGTTGGAGCGGACGCCGAGGTCTCGACTGTCGGAAAGCGCCAGCAGGCCAGCCTGTTTCACCCGATCGCTCCCGCGGAGAGTTGTCCTGGATCAGCGCCGTTGACTTGCGCTAACAGCTCGCCCATCTTGGGGACGACAACTTCGATCGCCTTCAGCGGGCGCACCAGCACCTTGAAAGAGGTGATCTTGTCCTCGTCGTTCCAGTGGATGATGTCGACGCCTTCGATATGCACGCCTTCGAGATTCGCGGTGAATTCCAGAACTGCGCAGCGATCGTCGAACCATTGGGCGACATAGCGAAAGGCGGCGTCGCAGAACATGAGCTCTGCGGCACGCAAGTACCCGGCTACCTTCGCCCTACCCTCTTGCGGGGCGAATACAGCTGGGGAGTAGAAGAAAGCATCTGGGGCGAGCAGATCGTCGAGGACGTCTGGTTTTCCTTGCTCCATGAACTCGAGCCATCGGGCGATAGCGGGCGCAGGCATCGGTTCTCCTTGGCTCTTCTCCCAAACGGTCATCGAGGCGCCATCCGGATCGCGCCGTCGAGGCGAATGACTTCGCCGTTGAGCATGGGGTTCTCGACGATGTGTACGGCCAGTGCCGCGTACTCTTCGGGGTTGCCGAGTCGGCTCGGATGCGGCACCTGAGCGCCCAGCGACTTTTGCGCTTGCTCGGGCAGCGAGGCCAGCATGGGCGTCTTGAACAGGCCGGGTGCAATGGTGACAACGCGGATGGCCATGCTCGCCAGGTCTCTGGCAATCGGCAACGTCATACTGACCACCCCGCCCTTCGACGCAGAGTAGGCGGCCTGCCCTATTTGTCCGTCGAACGCGGCCACCGACGCGGTGTTGACGATGACGCCGCGTTCCTCGCCGAGCAGTTCGGTCTGGGCTATACGCTCGGCGGCCAGCCGAATCACGTTGAACGTGCCCACCAGGTTGACCTGGACCACCTTGATGAACTCATCGAGTGGGGCAACGCCGTCCCGGCGCAGCGTCTTGACGGCGTTGACCACCCCGGCACAGTTGACCACGATGCGCAGCGGGCCAACCGATTCCGCGGCGTCTAATGCCGCGGCCACGGCCACCTCGTCGGTGACGCTGCCTGCGGCGAACTGGACACGATCGCCGAGCTCGGCGAGCACCTCTTCGCCCTTGACATCGAGCGCGACGACGTGCGCGCCTGCGTCAAGGAGTCGCCTCGTGGTGGCTAGACCGAGGCCGGACGTGCCTCCGGTGACTACGGCGACCGCGTCTTTGGTCTCCACTCGGGCATCTCCTTTCGTTTCAGTGCGGTTCGCGCCCGCGGCTCCTCTGGTGGAAGCCACTTAGTGGCTGGCGAGACTGCGACTGATCACCAGTCGCTGGATTTGATTGGTGCCCTCGAAGATCTGCATGATCTTGGCCTCCCGCATGTAACGTTCCACGCGGTAGTCGCGGGTGTAACCGACGCCGCCGAACACCTGGACAGCGTCGGTGGTGACTTTCATGGCCGCGTCGGTGGCGACCAGCTTCGCGACGGACGCGTGCCGGGAGTAGGGCAGCCCCGTATCGCGTCGTCTGGCGGCGTCCAAGTACGTGGCGCGTGCGGAATCCACGGCTGCGGCGGCGTCCGCCAGCAGGAATCCCAGGCCCTGGTGGTCGATGATCTTCCGGCCGAAGGTGGTCCTCTGCTGGCTGTAGGCGACCGCCTCGTCGAGCGCCGCCTGCGCCAATCCGACTGCAATGGCCGCGATTCCCAGACGGCCGCTGTCCAGTGCGCTGAACGCGATTGGTAGGCCCTGTCCTTCGTTGCCGATGCGCCGCTCGAGAGCGATGAACACGTCGTCGTAGTGCGCCGTCGTCGTCGGCACCGCGTGCAGGCCCATCTTCTCCTCCGGTCTGCCGAAGGTGAGCCCCTCGGTGTCTTTGGACACCAGGAAGCAGGAAATGCCCTGTGCGCCTTTGCCGGTGCGCGCGAACAGGGTGTAGAAGTCGGCGATACCACCGTGCGTGATCCACGCCTTGGCGCCGCTGACACGGTACCCATTGTCCACGGCAGCAGCACTGCACAGCAGTGCGGCCGCGTCGGAGCCCGCCTGTGGTTCGGACAGGCTGTATGCGCCGATCATATTGCCGCCCAGCATTTCCGGCAGCCACGCTTGCTTCTGCGCTTCGGTGCCGAATGCGACCAACGGATGGCAGGCCAGGCTGTGGACGCTCACTGCCACCGCGACCGCCGCCCATCGTGCGGCGATCTCTTCCAGCACTTGCAGGTAAACCTCGTACGGCTGATTCCCGCCCCCCCATTCCTCGGGATACGGCAGGCTCAGCAGCCCCGCGGCACCGAGGGTCGCGAAGGCCCCCTCTGGATAGGTCTCCATCCGCTCGTGGTGGTCGACGATCGGCTCGAGTGCCTTATCTGCGATTTCCCGCGTGAGATGGACCAGCTCGCGAGCCTCGTCAGTGGGCAACAGGCGATCGACAGGCACGCGAACTCCTTTCGATGCGAAGAACAGTGCCGAATCACAGTTTCACGGCACGACATGAACGGTACCCAGGTTCGGGGCCAGTTCCTTTCGCGAAAGCCCATTTGGGAGAGGTAGTTACGGCAAATGGGAGGTCCCCAACACTTCGCGGGATTCATAGCGTGTTGCTATGGACGCACCAACGCAAAAGGCCCGTGCTTCGAGGGCGACTCACGTTTCGGGGACGAACGGCACCGAGCCGAAGTCTAGAGCGGGAACGCGATCATCGAAGTCCGACAACGAGGGCGCGCCGTCGGCGCAGGCGCGATCCGGGGCCGTGCGGCCGGAGATCACCGACCCCACCGGTCAGGTGCAGAATGTCGGCCTCGACCAGCTGCTGACCGAGGCCGCCAGCGCCGAGAGCCGGTTCGTGCCCGGCGCGGAATTTCTCAAGGCGGCCGGTGGGCTTGCACTGCGGCCCCGTCTATTGGCGGGCCAGACCGCGACGGTCGCAGCCGACCTCGCCCGGGTGATCGCCGGTCGGTCCGGACGCACTCCGCCAAAGGGGGATTCGCGATTCCGCGATCCCGCGTGGACGCAAAGCTGGCTTTTTCGTCGGATCTGCCAGGGGTACCTGAGCGTCAGCGACTACGCGCGCGCTCTGGCCGATGAGTCAGGGTTGGACTGGGCCGACCACGAACGCCTGCGCCTGGTGGTCGACAACCTGATCGACGCGCTGGCCCCGACGAATTTCCCGCTGACCAACCCCACCGTATGGAAGACGACGATCGATCGCGGGGGAGAGAACTTCGTCACGGGTGCACGCGCCGTAGTGCGCGATGCCCGCTCGCCGATAAAGCTGCCGGCTAGTGTCGATCCCACTCCCTTCGAGGTCGGAAAGACGATGGCTGCATCGCCCGGTGCCGTGGTGCGCCGCGATGATCGCTTCGAACTCATCCAGTACGAGCCGCGCGCGGAACAGGTGCATAAGGTTCCGGTATTGCTCATCCCGCCAATGATCAGCAAGTTCTACGTCGTCGACCTTTCGCCCGGCAAGAGCATGGTGGAGTTTCTCGGTGACCAAGGGCTGCAGCCATTCGCGCTGTCGTGGGCGAACCCGACCCGCGACAACGCGAACTGGAACCTTGAGGACTATCTCGAATCGATCGTCGAGGCGATCGAGACCACACGCGAGATCGCCGGAGCCGACGCGGTTCACGTGGTGGCCTTCTGTGCCGGCGGAATCGCCACCACTACCGCCGTCGCACATATGGCCGCGCTGGGCCACATCGATCGGGTCGCGAGTCTGAGCCTCATGGTCACAGTGCTTGACGTCCGCCGCGGCGGTCCGATCCTCAGCATCGCCTCGCCCGATATCGCCAAAGGCGCCAAAGCGAAGATCAAGCGCAAGGGTTACCTCGCCGGCACAGAGTTGGCGCGAACTTTCGCGTGGCTGCGACCAAACGACATGGTCTGGAACAACTTTGTCAACAACTACTACCTCGGCAACAAACCGCCGGCGCTCGACCTGCTGTTCTGGAACCTGGATTCGATGAACATGCCGGCGGGGCTGCACGCCGATCTGGTGGACCTCGCGCTCGCCAATCCGTTAGCGAACCCGGGTGCCCTCAGGGTCCTCGGCACGCCGATCGACCTGGCCCAGATCACCTGCGACGCCTATATAGCCGCGGGCGAAACCGACCACCTCACACCCTGGCCGAGTTGCTATCGCAGCATCGAAATGCTGGGCGGCAAGACACGTTTCGCGCTGTCGACCAGCGGCCACATCGCCGCGGTCATCCACCCTCCCGGGAATCCGAAATCGGCCTACCGCATCGGCGACGAGTCGTGCCCGCGGCCGGAGGAATGGCTGCGGTCCGCACAGGTGCACAAGGGCACCTGGTGGCAGGACTGGGCGCCGTGGCTCGCTGAGCGGGCGGGCGAAAAGGTAAAAGCACCAACCCGACTCGGCAACAGTCGGTACACGCCGCTTGACTCGGCTCCCGGCACGTACGTCTTCAAGCAGTCTCAAGGTTGATGACATGCCCATCGATGTGGCTTCGGTCCTTGGCGCAGAACTCGCGGAGCGGCAGGGCTCGTGGAACGCGAATGATGTCATCCTCTACCACCTGGGCCTGGGTGCCGGCGTTCCGCCCACGGATCCCGCAGAGCTTGCCTATACCTATGAGGGCCAGCTCAAAGTTCTGCCGTCATTCGGGGTGATTCCGGCCTCTCCGATGTTGTTCGACATGCTGGAGCTGCCCGGCATGGACGTCGACCTGAGCAGGCTTCTGCACGGCGAGCAGGACATGGAACTGTACGGACCTCTGCCCGTCAATCGCGCCGTTCGAACGTCGGCAAGGATCTGCGAGGTCGTGGATAAGGGCAAAGCGGCGCTGGTGGTGCTCGAGACGGTCACCCGCGACGCCGAGGACGATAAGCCTCTGGTCACCAACCGGTTCAGCGCGTTCATTCGGGGTGAGGGAGGCTTCGGCCAGGGCGACGCTGCGCGATCGGCACCACCGCCGCCGGCTCCACCGGTGCGGCAGCCGGACTTGGCAGTTGACTGTCGGACCCTGCCGCAACAGGCGCTGCTCTATCGCCTCTCCGGTGACATGAACCCGATCCATGCCGACCCAGAGTTTGCCCGCAGAGGCGGTTTCGATCAGCCCATTCTGCACGGCCTGTGCAGCTACGGGATGGTCCTGAAGGCGGTGGTCGACTCGGCCCTGGACGGAGACGTCGGCCGTGTGGGACGCTACCGTGCCCGATTCGCCGGAGTGGTATTCCCCGGGGAAACGATCACCGTCCGGATGTGGCAGGACCCCGAGGCGGTGTTCGTCGAAGCGCTCTGCAAGGACCGCGGCACGCCGGTGTTGTCGAACGCCGTCATCGAGCTCCGCTAGTTTGGCTATGACGGCCGGATGCGGACGATGTTGCGAATGATGGCTATTCGAGACCCGAAAGCGCGTCCGCTGGGTGCGATCGGTTCGGTAGCTGCCCGCGTCTGAGCAGGCGTCTTAGTTGTCGCGCCCGGAAATTCGTCGGGGTCAGGCTGCTGCACGGGGCAGGAGTTCGGATTCAAGTCGATGGTTCACACCTAGACCGTGCCGAGCGTGTGCTTATGGCGGAAATTCGGTCCAAAGAACGCCATGAGGACACGTTGGGCGAGCGTCGACCATGTCAGCGAAAGTTGGCACGTCAGCGCCGACGAACCTACGGGCGCGACCAATTAGCGGGGTAGCCACATCCCGTAACGCCGCTTCGGCTGTTTCCAGACCCGCTGTGCGCGAATGTTTTACAGAAAAACTCGCCGTGCCACAAGCGGCGCGCTAGGCCCCTGTGAGCGTCGATGCTGACAGCTGATTCTCTAGTCGGCTCCCCTTGAGCGCATGACCACGACAGACGTCGAACGGATCCCAGTCGGGACCGTGTGCCGGCAGCGCGGCGGGATCGCTGATGACCTCGCCGGCCCAGAAGGCTTTGAGGAGGTCGCGTCCGAGAATCTGCGACGCGGTACCGACACCACCGCGCAGCGTGAACGCGATGCCATAGAGGTACACCGTCGATGCACCGGCCAGAAAAAGACCGTCGATCTCGGTGCGCGCCGACAGACGGCGCCCGGGTCCGATTTGGTCCTTGGCGCACTCGGGTCCGTACGGCATTCGTGACAGCGTGAAGCGCTCATGGGTCAACGGCGTGGCCGATTCCTGCCACACCACATGACCATTCAGCTCCGGCAACGTCTCCAGGAGCCGCTCCATGACGGTCTCCTCGATTTCCGCCTTGCGCTCGATGTAGGTGGGCGACCACTTGTAGTCGGTGCCCTTCATGGGATCACCACCGCCCCAGAACTCGTACTCCGCGGGGACGGCCATAAAGGCTTCGATACTGCTGTGACCGGCCGCTCCGAAGTGTCGACGGCCACCGGTTTTCAGCGTCGGCGAGCTGATCGCCAACCAGCCCTGGGGATCCCACCGTCCCGAGTCGAGCATCTCGTAGGTCGTCTGGACGTCGTAGCGGTCATGGACGATGTAGTTCGTCGCCGGCCGCGTTGCGGAGATGTCGATATCGGCGGCGATGTACGTGGAGAAAATCGAATGGGGGCGGCGTAAGTTCCGTATTCGTTCAAGTGTGCGGCGGCGCAGATGCTCAGGCGCGATGAGGTCCTGGAAGGTGCGATGGGCATCGGCGTTGCTGACCACTACGTCGGCGTGAATGGTCTCGCCGTCGGTCAAGGTGACACCGGCAACCCGGCCCCCTTCGACGTCGATCGAGCGCACTCGTGCCTTCGTGCGCACCGTTCCGCCATGTCCGAGGATCACCTCGACGAGGTTGGCGGCGAGCACCTGACCGCCCTGGGTGGGGAAGTACGCGCCGGCCTTGAAGTAGTGCCGCAAGAGCACCGCCACCAGCAACGCCGGCGTCCGTGACGGCGGCGTGTTGTGCAGATGGATCAAGGACAGCAGAGCGGCGCGGGCATGCGGGCCGAGCCGGTGGCGGTCGAACAGGCGGCCGATCGGCTGCTCCAGTGCCCGCACGATGACGGCCAACTCGCGCGGGCGCCGGGCCAGAGGTAGTACGACCCGTACCGAGTGCGGGACGTCGTTGATGCGGTCGGCGCCCTCACCGATGACGCGCAGTTCCGCGACGCAGCTGCGGAGCCCGGCGGCGTCCGCCGGAAAGGTTTCGGCCAGGTTCTGGGCGAATCCGTCCCAGTTGGTCGGCACCCGGAAGGTGTGCTCCGGCAGCACGACGGTGTCCATCCCGTCGTCATCCAACCGAGACCACTCGATGCGGTCCTCGACTCCCAAGCCCCGAAGAACCGTCGGGATGAGGCCATCCGAACCGGGCACGCACCCGCCGACGTAGTGAACGCCACAATCGAACTCCCACTTGCCCTTACGCCGAAAAACCTGGGAGCATCCGCCGAGAATCTCATGCTGCTCGAGCAATAGAACGGACTTGCCCGACGCCGCAAGACATGCCGCGCTGGATAAACCACCCAGTCCCGATCCGACCACGATGACGTCGTGGCGGTGAGGACCGCCGGAGTGGCTGTTCTGTGAGGCAGCGACCAGCTCTGGCACCCGCGCGAGCTTGTGACGCGGGCGCCCCTCGGCGCGGCCGGCCCGGCGTTCGCTGAGATCGATTGCGTTCCATCCGGTCAGATCCACGATGTCTCGTCTACGCTGCCGTAGCCGCGCAGCAACCGCAGGACGATCGAGTGAGCGGTCGGTGGACAGCCGACCGGCATCGGCGTCGTCCAGGAGTGCGCGCACGGTGTCGCGGGCGCACTTCTTATTGGTCCCGATCACGCCTGTGGGTCCGCGTTTGATCCATCCCGTGACGTAGCTCCCCGGGCGCCCTACTACGCGGCCATCGAAGTGCTTGATGACGCCGCGAGTGTCGTCGAATGGCAACCCTGGCAGAGGATTTCCCCGATAGCCGATGGACCTGATCAGCAGGCCCGTCGGGATGACGCCCGTGGCGGCGGGCTTGGCCTTCGTCCGCGTCCAAAGCAAGCCCTCGACCTTGCCGGCGCCTAGGACCTCTGTCGGCGTGCAAAAGAAGCGCAGTGCTATCCGCCGACGTGCGTTCGGACGACAGCTGGCCGCGTACTGGACCAGGAGGTCATGTTTGCGTCGGACTGGCCCATGGCCGGGCGTGCCCTCGGCGAGCGCCAATTCGCCTGCATCCACGGCGACCTCGACGTCGTCGAGTCGACCGAGTTCCTCCAGCTCGGCGTTGGCGAATGCGGCATGAAGGTGACTCCGACGGCCCAAGACGACGACTTCTCGAATTCGACTGTTTTCCAGCGCCGTTAGGGCGTGCGGAGCTATGTCTGTGTGCCGCAACTCTTCTGGGCGCAGGCATAGCACCCGCGCTACGTCGAGAGCGACATTGCCGTTGCCGATGATCACCGCCCGCTCGCTACCGAGGTCGACGTCAAGGTCGGCGTGATCGGGATGGCCGTTGTACCAGCCGACGAACTGACGCGCCGCCACGCTACCCGGCAAGTCCTCGCCAGGGATGCCGAGAGCGGAGTCGCTTGCGGCGCCGACCGCGTAGTCGACCGCGTCGTACCACTCGGATAACTCCTCGACGGTGAGGTCCCGGCCAATCTCGACATTGCCGAAAAACCTGAATTCCGGACGCCTAGCAATGGCATCGAAAAGCTGACCCATCAACTTCTTCTCCGGGTGGTCCGGAGCCACACCGGCTCGAACCAGTCCATGGGGAGTCGGCAGCCGTTCGAACATGTCGACTTCGACCGCGCGGTCGGTCAATGGCGCCGTGCGCCCGGCGGCATAGGTGCCGCCGTCGACGCCGAGTAGATGCCTGGCGGCGTATACGCCCGCTGGTCCCGCCCCCACCACGGCGACTCGAAGCCTCTCTGTGCTAGCCACGTGCATCAGCTCCGAAGTAGTCCCGATTGATATCCACGTAGTGGCGCCACCGGTCGGGGAGTTGCGCGGCGCTGAACACCGCGTCGACCGGGCACGCCTCAACACAGGCTGCGCAATCGATACATGAAGCGGGATCTATATAGAGCTGTTCGGCCCGATCGAACGCCGGATCGTCGGGAGCGGGGTGGATACACCCGACCGGACAGATCTCCAGGCATGAATAATCAGCCACACATGGTGCTGCTATCACGAATGCCATGACTACCTCATCGCCACTTGGGGGTAAATTCCCAGTACACCGTCTGGCCTGGCGGGCGTCGATCTCTCGAACGGGTTACCTGGCAACCCAAATCGGCGCAACGCCAGGCTTTGACCGCGTGTGAGTTGTGCCGGTGACGCCGGCCAACGTCGGACGAGAAAATGTTTCGCTACCGCGGGACGGCCGATAGGCGTCCCTGCACTGGCGGTACGGATCCATGCACGGCGGTCATCCGCATGTACCGGAACACCGCTTCAGCTCGATTGGACGCCTTCAACTTTCGCAGAATGTGCTTGACGTGTGTCTTGACGGTGCCCTCGGAGATCACCAGATGCGTTGCGATCGCACCGTTGCTCTTGCCTTGGGACATGAGCGCTACCACTTCGATTTCACGGCGTGACAGCAGTGACTCGATGCTGGAATTGGCTGCCAGTGATGCGGCGATAGGGGGTGGCGTTGCGGCGCCATCAGCCTGTGGCTGCGGGTGGCCGAGCTCGGTCCGGGCGGTGCACAGGTCGTCCGCTGCGGTCGCGATGCCACGCACCATCCGTTGAATCTCGCTGCGCGCCGCGCGTAATCGCTCGCTGAGCGCGGTGCGCTGGAATGCGTAGCCGAACGCCTCGGCGAACATCCACAGCACCGCCAAGTCCTCGTCGTCGACATGTCGGCGGCTGACGTAGCAGTCAGCGTGCAGCAAGCCGATGATCCGGCCGTCGGGCATGATCGGCGCGGCGACATAGGACCGCGACAGCGACGCTTGCCCGATCGCGGCGTTGGTGCGGCGATCATTTTGCGCGTCTCGGACGAGCACCGGAGCACGGCGACGCATGATTTCGCTCTCGATGAGCATGTGGTCGATGTGCATCGGATTGGCGCGTCCCACCCGGGCGATTTCGCTGGCCCACTCGGCGTCGGCCTTGACATGGACGCTTTCTACCCGCCACGTCGACTCCTCGACGCGCGAGACGATGGCGCGGTCAAAGCCGCACCGACACAGCTCGGCCGGCGCACGCTCGAGCATTTGCTCGATCGAGTCCACGCCATGCAAGCGCGACAGCGCGGAGCGGGTTGCAGCGTAGCGGTCGTGCTTCTGCCTGCCTTGGGCGTGGGCGACCTCCAACTGCAGATGGCCGATTTCGGTGAGCAACGCGAGGCGCGAGCCGACCAGTGCGATCATTGTCGAGTTGGTGGTGGTGACTTCGGCGAGGCGGTCGTAGGCCGATTTCAGGGCCGCCTGAATGCTCGTGAAGTTGCGGTCGTCGTCGAGCGCGTCAACGTTGTCGAATCCCGGTAGCGTCGCGACTTTGTGTAGCACGGAGACCACCCGGTCCCGCAATGCCTGATCGCGCAGGGGCTCGCCGACGAGAGACCATTCCTCGCCGTCGGGAACCCGAAGGGGACGGATCGCCCGAAAATCGAGCACCCGGTCGTCACGTGCAGGCCAGGAACCGGAAACGTCTGGGACGGCGTAGGTGGCAGTACTCACACAACCAAAGGTAGGCAGGCGTGGACCCCTTCAACATGGAAGCCGCTTACAAATCTCGCGTCGGGCACTGGAAGCCGGCCACAGGGCGGCGCTATGAAGTTTGTGGGTCGGACTGGGCCGCGCTGGCCAGCCTGCCGGGACTGAGGTTGGCACTGGCATCAGCAAGGCGTAGTGCCACCTCAAGTTCGAGTCGGCGGTCGCCCAGCGAACGGCCGAGCAGGTCTTTTGCCTGTTCGACGCGGTACATCACGGTGTTCTGGTGCACGCCCAGCCGTTCGGCGGTCTTCGACCAGCTCATCCCCTCCTCGAAGAAGGCGACCAGGGTCGCACGAAGCCTACGGCTGCGCTCAGTGTCCGAACTGAGCTCGCCGAGCTCTGCTTTGACGAACTGCCCCGCGGCCGACAGATCCTGGGTCAACAGCGCGCTCAGCACCGTGTCGTGGTAGCGCGCGACGGTGCCGGCCGTGTAGGAAAACACGCCGCTCGCGCGGCGGCCGTCGCGCGCTTGGCGGTGCGACTGGATAAACCCGTCCAGCCCGGCGCCGATTCCCCCGACCGAGGCGAGGAGCGGGGAGTCGACCGACAATGGACCGGGCGGGGAATCGGTCACGTTCGGGCCGCCCGTCCAGGCCCACACCATAGACGGGCCCGCCGGAACAACCAGTAGCTCCACGCCCAAAAGTTTGTTTGCGACCGCGGCGGCAGCACCTTTCAATGCCTGCAGCGCAGGTTTGTGTTGCGAGCGGGGATCAGCCCAAACCATCAGGGCGACGTGTCGTCGCTCGAGGTTGTATGCCAGCGCCGCGCTCGTCGCATGCAGATCAACTGGACGTCCCGCCACGATCGCGTGGACAAGTTCCGCACGAACGGAGTCGGCGCTCTGTACCCAAAGCTCGCGTTCCCGTTGGTAGTAATCGACGAGGTCGCCGGAGACCTTTTCGCAGAATCCGTACAGGTACCGTGACGCGGAATTTGCCAACTGCCACTTGACCTTTTCGGGAGCATCCAGCCGCTGCACCGCCTCACGAATTGCCGCGTCGCACAACCCCAACCCGGTCACATAGCAGCGCGGGATCGCTGCGACGCTGATGCCTCGCTGCGCCAAGGTGGACACCCAGTTGAGGGTCACCTCCGGGGCCTGCGCCTCCGACGGCGACTCGCCGGCAGCGAAGCCGCGCAGGACCGCAGCCACGTTGGGCAACGCGGCCTCGACCGTCAACTGCTCGAGGTCTTTGTCTTCGGGCTGATGCAGTTCTGCGACCACCGCCACCGCGCGCAGGCCGATGCGCTCGGCTAACTCGGCCACGTCAATTGACGCCGCGATCGCGGCGGCCTCCTGAGCCGCGGCGGGTACGAGGTCCTGAGCCAATTACGCCCCTAGATCACATAAGACAGGGCGACAGTAGCATTCTTGCGCCCCCCGACAGCCCGAAAGCCGCGGTTGCTGCCGGTTATTGGTCAGCGACGGGTCGGAGGCGTCCAACGCGCCGGCAGCGAGTGCACGCCGTGGATGAAATTGTTGATCTGGAACTGGGGCTCGCCTGCCAGCGTGATATCGGGTATGCGCGTATAGATCTCGGTGAGGACCGCGCTGAGCATCTGACGCGCAAGGGTATTGCCGAGGCAGAAATGCGGGCCACCGGCGCCGAAGCCCAGGTGATCGTTCGGGGTGCGAAGGATGTCGAACTTGCCCGGATTCTCGAACGCCTCAGCATCGCGGTTGCCCGAGCAGTACCACATCACGACGTGCTCGCCCTTTTTGATCTCGGCATCGCCGATCGTCGTGTCCTGCAAGGCGGTGCGCCGGAAATGCATGACCGGGCTGCTGTAGCGGACGACTTCCTCCACGGCAGTGCCCACCCGGGCGGGAAGGTCCTCGACCAGCAGATCGCGCTGATCCGGATGCTGCGCGAACAGCCGCACCGCGTGTGCAATGGTGTGGCGGGTGGTGTCGTTGGCCGCCGAACCCAGCAGCGAGAAGAACGACATGATTTCCTGGTCGTCGAGCTTCTTGCCCTCGAACTCCGCGTTGGCGACCCAACTCATGAGATCGTCCTTCGGATCCTTGCGGCACTTCTCAGCCTGCGCGAGTGCGATAGCCTGAATGCGCATGGCTTCCTCTACGTGCGTGGTCAGGGCGTCACGACCCAGCGCCATCCGCGGGTCGTCCCACGCCAGCATTCGCTCGGCCGCCTCCATGATGATGTGTTGCTCTTCACTGTCGCGTTCGACGCCGAAAAAGTGAGCGAAGATCCGGCCGGGGACGTACTTCGCGTACAGATCGGCGAAGTCGCCCTCACCGCGGTCGATGATCTCGTCCAAGCGCTCCCGTGCCGTCTGGGCTACCCAGTCAGCCAATTTCCGGATGTTGCGCAGGGTGAAAGCCTGCTGGATCAGGCCGCGCAGCCTGCGATGGTCCTCGCCATCCATGACCAGAAACGACGCTGTGGCCCTGATGGCGTCTATGGGCATGTCCTCCATCAACACGCCTAGGCCGGAGCAGAACAGTTCTTTGCTGCGCGAGACGTGGCGACAATCCGCGGCTTTCGTGACCGACCAGAATCCGGGCGTGTTCTCATCCGGCGGGAGCAATGTCGACTCGTACGGACGGCTGTAGCAAACGGGCTGCTCCGTGCGCAATCGCGCGAAGGCCTTATCCCGTTGCTCGAAGTCCTGTTCCCAGAACGACCTGGCGGCTAGGTCCAATTCGGGGTCCGTGATCATCAGGGGGTGTTCGGCAATTCTGGTCATGAAAGCAGGTTGCCACCGGCCGATTCGCCTGACGATCCGGCACAATGCGTAAGCGCATCTCTCGTTGGGGGTGCCTGGTGGGGATAGTAGGCACGTCGCGACATCATCGATCAGCTGCCGGCGAGCGGTCCGGCGAAGCCACCGCGAGCGCGTGGTTGAAGATGCCCGACCCGGACAATGCCAGTCCACCGTCCACCACTATGCGCGCGCCCGTCACGAATGACGCCAGCGGCGATGCCAGAACCACCGCCATGGCTCCGACCTCTTCGGCCGTGCCGAACCGGCCCAACGCGATGCCGTCGGTCCATGCCTGGCGACCCACCTGCGCGGCCAGTCGTTTCATTCCTTCGGTATCCTCGATCGGGCCGGGGACGATGGCGTTGCTACGGATGCCATGCGGGCCCCACTCCAGGGCGAGGTGTCGCATCAGGCTGTCGATCGCCGCCTTGGCGGCGCCGACGTGTGCCTGATACAGATACGGTGCGTCTGACTGACCCGCTGAGATGAACAGCAGGCTGCCGTGTGTTTCCTTGAGTTGATCGAAAGCCGCATGCGCCGCGTGAAACGAGCCGAGCAGGTCGATGTCGATGACTGTTCGGAACCCATTGCTCGACATCTTCTCCGCGGGAGCCAGGAAGTTGCCGGCGGCCCCGCATACCACAGTAGATATAGGCCCAATATCGTCGCGCGCCTTGATAAATGCGGCTGACATCGCGTCCATGTCGCGGACGTCGGCCACCGATATCGATACTCTTGCCCCGAGTTCACCGAGTTCTTCGGCGGCCGCCTCCAGACGCTCCTGGGTGCGGCCGCAGATCGCGATGTCGGCGCCCACCTGTGCAAAGCAGCGCGCTATGCCGAGGTTGACGCCGCTGCCGCCGCCGGTGATGAAAGCGGATGTGCCACTGAGCAGTTCCGGCGACAGGCAGGTGATGATCGCTTTCATTCCCGCACCGGCATCCCGGCGGTGGGGGAGCGGTACTGGCGTTCGTGTGTGAGCATCGACTCGACGATGCGGCGCGCTTTGAGTACTCCCGCATCGGCCGAGACATGAAAACCGTTCCCGGCTCGCACATCACCAACGGTGTCCTGGATCGTCTCGACGACGCCGACGTCGACCCGCATGACCTGCTCGAAGACGGTGTGCAACCCCTGTCCGACGCGCTCGTCGTCGAGCCTGTAGTTGCGGGCGAACTGCCAGAAAAGATGTGTGCTGCAAGGAGTTTCAGGGGTCACGGCCTGGATCCGGACCTGCCCGAAGGTCTCGCCGTCGGCGCCGAATAGATTCCACCCTTCCACTAGCACCGCGGGCGAGATGAACGTGCCGTAATGCCGGCGGTGGTAACCGCCATCACGCGGCAGGCCCGTCGCCGCCGCTTCCCAGTCGGCCAACGGCGCCACAGGCATGTTGCGGGAGAACGTCACCGACGTCTCGGAGACCTCGATTTCGTCAAGGGGCGCCACCGAGCCGATGGTCGGCGGCGTTTCCTGCGGGTGTACCCACGGGATGTGCGTCAGGTCGAGATAGTGCTCGTGCACGAGCATGTAGTTGGCGTTCACGCGAAGTGAGGTGCCCGACGAAGCCCAATCCTGCCCGGTCAACCATGGCAGCGCGGGCACCGGCCGGCCTTCAGAGCGCGCGGGCGCACCGAGCCAAATCCACACGAACGGAGCAACTTCACGGACGGGATAGCGCGCGACGCAAGCTCCGTAAGGCGGGTGGGGCTGCGACGGAACCTTCACACAGGCTCCGGTCGGGTCGTACTGGAACCCGTGGTAGCCACATTCGATGTTGTCGCCCTTGACGTTTCCCTTGGAAAGCGGATAGCCGCGGTGACCGCACTGGTCGGCCAGCGCAACGATCTCGCCTGCCTCTTGCCGGTAGAGCACGACACGACGATCCAGCAGCCGGCGGCCGATCGGCGCTCTGCCGATCTCGTCACTGAGGGCCGCCACATACCAGCAGTCCCGGGGGTAGTTCGCGGTCATACGTCGAGCACCAGCGTTTCCGATAGCGAGCGCGACACGCAGATCATCATGCAGTCGTTCTCGGCCTTTTCGTCATCGTCGAGCACCGAATCGCGGTGATCGGGGCTGCCTTCCAGCACGGCCACCTCGCACGTGCCGCAGATGCCTTCCATACATGACGCCAGCATGCTGACCCCTTTCGCCTTGATCGCCGCGAGGATTGATTCGCCAGGCCCGACGTCGACGGTGATGCCGGAGCGCTGGCATACGACTTGGAAGTTGTCGAGAGCTTCTTCGGACGGCATGTGCGCATCTGGCTTGGCCGCGAAGCGTTCGAGGTGCAGCGCGTTTTTCGGCCAGGACAGGCAGAACTGTTCGACGGCGCTGAGTAAGCCTTCGGGCCCGCAGCAGTACACAAGGGTGTCGTCACGCGGGCTGCCGAGGACGCTGGCCAGGTCGGGCATACCCCTTTCGTTCAGGGGCCAGATCGTCACCCGCTCGCCGAACTTCGAGAGATCATCCACGAAGGCCATCGATGATCGCTGTCGCCCGCCATACAGCAGGTGCCAGTCGGCTCCGTCCGCTTGCGCCGCCTCGATCATCGGCATCATCGGTGTGATGCCGATGCCTCCGGCGATGAACTGGTATCGCTTCGCCCTTTGGAAAGGGAAATGGTTGCGGGGACCGCGGACTTGGATCCTGCAGCCCTTGTGCAGTTCGTGATGAACGTGCTTGGATCCGCCGCGGCCGTTCGGATCGAGCAGGACGCCCACCTTCCATCGCCGTCGGTCCAGCGGGCTCGAACACAACGAATACTGTCGCACCAGCGAGTCGGTCAGGATCAAATCGATGTGCGCGCCGGGATTCCAGTCCGGCAGGTCGCCACCGGACGGCTCTTCAAGCACGAGGCCAACAACGTCGTCGGCTAGTTCTTCGCGTTCGGCGACGATCAGTTCGACCGTGCGCTCATGCATCTGCGGAACTTGGCTCACCCGAACTCCTTTGGCGCGATCACTGCTAACCCGATGTCATCGAAGCGTGCGACTTACGAGATCGCACAACAAGCCGTCGGAGGATGGACCGTTATACCCCGAATGGGGAGTATTTGGGCACTCAACCTCGATCGAGGAAGTCCTCGACGATGGGGGCCAGCTCGTCGGCGCTCGTGACAAGTCCGAGATGACCATCGTGGAAGACGTGCAGCTCTGCGTCGGGAAGTAGTGCGCGCATTAGTCTTCCGTTCACCGGCGGAATGATCGGGTCATCGTCCCCGGTCAGGATCAGCGTCGGCTGCCGGATCAACCGGGCGAACGGAACGCTTGTCCAACCCAGCGCGGCGAGCTGTTGGTAGAACAGACCGCGCCGATCGTTTTGCATGTGCTCGAAGAGGGCAGGTTGAGGGGATCCCGTCCTGGCCTTGCCGCCGTAAATTGTGGGCGCAACCTGACGGGCGTGGGTGGGATCGTCGAAACGGCGCCGGGTCAGCATCTCGCGGATGACGCCCAGCCGGCCTGGGATGGGAGGGCCCATCGTGCTACTGACCACGATCAGCCTGCGGCAACGGTGACCGTACTGAAATGCGAACTGCTGGGCCAGCGCTCCTCCCCACGACACGCCGAGCACGTCGACGATCGGCACCTGCAGCGCATCGAGCAGGTGGCTCGTCAACCTCGCCGGCACGCGCATGCGGTACGGCCGCGAAGGCGTTTCGGACCTGCCTACCCCTGGGACGTCGAAGCGGATCACGCCGGTCTCGGGCCGCAGGGCATCGACG
This sequence comes from Mycobacterium gordonae, assembly GCF_017086405.1. Taxonomy (NCBI): domain Bacteria; kingdom Bacillati; phylum Actinomycetota; class Actinomycetes; order Mycobacteriales; family Mycobacteriaceae; genus Mycobacterium; species Mycobacterium camsae. Next base: position 2,071,085 of record NZ_CP070973.1, read on the forward strand.
AAGGGTTGGAGTCCCTCCAGGCCCACACCAAGACCGTTGCACAACAGCAACGGTGGGCGGCTACCGTCGCCGTCTCGGACGGCGACGTGTAGCAGACGGCCGTCTACCTCGACGAAGCTCGTCGAGAAGTCCGGCTCGTGCTGGCCGCGAACGGAATTCATTATTTTTCTCCCTGCGGTGGTTGCAGCAACGGGTCATTGCGACCCGCTGGTTGGTCGGCAGTTCGGGTGCAAGGCCCGGTCGGCGTAGGCAGTTCCTGCGGATGTCAGATCGCCTGGGTTGGCGCTGGTTCTTCGCAGGCCCTTCGTAGCGCGATCGGGCTGGCGGCTGACGGAGATGGGACCGCCATACCGCGAAGGGGACTGTTGCGCGCTACCGTCGATCGAGGAATTCTTCGACGATCGGGGCGAGCTCGTCAGCACTCGTCACCAGTCCCAGGTGACCGTCTTGGAAGATTCTGAGCTCAGAGTTCAGCAGCGCCTGGCGCAGCATCCTACCGTTCACCGGCGGGATGACCGGGTCGTCGTTTCCGGTCAGGATCAGCGTCGGCTGGCGAATCAGAGGGGCAAAGGGAAGGCTGGTCCAGCCCAGGGCTGAGAGCTGCTGATAGAAAAGACCGCGCCGGTCATTGCGCATGTGCGTGAAGATGGGAATTGGCTGCTTTTCCGAACGAGCCTTGCCGCCATAGATATTCGGCGCGACCCGCCGCGCGTGTTCGGGGTCGTCGAAGCGCCGGCGGGAAAGCATCTCAGGGATGACCCGTGGAAGGCCGGGTACACCCCCCAACATACCCAGAGTGGTACTGACCAGGATCTGCTTGCGACAGCGCTGACGATGTTGGAACGCGAACTGTTGTGCCAGCGCCCCTCCCCAGGAGACGCCGAGCACGTCCACCCGGGGAACCTCGAGGACGTCGAGCAAATGGCTTGTCAGCCGCGCGATTCCCCACATGCGATAGGGGAGCACCGGGGTCGGCGACTGCCCGATCCCTGGGACGTCGAAGCGGATCACGCCCGTCTCAGGCCGCAGGGCGTCGACGAACGGCTGGAGTCCCTCCATACTCACCCCGAGTCCGTTGCAAAGCAGTAGGGGGGGACGGCTTCCGTCGCCTTCCCGTACCGCGACCCGCACCCGCTGGCCAGCGACGTCGATAAACCGCGGTTCCAATTCTTGCTCCTGACTTGCACGTCGTGTACTCATTGGTCTCCTCCGTCGAGGCGTCTGGACATTCGGCCGTAAGCGACCGGGTTCTCGATCGCTCTCAGCTGGCACGAACACGTCATCCGGCGCGGACGTTACCTGCCGGGAGTGGTCACTTTGGGGCTGAGAACCCGGTCGGGGGAGGCAGTTCCCGCGGATGGGAGATCGCTCACGAGCAAGGTGGTCCTTAGCGTTGGCTTGCATGGATGAGCCGCTTCGCTGTGTCCGGAGGAGAAGAGCCCGATGTTGGAATCATTAGTCCAAAACGACTTCGAGATCACTCTCCAGCACGTCATGCGGCGCATGCGCACCATGAATTCCCACATCGAAGTCGTCACATTGCTCGACGCCGACGGGAACACCACTCGAACCACTTACGGCGACGTGGTTCGCAGAGCCGACAGGCTCGCCAACGCGCTGCATGGTTTCGGTGTGCGGCCCGGTGACCGGGTGGCAACCTTCGCGTGGAATACCCAGCAGCACTTGGAGGCTTATCTTGCGGTGCCCTGCATGGGTGCCGTCTTGCACACGCTGAACATCCGACTCTCCGACGAGCAACTCGCCTACATTGTCAACCACGCGAAGGATCGTGTGGTCATCGTCGACGATTCGCTTGTGCCGCAGCTCGAAAAGGTCCTTCCCGAGATCGGCGGCGTCGAGCGGTTCATTGTGATCGGAGACGGCAGCAGTGGAAGCCTTCCCAACGTCTACCGGTACGAGGAGCTGATCGCCGACCAGCCTGACGGCTATGACTACCCCGAGCTCGACGGCCGCGCTGCGGCCAGCCTTTGCTACACGAGTGGGACCACCGGCAACCCGAAGGGCGTGCTCTATGGGCACCGCTCCACGGTGCTGCACGCCATGGCCGAGTGCCTGACGGACACCCTCGACGTGCGTTCGAGCGATCGTGTCCTGCCGGTCGTTCCGATGTTCCACGCCAACGCATGGGGCCTGCCGTATACCTGCGGGATGATTGGCGCACCGCTGATCCTGCCGAACCGTTTTCTGCAGGCCGACCCATTGACGAAGCTGATCGAATCCGAGCGAGTGACGTTCGCCGCTGCCGTGCCGACAATCTGGAGCGACGTGCTGCGCAAGGCTGACGACAACCCGGAGGCATTGTCGACACTGCGGCGCGTCGTGTGCGGCGGTGCGGCTGTGCCGAGATCGCTGATGGAACGATTTGAAGAGGCGTTCAGCACGCCGCTCATCCAGGGATTCGGCATGACCGAAACCAGTCCGCTGGTAGCGATTGCCGAAGCACCGACCGGTGCGACGGGCGAGGAGCTCTGGCGCTATCGATCGAAGACGGGACGCATCACCCCGCTTGTCGAGGCCCGGATCGTCGACCCATCCGGAAATGAGCTGCCATGGGACGGCGAACAGGCGGGTGAGCTCGAGCTCGCGGGCCCGTGGATCGCGTCTGGCTACTACCTCGACGAGCAGGCGGGGCTCGAGAAATTCCATGACGGCTGGTTGTGCACCGGAGACGTCGCAACGATCGACGCCTTGGGATATATCCAAATCACCGACCGCGCCAAGGATGTCATAAAGTCCGGCGGCGAATGGATTTCGTCGATCGAGATGGAGAACGCGCTGATGTCGCACCCGGCCGTACTCGAGGCTGCCGTGATCGCGAAGCCTGATGAGCGCTGGACCGAGCGACCATTGCCGTGCGTTGTGGTCGACGCCACCGAGAGCGCAACGCCCGAAGCGCTCAACGAGCACCTCAAGGTGCAGTTCGCCAAGTGGCAGCTCCCCGACGAATACGCCTATGTGGTCGAGGTTCCCAAGACCAGCGTCGGCAAGTTCAACAAGAAGGAGCTGCGCAAACTGCTGTCCGACGGGCAGCTACCCGGCCGGCGGCCGGTACGATCCGAGCGTGAGAGGGCGGCCGTCAAGGGTTCCGACTAAATCGTGATCGGACAGCCTTGCAGCGCAACGTGATTGGGAACGAGCCACGCCGCGCCCGTAAGTTCTTCGGGGGTCAGCCGGTCCCGACGAGTACGGCGCGCTGCGTCGCCCTGCCGCCGGTCGAGCAGAGCATGGGGTGGACGCGTACGCGGACCGCACACAACAATGCCCGCCGGTTTGGCTCGAAGTCGATTCGTGTGCAAGCGAATTCGCCGCGGGAGGGGCCCGAAGGCTGACCGACCCCTGGCGTCAATCGGGTTCGTCGTCGGCGGGTGCGAAGAGATTCTCGGGATGATGAAAGTTGGGACCCGCGGTTGGCCGTGACCGAGGTGGGCCGGCGGGATCCATTCGGTGTCGCCTTTTGCGTTCTTGCGGGTCGTCCAGCCTTTTTCGGCGAGACGGTTATCGACGCCGCAGGCCAGGGTCAGATCGTGGATGTCGGTGCAGTGGGTGTTGCGCCAACCGCTGATGTGATGCGCCTGGGAGTGCAAGGCGGGGGCGTTGCAGCCCGGCTTGGTGCAGCCGCCGTGTTGGGCCAGCAACATCAGTCGCTGCGCCAGGTTAGCGAAGCGTTTGGTGTGAAACAGCGCCAAGGGCTTGGCCTGGTCGAACACCGCGAGATAGTCGTGTGAGGTGGCGGCCCAGCGGATCAGCCGCGTCATCGGTACCCGGGTGCCCCGCCGGTGCGGGCCCGCCCCTCGGCGGCTTCCAGATCCTGCAGCGTGGTGGTGACGACGATGGACACCGGCAGCCCGTTGTGACTGCCCAAGTCCCCGGAGGCAAACAGCGCGCGCAGGCCGGCGATCAGCGCGTCATGATGGCGCTGCGCCTGGCTGCGGGGTGTCGCGGCGGTCTGGGTCGGGCTCCAACACCGGGGTGTCGTCCTCGGCATTGCACGCGCCCGGCGCGGCCAGTTTGGCCCAGGCGGCTTCGATCAACGCCCGTAGTTCAGGGGTGATCAGGCCGCTGAGGCGCGACATACCGTCGTACTTCTGCCGACCCAGTACCAGGCCGCGTTTGCGGGCGCGTTCCTCCTCGGAGTAGTCGCCATCGGGGTGCAGCAGCGCCATCAACTCGTGGGCGTACTTGGCCACCTGTCAGGCCGAAAGTCGCGCGCCTTCCCAGCCAGATCGGACTCGGCGGCCTCCCGGGTGCCCGCATCCACCGCGCCGGGCAGATGGGCAAACAAAGTCACGGATCACCCGGATGTGCGCGTCGCCGATCAGGCCATCGCGTTGGGCGGCGGCGGTCGCGGTCAGCTTCGGCGCCAACGGTTCGCCGGTCAGCGCGCGGCGTTCTCCGAGGTCCTCGGCCTCGGCGATCCAGCGGTTGGCTTCGGCCTTGGTGATCCGCAGCCGATCGGCCAATGCCGCGGGGAGTTTGCCGCCGAGTTCTTCTTCGCCGGCGCGGGTGGCCAGGTGGTTGATCAGCGCGTGGCGCACCGATCGGCAGCGGCGTTCCCGGCGTTCCAGGCGCTCCATCACCCGCAGCAGCTCCGGGGTCGTCAACGCGTCAAAGGTCAACTCGCACAACTTGTCCTGGGTGCCGTCTGACGCATCGAGGACCGCCACGACCTCCTCACGCGTGCTCGCTGCCATACCCCAATTCTACGATCGGGCACCGACACGTTCTGATCGGCTCGGAGGGCCAAACCTGTTGATATTGCGGGCGATATCGCGTTTCACGACCGAGTGCTGCCCAGCTCGCGTTACTGAAGTGACGACTGGGACGGCGCTCCGCAAACCGCGGCATCAATGTCCGCTGCGTCCGGCGCGCAGTCACGACGAGAATAGGCAGCGTCTGCCCGGTAGCGTCGGCTATGCGGGTGACTCTGACAGCAGCGCGCCGAAGATGTGGCGCTCGACCTTCTGGGTGAGATCGATATGCACATGCTTGGTCTCGGTGTACTCGTCGAGCGCGTGCGGCCCGAGTTCGCGGCCCAAACCGCTCTGCTTATAACCGCCAAACGGCAGTGCCGGATCGATCTGGTGCCAGTTGTTGATCCACACTGTTCCGGCGCGCAGCTGGGACGCGACTTCGAGCGCCCGCTCATAGTCGGTACTCCACACCCCGGCGCTCAGGCCGTACTGAGAATCGTTGGCCTTTTGGATCGCGTCGGCTTCATCGGTGTAGCGCAGGACGCACAGGACCGGCCCAAAGATCTCCTCCCGGGCGACTTCCATATCATTGCTGACTTCGGCGAGAATGGTCGGCTCGATCCAGTAGCCCTTCGTGAATCGCTCTCCCAGCGGCGCGCCACCACCGAGCACGACCTTGGCGCCGCTCTGCCTTGCGCTGTCCAGGAACCCCAGCACCCGGTCGCGCTGTCTGGCGGAGATGACCGGTCCTACGTCTGTGTTGAGGTCGGTCGTGTCCCCGAGTTTGAGCGCCGACGCGCGGTCGACGAGGCGGTCGACGACGAGGTCATACATCTTGTCGGACACGAGCAAGCGGGTGCCCGATTCGCAGATCTGGCCGGAGTACAGCATGCAGCCGAATAAAGCCCCGTCGATGGCGACGTCGAGGTCGGCGTCGTCGAGCAGCACCTGCGCGCCCTTGCCGCCGAGCTCGAGGGAGACTTTCTTCACGGTTCCCGACGCCAGGCGCATGATTTCGCGGCCGACCGGGGTCGAGCCGGTGAACGCCACCTTGTCGACATCAGGATGTTCGGCCAGCCTGGCCCCAACTTCTGCGCCGGGACCGGTGACAAGGTTGATGACACCTTCGGGCACCCCGCATTCGTGGGCGATCTCGCACAGACGCAGCAGAGTCAACGGAGTCTTTTCGTCGGGCTTGATGACCACCGAGTTGCCGGCCGCCAGCGCTGGGCCGACCTTCCAAATACCGAGCAACAGGGGAAAATTCCAGGGCACGATCGCGGCGCAGACGCCGAGGGGCTCATGGCGGATCACGTTCGTCGACAGCGTCGGAAAGGCGGGCGTCGATACCTGCCGCTCCCACTGGTAAGAGGCAGCAAGCTCGGCGAAGTACGAGAAGTGTGGCGCCGCATAGCCGACATGAAAACCCGTCGCCTGCCGCACCGTGGCGCCGTTGGCGTGAATCTCCAGCTCGACGAGGTCCTCGAGCTCACTGCTCAGGCGCTCGGCGATCCGGGTCAGCACTCGTGATCGCTCGGCTGGAGCCAACCGCGACCATGAGCCTGACTCGAATGCCGCGCGCGCTGCAGCCACGGCGGTGTCGGCGTGCTCAGCCGTTCCCCGGGCTATCGTGGCATGCACTTCCTCGGTCGCCGGGTCGCGGATCTCGTCCATTTCGTCCGAGTCGACATGCTTTCCGTTGATGAACATTTGGTAGTGCTTGATGTCCGTTGCCACGTTGACGCCTCCGATTCCAAGTCTGGATCAAGTCAACAGGGGGGCACCGCGAAGCACTATCGCCCGAACGGAGGGTTCGGGTAACTCACCTGCCGGAAACACGCGTGTGTCCCGCTGTGTCGGTTGGGGCAATGATCCGGAAAGGAGACGAAAGCACCCCGTTCGGGGAGCAGCGATGGAAGTGATCACCGCGATATCTTTCGGCCAGGCCGCTTTGGCGGCGAGCCAGTCGACGATTTCCTAGCCGACACGAGGCTCACCCGATCCGCCTCGCGGAGAAAGAGATTCCAACCATGTTCGAGGTAATCGGTAGCTACCTCACGATCATCGGGTTCTGCCTGGCGATTCTGAGTCCGGTGCTCATCGCGGCACTCATCACCGGGTTCCACGCTTACACCGACTGGCGGCGCGCAGACCTGCCGAGGCAAGAAATCCTGGACCGGCTCGGATCGGGGCCGAGACCAAAGCTGGTCCTGATCCACGCGCCCGGCGGTTACGGCAAGAGCACCGTCGCCAAGCAGTGGGTCGAAACTCTCACCAAGCAGAAAGTGAAAACCGCTTGGTTGGCCATCGATAGCGACGACAACAACGCGGTCTGGTTTCTCACCCACCTCATCAAGGCGGTCCGGGGTACCCTCCCAGAACTTGCTGACAGACTACAGCAAGAATTCGAGGGGCATTTGGAGAATGTGCAGCAACATGTCCTTTACGCCTTGCTCCATGGTCTGCATTCCGATAAACAAACCCTCGCCCTGGTAATCGATGATTGGCATCGGGTGGACAATGGCGAGACCATGAATGCATTGGCGTACTTGATTGAGAATGGCTGCCATCACCTACATTTGGTTGTCACGAGTCGTACGCGTGATGGCCTTCCGCTCGACGCGTTGTCGGCGCAGGGGGAGCTGACCGAAATCGACGAGTCCCTGCTCAGGTTCGATGTGGACGAGTCCCGGGCGCTGCTGGTCAAGCGACGCGGTCTCAAGCTCACACCCGCCAACGTCGCCGAACTCGAGGAGTCCACCGGCGGACGGGCCGCCGCCCTGCAACTGGCGTCCTTGTCGCTTCGCGACCAGGCCGACCCGGCTGCGCTCATCGAGGATCTGTCCGGGCGACATGACGCGCATGACGCAATAGATGACTATTTGGCGTCCAACGTCTTGAACAGCCTCGAGTCAGACCTCCTCGACTTCCTGATGTCGACCAGCATCACCAAACAGATCTGCAGTGGGTTGGCGACGGCGCTCACCAACAATCACAACAGCCAGAGCCTGCTCGAAGAGATCGAAAAGCGCAATCTATTCCTGCGCAGGATCGATGCCAAAGGCACGTGGTTCCAATATCACGACCAGTTCGCCGATTTCCTTATGCGCCGCCTCGAGCGTGACGCGGTGGACCGCATACCAGGACTACACCGCCGGGCCGCGCAGTGGTTTACCGAACACCAGATGCTAAGCCAGGCAGTCGATCATCTGATCCTCGCCGGCGACGGACGGCAAGCGGTCGACGTTGTCGAGCACGCGGCCGGCGATCTGCACGAAAAGAACCAGATGCATACGTTGATCGGGCTTGCGGCCAAGCTGCCGGCGCAGTATGCGGATGTGCGCCCGAGGTTGCAGGCCGACCTTGCCTGGGCAAACGTCGCACTTAGCCGCACGGCGGGTGTGCTGGAAGCTCTTCGATTGGCTGAGGAAGCCTTCGACTCGGTTCCAAGCGACCAAGCCGGTGACCTGCGCGCCGAATTGGACCTCATTGTCGCGATCCTCGCGGCTTTCCAGGACCGCATTGACCCCTCCGCCGATGCCGCGGTTCAGGCATGTGTGGACCGGGCCGATACGCTTCGCCCCTTCATTCTTTGCCGCGCAGCCGATCTCGCCTCATTTTGTGCGCTGCAGGTGCGAGACTTCGCTGACGCGCTTCGCTGGCAGAAGTGGGCACGCCCATTTCATCAGCGGACCTCCGGTGCACTCAGCGTTACCTACGGACACTGTCTTGCCGCGATCGCCGCGAACGAGCAACTCGACGTCACCGGCGCCGAAGCGCACCTGCGCCAAGGCATCCGAATCGCGCTGTTGCCGTCCGGTCGCCCCTCCTATATCGCCAAGATCGCTGGCTCGTTGCTGGGGCAGCTTCTCTACGAACGCGGTCAACTCGACGAAGCCGAGGCATTGCTCGACGACGCCTACGAACTCGGCGCCGAGGGCGGAATCGTCGACATCATGTTCGCGACATTCGGGACGGGGGCGCGGCTGAAGATGGCGCGCGGCGACAAGACCGCCGCAGACCGCCGCATTGCCGAAGGCATGGAAATTGCGAAAGAGGCGCTACTACCACGACTCGAAGCTCGCCTCATTTATGAACGGGTCCGATTGGCTGCGATGTCGGCCGAAGACATCGACGAGGGACTCGCTCAGCGAGTTATGGGCCTGAGTGCGCAAGCACTCGACGGAATCGCTTACGAAACGGCCGAACTGGCGGAAGACTCACAAATCCGACTGCTGCTCAGCGACGGCAGCCACTCGGCGCTCAGTGCAGCTTGCGAGCGGGCGCGCGCCCAACTTGGTCATGTCGACCAGGGCAAGCACCCGCGTGCACACCTTAGCGCCAGGCTTCAACTGTCGCTCTGCCTCTCGATAGCTGGCGAGACCGAAGAAGCGCAACGCATCCTAGCGCCAGCGCTGAGAACATGCGCCGCGCTTGGACTTAGCCGGTTGCTCATCGACGAGGGACCGCAGCTGCTGCGCCTCGCGCAGGACACCGCAGCAACAGATGAGTTCAGTTCATCCGACCCGGCGTCAAAACGCGTTCAGAATTTCGTCTCAACTATAACGGCATCGAATATGGCTGCATCGCTCAAGATTTCAACTGTCTAGGGCGCGGCATGGACACGATCAGTTCGGTGGCGGCGTCGGAATGACGCTGAACCAATCGGTGCCGCTGAGTTGGCCAGATCGTTCGGTCTCGACCCTACAGCACCTGCAGCCGGAGGCGGGGTTGGCCCGCCCTTCATTGAATTCGTCGTTGGGTCGGACGTCCGTGGACTAAGCGCCGCGAATGGTGTCGATGAGGCGCAGCGGGTCACTGGGCGCGCTATTGCCGCGCCAGGCGACGTGTTGATCGGGGCGGATGAGCACCAGGTCGCGCTCGTAGAGGCGGTGGGCGTGCGCGTCGTGTACCTCAACGACGGTCAGCGGAACGTGACGCACCCCGGCGGCTTCGGTCAGTGCGGTCGTGTCAATGTCGGTGAATCGCAGCAGGGTAAAGCCAGGGCCGAACAGGTCGAACAGGGCGCGCCCGTCGGAGAGATAGACGATGGGCGGGCGTGCTCAGGGCCAGGTGCTCGGCGTGTAGGCGTCAAGAGTCTGTGGGGGTGCGTGTCCGGCTTCGGTGGCCACGATCGGAGAGTGGTCGTAGCGGTATCCCAGTTCGACTCCTAGGGCTTCGTTTTCGAGATTGCCCAGGTCGGCGATCTCGCGTCCGAGGCGGCGGCGGGCGCGTTCACCGTTCCAGCCCTCGCTGTGGATGGCGTTTCGGAACGCTGACTTGACCGCCATGCGGACCAGGGTGTGCCGGCCCGCCGCGGCCTTGTTGCGCAACGCCACCGAGCGCCGTTCGGTCTCGTAGGCTTGCAGCAACTTTGGAGCGCCCCAGCCTCTAAGGAGCGCGGCCAAGACCCAGCCCAGGCCAACCGCGTCGCCGACGCCGGTGTTCATGCCGTAGGCGCCGGTGGGGGGAACCTGGTGTACGGCGTCACCCGCCAGCCATACCCGGCCCATCCCGAACCGGCGGGCCACCCCGAGACGTGGGTTCCACTCGTTGGCGACCATGATGGTGCAGCCGAATCGGCACCCGAGGTGGCGGTAGAGGAATTCCTTGGGATCGATCGCCGCGGCGTCCTCGCCAACGCCCAAGGGGCAGTGGAAGGTCCATGCGTCGTCGTCGTTCTGGGAGATCAATGTCCAGCCCTGGGGGACTGAACGTGCCACACGGTGCCGAAGCGGCGGAACGGTTCACGATCGGTGGTGGTGAAATGGACCATAAAGAAACGACCATCGACCGGGTGCTCGCGGTTGGCAGCCCAACCGCGGGCCAGCATGCCTACCACCCTGCGCGGGCCCAATTTCTCGAGGACGAGACGGCGCAGATCGGTGAAGTCGACTTCGATGCCCAACGCCCTGCACCGTGCTGCCACCGCCGTCACACCCGACGAGATAGTCGGCGCGGACCTGGCGGGTTTCGCCGGTGTCGCCGCAGCGCAAGATGACATCGACTGCCGTGCCGTCCTGGGTGAAAGTGTCGACCTTCCAGCCGTATTGCACGGTGATGTGTTGGGCGAGCGTCTCGTGTAGTTCCTTGAGTGCCGGTTCCAGCAGGATCTGCGAGACGCGCATGCTCGGTTCCAGTGGCAAGGTGCCATCGTTGCGCGATCGGATCAGCGCGGCGGTGTCATCGGCGCTGGGGTAGGTGAATCGGGTCAGTTCCCAGCGGTCCAGCCGGGTGACCCAGCTGACCACCGTCGGGTTGTCAGCTGGGGTGGCGATCTTGCGCAGATAATCGGCAATGCCGAGACGACGGAACAACTCCATGCTGCGTCCGTTGGTGATGTCCATCTTCGGATGCCGAGTGGTGGTGTTGTTGCGTTCCACCAGAAGGGCTTTGACACCTTGGCGTTCGAGTTCGAGCGCCAGGATGAGGCCGACGGGTCCGGCGCCGGCGATGAGCACCGGAACGTGTTCGATCGCTCCGGTGCCGGCGGTGAGGCGAGATGTAGTCATGGTGATCTCCAGGTGGGTCTAGAAAGGGGCGATCAGGCAGGACCGAACACGGGGCCGATGTCGGCGTAGATGCGATAGTCGGCGATAAGTCCGTCAGGGAAGCGGAAGGTGTTGACACACGGCAGCATGACCGAGGACCCGTCGTGGCGGACGTAGGTCACAGTCATCTCCGCGATCACCGCCGGCTCGAGTTTGTCGACCGACCGCAACACCGTGCTTAGGTCGTGTGACATCGACGCCACTGCGGTAGCCAATGTCACACTGCTGGCAATGAATCCGTGCTTGCCGCGGGCGATGTCGCCGGATCCGAAACGGAACGTCACGTCGTCGGTCATCGTCGCCAGCGCCGCGTCGAGGTCGCCCGCATCGACGGTTCCGAAGTTGTGCACCAGGGCTTCCGCCTGGCTCGCCGTCATGATTGGACAGTGCTGTCGTAGAGGGCGGTGATGCGAGCGGCGTATTTCTCAGCAATGGCGAAGGCATATTGGGACCACGTCAGGGCCACATCCAGGTCGGCGGTCAGGATCGCCGCGGCGACGCCGCGCCGACCCGCAGTGGCTATGAACGCCTCTGGCAGCGTGGTGATCTCGGCGCTCACTGCAGTGCTCATGGCGTAGTCCTTTTCGGTGGGAGTAGCGGACGGTCAGCCATCGGCCGAGGGCACCACCGTAGGCCGCGTCTGGTTATGTCAACATTTAAATTGACGACCAACAATTTGATGATAAGGTGAGAGTTGTGCAGCCTTAAAGGAGGCGACCGCGGTGCATCGGAGCGGGCAAACCCAAACGATCCGGCGCGGCCGCGAACCCCATTGTCGCCGCCCAACGCCGTATCGCCGCTAACCGGCAACCCGAATTCATCATCAACCGAAAGGAATTCCTCGATGAACACCGTGCTCTGGATCTTGCAGATCGTGCTCGCCCTCGCCTTTGTCGGCGCCGGCCTGGCCAAGGTGGTCATGCCGCGCGCACGGGTTCGCGACACGCTTGGGGACTGGGTGGACGCGTTCCCCGCGCCTGCGCTCAAGCTGCTCGGAGTGGCGGAATTGGCCGCCGCGATCGGCCTGATCGTCCCGCCGCTGGTGCACATTGCCCCGGTCCTGACCCCGTTGGCGGCGATTGGCGTCGTGCTGGTTATGGCGGGCGCCATCGTGACCCACGCCCGGCGCCGCGAATTTCCCAACGTCGCGGTCAATGTCGTGCTCGCCATCGCCGCGCTCGTCGTGGCGTGGGGCCGATTCGGCCCGCACGCGTTCTGACGCCGACAGCGAACCAAACGTTGGGTCAGCCCGTCATTGATCCTTGCGGGGCTTACGCGATGGCGCGACATCGCTTTGCGGCGGGAAGAGCCCGGGCCGACCACGAGAAATGGATGATCAGCAATATTAAAATTGCTACTAACAGGTAAAATAGGTGCATGACATCAGTGAGCGAGGCGGCCAACGAACGTCGGCGCGGCCGGCCAAGGGGCTCCGACGCGGTGCAGCAAGACACGATCCTAGCTGTGGCACTTAAGCAATTCGCCCTGCTCGGTTACGACGGTGCGTCACTGCGGACCATCAATCGCGAACTCGGCGTCAGTCATAACCTGCTCTACCAACGCTTCGGCACGAAGGAAGATCTGTGGCGCGCCGCGGTGGACTATGGCTTCGGGGGGCTGGTCGGCTTCATGCAGGGGATCTTCGATCCGACGATCACCGAAGCGCTAGAACAACTGCGCCTGGCGGTGCGGGGGTTCCTGATCTACTCGGCCACCCACCCTGAACTGCTGGCCCTGATGAACTCCGAAGGACGGCAGCCCACCGAGCGGCTCGATTACATCTACACGCGCTACATCGAGCCCTCGCAAGTCCAGATCATTCGCTTGCTCAGCCACCTCGCCGATGAGGGCACCATCAGACGAATTCCGCACAGCACGTTCTTCTTCCTGACTACACACGGGGGCGCGGCGCCGTTCACGCTGGCGCCTCTCGCCGACGCGCTGGGCTCTGCAGTGGCTGACGACGTCGACAGCGTCCATGAGCACGCCGACCTGGTGTCCACCGTGCTCATCGAGGGTCTGCGCCTGCCACAGCCAGCCAAGTCCCGTCCCCGGAAAGCGTGACGTTCCCGGGTTCGCCTCGTTGAATTGCGCAGCGGGGGAACGCTTCTGCGCGATCAGTCCTGACCGGTACAACCACCCAACGAGGGAACTCGAGATCGGGCCGTGGGTGGCGACACAGAGGAGCGAGAGACCCAGTCGAGGGTCTGCGCTGGCTCAGCGATGCAGGTTCCACTGACCGCAATCATCGGCGAGGACGTCGTTGACGTCGACTTCTTGTCCGCCGACTTTCGGACCGGGATTGGATGCCGTACTGACCACCCGCTGGTAGAGCACCGCGGCGGGGTCGATCCGACTGCCGGACCAGGCTTTGGTCTGCCAGGCCCACCGTCGTCCCGGGGTGCGCGAATTGCCGATGACCCCGTCGGCGGCCGCCCATTGGCACACATCGATACCGCCGTAGACACCGGTGCGCTGCACCCCCAGCACCGAATTGATACCGCGAAACCACTTCAGCGCCAGGTTGTTCCATGTGTCGTGGTTGATGTCCTCATCAATGGTGAAGAAGATCGGCGCACTCTGGCCGCCGCCCGCCGCGGTATGCAACTTCCAGGCGGTGCGGGCGTCGTCGACGCCTCCGGTGAACCCGCGCTTGAAGTCCGATGATGCCGTCCCGCCGGGCTTGCCGTATTGGTAGTTGCTGACGATTATCAGCCCCGCAGCGGTCAGCTGCTCGGCGTAGGAGCGGGTGATCGGCTTGGCGCCGAACGACGACCCGGGTCGGGATAGTGACACGTAGTTGATGACACCGGAGTAACCGGCAGCTTTGATGTGCTCCGCGGGAATCTGGCGCATGGCGAAGTCGATCAGTTTGGGTGCGGCGGCAGCCGTCGCGGGTGCTGTTGCCGAGGCCGCATGAAAGCCCGGCAGCGCAGACAGGGCGATGGCATAGCGCAATAAGTCTCGACGAGCAAGCGGGCGCGCCTGGCGTGGGCAATAATTGATTGACCAGTCCTGCATCGCGTGATGTTAAGTACGTGACTTCTGTTAACAGAAGTAGCGTGCGCTAGCTGATATCAAATCGGTCCGTGCGGTTCACCGGGCTGAGCCCTGCCGACGGCAGCCCCCCGCTCCAGTCAGCGGATAGCGGCTGACGCGATCGCTTCCTGCAAACCCCTGGTTGCCAGTTGGTCGGCGAGTTCGTTGTCCGCCACGCCAGCGTGGCCCTTCACCCAAAACCACTCGACTTGGTGCCGCGCGCACGCCGCCTGCAGCCTCATCCAGAGATCGACATTCTTCACCGGCTGCTTCGCGGCAGTCATCCAGCCGTTGCGCTCCCAGCCGAGGACCCATTTCGTGATGCCGTTGCGGACATAGGTGCTGTCGGTATAGAGGTGGACCGTCACCACTCGAGTCAGCGCCTCGAGCGCCATGATCGGCGCCGTCAGCTCCATCCGGTTGTTGCTGGTCGGATTGGATTCACCGCCGTACATCTCGCGGACGTGCTGGCGCTGGCGCAGCACCGCCCCCCACCCGCCGGGCCCCGGGTTGGGCCTGCACCCACCGTCGGTGTGAATGACGACGATGTCCCTGACGGTGTCGACCATGCGCTGAGAATAGGCACTGCGTCACGTGATCGGATGTAGGACTCGCGATTTCGAGCCGTCCGGCGGGCGGGTCACGTCATTGCGTTCGCCCAGGCCGCATGGCCTTGGAAGCCGAGCGCGGTAGCCATCGCGCGGTACCGCTCCAGGCGGTACGCGTCCTGCACGTGCCCGTCGGCCGCGGCGTCGTGAAGCGGTCTTCGGCTCAGTGCTGGACGCGGATGCCGATGGTGCCGAGCGCTTGATGCAGATCGTCGCAATAGGGGACGGATGGCTGGGAGGCCGCGGCGCCGACCCATCGTTTTGGCTGACCGGGGCCGGAGAGATCCCGGTATCCGGTTGCGCGCAGACCCAGCACACAAGTGGTTGCCAGCAACGCGCCTCCGAATACGAGGACTTTGAGCGAGATTCCGCGTCGCGCGGCCACCAGTGCGTCACATTGATCCGTGTAGTCGCTGGGTTCGTACGGTGCGCCGAAGCTGGTGTGCAGATCTTGGTTAACGGCGTCTTCGCGGACCGCGCGGCGATTGTCGGGGTGGAATCCGGTGCCACAGGCGATTGGTGAACCGCTGCGATCGACAACCTGCAGCGATAGCGAAATGGACAGTCCGAACAGCGCTCCAAGCACGGCCGCGGTGCCCACCACACCCAACACCCACCTCACTGCTCAGCCCTCCGGTTCTGTGCAAGGCGTCTATTACACAGGTGTTTACCCAAAGCCGAATTTTCTATGCCTCTGACCGGGCCGGGGGCGCGCACCCGAGCGCAGCGGGCATGCGGTGGCCACCCGCGACGGTAACGGCCGGGTCACCGTTGCCGTTCGGCTGCTCTAAACGACCGCGTGACTGCCGATCGCGCGGGCGATCAA
This sequence comes from Mycobacterium gordonae, assembly GCF_017086405.1. Classification (NCBI taxonomy): domain Bacteria; kingdom Bacillati; phylum Actinomycetota; class Actinomycetes; order Mycobacteriales; family Mycobacteriaceae; genus Mycobacterium; species Mycobacterium camsae. The sequence continues at coordinate 2,086,821 of NZ_CP070973.1, forward strand.
CCTGCCGTCCTGAAATACCTCCGCTTCCGAGGCGACCACGCGGCGGCCGGCCTTCGTCGTGCGCGCCGTGCACGTCAGCGCCGTGCCGGCAACCGCCGGCCGCAGGTACTGGATCGTCAAGTCGAAGTGCGGAGCCGCCATGCCCTCACTGAGGGCGGAGTGAACGGCCAGTCCGGTGCCGGTGTCCAGCAGCGCAGCGAGGAACCCGCCGTGCACGGTTCCGCGTTCGTTGCAGTGCTCAGCGCACGGCAACGCCTCCACTACCGCGTCCCGCCCCTCGGACGGCAGGTATCGAAAGCCGAGGAATTGGGCGAAGTGACTCACCGTCAGACCCGCTGCTTCACTTGCGTTGCTGGCGCGTGGATTCCCGCACGGCCTCTGCCGCGTCCCGGAAGATCTGCCCGAAGTCCGGCACCCGCGCCCGGGCCGCAGGCAGGGAGGCCGTCGCGCGCTGTGCTTCGGGCAGGTCAAGGACGAGCCACGCGCCGAACTGATGGGGTTGCACGCGCAGCAGCAGCGTCTCCAGTTCGTCTTCGAGCACGACGGGGACGGTCACGAATTCGCTGGGTTGCGCCTTGTCGAGGCGTTGGCGAACGTCGGTGACATCGGCGTCTTCGGCTAAGCGCCACCGAAGCTCCTGGCCGGTTCGGTGGGCCGGCGAATACAGCACGAGATATTTCCCCACGAGACGAAGCGTAAGGCCTGTTTGCGAGCCGGCGGCGCTCAGTCCAGCAAATCCCAGAACTCAGTCAGCGCCGCCGCGCCGCGCGCCGGGTCCTGCACCATCCACCAATGTCCGAGGCCATCGAGCACCGCGGTGCGCGCGCCGGCCCGTTGCGCCGCGCGGCGCCGCGTCTGTTCACCGCCGATATACGGATCGTCGGTCGCCAGCAACGAAAGCCCGGGCCGGGCCGCGGCGGTCTCCAGTGCCCGTCCGGCGTCGGCCATCGCAGGCTGGCCGGCCGAGCGGTAGAGCGCCAATATCGCCCGGCCCATGGCCGCATCCTGCTCGCGCGCGATTGCGGTAGCGATGTCTGACGGTATGCCGAGCGCGCCCATCTGCGCGGCCCGGTCTTCGACCGTGCCGCCCAACATGGTGTCGACGAGTCGCTCGCCGTCGCCGGGTGTCTGCCAGACCTGGGCCAGGTCGTGCCAGACATAGTCCGCGTCGAAGAGACCGACGGCGTCGCTCGCCCAGCTGCGGACCAGCTCGGGCCGGTGCATCACCACATTCATCACGTGCCCACCACCCCAGTCGTGGCCGACCAGGTCGATCCTGCCGCCGATGTGCTCCAGTTCGCCTTCGAGCCAGTCCCGGTAGGCGAGGTAGGTCGCAGGAAAGTCGTCGGGCAGTGGCGCGCCGAATCCGGGCGGTGACAGTCGCACCACATCTTGGCGACCGAGGGCGTCGACCAGCGGGTCCCAGATCGCGTCGGTCTCCGGGTTGCCATGCACGAGAACAATCGACACGATCCCTCCTCAGACAAGTTCCGATTAGGTTTTACCCCGCAGTCGGATTAGTCTTGCGCGCGGTCCGTCATCGACTCAGGAACACACCTATGCCTCTTCAGCCCACTCTGCGCCGCCCGCATTCCATGCGTAGAGGTCGTACACAGCGTATGAACTGCGTAACGGTTGGCCAGTGCTTCGACATCGACATCACCCGGGACGCCGACGGCTGGCTGATCCGGATTCCCGAAGTGGACGGGATCGCCCGCGCCGCTCGCCGGTCGGCGGTCGAACTCGCTGCGCGCCAATGCATCGCACGTAAGACCGGTATCCCGATCGGCTACGTCGCCGTCTGGGTCGCCAACGAGAGCGGTTAGGCCCGGCGCAGTCTGGCCGTCAATGCGAGAACGCGGTCATATCCCCGGGCTCGTGGTCGAGCACGGCGCGGTTGGAGATCATCAGGTACGCGAAGTACACCGCGCCCGTCGCGAGCAGGCCGGCCACGATGATCATCGGAACGACCGCGGCTGCGGGGGAGAGCAGGATGATCAGCGCGCAGACCGACCAGATCAGCGCGGCGACCGCGATCGGTAGCTCGAAGCGCCCGATATCGAAGGCGCCCTCCTGACGATCGAGTCGTTTGCGCACCGCGAGGTAGAGGACGGCGATCATCCCGTAGGTCAGCGCCGGAAAAACGGTTCCCGAGGTGATCAGGTCCAGCAGGGCGTCGCCTGGCAGGGCGGCCAGTACCCCGATGCCGATGACGACGGGCACGACGGTCGCCGGGATCGGCGTCTGACTACGCGAATGCACGCGGCGCATCAACCGGTGGGCGGGGAATCGCTCGTCGCGCGACGTCGCGAAGATCATGCGTGAGCAACTGGTCAGCGTGACCATCCCGCCGCCGAAAGAGGAAATTGCGATGGCGACCAGCAAGATTCGCTCGGTCACCGGGCCGAGCTGATCGCGCATGATCGTCGCCACCGAAGAACCGGCCGCCGAAACGTGCGCAATGTCGTCGATGGCCACGGTCAACGCGATCAGGAAAGGCAGGCCCAGCACGCTGCCCGCGGCCACCGATCCCACGATGGCGCGCGGAACGCTGCGGAAGGGATTCTTGGCTTCCTCGGCCATGTTCGCCGCAGAGTCGAACCCGACCTGGGTGCCCAGTCCGACGATCATGACGGCCATCGACCCGCCGCCGAAGGCGAAGTAATCCGAGGCTCCTTCGGTGATGCCGCGTGAGGTGAGATTGTCGACCGAGCCGCGTCCGGCACCGAGACTGCGACGACGAGCGCGCTGGCCAATAACACGACGTTGGACAGTTCGATGTCCAACGCCGGCGAATTGACCAGCGCCACAATCCTTGTCGAGGCGATCGCAAGCATGGCCTGGATCACCATGACCGTCATGGTGAGCAGCCGCGCGGTGCCGTCGTCAGACGCCATGTCGAACAACGGCATCAGACTCGACATCGCGCTGTCGATTGCCATCAGAACGGTAATCAGGTAACAGAAAGTCGGTCAGCCGAAGAACCGGCCGATCTTCGGGTTGGCCAACCGGGAGGCCCACTGATAGGACGAACCGCCTTCGAGTTGCGGCTCGTAGCCGCATTCTTCGCAGAAGTCGTCGGAGGACTCCGCCGGCACTGCTTCGGTCATCAAGGCTCCCGTGTCTTTCTCAGATCTTGACGGTCAGTGGCCAGACCTTCCAGATGTCTTCGCAGTATTCGGCGATGGCGCGGTCTGAGGAGAACTTACCGCTGCGTGCGGTATTCAGGATCGACATCTTCGTCCACGCATCCCGGTCCTGCCACGCCTGGCTGACTTGCTCCTGGCATGCCACGTAGGACGCGAAGTCGGCGCACACCAGAAACGAGTCGTGGTGGCGCAGATTGTCGACGAGCGGCCGGAACACCTGGTGGTCGCCGTGCGAGAACGTCCCGCCGGCAATCAGATCAAGCACCGCGCTGAGCTCCTCGTTGCTGTCGATGTAATCCGCCGGACGGTAACCGCTCGCTTTGAGCGCCTCGACCTCCTGCACGTTCATGCCGAACAGGAAGAAGTTCTCCGGTCCCGCCTCCTCACGAATCTCGACATTGGCCCCATCCAGCGTGCCGACCGTCAGGGCGCCGTTGATCATGAACTTCATGTTTCCGGTGCCCGAGGCTTCCTTGCCCGCGGTGGAGATCTGCTCGGACACGTTGGCCGCCGGGTAGATCAGGTGCGCGTTCTGCACGTTGAAGTTCGGGATGAACGCGACTTTCAGGAACTTGTTGACTTCCGGGTCGTTGTTGATCGTCTCTGCAACGGCGTTGATCAGCTTGATGATCCGCTTGGCCAGGAAGTACCCCGGTGCCGCTTTGCCGCCGAAGATGAAGGCACGCGGCGGAATTGACAGTCCGGGGTTCTGCTTGAGCCGGTAGTAGAGCGCGACGATGTGCAGCACGTTGAGGTGCTGGCGCTTGTACTCGTGGATGCGTTTGACCTGAATGTCGAAGATCCATTCCGGATTCAGCTCGACTCCGGTCGCCGAGCGCACGAAGGAGGCCAGGCGCGCTTTGTTGTTGCGCTTGATGTCACGCCACTGTTCCCGAAAGGACGAGTCGTCGACGAACTGCTCCAACCCACGCAGCCGGCCCAGATCGGTCAGCCACCCGTCCCCGACGGTGCGGTCCAGCAGTTCTCGCAGGCCGGGATTGGCCAGCGCCAGGAAACGGCGGGGCGTCACGCCGTTGGTCTTGTTGCTGAACCGCTCCGGCCACATCTCGTAGAAGTCCTTGAGCACACTGTCTTTCAGCAGCTCGGAGTGCAGTGCCGCGACCCCGTTGACGGCGTGGCTACCGACGGTGGCCAGATGCGCCATCCGGACGTTCCTGCCGCCTTCCTCGCCGATCAGCGACATCCTGCGCACCCGGTCGTGGTCACCGAGGAACCGGATGCGCACCTCGTCGAGAAACCGTCGGTTGATCTCGTAGATGATCTCGAGGTGACGCGGCAGCGACTCGCCGAACATCTCCAGCGGCCAGGTTTCCAGTGCCTCGGGCAGCAGCGTGTGGTTGGTGTAGGCGAACGTGGCGACGGTGATGTCCCACGCCTCCTCCCAGTCCAGCTGACGCTCGTCGATCAGCAGCCGCATCAACTCGGCGACACCGATCGACGGGTGAGTGTCGTTGAGCTGCAGGGCAAATCGCTGAGGCAGCTCACGCACGGAGACGTCGGCCAGATCGTCCATGATGTGCAGTACGTGCTGCAACGAACAGGACACGAAGAAGTGCTGCTGCAACAGCCGCAGCCGCTTTCCGGCCTCCGGCTCGTCGTTGGGGTAGAGCACCTTGGTGACCGTCTCGGAGGTGACCTCGTCTTCGACCGCCTTGTAGTAATCGCCGGTGTTGAACGCCTCCAGTGCGAACGACTTCACTGCGCGGGCGCTCCACAGCGTCAGCACGTTGCAGGTGTTGACGCCGTAACCCTGAATCGGGGTGTCGTAGGCAACGCCCTTGAGCATCAAGCCCGGTACCCACCGAGCCCGTTCGCGTCCGGTGTCGTCGGTGTAGCGCTCGACGTATCCGCCCCACTTGACCAGATAATTGACGTCGGGTTTGGCGATCTCCCAAGGGTTTCCGCTGTCCAGCCAGTTGTCGGTCTGCTCCACCTGCCAGCCGTCGTGGATCTCCTGATCGAAGATGCCGAATTCGTAGCGGATACCGTAGCCGATCGCCGGGCGTTCCAGGGTGGCCAGCGAATCCAGATAGCACGCGGCGAGCCTGCCCAAACCGCCGTTGCCCAGGCCGGGTTCCTCTTCGCAGGCCAGCACCTCGTCGTAGTTCTGGCCCATAGCGGACAGTGCTGCCTTGGCGGCTCGTTCCATGCGCAGGTTCAGCAGGTTGTTGCCGAGCTGCGGGCCCATCAGGAATTCGGCCGACAGGTAGCAGGTCACCTTGCGGCCAAGATCGAGCGAGACCTGCGTCGAGGCCACCCGTCGGTCCTGCATCCGGTCGCGAACGGCCAGCGCGAGCGCGCGGTAGTAGTGCTCGGGACGCAGCGCGGCGGCCGGTCGACCAATCGAGTAGCGCAGGTGGTCGGTGATCGCGCGTTGCAGTGCGGCGGCGCCCATTCCGGTCCGGGAGTGCTCGATCAGTTCGGCCCGACTGGGACCGGTGGCAGGAATTTCGTCGGAGGGCGTCTGATCAAGATCAGTCATCGCGGGTCTCATTCCTTGGAAATCTCACGAAAGCACGGGGAAACAAGGCAGACGGTCTGGCAGCGATGTTTGCACACCCGGCAGGCGAACGCCTGCTCAATACATGAACAGCGGCTATGCACTCGATATGCATTAGTCTCACGCTACGATGAAATATATGGCGAAGAAGGTGGCGACCCCAGGGCCACGCGATGAGCGCGGCGTGCTGCAGGCGCGAATCCTCAACGCCGCCAGGCAGGAATTCGCCACCCAGGGTTGGGCGGGGACCACGATCCGCGCGGTCGCTCGCGCCTCCGACGTCGACCCGGCGCTGGTGTATCACTACTTCGGCTCCAAGGAGCGCCTGCTCGACGCGGCCACGGATCCGCCGCCCAGGTGGCTGGAGACCGTCGCCCAGACATGGGCCACGCCACGTGACGAGTTGGGCACTCGTCTGGTGCGCACGGTGCTCGCGGCGTGGGCCGATGACGAGATCGGTCCGGTGCTGCGGGCCGTGGTGCTGACGGCCGCGCACGACGAGCGCACCCGGGAAAAGCTGCGCATGGTGGTGAAGCGCAGCCTCATCGGCGGCTCGACGCTGGGAACCGATGAAACGGATCGGTTGTGGCGCAGCGGGTTGATCGCCAGTCAGTTGATCGGCTTCGCGCTGATCCGCTACATCTGGAAGATCGAACCCGTCGCGTCGATGTCCGAAGACGACGTGGTTGCCGCCGTCGCACCCAACATTCAGCGGTATGTGGACTCAGACGTTTTCGCCAGGCCGCCCAGCACCGGCGGCAGCGGCTCCTGATGCAGGACGCCGAGGCGCTGGGTGGCGCGGGTGAGCGCTACGTAAAGCTCGGCGGCGCCGCGCGGGCCGTCGGCGACGATCCGCTGCGGATCCACCACCAGAACCGCGTCGAACTCCAGCCCCTTGGTCGCCGAGGGAACCACGGCGCCGGGCACCCCGGGCGGCCCGATCACCACGCTCGTGCCATCCCGGGAGGCTTCGTCGCGCACGAATTCTTCGATGGCAGAAACCAGCTGGTGCTGATCGACTTGTCGGGACCACGGTGGGACACCACATGCACGGACCGACTCCGGCGCCACGACGTCGGGTGCGAAGTCGGCCAGCAGAGCGGTGGCGACGGCCATGATCTCCGCGGGGGTCCGGTAGTTCACCGTCAGCGGACGGTAAACCCAGCGACCGGGCACATACGGCCGGAGCATGGCAGCCCAGGACGTCGCTCCGGCCGGTGACCGCCGTTGCGCGAGATCGCCTACCACCGTGAAGGATCGGGCCGGACAACGGCGCATCAATACCCGCCAGTCCATTTCGGACAGCTCCTGGGCTTCGTCGACCACCACATGCCGATACGTCCAATTCCGGTCCGCTGCAGCGCGTTCGGACAGTTCACGGAAATCGCGCTCGACGAACCGTTCGGCCAGGTCCTCGCCGTAGAGCAGGTCCTGGGCGAGCAGCTGGTCCTCGTCGTCCATCAGATCTTCGCGGCTGACCATGAGGTCAAGCACCCCGGCCGCATAGGCGGCCTCCTCGGCTTGCTCGCGCTCCGCCGCCTTCCTGGCGAGTTCCTCGGCTTCCTTGTTGACTCCCAGCAGGTCCACCAGTTCGTCCAGCAGCGGCACGTCGGACACCGTCCACGCGTCGCCGGTCTCTCGCCACAGCGCCGGGTCGGCACCGGCCGCGCGCAGCTTCTCGCGGGATTCGAGCAGTGCCGAGAGCACCTTGTCTGGTGTCAAGATCGGCCAGAGCTCGTCGAGTGCGGCCGCGAACGCGGCGTTGTCCGCGAGTTCCTCGATCAGCTCCTCCCGGAGCTTCTCCCACGCGTTGCGGTCCGACCGGGTCAGCCAGCCCCGGCCGATCTTGGCAATCGCGCGCTCAGTCAAGACCCAGGTGACGATGTCGGTGAATGCGGCGCGGGCCGCGTTGTGCGGCAGCCCGGTGGCGCGGGCCTCCTCCCTGGCCCACTGTGCCGTCTCGGCGTCGATGCGCAGGGTGACATCGGACAGTTTGATCGACAGCGGATCCTCCGGCAGCCGTTGGTGATCGGCTATCGCGGCAGCCAGCACGTCCAGAATCTTCAGTGCACCCTTGAGTTGCGCGGCGGTCGGTTCGTCTTCATCGGTGATGCGCCGGCCGGGTACGAGATCGCCGATGGTCATGAACACCACGGTGGATTCGCCCAGCGACGGCAGGACGCGGCTGATGTGATCGAGGAATTCCGGGTTCGGGCCGATGACAAGCACGCCGTGGCGTTCCATCCGCTCGCGCTGGGTGTAGAGCAGGTAGGCGACGCGGTGCAGTGCGACCACTGTCTTGCCGGTGCCGGGGCCTCCCTCGATCACCAGCACACCGGAGTGATCCAGCCGGATGATCGCATCCTGCTCGGCCTGGATGGTCGCAACGATATCGCGCATTCCGTCGCCCCGGGGGGCGTTGATCGCGGCGAGCAGGGCTGCGTCACTTGAACTTTCGTGCTTATCGCCGTCATCGGGCCGGCCCAGCACCTCGTCGGTGAAGTCGACGACGGCGCGTCCGCGGGTGTGGAACTGACGGCGTCGACGGATGTCCTCCGGGTGGGCCGCCGTGGCGGTGTAGAACGGGCGCGCCGCCGGCGCCCGCCAATCGATCAACAACGGTTCGTATTCGTTGTCTTCGTCGAGTAATCCGATGCGCCCGATGTAAGACCGGTGGCCCGAAACAGCGTCCAGCCGACCGAAACACAACCCGTCGTCGGCGACGTCGAGGCGCTTCATCCGCCGGGCCAGCGCCCGCACCTCGACATCGCGGTCCATCGGTGTTTCGCCGTCACCCCGTAATGCGTTGCTGTACCTCGACTTCGCTGCGGCGCGTTCCGCGTCCAGTCGTGCGTAGAGGCCGGTGACGTAGTCCTGTTCCATTTGCAGTTCCGCGTCGAACCCCTCCGTTGATTCCCGCAATGCAACCCCCAATTTTCGGGCCCCTATGCGGGTCCCGGTGTCCGGCCAGCCATTGTGCGGCATGACCCGGGCCTTGCCGCAAGCCCCAGGTGTCGCGATAGGGTGGTAGGGGCCATTCGGCCGTGGCCATCGGGCATTGACAGTCCCGATGCGGCAGTTCACTGTTAGGCGATATCCAGCTAACTCCCCGCCGCCTGGAGCCACCATGACCGCACCGCCGCCCGACAACTATCCGCCGCCTGGTGGTTACGAGCCACCGGGGGGTTATCCGCCCTACCAGGGCGGCGGGTACGCTCCACCCCCGCCGCCGCAGGGGCCCTACGGCGGCTATCCGCCACCGGGCGGCGGGTACCCGGGCAGCGGTTACCCACCGCCTTCGCCGCAACCGTACGGCGGGTTCTCGCCGCAGGGCCCCTACGGCCAGCCGGGAAAGCCGAACAATTATCTGGTGTGGGCAATCATCACGATCTTCCTGTGCACCATCCCGGGCATCGTGGCCACCGTGTACGCCAGCAAGGTCGACGGTCTGTGGGCACAGGGTCGGTGGGCCGAGGCCACCCAGTCCTCTAATACCGCCAAGACCTGGGCAATCGTCGCAACGGTGCTCGGCACCTTGCTCTGGCTGTCCTACCTGGGCCGGCTGGGCGCGCGCGTGTCGTAGCGATTGTCGGCCAATCGGGCGATGGCGTCGGTGAGCGCTTCGGTGCTCAGCGGGGTACCCGTTGCCAACGGGTGCGACATCGCGCCGTCGAGGAACACCGCGATGGCCTCCGCCGCCCGGCGCCCGACGCGCGGTTCCAGCAATGCGACGATGCCTTCGTTCCACACCCGCGCCAAGGGCCGCAGCTCGGCTCGGTAGCTGGCCGCCAGATACAGCTCGTTGAGCGTCCGATACCGGTCGTGATCGGCCAGATAGTCGGCGGTGAGCTGGGCCAGGGCGGCGGGTAGGTCGGTGCCGGCGTCCAATATCCGCCGCCACTCTTCCAGGTGCGCGGCAGAGGTGGCGGCCGCGTGTGTCAGCGCGGCTTCCCGCAGCTCGCCGAGATCGCCGAAATAGTACGTCGTTGACCCCACCGGCACATCCGCCTCGGACGCCACCAGGCGGTGCGTCAGCTGGCCGAGCCCGCGACGGGCGATTACCCGGGTGGCCGCTTCGACGATCGCCTGACGGCGACCGGCCGGGTCGCGCGGCCGGCGTTCGCGCGCGGAACTCAATGCGCACCCCCCAGGTTCAACGTGACCACACCGCCGACGATCAAGCCGACGCCGATCACCTTCGCCGCCGACAAGGGGGATCCGAGAAACGCCACCGCGATGAACACGATCACGGCCGTCCCGATCGCCGACCACAACGCATAGGCGACGTCGGTCTGCATCCCGCGTGAGATGGACAGCGCCAGCAACGCGAAGGAGACGGCATAACCGAGCAGGCAGATCACGGTCGGCCACAGTCGAGTGAAGCCTTCGGTGCTCTTGAGGATGCTGGTGGCCGCGACCTCCGCGAAGATGGCGACGAACAGAAACAGGTAGGCCACGATCGCCCTTTCCGTAGTGTACATAAGTACATGTACAAATGTACACTACCAGACGACGGTGGACAGCCTGTCGCACAGGTAGCTGCGCGCAGGCTGTGGTTGGACCCCGGCGCCGACTCGGTGAATTGTGCAAAATCGATTGCGACACAGGCCACGTGAGGCTCAAGCAAAGACGGGATGGTCAGGGATGTTCTGCCTGCCGACGACACCAGGGATTGCAGTCCAGGCTGGTGGCATGGCGTGAGAGGCGCCCGCGCCGCTATTCGGACATGCCGGGCGACGACCGTAACGTGGGCATTATGACGAACGACCTCAACCGCCGCCTGGCCGGGATGTCGCCGGCCGTCCTGAGCCTGTTCCGGTTGGTCTACGGACTGCTTTTCGCCGGCTACGGCTCGATGATCCTGTTCAGCTGGCCCGTCTCGTCCGGGTATCCGGTCGAACTCGGTGACTGGCCCGGCTGGTACGCCGGGGTGATCGAGCTCGTGGCCGGACTGCTGATCGCGGTGGGACTGTTCACCCGCATCGCCGCCTTCATCGCGTCCGGGCAGATGGCGGTGGCGTATTTCTGGATGCATCAGCCACTGACGCTCTGGCCGATCGGCCCTCCGCCCGAAGGCAATGGGGGGACACCGGCGATCCTTTTCTGCTTCGGCTTCTTCCTGCTGATTTTCCTGGGGCCCGGGCGCTACGCGGTGCGCGGAAATCGATTGTAGTTCAGATGATTCCGTCCACCTGCTCGCTACAGTAGGTCCGCTTGGGCTGGGGGAACGTCACGGTACGCGCTCCCGACGGGCAGGCGGAAGTGTCGATCGTGTTGTCCAATCGCGTGGTGATTCGCACCACGCTGCCGCCGGTGCCGCAACTCACCGCGCGAATGGTCTCACCGTTGTGGTCGGAGGAATAGCAATGACTGACAAGCAGATTGGGTATGAAGCAGCGTCGATACCCGTCGTGCTCGACGGACAGGTAGGCGCTGCTCTCCAGCTTGCCGTCGGGACAGTTTCCGCCGGCGTCGACCTTGGCGGCGTATTCCAGCACCGCTTCGGGGTTGCTGCAGCTCTTGGCCTTCCAGCGCTGCTTGTCCAGGATCTCGTTGGTGAAACAGTCGCCCAGCGCCAGGCGGGAACTCCGTCCGGCGGCCAGGGCCACCGTGCCGACGATCCCGAGAGCGCTCAGGGCGAGCAACGCGACGCCGGTGATGATCAGGCCGGTGCCGGACTTTCGCGGTGGCGGAGGCAACGGTGGATATACGCTGCCGGGGTATCCGGGGAACGCGGGCGGATAGCCGGGCGGGTAACCCGGCGGGTAACCGACGGGGTCCTGAATGTGCGGCGCCGAACGATTCCGCAATCCGATGATCAGCAGGGTCATCCCCATCGCAGCGAGGACGACCACACCGATGATCCCCAGCACCGCCGCTTGCATCAGCTGTCCAGGTTGGTGCTGGTGGTGAACTCTTCCCAGGCGGCGACCTCGGCCGCCCGCCGCTCGGCGATGTGGCGGTAGGAGAATAGAGCGTCCTGCCCGAGCAACAGGAAGGCCGGCGGCTCGTCGGATTCGACGGCGGTGATGATCACCTTGGCCGCCTTGGTCGGGTCGCCGGCCTGACTGCCGTGCATGGTGTCGTTCTCTCTGCGACGGCGTCCGGCAGTCTCGGCGTAGTCGTCGATGACGGTGGACGACTGGGTCAGCGATCGCCCGGCGAAATCTGTTCGGAAGGCGCCAGGTTCGACGACAGTGACCGAAATGCCGAGGGGCGCAAGCTCACCGTGCAGCGCCCCGCTCATGCCTTCCATCGCGGCCTTGGCGGCCGAGTAGTAGCCCGATCCCACCGGCGTCAGCTGCACACCGATGGAGGAGATGTTGACGATCGCACCGCGGCGGCGCTCCCGCATGCCCGGCAGCACCGCCTTGATCATGGCCACGCTGCCGAAGAAGTGCGTTTCGAACAGTGCTCGCACCTCGGCGTCGTCACCCTCTTCGATCGCCGCGCGATACCCGTAGCCGGCGTTGTTGACCAGGACGTCGATGCCGTCGAACCGTTCCTTGGCCTGCTGCACCGCGGCGTCGATCTGGTCGGTGTCGGTGACGTCGAGGGCGACGGCTAGGGTGCGGTCGGCTGCGGTTTCGGCCAGGTCGGCGACCTTCGTGACGTCGCGTGCGGTAACGACGACGTTGTGGCCGGCGTCGATGATCGCCTCGGCGAGAGCGCGTCCGATGCCGGTCGAACAACCGGTTATCAGCCAGGTGGACATCGGCGCTGTTCCTTCCGGTCAGAGGCCATCGAGGCCGCAGGCGGAACGGACTTCGCGACGTGCCTCGGCCGACTCAGAATCCCATCTTCTGGCACTTGACGTTTCGGTTCTGACAGTACATTCCGCTACCGGTCCATTCCTTGGGTCCGGGGCCGTTTTGAGAGGCGTCCCGGTCGCGTGGATCGAGGGTCAGCCCCGGGATGATGATGAGAAGATCGTCGATGATCTGAGGTACCGAGTCCTCGGGATCGGCTCGGGCGACGCCGGCGCTGCCAACCAGTGCAGTCAGCGCGACCAGGGCAGCCGCGAGAGCTGATGCGATCCTGTGACGTGTCATCGGTCGCCCTCCCTGCCGATCGGCGCGATCCACCGGCTAACGGGGAGTCTACTCGCCGCCCAGCTTGTCCAGCCTCCCGTGCCTGCGTCGCGAACCAGCCACAAACGTGCAACAACTCTGAAATGGCGCCTCGCGGCAAACCCGGCGAGTGCTGCCGCCGTGCCTAGCGTGTAGGCCGTGATGCCGATTTCCGCGGTCCTTCGCCGTGCTGCGGTCTTCGCTGTGTGCCTTGTGTTGTCGACTCCGGCGGTGCCGGGCAATGCCCAACCCGACGCCGAACCGGTGTCGGGCACGGCGTCGCCGGCCGATGGGTTGCTGCCGCCCGGCGCACCCGCTCGGATCACTACGCCCGATGGCTGGACACTAGCTCTGGGGGCGAAAGACGAGAAACAGGTACCCGTCGCGCCGTTGACCACCGCGGCGTCGTCGCGTGAATACCTCTCCAGCGGAGTGTTCGTCGCGTCGCTGGTGGGACCCGAAGCGGCGCACGGCATTTTGGAGGTTGGATTCGAAATCGGCTGCGGCATCGACATGAGCACTGCCAACGGCGTCACTATGGCCAACGGCGGCGGCATCGCGCCGTCTCTCGGCGCGGAGTTGCCGCTGGGGCCTGGCCAGCCGCCGGTACTGCTGCCGCTGATCACCGGCTCGTATAACGGGGTGGTCAGCGTCGGCCTCAAACCCGGGTTCGTGGTCGTGGTCCCGGTGGTCAGAAAAGAGTTCAAGGGCCCGAACCCCTGGATCATGATCAGCGACTTCCACATCAAGATCGACGGATGCGTCGGTCAGTCGTTCATCCGCTCGTATTCGACCCTGACCCGCATCACCGACGAATCCGACGTCGTGGTGTCCTACGTCGGCACGACCAAGGCCGTCTGACTGCCGGCGTCAGCCCGTGAACGCCGGGCCGTCGAAGCGATCCTGGGTGACGAACTCCGCGACCGGCCGGCGGCGTAGTTTCGTCAGCTGGCGCTGCGGTCGGCCGAGCGGCACGAGTGCCGCGACCGCGTGCGTGTCCGGAATTCCCAACAGGTCGCGAATCGCGTCTTCGCGGGCAATGGCCATCGTCGTGATGGTGCCGCCGTATCCCTCGCTGCGAGCGGCCAGCAGGATGCTCCACACCAGGGGATATACTGACGCGCCGCCGGCTAGACCGACGCGGTCCAACCCCTGATCCAGGGCCGCCACCACGTTCAGGTCCACCGACACGACCAGCACGACCGGGGCGTTGATCGTCGGCGCGATGAACCTCTCGGGGACTTCGGTCTGGTCGATGACGTCTTGTGACACCGCGCTGGGAAGCATGGCATTCCAAGGGTTTTCACCGGCCGTCAGCTGGGCGAAATAGCGGCGGGCGGCCGGTGCGCCGAGTTCTGCGAGCCGACGGCGAGTGTCGGGAGCACGCACCACCGTGATGTGCGCGCCTTGGCGGTTGCCGCCGCTTGGCGCGAATCGGGCATTGTCGATGATGCGGTACAACACTTCATCGGGCACTGCGTCGTCGGTGAATTCCCGAGCGGCGAAAGTGCTTCGCATGACGTCATAGAGCTCCATGGCCCCGCCGTTCCAGCCGGAAAGTGCGTTGAATGCCAGTCGGCTGGGTGGTGAGGGTGACTTCCACCGCGCCCGTAGGCGCAACGGTGTAGATCTCTTCGACGTCGGGGCCTTCGGGCCACCGGCCCACCGGTTGGCGGCCCAGATCGTCGCGGTCGCGTAGGGCCGGGTCGAACGGGAACAGGACCGGATCATAGGGCGTGACGTCGCCGTCGGGCCGCCCGTTGACCACGCGGCTGCACTCCACGAACCGGAAGTGCCCGATGTTGTGCGCCGCCCGATACTTACGGCTGACAACCAGCGGGGTGCGCCCGTCGGCAGGCAGGGCGGCGTCTTTGGGCACGATCGGGTCGAAGACTACGTCGGCGCCGGCGTGCGCCTCCCGGAACACTCCGAAATGCCGTGAAAAACGTTCGGATAGAACGAAACCCGACTCGGTATCGAGGAAGACGGCAAGTCCGATGGCCGTCGCGGCAAACGGGTGCGGGGAGCGCTTGACCCGCTTGTCGCCGAAGCTTGCGCGCAGCATGCGCGAGACGATGGGGAAGCTGCCCGCACCGCCCACCACGTAGATGCCCGCCACTTCCGACCACGGGACGTCCCTGCCGTCCCCGACCGGGTCGTGCAGGACGCGTGAAAGAAGCTCGGTGGTCTTATCGACGAGCGGCGCACAGGCCGCGTAGACATCGTCGATCGGACAGGAAAACGGTGGCCGGTCGACACCGTCGATCACCGTGAGGTCGACCAGGAAACGCCGTGTCTGCGGGCCGACCGCCTCTTTGCGGGTGGCACATTCCTCGACCAGGAGCTCATGGGGGGCGCCCCGCGGCGCCGGCAGCGCTGAGTCGGCCAGCACCAACTGTGCGATCGCCTCGTCGAAGTCGTCTCCGCCGAGGCGTTGGATTCCCTCGCTGACCACGACTTCGTTGACGTGGCCGGCCATCTTCAACAGTGAGGCGTCGAAGGTGCCGCCGCCCAGGTCGTAGATCAGGACGTACTCGCGTTTGGCGGTGATCGTGGAGCGGTACCGGTGGGCGTATTCCAACCCGGCGGCGGACGGCTCGTTCAACAGTGCGACGACCTCGAAACCCGCCGCCGCGAAGGCATCGAGCGTCATAAAGCGTTGTGCGCTCGAGGAATTGGCCGGCACGCTGATCGCGGCCTGGACGGCTTCGCCGCTGACGGCGCCGGCGTTCGAGCGCAGGATCAGATCACTCTTGAGTTGCGCCAGGAATCCGGTGAGCAGGTCCGTCAACCGGTATTCGTGGCCGGCCAACCTCACCGTGGTCTGCGGGCCGGCGTCGTTGAGCAGACGTTTGAACGACCTGAGCACCTCCCAGCCGGGTTCGTGGCGGACGGTGGCGGCGTCCAAACCGAAGCGCAACTCACCTGCGGGGTTGGCCGCGATCACCGACGGCCACGCGTCCACACCGTCGTAGGCGACGACCGGGTAGTTGCCACGGTCGACGATCGCAGCGACGGTGTGAGTGGTGCCGAAGTCGATGCCGACTCTCATTCCGCACAATTCTAGGTCCCGGCAAGGCAGTTCGGCACCATCGCGTCACCTGCGCGCCGTGGCCGAGCTAGCGGCGCGGTGCGGACATGTCGCTGGTCAGCCAATAGGCAAGTGTGTTCGGGAACGTCACTTTGCGACCTAAAACCCTAGTGGGACCGCGGGAGTGTTGACCGGCTGAACCCGACGCTGCCGATCCGGTTTTCAACCTGATCGTCGTCGGTAAGGTCGCGCTGACGTATAACGCCGGTATCGAGCAGCTGCCGGGTTTGCTTCCCTAGGCGGTGGCGACCATCCAGTCGAACGACTCGGTTCAGGCGATCTGGCGCGGAGGAAGAAAACAAACCTGGCCATCTCGTTGGTCCGTAACGTAGGCAATTCAACGGTCAATCTATGCCCGACGCACACTTGTGTTTTTCGGACGGGCTCGTAGGTCGCACCATGAATAAGCCGCCGAGCGCGCGCCCACCGCTCGGACACTTTTTCGCGGATCCCGTATTTGGTGAGTTCGCTCGGATTTTCGCGAGATAGGGATGTGTCGTCATCGGGTTCCGTTGACCGGCGCTTTTCTCGAAAGCAAGGTCTGCGGAGGTTGTGTCTACCGTGCGGTCCGCCGAAATTTCACACCCCGCGTCCGAATGCCTCGGGCGCGCGGGCCGGAATGCGACGGCTCCGCCGCGGACGCGAGAAATTCATCAAGGTAGGAGAAATGCTTGAGGTTCAGCAAGCGTTCACGGTCGGCGACCAAATCTGAGTAGTCGAGCGCCTCGACCTCGGCAGCGGAGTAGGACAATCGCGATTCCGGTTTTCCCTTCCGTAGGACCCCGACGCCGAAATCGCAGTTCAGCACCGCGACGCGCAAGTCGTCACGCGTGCTACGCAGATGGACGATCGCCTTCCATACGTCGCCGCTCCAAAGCCACTGCCACCAGCGGGCATGCGCCCGAAAGTCGCTGTGGCTCTCCGCGGGGCGACCGATGTGCTCGTATACCGGGTTGCAATCGTGCAGGATGATGACGCCGTCCTCGCGGAGGTAGCGCAGAGTGTTCTCGACGTCCCGCACGACCTGCGGGTAGGTGTGCAGCCCGTCGATGAGCGCGACGTCCAGTTGCCGTTGTGTCAAGAACGCCTTCTCGTTTTCGAAGAACGCGTCGCTGGACATCTCGAAGTAGTGTGTCGCGCGCGCTTTCTCGGCGGCCAGCCGACGCGAACGCGCAGAAAGTTTGAACTCGGGGTCCACGGCAATCTTCTCGTCGGCCCAAATGCGTCGGAGAGCGTATCCGCGACACACCCCGATTTCCAGGTAGACAGGATTCTGGCGCGCGTTCAGCGCTTGCTTCACGGCTTTAATTCGGGTGAATTCATCTCCGACGTACCAGCCGTGCCATGGTTTCCCGACGCCCTGGGGACGTATCGCGTTGAGCCTTGCCTGGATTGACACGTGACGGAACTTTACAATGTGGCGGCCCGGCAGGGCAGGAGGCAAATTTTCTACCTTCGCCATGCGTGCACAACGCACGTGCTTCGAACTCTCTGCATCGCCGGTCCTGACTAGCTGGGGCGCGGAGTCGGAACTCCATCCCATTGACGCTGCACGTCGCGTTCGGCTGCGGTGGGAATCAATCCCGACGGGGCGAACCGCCGGGAGTTGACCTGGTCGTCTTCGCTCAACGGCCCCCCGGAACCCCGAATCGCCTTGACTGAAGCCAGGATTCCCGCAACGACCACCACGATGACGACAGTTGCGAACGCGATCGACAGAGTGCCCTGGATGAAGGCGTTGCGGATGACGTCGTCGATCTGGGCGGCGTCGGTCGCCGAACCGAACGCGGTCTTGCCGGCCTGCTTGGCCGCCAAGTACTGGCCATACTGGGTCCAGTAGCCGACTTTGGGGTCCGCGGAAAAGATCTTCTGCCAGGATGCCGTCAATGTGACGGCCAGGTCCCACAACAGCGGAAAGCCCGGGATCCACGCCCATTTCGCGTGGCCGCTCTTGATGACGATCACCGTGATGACGGTCAGCGCTATCCCCGCGAGTAGCTGGTTGGCGATTCCGAACAAGGGATACAGCGAGTTGACGCCACCCAACGGGTCGGTCACCCCGAGCAGTAGGGTGCCGCCCCACGCGGCGACCACCACCAGGCTGCACAGCCACGCGCCCGGGCGCCAGCTGGGATTGCGGAACTTGCGCAGCGGAGCGCCCAGGTTTCCGAGTGCGTCGGACACCATGAATCGCGCGACCCTGGTACCGGCGTCGACGGTGGTCAGGATGAACAGCGCCTCGAACATGATCGCGAAGTGGTACCAGAAGGCTTTCAGGCCCGTGCCGCCGAACACCCGATGCAGAATCTCCGACATGCCGAAGGCAAGGGTGGGGGCGCCGCCGGTACGCGAGACGATCGTCTTTTCGCCGACGCCGGCAGCGGCTTGGTTGATCTGCTCCGCGGTTGCCGGCGGGCCGCTCAGCCCGAGCCCGTTGACGTACCGCGCTGCGGTGGCAGCGGTGTTGTGAGTCTGCGGCGACGGCGCGTTGATCGCAAAGTACAAGTGCTGGTCGAGAATGGCCGCGGTCAGCAGTGCGATGACGGCGACGAACGACTCGGTGATCATGCCGCCGTAGCCGATGAGGCGCATCTGCCCTTCCTTTTCGAGCAGCTTCGGCGTCGTGCCTGAGCAGACGAGCGAATGGAAGCCCGAAAGCGCACCACAGGCGATGGTGATGAAAAGAAACGGAAACAACGAGCCGGCGAACACCGGACCATCGCCGCTGACGGCGAACCGCGAGACCGGGGGTGCCTCGATGGCCGGGTGCGCCACACAGACGCCTACCGCCAGCAGGGTGATGGTGCCGACCTTCATGAAGGTCGACAGATAGTCGCGCGGCGCAAGCAGGAGCCACACCGGCAGCACCGATGCCGCCAGGCCGTAGCTGATGAGCAGCCAGGCCAGCGTGACCGGCGACAGGGTGAACCACCTCGCGCCCCAGGACGTTCCGGCGACCCAGTCACCGGAGATCACGGCGAGCAGGAGCAGGACCACCCCTATCGCCGACACCTCCGCTATTCGTCCGGGACGAAGGAACCGCAGATAGCAGCCCATGAACAGGGCGATCGGGATGGTCATGGCGATCGAGAAGACGCCCCACGGGCTCTGCGCCAGCGCGCGAACGATGATCAGCGCGAGCACCGCAATCAGGATGGTGATGATGACCGGTACCCCCAGCAGCGCCGCCGCTCCGGCGATCGCACCGAGTTCGTCGCGGACCATCTGACCCAGTGACCGGCCGCGTCTGCGGGTGGAGATCCACAGCGTCAGGTAGTCCTGCACGCATCCGCCGAGCACGGCGCCGACGACGATCCAGATGCTGCTGGGCAGGTAACCCATCTGTGTCGCAAGCACCGGGCCGACGAGCGGACCGGCGCCCGCGATCGCGGCGAAATGGTGGCCGAACACCACCCGCCGGTCGGTCGGCAGGTAGTCAGTGCCGTCGTCGAGAATCTCCGCCGGTGTCGCGAGG
Source organism: Mycobacterium gordonae (assembly GCF_017086405.1). Lineage (NCBI taxonomy): Bacteria > Bacillati > Actinomycetota > Actinomycetes > Mycobacteriales > Mycobacteriaceae > Mycobacterium > Mycobacterium camsae. The sequence goes on from NZ_CP070973.1 coordinate 2,106,127, forward strand.
TCGTCCCGCGGACGCACGATCTTCGCCTCGACCAGCGGGGCGTAGAACCGGAACGCAACGACGTAGGTGCAGACCGCGGCGATCACGACCCAGACCGCGTTGACCGTCTCGCCGCGGACGAAGGCGACGATCGTCCATGCGGTCGCGCCGACAAGGGCGATGAGGCCGAAGACGATCTTGTGTCCGAGGGTGATCGGCGAGCGATCGATGATCGCGACAGGTGGCAGGTCAGGTTCGGTGCGGATATAGCTGATGTCGCTGTTCACGGGCTCCCTTCCAGCGTCCGATACGAAAATGAATCTACCGATGCCGCCCCTGGTGTGTCGCATCGTGGATTCGGGCTCGGCGCTGGATCAGTACATGGCGCGTACCGCGTCGATGGTGTCCGCCTCGACGGGGCTCTTGTCCTCGCGGTAACGCACCACTCTGGCGAATCGCAGCGCCACGCCGCCGGGATAGCGCGAAGACCCCTGCACCCCGTCCAGGGCGATCTCGACCACCTGCTCGGGTCGGACCCGCACGACGTAGCCGTCCGTGCCGTCGGTCGCCAACTCGGTGAACCGCTGCGTCTGCCACTCCAGCAGGGCGTCCGTCATCCCCTTGAAGGTCTTGCCGACCATGACGAACCCGCCGGACTGCGGATCGCGTGCACCGAGATGGATGTTGGACAACTTGCCGCGGCGCCGCCCAGAGCCCCACTCCACGGCCAGCACCACCAGGTCCAGGGTGTGCACCGGTTTGATCTTCAACCAGCCCGCGCCGCGCCGGCCGGCCTGATACGGCGCGCCCGGCGCCTTGGCCATCACCCCTTCGTGGCCCGCGGCCAGCGTCGCGTCGAGAAAGGCGGCCGCGGTCGCCGGATCGGAGGTGGCCAGCCGGTCCACCCGGTGCTGCGCGGGCACCAGTTCGTCCAGCGCCGCGAGCCGCTCGGTGGTCGGCGCGTCCAGCAGATCGGTACCGTCCCGGTGCAGGATGTCGAAGAAGAACATCGACAGGGGCTGCTTGTCGCGCGCCGCTGGGACGTCCACGGATCGTCCAAACCGGGACGCGGTCACCTGAAAGCGGTGCGGCCTGTTGTCCGGGCGCAGGGCGATCGCCTCGCCGTCGGCGATCAGGTCGGTCACCGGCAGGGCCAGCGTGGCTTCCACCACCTCGGGCAGCCGTGCGGTGACGTCGTCGAGGCTGCGGGTATAGACGGTGACGTCGTCGCCGCGGCGGTGGATCTGCACTCGCGCGCCGTCCAGCTTTGCTTCGAAAATCGTTGTGCCATCGTGGCGTTCGAGTGCGCCGCCGACGTCGGTCGCGGTCTGCGCCAACATCGGCCCGACCGGCCTTCCGACCTGCAACGTGAAGGCACCCAGCGAGCCGCCGCCGAGGGCGGCCGCGGCGACCGCCGGCAGGTCCCCGCCCAGCATTGCGGCCCGTTGCACCGCGGCGGCGGGAAGCCCGGCGGCCTTGGCCACGGCGTCGGTCATGATCCCGATCAGGGCGCCCTGGCGCAGCTCGCCGCCGAGGAGGCGAACCAGGAACGTCTGCTCGGTTTCGGTGGCCGCGGCGAACAGACCGGTCAGCAGGCCGGCGCGGCGCGCTTGGGAACCCTTGCCCGCGACGGCGCCGATCTCGGTGAAGGTGGCATCCACCTGTCCGACGCTCAGCGCAGGACCAGATGCGGGCGGCGGCAGTGAGCGCAGCGCGGCATAGCCGACCCCGATCTGGCGTTGCCGCAGCTCGCCGGAAAGCCAGGAGACCGTGGTTGCGACCAGCTCGGGATCGTCGGCAGCACCGCGCAGCAATTCGGCGATGTGGGCGACTTTGGTCAGCCGCGAGGAGGTGGCGCCCACGGTGAGCGAAGTGCGTGCGACGTCGAGGAGGAGCACGGTTTCGAGCTTGGCATGACTCGGTGACATGGTGCTCGGCCAGACGCGTTAACGTGACGGTCTGACGTTACAAATTGCAGGGAATCTGACAACCCAGATATTGGAGGTTCGGGTGGAGATCAGCGGGAAGAAAGTCGTCGTCATCGGCGGCGCCTCGGGAATGGGACGGGCCAGCGCCGAACTTCTGCACCAGCGTGGCGCCCGGGTCGCGGTGCTCGACCGGGAGAGTTCGGACGGCAAGGCGGTAGCCGACGGAATCGACGGCAAGTTCTATCCGGTCGACGTCACCGACTTCCCCGGCACCGAGCAGGCGCTGCAGGCGGCGGTCGACGATCTCGGTGGCCTGCACGTCACGGTGACCACCGCCGGCGGCGGGATCGCCAAGCGGACCATGACCAAGTCCGGCCCGCACGACCTCGAGTCGTTTCAATCCGTTATCGACCTGAACCTGATCGCCACCTTCAACATCAGCCGGCTGGCCGCCGCCCACATGGCCAAGAACGACCCGGAGGATGACGAGCGCGGCGTCATCATCAACACCGCGTCCATCGCGGCGTTCGAGGGCCAGATCGGGCAGGTCGCCTACACCGCAGCCAAGGCCGGTATCGCGGGCATGTGCCTGACCATGGCGCGCGACCTCGGGTCGTTGGGCATCCGGGTGTTGGCGATCGCGCCGAGCCTGTTCGCCACCGGGTTGACCCAGGGCATCCCGGACGAATTCGCGGTGGCGCTGACGAAGGACGCCGCATTTCCCAAGCGGCTCGGCCGGCCCGAGGAGTACGCCAAATTGGTTGCGGCCATCGTGGACAACCCGATGCTCAACGGTCAGTGCCTGCGTCTTGACGCGGGGCAGCGGTTCGCGCCCAAGTAGTACCCCGGCCGGGTCAGCCGCCCGCGGCGCATTGAGTACACTCTTTAGAGATTCACCAGCGCCGCGAGGAGGACCCGCATGGGTATCGCACTGACCGACGACCATCGCGAACTCGCCGAGGTGGCGCGCGGGTTTCTGACGTCCCAGAAGGCGCGCGCGGCGGCGCGGTCGCTGCTCGACGCGCCGGAGGAGGCGCGGCCCTCGTTCTGGCAGGGCTTCGTCGAACTGGGCTGGCTCGGTCTGCACATCGCCGAGGAGCATGGCGGATCTGGTTACGGCCTGCCCGAACTGGTGGTGGTGATCGAAGAACTCGGCCGCGCGGTGGCCCCTGGGCCGTTCGTGCCTACCGTCATCGCCTCGGCGGTGATCGCCCACGCCGGGACCGCCGCTCAGCAGTCCCGGCTGTTGCCGGGCCTGATCGACGGAACCGTTGCCGCGGGGGTCGGTCTGGTTGGGAGCGTTCGGGTTTCGAACGGCGTTGCCGACGGGGAGGCCGGGATCGTGCTCGGCGCCGGGTTGGCGGACCTGCTGGTGCTCACTGCCGGTGACGACGTGCTGGTGCTGAACCGCGGACGGTCCGGCATCTCCGTCGAGGTGCCGGAGAACCTCGACCCGACCCGACGCTCCGGCCGCGTTCGACTGGATAACGTCACCGTGACCGACGACGACATCCTGTCCGGCGCGGCCGCCTCGGCCCTGGCCCGGGCGCGGACGCTGCTGGCCGCCGAGGCCGTCGGCGGTGCGACCGACTGTGTCGAATCGGCGGTCGAATATGCCAAGGTGCGCAAGCAGTTCGGCCGCACCATCGCGACTTTCCAAGCCGTGAAACATCATTGCGCGAACATGCTGGTGGCGGCGGAGTCTGCGCTGGCCGCCGTGTGGGATGCCGCCCGCGCGGCGTCGGAGAACGAAGAGCAGTTCCGGTTGGTCTCGGCCGTCGCCGCCACACTGGCCTGCCCCGCCTACGCGCGGAATGCGGAGCTCAACATTCAGGTGCACGGTGGCATCGGCTTCACCTGGGAGCACGACGCGCATCTGCATCTGCGCCGCGCCCTGGTCACCTCAGCCCTGCTGGGCGGTGACGCGCCGGCCAGTGACGTCTTCGATCTCACCGCGGCCGGAGTCGTGCGGGAGAACAGTTTGGACCTCCCGCCGGAGGCCGAGGAGTTGCGCACCCAGATCCGTGCTGACGCCACCGAACTCGCCAGGCTGGAGAAGAAGGCGCAGCGCGACAAGCTCATTGAGACGGGTTACGTGATGCCGCACTGGCCCAAGCCGTGGGGTCGGGCCGCCGACGCGGTGGAGCAGCTCGTCATCGAAGAGGAGTTCCGCGCGGCGGGCATCCGGCGTCCCGACTACGGGATCACCGGTTGGGTCATCCTCACGCTGATTCAGCACGGCACCGATTGGCAGATCGAAAGGTTCGTGGAGAAGGCGCTGCGCAAGGACGAGATCTGGTGCCAGTTGTTCTCCGAACCCGAGGCCGGCTCGGATGCGGCGTCGGTCAAGACCCGCGCCACCCGGGTCGACGGCGGCTGGAAGATCAACGGGCAAAAGGTGTGGACCAGTGGGGCGCAGTACTGCGCGCGAGGTCTGGCCACCGTGCGCACCGACCCGGAGGCGCCCAAGCACGCGGGGATCACCACCGTCATCGTGGACATGAAAGCCCCCGAAGTCGAGGTGCGCCCGCTCCGGCAGATCACTGGCGGCGCGGAGTTCAACGAGGTGTTTTTCAACGACCTGTTCGTGCCCGACGAGGACGTGGTCGGGGCGCCCAACTCCGGGTGGACGGTGGCGCGCGCCACGCTGGGCAACGAGCGGGTCAGCATCGGCGGCAGTGGCTCGTTCTACGAGGGGTTGGCCTCCGAACTGGTCAAGCAGACCCAACGTCGTTCAGATCAGTTGGCGGGCGCGGTGATTCGGGTGGGCACCTATCTGGCCGAGGAGAATGCGCTGCGACTGCTCAACCTGCGGCGCGCCGCCCGCAGCGTGGAGGGTGCTGGTCCGGGGCCCGAAGGCAATGTCACCAAGCTGAAGCTGGCTGACCACATGATCGAGGGCGCTGCCATTTCGACGGCCCTGGCCGGTCCGGAGACGGCACTGCTGGATGGCCCCGCGGCAATGGCCGGACGCATGGTGATGGGTGCGCGCGGCATGGCGATCGCCGGCGGGACTTCGGAGGTCACCCGCAACCAGATCGCCGAGCGGATTCTCGGCATGCCGCGCGACCCGCTGATCAACTGAGACGCGTCTGCTCGCGCAGCTAGACGACAGGCGCGAACAGCGGGGCGCCGCCGGTGCCCCGCTGTGGGAGGATGGCAACGGCCATCCCGGATGCTACCGAATCCGGTTCGCAGTCAACGATATTGGCGGCAACCCGAAGACCGTCCTGTTCGGCCAACTCGACCAGTGCGATCACGTAGGGTGTCGGGATCTCCGGGTTGTAAGGGTGGTAGTTGACGGTGTAGGTGAACACCGTGCCTTGGCCGGACACGGGTTTGGCGATCAGTGGCCCGCCGCAATCGCGGCATTCTCCGGCGGCCGGATGCACCCAGTGCGCGCACTCATCGCAGTGCTCGACGAGCAACGGGGAGTTCGACACGACTAATACAGTACACTCAATTCGTCCTGGTATGTCGCGTGTGGGGTCTACGGGCGGTGCAGATTGAAGTACTTCGAGAAAGACGCGATCGTGTCCGGCATCGGAATCTCGCGTATCGGACGTCGCACCGGGATTCCCGGTCGCGACCTGACCATGGAGGCGGTGCGGACCGCCATCGACGACGCCGGACTGCAGGCGGCCGATGTCGACGGTATCGCGACGCTGGGTGATACTCCCGCCGCCGAGGTCAACGCCGAACTGCGGATCGATGCCGCCGACTGTGGCAGCGGCTTTGGTACCGGCGGTCTGCTCAGTCCGGTGATGTCCGCGTGCCGCGCCGTCGCCGAGCGACGCGCCCGCCACGTGGTGGTCTACCGCACCATCCAGATGCTGGGCGGCACGATACTGCAGGACAAGAACGCTCCCGCTCCACCCCTTGCCCGGATGTTCGACGCCCCCGAAGGTGAGCGTCCCGCCGTCGGCGCCATGGACGACATCAACGATCTGGTTGCCGCGCACGCGTACTCGGCGGCCAACTGGCTGGCCCTGAACTGCCGTCGGCACATGGACCTGTACGGAACAACCAAGGAGCAGCTGGGCTGGATCGCTCTCAATGGACGTCGCAACGCCGCGCTGAATCCCCTTGCGGTCTACCGGGATCCGATGACCATGGCGGACTATAGGGGTGCCCGAACGGTGTCCACGCCGTTCGGATTGCTGGATTGTGATGTACCCATCGACGGCTCGATCGCGGTCGTGGTTTCCCACGGCGAGTACGCCGACGACTGTCCACACCGCGCCGTCAAAGTCGAGGCCATCGGCGGTTCCGATGGTGCCGGCGGATGGTTTCACCGCCAGGACTATCCGAAAATGGCGATGTCGGACGCGGCGGCGCAGATGTGGTCGCGGACGGAATTGACGCCCTCGGACCTCGACGTGGCCCAACTCTACGACGGGTTCACCTATCTCACCCTTGCCTGGCTGGAAGCGCTCGGGGTGTGCGGCGACGGTGAGGCGGGCCCGTTCGTCGAGGGCGGCGCTCGCATCGCCAGAGACGGGCTGCTGCCGGTGAACACCTATGGCGGCCAACTTTCGGCGGGCCGCATGCACGGCTACTGGGCATTGCACGAAGGGTGCGTGCAACTGCGCGGTGAGGCAGGGGAGCGGCAGGTTGAACGGCGGCCGGAGGTCGGCGTGGTTTCGGTCGGCGGTGGCCCGGTCGCGGGATGCATGCTGCTCACATGCTGAGGCGGCAGTGACCGTCGAATCGGATCGCGTTCGGTCGGACAAACGAGCCGCGAAAATCGCCCGTCGTATCGAAGAGGACATCGTCCGCCGCGGCTGGGTGGTCGGGGAGTCGCTTGGGTCGGAAGCGGCTCTGCAACAGCGTTATGGCGCGAGTCGTTCGGTGCTGCGCGAAGCCGTGCGGCTGGTCGAGCATCACCAGGTCGCCCGGATGCGACGCGGACCCAACGGCGGGTTGCTCATCTGCGAGCCCGATGCCGGCCCTGCTACCCGCGCCGTCGTGATCTACCTCGAACATCTGGGCACCACGCTGGTCGATCTGCTCAACGCCCGCCTCGTCCTCGAGCCGCTGGCGGCCGCGCTGGCTGCCGAACGCATCGACGAAGCCGGCATCGAGAGGCTACGAGCGGTATTCAGCGCCGAGGCGAAGTGGCGACCGGGCCGACCGGGCCGACCGGGCGACGAATTCCACATCGCACTGGCAGAGCAATCGAAAAACCCAGTGTTGCAGTTGTTTATCGATGTCCTGATGAGACTGACCAAGCGCTATGCTCGCGCCTCGAGAACCGGCTCCGCGGCGCAGGCAGCCGACGCCGCTCGCAAGATGCGCGGCGCCCACGCCGACATCGTGGCGGCCGTCACCGCCGGCGACTCGGCCCGGGCCAAGACGCTCAGCGCAGGGCACGTGCAGCGGGTGACGGCCTGGCTGGCCGAGCACCGTGATCCAGCGGGTGCAGCCACGTCCGGCCCGGTCGGCAAGCGCCTCCCATCCGAGGCGCCGCGCGGCAAGCTCGCCGAGGTACTGGCCGCCAACATCGCCGACGACATCGCGGCCGACGGCTGGCAGGTCGGCTCGGTGTTCGGCACCGAGACGGCGCTGCTGAAGCGCTACCGGGTGAGCCGGGCGGCGCTGCGTGAAGCGGTGCGGCTGCTCGAATATCACGAGGTCGCCCATATGCGCCGAGGCCCCGGCGGCGGGCTGGTCGTCGCGCGGCCCCGCGCACAAGCCAGCATCGACACCATCGCGCTGTACCTGCAATATCGCAAGCCCTCGCGGGAAGACCTGCGCTGCGTACGCGACGCCATCGAGGTCGACAATGTGGCCAGAGTCGTGGCACGTCGAGCGGACCCCGACGTGGCGGCTTTCCTGGCCCGCGGGGCCAGTTGGGGCGCGGCGGGCGCAGTCAGCGACGCCGCTGTCGAGGAATTCCGTTTCCACGTGGGTTTAGCGCAGCTGGCCGGCAACGCACTGCTCGACCTCTTCCTGCGCATCATCGTCGAACTGTTCCGCCGGCACTGGTCGACCACCGGGCACGCCCAGTTGACGTCGACCGACGTGGCCGCCGTGGAGAACGCGCACCGGCGGATCCTGGAAGCGATCGGTTCCGGCGATGACAGTCTGGCGTGCTATCGCGTTCGGCGGCACCTGGACGCCGCGGCGTCATGGTGGCTCTAGCCGCGACACGCGGAAGAGCAAAACGGCGCGCGTGGCAACGGCGTGCGCTGGGTACAGCAATACTCAATAGACAGTCGGCACAGTGGCGTGCCGGCTGAGTTGGGTGGGAGTCTCTATGGCAACAAGCACGGAGATCAAGCCCCTTGGCGCTACGAGAGGTTTTGTGCATTCTGCGCTGTTGTACCAGTCCGAGCGGGAATGTCTGGACTCCGTGGTCCGGTTTGCCGCTGACGGTTTTGCGTTAGACCAGCCGGTGCTGGTCGCTGTGCCGAGGGACAGGCTGGCGATGTTGGGGCCGTCGCTGGTGGCGGCTCGCGCCGGGTCTTATGCCGAACTGCGCCTTGTCGACATCACCGACGCGGCGCGGAATCCAAGCCGGTTCCTGGCCATGGAAAGCGCGTTCGCCGAGAAACACGCCGACGACACCGTCCGGATCGTGAGCCAGCTCGTCTGGCCCGGGCGCAGCGGCGATGAATGTCTGGCCTGTGCGGAGCACGAGGCCGTCATCAACGGGGCGCTCAAGACGAGGAACGTGATGGGGCTGTGTCTCTACGACGCCACCCAATTGTCGGACCATGTGCTGGCAGACGCCCGTTGCACCCACCCCTTGCTGTGGAAAGACGGATCGGCCCACCACAGCGAAGACTACGCACCGGAACGAGTACTGGCACGCTGCAATCAGCCGCTTCCCCCGCACCCGGGCGCGGTGACATACACGGTCCGGCGCACCGCGGACCTTCGCCCGGCGCGATCGTTCGCCGCCGACTATGCGGGCTGGGTCGGACTGTCCAAAGACGGTGTGGACGACCTGCAGATGATCGCGACCGAACTAGCGACGAACAGCCTGCAATACGCCGGCGGTTCCTGCCAGCTGGCGTTCTGGCGTCATAACGAGCATCTGGTCTGCGAGGCCCGCGACGACGGGCGGCTCAAAGACCCCTACGTGGGACTCAGGCGCCCGACCGCCAGCGGCACCGCCAGTCGCGGACTGTTTCTCGTCAATGCGATGGCGGACCTGGTGCGTACGCACACCACCGCGAACGGCACCACCATTCAGGCGTATTTGAGGTTGGATCCGTCGCGGGATTGGTGACCGGGTCTGGCGCTGCCGCCGGGATTCGCTACTGGGGCACTTCCGATATTGGCGGCGGCGGCACTATCGGGGCGACCGGCGCCTTCGGCGCGCAGCCGATGGACAGCAGGGCGAAACCGGTGAACAGCACGGCGCCGATGACGGCTTTCACCCGGGTTCTTGCGCTCATTGGCGAGCCCTCCTCAAGGACGGCGGCGAATTGACGCCGATGAAGGTGTTACCTGCGTCACACTAGCGGGTTCGGCCCCGTCGGGGAATACCCGAGAACGATAGTTAATCCCCGTACGGCACAACGACATGCGCGAGAGGGCCACCGGCTTACCGTCAAGCCGGTCGATCGCTGCTAGCGCTAGTCAGCCGAGCTGCGAGGTGCCGCCACCGATTTCTGGTGTCCGCGGCGCTTCTATGGGGCGACTGCAACCGACCGCAAACAACGCGAACGCCGCAAGGATCAGGGCTCCAACCGCGTGCAGCGTTTTCCGCTCGGTGCGCATGTTCTCGCCTTCCTACGCCGTGCCGGGGCGTGCTTGATGTGACAACTGGCGTCTGCGATGCTAGCGCCGCTCGACGTCCGGCGAGCCGGTTTTCGGGGAACTGCGGAAAATTCAGCACGAATTCAATCGCAGCGCGCACTCTGCCATTTTGGCTTTGGTGGTAAATGCATTCATTCGGTACGTCAGCCCGCTGGGAACCGACTGCGAGTGCAGCGGTTCCCAGCGGGTTCCCCCGACGTTATTGGGTGTTGCTTTTACTGGCCGGCGGGCGGAGGCGGCGTGCCGACGGTGCCCCCGACCGAACCCGCGGTTTGTGCGGTACAACCGGCGGACGCCAGGGCAAACGCCGTGGCCAGTACGGCGACCACAACTTTCACCGCCTGAATCCCCCTACCGGATTTGCGTGCTTTCATCGGCTACCCCCTTCGTTTGCTGAATACCCCATTTAGCGAATTAATCGCCATCAGGATGCTAACTCCGGCAATGCATCACGCGAGCCGTTTTGCCGCGAAATGGGTGCACTGCAATTGCAGGCTCCCCGCGTAATGCGGTTGCGCTCCCACGCGCAGACGGTCTAGTGTCTTGAGTCATTAATTACGGTCCAGCTGTTAAGCTGGGTTGTGCCCATGCCACAGGCTGCCGTGATCGTGTTGACCGATGCTGAACGTGCCGAGTTGGAGGGCTGGGCTCGGCGTCGAACTAGTGCTGCGGGGTTGGCGTTACGGTCGCGAATTGTGTTGGCGGCCGCTGACGGTGAGTCCAATTCCGACATGGCTACCCGGATGGGAATCTCACGGACAACGGTCCAGCGGTGGCGTAACCGCTTTGTTGAACAGCGCTGTGATGGGCTGCTCGACGAGCCGCGGCCGGGGAGGCCTCGGATGGTGGGCGATGGGCAGATCGAAGCGTTGATCACGGCGACGTTGGAGACCACCCCTGCCGATGCCACGCACTGGTCGACACGGTCGATGGCCACCCACCTCGGGTTGAGCCAGTCGATGGTCTCGCGGGTATGGCGCGCGTTTGGATTGGCGCCGCACAAGCAGGATTCGTGGAAACTGTCTAAGGATCCGCTGTTCGTGGAGAAGGTCCGCGACATCGTGGGGCTCTACATGGACCCGCCCGAGCGTGCCCTGGTGCTCTGCGTCGATGAGAAAACCCAGATCCAGGCGCTCAACCGGACGCAGCCGGTGTTTCCGATGCTGCCCGGTACGCCGGCGCGGGCCAGCCACGACTACGTGCGCTACGGCACGTCGAGCCTGTATGCGGCCCTGGACCTGGCCAGCGGCAAGATCATCGGCTCCCTGCACGCCCGACACCGCTCCCAGGAGTTCCTAGCCTTCCTGAAAAAGATCGACCACGAAGTGCCCGCCGACCTGGACTGCCACGTCATCCTCGACAACGCCTCAACACACAAGACCCCAGCGGTAAAGCGTTGGCTGACAACACATCCCCGGTTCGTGCTGCACTTCACCCCGACCAGCTCAAGCTGGCTCAACCTCGTCGAACGCTGGTTCGCCGAATTGACCACCAAAAAATTGCGCCGCGGCACCCACACCTCGGTCCGTCAACTCAACGCCGACATCCGCGCCTGGATCGACACCTGGAACGACAACCCCAGGCCGTACGTATGGACCAAGACCGCCGACCAAATCCTGGCCAGCATCAGCAACTACTGCACCCAAATTAATGACTCAGGACACTAGTGTCTGCGCTCGTGCGTCTTCTGTTGCATGCGGTAGTAACCAGTGCCCGCAGCGGGGTCTGATCCAGACCGACCCCCCGCTGTGGGTCGGAAGCTATTACCGTCGGTCGCTCCTTCTAGCCAGAGAAGACCGTCGCAATGACCATCCTCAGCCAAGATCTCGACAATTTCGCAGCCAGCACTTCTGCCGCCGCATGGTTCGGCCGTCTCTTCGGGGTGGCGCTCCCGCGCGGCTTGCGCGAACAGGTCGATGGCCTGTCCTGGGAAGGGTTTGTCGACGTCTACGGGCACACCGCCGGACCGGTGCGTCTGAGGCACTGGTCCTGCGACGACGCCGCGCGACCGGCCACCAGGATCGGCCCGCACGCCCGCAACTTCCGTGCCGTGATCGCGGTCGGTGACCGCATCGGGACGTCCACCGCGGCGGCCGGCGGAGCAGTCGCAGCGCTCACGGCGATGCTGCATGGGCGCGGAATTCCGTTGGAAGTGTTGAGCTTTCACCAAATTTGTTCGGGCAACGACATGGCTACCCTGGTTCGGGGCACCGACGGGGTGCGAACCGAATGGGCGATGGGGTGGGCTGCGGACTCCACCGAGTCTGCGTTGCGTGCGGTGATCGCGTGTGTGAACCGGTTGCTCGATTAGTCGGGTTTGCCAATACCGCATGTTCGTATGGATACTATTGCGCTATGCAATTATTGTGCCGGTCACGAATGCGCCGGCGAGACGTGACGTCGGCATCCGGCCAGCGGCGGGCGGCGGGATCCACACGAAATAACGATCGTGCGAGCGAAGGGTCACGTGGCTGATCGATGCTCAGTTTGCGCCAGCTGACGTATTTTGTCGCCGTTGTCGAAGCGGGCAGTTTCTCACGTGCTGCCCAAAAAATTTTTGTGGCGCAGCCGTCGCTGAGTCAGCAGATCGCGTCCCTGGAGGCCGAACTGGGTGCGACATTGCTCTTGCGAAGCACCCGCGGTGTCCGCCCGACTGCCCAGGGTGAGGTGGTGTATCGGGCGGCGCTGGATATCCTGCGTCGGGTCGAGGCCCTGCCGATGCTGCTCGGCGGCTCCGCGGCGGCTCCCTCCGGCACGGTAGTCCCGGGGCGCTCTGAAGGGATCGATGCAACACCCCCGTCTGAATGAGGAGTGTTGCGTTGTCTCGAGCGTTGTTTCAGTCGAGGAATCCGCTGTCCTGGGATCGGATTGGTAGTGGGTTCCGGAGCCGGCCGCGAAGGTCGCGGGCGTGGCGGCAAGCAGTGGACGACGACGGTTTTGGGAAGCCGGCGGTTGAAAGCTTCGGTGAGCAAACCGAGATTTCCGGTTCGCGCCGCGGTTGAGCCTGGCGAGGCGTAACCAGTGTTGACGACGGTCGAAATCTAGGCCAGAGGCGACGGTGAAGAGTAAACCATGTGTTACTCGTCTACAAAATGACACGCAACAAAGCCGCCGAGAACCGGCCCACTTACGCGACTTTGGCCGGGTAGAAGCGAAACCATCGCAGTATCCGTCTGCTGCGTGCCCGAGATCGAGAAACCGGTCGAAGTGATTTCTGGCGGAGATCGACATCGTGTGTCCGTCCGCGTCGAACGTCCTTCATCAAGGACCGGACCGGGCGGCGAGCTGCGGTGGCTGCTAAGTCAGAGTGGACGCAACACAATGTGCATGCCGTCCATCGGAATCGGCATGCCGCCGTAGTCCCAACGCGGTCGGTAGTCGGGCCGGGGCAGCTCCAGCCGATACCGACGCAGCAGTCGGTGCAGGATCGTCTTGACTTCCAGCTGCCCGAACACCATCCCGATGCACTTGTGCGCCCCGCCGCCGAACGGAGTGAACCCATACCGGTGTCGCTTGTGCTCGTTGCGCGGTTCGGCGAACCGCTCTGGATCGAATTTCATTGGATCGGTCCAGATTTCGGGCAGTCGATGGTTCAAACCGGGGAAGGCGGTGACGTTGGTGCCCTTGGGCAGGTAGTAACCGAGCAGTTCGGTGTCGCGTACCGTCCGTCGCATCGCCCACTGGACGGGCGTCACCAATCGGATGGACTCGTTCATCACCAGGTCGAGCGACTCCAGCTTCTCCAGCGACTCGATGTCCAGTGGGCCGTCGCCAAGGCGGTCCGATTCGTCGCGGCAGCGCTGCTGCCACTCCGGGTGTGCGGCCAGGTGGTAGATCATCGTGGTGGCCGTCGAGGTGGAGGTGTCATGGGCGGCCATCATCAGGAAGATCATGTGGTTGATCACGTCTTGGTCGGAGAACCGGTTGCCGTCCTCGTCCTCGGTCTCACACAACACCGTCAGCAGGTCGTTGCCTTCTTTGCCGCGGCGCTCTTTGACGCGCTCGGCGAAGTAGTCCTCCAGGAGTTCTCGTGCCTTGAGGCCGCGCCACCAGGTGAACGGCGGCACGCCTCTGCGGATCACCGCGTTGCCCGCCCGGGTAGTGGTGGTGAACGCCTTGTTGACCTTGGTGACCAGCTCACGATCGGAGCCGGGTTCATGCCCCATGAAGACCATTGAGGCGATGTCGAGCGTCATCTCTTTCATCGCCGGATACAGCAGGAAGCGCGGGTCGTTGGTGACCCAGTCATCCGAGATCACGTGCTGCACCACCTGGTCGATGTGCTCGAGATAGCCGACCAGGCGCGAGCGGACGAACGCTTCCTGCATTATCCGCCGGTGGAACATGTGCTCTTCGAAGTCGAGGAGCATCAATCCGCGGCGGAAGAACGGGCCGATCACCGGAATCCAGCCCTGCTGAGAGAAGTCCTTGTTGCGATTGGAGTAGATCGCTTGGGCGGCATCGGGACCCAGTGCCGATACGAACGGGAGAAACGGTGAATCGCCGAAGACGAGCGGGCCCTTGGTCTCGTACAGAAACGTCAGGTAGTCCGGCCCGCCCCGCAACAACTCGATCATGTGCCCGAGGATCGGCAGGCCGGCGTCACCGATGATCGGCCGGAGCCCACTGCCCGGGGGTGGGTCGGCAAGCCTTTTCTCGGGAAACTGGGTGTTGCGCAACCTGCGTTCGACCAGGCCCATGCCGGGAAAGTTGTTGAAAGACGGCGTGAACCGGCGCCTGGCTTGGTCGAGGAGATAGTCCGGGGTGTTGATCGTCGCTTTGCCAGTCGCCATTGACCTGCGCTCCTAACCGGTTGTGGTAACCGTCACTGATCCTCAATATCTCGGACCGACTTGACGCCTGTCAAGTTTTCTTTTTGGATCGATGTCGTGCATGGTCAGAGGGTGATAGCGAGTGAGTAGCCCAGCCGCCGATGAGGGCCAGGGCGTGCAGGCATCCCGTCGGCGCGGTGACAAGCATCGGCAAGCGATCATGCAGGCGGTGCGAGAGCTGTTGCAGGAAGTCCCGTTCGCCGAACTTTCGGTCAGCGCCATCAGCCTGCGGGCCGGGGTGGCACGGTCGGGTTTCTACTTCTATTTCGACTCGAAATACTCTGTGCTTGCGCAGATCCTTGCCGATGCGGCCGAGGAGCTCGAGGAACTGACACAGTACTTCGCCCCACGCCAGCCGGGGGAGTCCCCGGAGCAGTTCGCCAAGCGCATGGTGGGCAGTGCCGCGGCGGTGTACGCCGACAATGACCCGGTCGTCAACGCCTGCAATGCCGCCCGCCACACCGACGTCGAAATCCGGGAGATTCTCGACCGGCAATTCGACGTGGTGTTCCGTCAGATCGTCAGTGTGGTGGATGCCGAGATGAAGGCGGGGACCGCACGGCCGATCAGCGACGACCTCCCGACGTTGATCCGCACCCTGGCGGGCACCACCGCGCTCACGTTGACGGGCGATCCGCTGTTGGTGGGGCGCGACAGTGACCTCGAACGCCGGGTCGCGGTGCTCGAACAGATGTGGCTCAACGCGCTGTGGGGTGGGCCGGCCAGATAGGTCCGGTACCGCCGGTATCGTTCCGACCATGGTGCAGAGCGGCTCCGCGGAGTATTTCGCCGGAAAGCGGTGTTTCGTGACCGGCGCGGCCAGTGGCATCGGCCGCGCCACCGCGCTTCGGCTGGCGGCCCACGGCGCCGAGTTATACCTCACCGACCGTGACGACGGCGGCTTGGCGCAGACCGTGGCGGACGCCCGGGCACTGGGCGCACAGGTGCCCGCCCACCGGGTGTTGGACATCGCCAACTACGACGAGGTGGCCGCGTTCGCGGCCGACATCCATGCGGGGCATTCCAGCATGGACGTCGTGCTCAACATCGCCGGTGTCTCGGCATGGGGGACCGTCGACCGGTTGACCCATCAGCAATGGGAAAAGATGATCTCGATCAATCTGATGGGCCCCATTCATGTGATCGAGTCCTTCGTCCCCCAGATGATCGCGGCTCGCCAGGGCGGGCACGTGGTCAACGTCTCTTCGGCTGCTGGGATTGTCGCGCTGCCATGGCATGCCGCGTACAGCGCCAGCAAGTACGGACTGCGCGGCTTGTCCGAGGTGCTGCGCTTCGACTTGGCCCGGCACCGCATCGCGGTGTCGGTGGTAGTGCCCGGCGCAGTGCAGACTCCGTTGGTCAACACCGTCGAGATCGCCGGCGTCGACCGTGAAGATCCACACGTCGCGCGCTGGGTGGACCGGTTCAGCGGCCATGCCGTCTCGCCGGAGAGGGCCGCCGAGAAGATCCTGGCCGGGGTCGCGAAGAAGCGCTATCTGATCTACACCTCGCAGGACATCCGCGCACTGTACCTCTTCAAACGGCTGGCGTGGTGGCCCTACAGTGTGGCGATGCGCCAGGTCAATGCGATCTTCACGCGCGCGTTGCGTCCGGCGCCGCCGCGACTGGAGCGCTAGCACGCCGTAAGTGGCGGTTCGCTTCCCGTTACGCCCACCGGACATCTACCGTCTAGGCGGGGGCCGACACATTTCGGCGGAGGTTGGCGTGCACAGCGACGTCATAAGGATTGTTGCCCGACTCGACGAGCAGGCCGCCGCCATCAGTGACGTGCTCTGTACCGCGGCCCAGGACGATGCTCCGGAGCTTCCCCGCGACGACACGATGCGCGAGTTGATGCGTGCCGCAATGCGCGACCAGCTCCAGACGATATTCCGTGCTCTGCTTCAGGACATCGACGCCACGCAGATCGTGGTACCTCCAACACATACCGAATATGCCCGAGCTCTTGCCCGCCAAGATATTCCGATCAAAGCGATGCTGCGCGCTCACCGGCTCGGGCAGCGTCGGTTGGGCGAGGTGGTGGTCGCCGAGCTGCAGGCCGCCGGCCTGGCGCCCGAGTCCCAGGTCGCGGTGATCGAAACCCTCACCAGGACGCTGTCGAAGTACGTCGACGTACTGTCGCAGCAGGCGCTTGCGGCCTACCAGGGCGAACACCGGCTACGACTGGCGGCTCGGCGCATCGCCGGCGAGGCCCAGATTCGAGAGGTGCTCGATGGAGCCAAAGTGGTTGACACCGAGGCGGTTTCCCTGGCCATCGGCTATCCGCTGGCCTGGGAGCATTTGGCGCTCGTCGTGTGGTACCCCAGCGTGGATGCGGCACACGACCGGCTCGCGAGCCGGTGGGACTTCGTTCGCGCGTTGGCGGTTGTCGCTGAGAGCACGGCAAGCCCACTGCTGGTCGACACCGATCGGACGGCTTCGTGGGTGTGGTTGCCCTACCACCGGGTGCCGGGGAACGCCGTCGGGAACATCCGCGAATTCGTCCGCCTACGGACTCATGCGCCCAACCTTGCGATCGGGCTGATGGGCTGCGGAGTCGAAGGATTCCGTCGGTCTCACCGCCAGGCGCAGCGCGCGCGCACGGCCGCTGGGCAGGGCATCGGCCAGTCGAATGTGGTAGTCGCGGCGACCGATGCCGGCATTGTCTCCGCTGCTCTGCTGGACGCGGACGTCGAGGAGACGCGTGGGTGGGTGGCCGACGTCCTCGGTCCATTGGCGTCCGACACCGACGACGATGCCCGCCTGCGTGAGGTATTGCGGAACTATCTCAATTTCGGTCGGCCCTACCGGGTCGCAGAGGAACTCCGCCTGCGCCTCGAGACCGTCAAGAGTGACCTACAGCGGGCTGTCGCACGGCGCGGGCGTCCCATCGATGACAAGCGCAACGTCGAAGTCGCGCTGTTGGCCTGTCAACGATACGGCGCTGCCGTCTTGCGGCCACCTTTGGACTGACGCGAAGCACCTGTGTGTTCTGGGCTTTCGATGATTCGAACCTCTCCGAGGTCGTGCAATGTCGGGGTCAGGACGGCATTTTGAGTTCCAGGCGCACCCCGAGCAGCCGGATGGGGCGGTCGAGCTCGAACAGGTCCAGGACGCGCAGGGTGGCTGCAGTGATGACGTCGGACTCGATGGACGGAGCGTCCAGTTTGCGGATCTTGGTGCGGGTGTGGAAGGTCGCGGTCCGGACGGTGATCGCCACCCGCGTCACGATCCGCTGCTCGGCCACCACGTCCTGGAGCGCTCGCAGGGCCAAATCCTTGACCGCCGAGTCTATTTCGGCGCGATCGGTGAGGTCGCGCGGGAACGTGACGACATGGCTGCGGGAGCGCGGTACCCACGGCTGCGCACTGACGGTCGTGTCTCCACCGCCCTTCGCCAGCAGGAGCAACCACAGTCCGGTGCGTGGGCCGAACGTCGACGTCAACAGCTCGCCGTCGGTGCCGGCAAGTTGTCCCACCGTGGTGATATCAAGGGCAGCAAGCCTTTTCGATGTTTTGGGGCCGACGCCCCAGAGCGCGTCGACGGGCCGGTCGGCCATCAGGGTCATCCAGTTGGCGTCGGTGAGGGTGAACACCCCGGCGGGTTTGGCGAAGTCGGTGGCGACTTTGGCGCGTTGCTTGTTGTCACTGATGCCCACCGAGCAGGACAATCCGGTCTGCGCCGCGACGGTGGTGCGGATGGTCTCGGCGACCGGGACAGGGTCGGCGGGCACCGCGACATACGCCTCGTCCCATCCCCACACTTCGACGGGATGGCCTAGGTCGCGCAGCAGTTCCATCACCTGCTCGGAGGCCTCGTCGTAGGCGGCGGAATCGGAGGCAAGGAACGTGGCGTCCGGGCAGCGGCGTGCCGCGGCGCGCAACGGCATGCCGGCATGCACGCCGAACGCGCGGGCTTCGTAGGACGCGCAGGTGACGACTTTGCGAGCTTCGGTGGGGTCACCGCTGCCGCCCACGATGACCGGCAGGCCCACCAGTTCGGGATGGCGGCGCAGTTCGACGGCGGCGAGGAACTGGTCGAGGTCGACGTGCAGGACCCAGCGCGTCACGTCCGCGCTCAGCTTCCGCAGAGCTTGCGGGCCAGGCTCGCCCACGCCTCGCCCAATGTCTGTGGGGTGTGGCCGCGCTGCGTGATCTGGTGCTCGACATAGCCGACGTCGAGCAGCGCCAGCAGCGCGTCGGTCTGGATGTCGAGGTCTCCCGTCGTGTGCGCGGCTTGCAACAGCATCCGTACGTGGGTGCGCAGCACGACGGCGGCGCCCACATGGCGCATGTGCGGGTCTCGACTTGCCGCCGACATCAGCTCGTGGTGGGTGTGCGCGAACTGGATGCGTTCCCGGCCGAAGGCAATGAGCCTCTCCAACGGCGGCGCATCCGGGCCCAGCGGCGGTGGGCCGAAGAGAAATGACTGTTGGCTGGCCTTCTCGTCTTCGTCGAGCAGCACCAGCATGAGACCCGATCGGCTGCCGAACCGGCGGAACAAGGTTCCCTTGCCGACGCCGGCGGCGGCGGCGATGTCGTCCATGGTTACGGCGTGGGCGCCGCGTTGGGCCACCAGCTGACGCGCCGCGCCCAGCAGCAACGCGCGGTTTCGCGCGGCGTCGCTTCGTTCCGGCAGCGGTTCGGTGGTGAGGTCTTCGAGGGCAGACAGCCGCAATTCACCCGGCTCGTCGACTCTGCCCACTCTTGAACTTTAACCCGCGTGGAATAAAACGGACTGCAGTCCGCTTGATCGGTGCAAAGATGTAGACAACAACCGAAGGGGACTGGAAGTGGCTGAAATCAAGATCTTGGCCCTGGTGGGCAGCCTGCGCGCGGGGTCGGTCAACCGGCAGATCGCCGACCTGGCTGCCCAGTTGGCCCCCGAAGGGGTCACTGTCGCGGTGTTTGAAGGGCTGGGCGAGATCCCCTTCTACAACGAGGACATCGACGATGCGATGAACAGCGAACTTGACCGAGCGCCGGCCCAGGCGGTGGCGTTGCGGGCTGCGGCCGCCGATGCCGACGCCGCCCTGGTGATCACGCCCGAGTACAACGGGACCATTCCCGCCGTCGTGAAGAATGCCATCGACTGGCTCTCTCGTCCTTTCGGCGACGGTGCGTTGAAGGGCAAGCCGTTGGCGGTGATCGGCGGCTCGATGGGGCGGTACGGCGGAGTGTGGGCGCACGACGAAACCCGCAAGTCGTTCGGTATCGCCGGGGCCCGGGTGAGCGACGCGATCAAGCTCTCGGTGCCGTTGCAGACCCTGGGTGGCAGCGCACCCGCAGACCACGCCGAGTTGTCGGCGAGCGTGCGCGACGTGATCGGCAAGCTCGCCGCAGAGGTTGGCTGAACCGTTTGCATCGCGCCGCTGGGGCCGGCCCAATTCTCTCCTCAAGGCCGTCGGCGCTCTCGCCGGCGGCTTTGCTGGTAGCGGCGGGAGCGGCCGCGCGGGCGGGGTTGTCGGTGGTCGCTGATATATCTCTGTTCCATGCCTACCTGCACGCTCGCGCGGAGATGCCAGAGCCGCGATTTTGTGATCTGCGACACGCCCGGGCGACACGCGCGACACGGCTTACGACCTGCGAATTTCAGAAATGTTATTCAGAACATCTTGTACCTCTTCATGTTGTCACCCCCTAGGTGTAGTGTTTCCAAGCACCGGCAGATCCCAGGTTCACCTAGTCCCGATCAGGTCCCAACCGCCAGGCGGGGCGCGATGAACTTCCCGGAATCGCAGCGCGCATGTCGAGCCAGGTCAGCTCGAAGCCAGCGTCCGCACGATGGGAATCTGGGGGCTCGCCGGGGCGCTGAATATAGCGCGGCGGTACCAATCCAGTCGTTGCCCATTCTTAGCCCATCCCCGTCCACTCTTCCCCGCAAAGGAGCGGTACAGCCATGAGCATCACCGTTTACAGCAAGCCCGCCTGCGTGCAGTGCGTCGCCACCTACAAGGCGCTGGACAAGCAGGGCATCGACTACCGGAAGGTAGACATCACCCTGGACCCCGAGGCGCGCGACTACGTGATGGCGCTCGGCTACCTGCAGGCGCCCGTGGTGGTGGCCGACAACGCCCACTGGTCGGGTTTCCGGCCCGACCGCATCAAGGCGCTCGCCGAAACGGCGATGAGCGCCTAGTACGGCAGACGAACAGACTGAGGAAGGGTTGCGTGCGCGATGGACGTCTCAGAGATCGCGGTGCGCAACCTGGTGTATTTCTCCTCAGTGTCGGAGAACACCCATCGCTTCGTGCAGAAGCTGGGTGTTCCCGCCACGCGGATACCGCTGCATGGCCGCATCGAGGTCGACGAACCGTACGTGCTGGTGCTGCCCACGTACGGCGGCGGCCGGGCTACCCCGAACATCAATGACGGCGGCTACGTACCCAAGCAGGTCATCGCCTTCTTGAACAACGAGCACAACCGCTCACTGATCCGCGGCGTCATCGCCGCTGGAAACAACAACTTCGGTGCCGAATTCGCCTACGCGGGCAACGTGATCTCCCGCAAATGCGGTGTTCCGTACCTCTACCGGTTCGAACTCATGGGCACCGAGGACGACGTGGCCGCCGTTCGCGCGGGCCTCGCTCAATTCTGGGCTCAATATTGGAAGGAACAGACGTGCCACCAACCGTCATTGCAGAGCCTGTAACCGCCGGCGTGCACGGGTTGCCCGATGAAACGGACTACCACGCGCTGAACGCGAGGCTGAATCTGTACGACGCGGACGGCAAGATTCAGTTCGACAAGGACGTACTCGCCGCACGCCAGTACTTCCTCGAGCACGTCAACCAGAACACGGTCTTCTTCCACAACCAGGACGAGAAACTCGACTACCTGATTCGCGAGAACTACTACGAGAGAGAGGTTCTCGACCAGTACTCGCGTAATTTCGTCAAGAGTTTGCTCGACCGCGCCTACGCCAAGAAGTTCCGCTTCCCGACGTTTTTGGGCGCGTTCAAGTACTACACGTCCTACACGCTGAAGACCTTCGACGGGAAGCGCTACCTCGAGCGTTTCGAGGACCGCGTCGTGATGGTCTCGCTGACTCTGGCCGCTGGCGACACCGGACTGGCCGAGAAGCTGGTAGACGAGATCATCGACGGCCGTTTCCAGCCGGCCACCCCGACCTTCCTGAACTCGGGTAAGAAACAGCGCGGCGAGCCGGTGAGCTGCTTTTTGCTGCGCATCGAGGACAACATGGAGTCGATCGGGCGATCCATCAACTCCGCGCTGCAGCTGTCCAAGCGCGGTGGGGGAGTTGCCTTGCTGCTGAGCAATATCCGCGAGCACGGCGCGCCGATCAAGAACATCGAGAACCAGTCCTCGGGGGTCATCCCGATCATGAAGCTGCTCGAGGACTCCTTCTCTTATGCGAACCAGTTGGGAGCGCGCCAAGGCGCCGGCGCGGTGTACCTCAACGCCCATCACCCCGACATCTACCGCTTCCTGGACACCAAGCGGGAGAACGCCGACGAGAAGATCCGGATCAAGACACTGAGCCTGGGTGTGGTGATCCCCGACATCACCTTCGAGCTGGCCAAGAAGAACGAGGACATGTACCTGTTCTCGCCGTATGACGTCGAACGGGTCTACGGCATGGCATTCGCCGACATCTCGGTCACCGAAAAGTACTACGAGATGGTCGATGACGGGCGTATCCGCAAAACCAAGATTAAGGCCCGCGAGTTCTTCCAGACGCTGGCCGAGTTGCAGTTCGAGTCCGGCTACCCCTACATCATGTTCGAGGACACGGTGAACCGGGCAAACCCCATCGAGGGCAAGATCACGCACTCGAACCTGTGCTCGGAGATCCTTCAGGTGTCCACGCCGTCGTTGTTCAACGACGACTTGTCATACGCCAAAGTGGGCAAAGACATCTCGTGCAACCTCGGGTCGCTGAACATCGCCAAGACGATGGACTCGCCGGACTTCGCGCAGACCATCGAGGTGGCGATCCGCGCGCTGACCGCGGTGAGCGACCAGACCCACATCACCTCGGTGCCATCAATCGAGCAGGGCAACAACGACTCTCACGCGATCGGGCTGGGGCAGATGAACCTGCACGGCTACCTCGCCCGCGAGCAGATCTTCTACGGCTCCGAAGAAGGCGTCGACTTCACCAACATCTACTTCTACACGGTGCTCTACCATGCGCTGCGCGCCTCCAACGGCATCGCGATCGAACGCGGCACCCGCTTCAAGGGTTTCGAGCGGTCCAAGTACGCCTCGGGGGAGTTCTTCGACAAGTACACCGAGCAGGTGTGGGAGCCGGCGACCGATAAGGTGCGCCAGCTCTTCGCCGACGCGGGTATCCGCATCCCGAACCAAGAGGATTGGAAGCGGCTCAAGGAGTCGGTGCAGACGCACGGCATCTACAACCAGAACTTGCAGGCGGTGCCGCCGACCGGGTCGATCTCCTACATCAACCACTCGACGTCGTCGATCCACCCGATCGTGTCCAAGGTGGAGATCCGTAAGGAAGGCAAGATCGGCCGGGTCTACTACCCGGCGCCCTACATGACCAACGACAACCTGCAGTACTACCAGGACGCGTACGAGATCGGCTACGAGAAGATCATCGACACCTACGCCGCGGCCACCCAGCACGTGGACCAGGGGCTGTCGCTGACGCTGTTCTTCAAAGACACGGCCACCACGCGGGACGTCAATAAAGCGCAGATCTACGCCTGGCGCAAGGGAATCAAGACGCTGTACTACATCCGGCTGCGGCAGATGGCACTGGAAGGGACCGAGGTCGAGGGCTGCGTGTCCTGCATGCTCTAGAGTCGGTGCCCCCGGGCCGGATCGTTCATTCCCACATCAAGACGTTGGGAAGGGCCGGGGCTACACGCCGCAACGACGTGTACCCCGCCCCTGCGACGCCGCGGAACAAGCCGAGGTTGAACTGGCTGGTGCCGCTGCTCCAGCGATACGTTCCTCGTTCCCGGGCGGTGAGCACAACCGACAACAGCCACTGCGAGGCACGGTCGCGCAGCGCATGGTCGCCGAGCACATCGCTTGCCTCCCAAAGTAATTCGACACTGCCCAGTGTGCCGCAACACAGGGTGTCGGTCGGGGCGGGCCATGCGCGAGCGGTAGCGGTGAGCGCGTGGCCGATATCGGTCCGCAACACGTCACCCGGCACCACGGCATACCCGGTCATTGCGGCGCGAGCCAGCCCGATGCCAGGAGCGCCATGGCACCACTTGCAGGGCCATGCCGCCGGGTCGCTGCGCAAGTCCGGCCAGTTGCCTCGCTGCGCATCGAAGGAGGCGTTCTCGAAGGCCAGGCATTCCCGTGCCGCGTCGGCGAATTCGTCGGATCCGGTGACCGAGGACAGCGACGCCAACGCGTAGGCGAAGCCGGCCGCCCCGTGTGACATCCCGTTGATCGGGCGGGCGAATCCGGGCGTGAGCCAGGTGCGCTGTGCGGGTGCTCCGACGCGGCTCTGGGCCAGCAGGTGCTTGCCGCAGCGGATGGCGCGCGCGAGCGCGTCGCCGGAGCCGGTCTGCCGGTGCAGTCGAAGTAAGCCCAGAATGGCGCCGGCGCTACCGCCCAGGACGTCGAGTTGTCGATCGGCCGCGATGAGCTCGTCGGTGACCAGCTCCGCTATCCGGTGAGCGTCCGCGAGCAGCCCGCTGTCGCCGAGCAGGTCCGCGACGACTGCCAGGCCGTACACGATCGATCCCAGTCCGAAGCCGCCACCCAGGCCCAGCAAGCGGGCAACGCGGCCCGGGTTGCGACCGTGCAGCCGTTCCCGAAGGTCGGCCAGCGCCGCAACGGCGAGGTCGCGCGAGGACGCCGAACCTGTGACTGCCGCGTGCGCGGCAAGGAAGAGGGCTATGCCGCAAGTGCCGTTGTAGAGATCGTGCCCGAGCGCGACGAGTTGTGATACCTCGTTATCGCCCAGCCAGTCCAGCCCGATCCATGCCGCGTCGGAGTTGCCGTGAAAGGCATGCTGGCTCAGGGTTTTCACGGCCGCTTCGGCCGCCGCGTGGAACGCGTCCTCGCTCGTTGCGCCGGCGCTGCCGTCGTTGTTCAGCGGTGCGAGTGTCAAGCGGGGCACCTGGCGCCTGAGCGTGGCGGTGCTGACCTCGATCACTTCGGTTTGCCGTGCGATCTGAGCCTCGTCCAGATCCAGTAGGCGCCCGCACGCGCGATCCCGACCCGACGGACCCGTCGTGGCGACCGACGTCCCGAACGCGTCCGCGATCTCGTTGCCGTCGCTGCCCATCACGAAATGCGGCACATTCAGCTCCACGATCGCGGCGCGCTCGGCGGACTGCAACGGCCACAGGGGATCGGAGTCCCGCTCCCAATCGGAGAGCCTGGCGGTGAAATCCGCCTGAGCCGACCACACCGCGCCATCATCCATCGCGCGGTGATCTCGCAGCCGCTCGAGCAGCATGTAGTAGAACCGCGTGGGCCGCAGGACCTTTCGCACGGTCAGACCGGCGAATCGGCCGAAGAGATCTTCCGGGCGCTGCTGTTGCAGGAACGTCGCGTAGTCACGAAAGCCCGACGCCAGATCGTCGACGTAGTCGCCCGGCAGGGCATATCGGCCCCCGAACTGGGGCAGGTTCGGCAGAGTCGCCTCGGCCTGGGCAATCAGCTCCGGACGCATGGCGTCGGTGTTGATGTCCCTCCAGGCGAGTGCGCTGCGTGACTTCGAGTCGGAGGCTATGCCGCCGATCGAGAAAATTTCGTTGGACTGCGAACCGTACACAGGAAGCAAGCCCACCGTCATGACCGAATTGTTGATCGCTGCGTGGGCGGCCTCCACGGCGACGCCGGGCCGATCCGCGGCACTGCTGACCTCCGGCGATGGGTCTGCCTGCAGAATCATTTCCAGATCGATGGGTACCGGGTGGTCGCCGTCGGCGATGACGTTCTCCTGGTGCATATCGACGCCGGCGAAGCAGTAGAAGAGCGCCAGCCATGCACCGGTGCGCCGAAAGAATCGCGGAAAGCCTTGGCCGTCAGCACAACTCGGGTGGCGAACATATTCAGCCCAGCCATATCCGTCGCATGCGAGAACTCTGACTGCTTTCAGTGCGATGGGCGCCCTCGGGTTGAGCTCATCGATCATCGAGTGCCAGGCGGCGTCCACCCGCAGGTCCTTGGGCTTGTAGACGACCCGTTGGTCGTCGTCGAAGGTGATGACTCGCACGGTGCGGCCGAGGTTGTGTGGATCGGAAAGGCTGCCATCGATGCTGCGGATATCGGCACTGGCGCCGGGTGCGAGCAGCTGGCGTCGGATCGCGGGGAGATCGTCATGGAGCCGGGTGAGCAACTCACGTGAGGACTCGAGCCATTGCCGGGTCAGTGCCGCCATCAGCCGCAACAGGACTGGCTTGTCGTCGAAAAGCCGACGCAGCCCGCCCGATCTCATGTTGGCAATGAACTCGTCGTAGCGGGCAGTCGAACCCGACGGTAACGGTGCACCGTCGCCTTGGCGAGCGTGCACGAAACGCTCGTACAGCGCCGGGGCTGCGAGTCTGGACAGCTCGACGACCAGACAGCGGCGCAAGCCCACTCGCACTCCCGGGCCCAGGGCGGCGCCGACGGCCGGGTCCAGGCCCTGCCATAGACGCGCGTCCGCCTGGCGGACAACAGGTTCGAGCAGTTCTTCGAAGGCCTGGCGATCCGTCTCGGACACAACAGTTCTCGCTACGTCATCGGTGTCTTCACTCAACGCCGCGGCAATCCAGGCGGCGTCTTGCATCCAGGACGGCGCAGGCCGGGAAGGGTTGCGGCGGACCGTGGCGAACTTTGCCAGCACGCTTGCCAACGACAATCCGTCGCGCTCGAGTCGCCTGGCCAATAGCGTCCAGTCTCCGCTTGCCGACGAGCGGCACCATGCGGCCAGGCGGCGGGCGGCCAGATCGCTATCGCTCTTCTGGCCCGGCAGCGGCTCGAAGCGATCCGAAAGCAGCTCGTCAATTGTCGCCGCGCGAGAAATCAAGCGTTCGTGGTCTGCCTGCATCTCACTGTCCCAGGGGTCCGTCTCGTCGCGATCAGGGTAGACCGACACGGAGTCCGCGGTGTCCACCGATCGGGGGACACGAAGATCCTCCGTCCGGAGGACACCGCGGGGGTGTCCTGACTGTTATATTTAGCGCACCTTAAGGATTCGTATAGCGGTCAGTAGAGATTCGTATTGCGGATCGCAAGAAGGTATTTCAGCACCACAGTTCTGCCGACTCAGCGACCGGGATTCGGCTCAGTGAAGGGACCATGCCATGAGCACTGCTCGTACTCTCGACCACGCCAGCGACGTATTCACCCGCAGCATTTCCGACGAAGCACTTGAATTGGCGGGCGACATGTCAGTGGGCGCCCAGGTCGTTTTCACCAGCTGGCCTTGCTGACGGCGCCGCTTGTGTCATTCCGATGGCCGCTCGTCATCGTCAATGCCCATCGCTGAGCGACGGTGACGAGGCGGCTTTCGTTTCGGCGAGCTCGGTCCGTTTGGCCCAGAACACCGCCGCAACCAACGCTGACAGCCAGACGAAAACCAATCCCGGTTCGCCGACAACCCATTTGGTGGACTGCGTCGCGGTGATCAACGGTGTGCAGATGGACTGCATCCACACGTTATGGCTCGCGTGCAACATGATGGGCGGCCACACGCTGTCCGTCCGAAGCCGTAGCCATGCCTGCGCGAAGCTCACCGCCACCGCCGCAACAGTGAATGTCGGCAGCGAGAACCACACCGGCACACCCTTTTCAGGCGGGAACAGCATCCAGAAAATCGGGTAATGCCACATTGCCCAGACCAAGCCGGAAAGCGCGGCGACCGGCGTGAACGACAACGTCCGCGCCAGTTCCGGCACCAGGAAGCCGCGCCATCCCAGCTCCTCGCCCGCTGCGGTGGCGACGCTGTAGACCATTCCGGCAGAGCCCTCCAAGGCCACCAGCAGCGCCACGGTAACGCCATCGGGTAGGCGGCCGAACCCGAACGACTGGGCGACCTGGTGCAGGTGGGCGGTGTCGGGAAATCCGCCGAGTCCAAGGACGCAGATCGCCAGCGTCCCGGCCAGGCAATACCCGACCGGAATCAGGTAACCGACCACGGCGAACCGGCCGTTCCAGCGCCAGCCCAGCACGCTCAGGGGACGGCCCAACAGCCGGCAGGACATCATGGCCGCAACCGCCGGCATCCACATCAGCCCGCCGATGTAGAGCCGATTGGTGGTACCGGTCGCGATGATCAACGCCCAGAAGACGCTGCTGAGAGCCGCCGTCAACACCAGGAACACGCCCGTGCCGCGCCACGCGGACTTGGTCAGCGAGTCTCTGTCGGGCGGATCCCCTTGGCGTCGTGAAGCGGGCACCAGGTCATCTTCAGACCGCTGGCGGTTCGTCGACAAGGCCCGAGGCCACGCGCCCGCTGCGGCCGTGGGTGGGCCATGCCCTCGTCCGCTGTCACAGGATGCCGGTCTGCGCAGGTCAGCGGCTCCCAGGCGGTAAGGTTCTCTACGTGGTGAGAATGCCTCGACCCGCTTTACCCCACCCGAGCGCGAAGCCCGGCGTGAAAGTCGACGCGCGCAGCGAGCGCTGGCGCGAACACCGCAAGAAGGTGCGCGCCGAGATCGTCGACGCCGCTTTCCGTGCCATCGACCGGCTGGGACCGGAGTTGAGCGTGCGGGAGATCGCCGAGGAGGCCGGCACCGCAAAGCCGAAGATCTACCGGCATTTCACCGACAAGTCCGACCTGTTCCTGGCGATCGGGGAACGGCTGCGCGACATGCTGTGGGCGGCGATCTTCCCCTCGATCAACCTGGCCACCGACTCCGCCCGCCAGGTGATCCACCGGGCCGTCGAGGAGTTCGTCACCCTGCTTGACCAGCACCCTAACGTGATGCGGGTCTTCATCCAGGGCAGCTCCAGTGCCCAGTCCAAGGCCACGGTCCGCACCCTCAACGAAGGCCGCGAGATCACGCTGACCATCGCCGAGATGTTCGACAACGAACTGCGGGACATGGAGCTGGACGCCGCCGCCCTGGAATTGGCCGCGTTCTCGGCGTTCGGGTGCGCCGCATCGGCCACCGAATGGTGGTTGGGTCCCGAACCCGACAGCCCACGGTCGATGACGCGCGAACAGTTCGTCAGCCAGCTGACGACCATCATGATGGGCGTCATCGTGGGCACCGCTGAAACGCTGGGCATCGCAATGGACCCGGACAAGCCGATCCATGATGCGCTGCCGGCCGCCCTGCCGTGAGCTGAGCCTCAGCAACGTTGACATCGTCCGGGGTTTCCATGACACTCGGGTATATCCGATACCCCGGGTACTGGGTATCTGCGTCTCAATGAGCACGCCCGCCCTCTAGCGGCCACTACAGGAAAGATCCACCATGACCGACGTCGTGACCTCGGCTAACGAATCCGCCGAGAAACCGCAGTCACAGCCGACCCACACCCGCACCCTGATCATCGGGACCGGATTCTCCGGCCTCGGAATGGCCATTGCGCTGCAGAAGGAGGGCGTGGACTTCATCATTCTGGAGAAGGCCGATGACGTCGGCGGCACCTGGCGCGACAACAGCTACCCCGGCTGCGCGTGCGACATCCCGTCGCATCTGTACTCGTTCTCCTTCGAGCCCAAGCCGGACTGGCGGAACCCGTTCTCCTTCCAACCCGAGATCTGGGACTATCTCAAGGGCGTCACCGAGAAGTACGGGCTGCGCCGCTACATCGAGTTCAATTCGCTCGTCGACCGTGCCTACTGGGACGACGACGAGTACCGCTGGCATGTGTTCACCGTTGACGGGCGGGAGTACGTGGCGCAATTCCTGGTCTCCGGAGCCGGCGCATTGCACATCCCGTCGGTCCCGGAGATCGAGGGTCGCGACGAATTTGCCGGTGCCGCTTTCCATTCCGCGGAATGGGACCACAGCGTCGACCTGACCGGCAAGCGGGTCGCGATCATCGGCACCGGCGCCAGCGCGATTCAGATCGTGCCCGAGATCGTCGGGCAGGTCGCCGAACTCCAGCTCTACCAGCGCACCCCGCCGTGGGTGGTGCCGCGGTCCAATCCCGAGATCCCGCCGGCGCTGCGCACCGCCATGGAGAATGTCCCCGGCTTGCGTGCGCTGGCGCGCCTGGCGATCTACTGGGGCCAGGAAGCGCTCGCGTTCGGCATGACCAAGCACCCCAATGCGCTGAAATTCATTGAGGCGTACTGCAAGTGGAACATTCGCCGCTCGGTGAAGGACCGCGAACTGCGGCGCAAGCTGACACCGAAGTACCGCATCGGGTGCAAGAGGATCCTGAACTCGTCGACCTACTATCGCGCGGTGGCCGACCCGAAGACCGAGTTGATCACCGAGGGTATCACCCGAATCACCCGTAACGGCATCCTCACCGCCGACGGCCGCGAGCGCCAGGCGGACGTGATCGTGTACGCCACCGGCTTCCATGTCACCGACTCCTACACCTATGTCCAGATCAAAGGCCAGCACGGTGAAGATCTGGTGGACCGGTGGAACCGCGAGGGCATCGGCGCGCACCGCGGCATTACCGTCGCCGACGTGCCAAATCTGTTCTTCCTGCTCGGCCCCAACACCGGACTGGGCCACAACTCGGTGGTGTTCATGATCGAGTCGCAGATCCGCTACGTCGCCGACGCGATCGCCAAGTGCGACAAGATGGGCGCCCGGGCGCTGGCGCCGACCCGTGCGGCGCAGGACCGCTTCAACGAAGAGCTGCAGGAGAAGCTGTCCGGGTCGGTGTGGAACAGCGGTGGTTGCAGCAGCTGGTATCTGGACGAGCACGGCAAGAACACCGTGTTGTGGGGTGGCTACACCTGGCAGTACTGGATGGCCACCCGGTCGGTGAAGCCGGAGGAATACCAGTTCCTGGGCTTACGCGGCAAGTCGGGCAAGCGAGCCGGCAAGAAGGTTGCCGTCTAGGACGAAACACCTTCTGCGCCAATCGAAGTCGGCGACCGTTCGGCGAACGACCGGAGGTTGTGGCGCACGATGCGGTCCAGCACTCGGTCGGGTAGCACCCGGCTGAGCCGCACCAGCACCGCGGCGTCGCGTCCGACGGTGTAGCGGGTGCGGGGACGAGTCGCGGTGGCGGCCTCGGCGATGACCTTGGCGGCGTGTTCGGCTGACACGCCGGTCTCGATGAATGATCGCGCCTGGGCGGTGACGGCGCCGATGAGGTCGCCGTAACGCGCCAGTTGGGCCGGACCCATGGAGGCCTGCAGCTCCTCCGCGGTCGCGATGCCTCGCTCCGGCATCGCCGTCTTGACGGCGCCGGGCTTGACGACCACCACCTTGACCCCTAGGCCGGCGACCTCGCGCCGCAACCCGTCGCTGGCCGTCTCGAGGGCGAATTTCGATCCCGCGTACGCGCCGTAGGTCGGCAAGGCCACCTTCCCGCCGACGGAGCTGATGTTCACGACGGTGCCGCAACTGTGCAGAAGTGCGGGCAACAGCGCCTGGGTGACAGCGATGTGCCCGAACAGATTGACCTCGAACTACCGGCGCCACTGGGCTACCGGCAACGTTTCGACCGGTGAGTTGATCGCGATTCCGGCGTTGTTGATCAGCGCGCGGAGTGGTCGCTGGTCCCGCGCAACGCGATCGGCGATGGCCCTGACATCGGAGTCGACGGTGATGTCCAGGATGTGCGGCTCGATGCCGTCAGCGCGCAGCGCGTCCGCGTCGACTTCGCGGCGTACCCCGGCGAGCACATGAAAGCCTCTGCGGGCCAATTCTTTGGCGGTGGCGGCACCCATCCCGGTGGACGCGCCGGTCACCACGGCCAGTTCTTCAGTGGGAGAGTGCACTGACGGCCTATGCTTTCCGAAGTGATGACTCGAGCGGAAAGCGCTGCGGTGACCCGCCGGTCGTTGCTCGAGGCGGCAGGTGCGCTTCTCGACCTCGGGGGAGTCGAGGCGGTGACCCTGCGTGAGGTTGGTGCCCGCAGCGGCGTGTCACGTTCGGCGGCGTATCGCCACTTCGCCGATAAGGAATCGCTGCTCGGCGTGCTGGCGATGAACGCGTTGAACGAACTCGGTGATGTCCTGGAAGGTTTGGCCGCCAGTGTCGCTTCCCCCGAGGCGGCGTTGCGATCCGCGCTGTTGTCCCTGATCGCACTCGGTCGCAGTCGGCCGCATCTGTTTCTCGACATCGTCGGTCGGATCACCGGTCCTGGAGAGGCGAAACGATATGGAGCGCTGTTGTTGGCCAGCGCCCACGGCATCACGGGCCTGGACTTGAGCGGACATCTTGATCTGAACAAGTGGCATACCGATGCCGAGGAGCTGGTCGACACGATGATCGCTCTGCTCCCTACCGGGAACACCGCTGAACGCGCGTGAAGTGGGTACCCGCAACCGTGACTTTGCGGACGCGATTGTATGCAGTGGGTTTGACGGCGCTCTTGATCGCCGGCTGTGGCCATCCCGATCGCGCGCCGCAGTCGAGTTCAGCGTCGTCCAGTGTGCCCACCGAGGGCCGTCGCCCGCCGGATGCAGGGTTGCTACCGGCTGCCGAACCCCGGCAAGCGCCGCCGCCCATTGACCCCAGCGTGGGTCGGACGGTCGCAGTGGGACGCTCACCCGAGGGCGTCGCCGTCGACGCGCAGACCCGGATCGTCGCCATCGCCACTCGCGAGCCCGACGAGCTGGTGCTGCTCGATGCCGACACCGGCGACGTGCGCGGCCGGGTATCGCTGCCGGGGGCCGTCCGCCACCTCCAACTCGCCGGTCCCGGGGGACCGGTGCTGGTCCCGGTCGAAACCGCCGACGTGCTGATCCGCGTCGACCTGCCGCAAGGCAAGGCGCAGCCGGCGATCCGCACCGGTGAGCATCCGCACGACGCCGCCGCGGCGGCCAACGGAACGGTGTTCGTCGCCAATGAACACGGTGGAACGGTAGTCGCGCTGCGCGGTGACCAGATCGTCAAAGTCTTCGCAAACACCGTCCAGCCGGCCGGGACGGCCCCGGTCGGGACGTCGATGGGCGTGCTGGACGTGCGCAAGAACGATTTGACCGTCTACGACGCCGAGCGGCTGACGATCGTAGGTTCCACGCCGGCCGGGGCGGGGCCGACCCACCTGGTCGCCGACCGGCACGGGCGGATGATCGCCGCGGACACCCGGGGCGACGCGGTGCGGGTGTTCACACCACTGCCCACGCCGCACGAGGTGGCCTCGGTAGCGCAGCCTGGCGGCCCCTACGGCATCGCCTACGACGGGTCCCGTGACCGGCTCTGGGTGGCGTCCTCCGGAACCAACGAGGTCGTCGGCTACGACATGGGTGCTGCGAAACCACGTGAAGTGCAACGCTTTCCCACAGTCCAGAATCCCTATACCGTCGGCGTCGACGCGGCAACCGGACGGTTGTTCGTCGCCGGGGTGACCGGTGGCGTGGTGCAGATCATCGACACCGCATCCTGAGACTCGCGATTGAACTTGTATTGCCTGGGTAACCGGCGTGGATGAAAGCCGTTGTCTACAAAGGGCCGCGTGAGGTGTCGGTCGACGAAGTTCCCGACGCCGCGATCGAGCAACCGACCGACGCCATCGTCAGGATCACCGCGACCAACATCTGCGGGTCCGATCTGCATATGTACGAAGGCCGCACCGATCTGGAACCGGGCACGGTGATCGGGCACGAAAATTTGGGCGAGATCGTCGAAGTCGGATCGGCGGTCGTAAGTCGCCGGCCCGGTGACCGGGTATGTCTGCCGTTCAACATAGGTTGCGGCTTCTGCGGAAACTGTCAGCGCGGGCTGACCGGCTTTTGCCTCACCGTCAATCCCGGAGTGGCCGGCGGCGCCTACGGCTACGCCAACATGGGACCCTATAGCGGGGGGCAGGCAGAGTACCTGCGAGTGCCGTTCGCCGACTTCAACGCGCTGCACCTCCCGGAAGACAGCGTGGACAAGGAAAACGACTATGTGATGCTGGCCGACATCTTTCCGACCGGCTGGCATGGAACCCGACTGGCCAAGCTGCAGCCCGGGGACACCGTAGCGGTCTGGGGTGCCGGTCCGGTCGGCCTGATGGCGGCCTACTCGGCGGAAATCCAAGGAGCGGCAAAGGTGTTCGTGGTCGACCACAACGCCGAACGTCTGGCGTTGGCCGAGAAGTTCGGTGCCGTCGCCGTGAATTCGGGCCAGGTGGATCCCGTCGAGTACCTCAAGGAAGCGACCGGGGGACAGGGCGTGGACCGAGGCGTGGAAGCGGTCGGCTACCAGGCCCACGATTCCTCGGGCGCCGAACGCTCGAATATGACGATGAACGCGCTGGTGGATGTGGTGCGGCCGACCGGCGGCATCGGCGTCGTAGGCGTATTCGTGCCCGAAGACCCCGGCGCGGCAGACGATTTGGCCAAAGAAGGCAAGATGGCATTCGATTTCGGCACGTTCTTCTTCAAGGGGCAGACCATCGCGACCGGTCAGGCCAACGTCAAGAACTACAACCGGCAGCTGGCCCAGCTGATCCACCACGACAAGGCCACGCCGTCGCGGCTGGTGTCGCACAATCTGGCTCTGGGCGACGCGCCGGATGCCTACCGGCACTTCGACAATCGCGACCAAGGCTGGACCAAAGTGGTTCTGAACCCGGGCAAGAGCTGATCGGCCATGTCGATGCATTTTGTCCGCTCGGGTGCGGGCCGGCCGTTGTTGCTGGTGCACGGGCTCGGATCCAGTTGGCGCAATTGGGATTTGGTGTTACCGGCGCTGTCCGCGCAGCGGGATGTGATCGCGCTGGACCTGCCGGGGTTCGGCGACAGTGCGCCCTTGGCGGAACCGGTCACGATCGCGTCGTTGACCGACGCCGTCGAGGCATTCATCCGCGAACACGAACTCGGTGATATCGACGTGGTGGGCAGTTCGATGGGTGCTCGCATGGCGCTGGAGCTGGCCCGGCGCGGTCACGGCGGAACGGTGGTGGCGCTGGATCCCGGCGGCTTCTGGAGCGATGGCGAACTGAAGGTCTTCGGCGTGACGGTCGGCGCGTCGATCGGGTTGGTGCGCCGCATCCAGCGATTGCTGCCCACGTTGACCCGCAGCCGCGCCGGTCGGACGGCTCTGCTGTTGCAGTTTTCGGCCAAGCCGTGGCGATTGCCGGCCGGTCTGGTGTTGCAGGAACTGCGCAGCTTCGCCCGCGCCACCCAGCTCGACGAGGCGCTGGACGCTTTGGTGCACGGGCCCAAGCAGCAAGGCGCGCCGGCCGGGTCGTTGCGGGGACGGGCGGTCATCGGCTGGGGTCGCAACGACCGGGTGACGCTACCTCGCCAAGCTACGCGCGCCCAGCAGCTGTTCCCGGACGCCACCCTGCACCGGTTCGACGATTGCGGCCATTTTCCGCACTGGGACCAGCCACAACAGGCCGCCGAGCTGATTCTCGCGGTGACATAGCGACACGCCGCAAAACACAACTTATTGTGTTGCGCCGGCTTGTCGGCCCCTAGGGGTAGTGTTTGAGCTCTAAGCACGTCCGGCGCTGCCGGCAGCCAAATCGGCCTGGTGAAGTGGGGTTTCGGTGAGTGGAAATGCAAAGCTGATCGACCGCGTTTCGGCGATCAACTGGAACCGTCTGCAAGACGACAAAGACGCGGAAGTCTGGGACCGGTTGACCGGCAATTTCTGGCTGCCCGAGAAGGTGCCGGTTTCCAATGACATCCCGTCCTGGGGAACGTTGACCCCAAGCGAGAAGCAGCTGACGATGCGCGTCTTCACCGGCCTGACGATGCTGGACACCATCCAGGGCACCGTCGGCGCGGTCAGCCTGATCCCTGACGCGCTGACTCCGCACGAGGAGGCGGTGTACACCAACATCGCGTTCATGGAGTCGGTGCACGCCAAGAGCTACAGCCAGATCTTCTCCACCCTGTGCTCGACCGCCGAAATCGACGACGCGTTCCGCTGGTCGGAGGAGAACCCGAACCTGCAACGCAAGGCCGAGATCGTGCTGCAGTACTACCGCGGCGACGAGCCGCTCAAGCGCAAGGTGGCCTCCACCCTGTTGGAGAGCTTCCTGTTCTACTCCGGTTTCTACCTGCCGATGTACTGGTCGAGCCGGGCCAAGCTGACCAACACCGCCGACATGATCCGGCTGATCATCCGCGACGAGGCCGTGCACGGCTACTACATCGGCTACAAGTACCAGCGCGGCCTGGCCATGGAGGACGAAGCCAAGCGCGCCGAGCTCAAGGACTACACCTACGAACTGCTGTTCGAGCTGTACGACAACGAGGTCGAGTACACCCAGGACCTCTACGACGAGGTCGGGCTGACCGAGGACGTCAAGAAGTTCCTGCGTTATAACGCGAACAAGGCGCTGATGAACCTCGGCTACGAGGCGTTGTTCCCGCGCGACGAGACCGACGTCAACCCGGCGATCCTGTCGGCGCTTTCACCGAATGCCGACGAGAACCACGACTTCTTCTCCGGGTCGGGCTCGTCGTATGTGATCGGCAAGGCCGTGGTCACCGAGGATGAGGACTGGGACTTCTAAAGATCAGCTCAATGCGTTAATGCTTGCGCCGAGGTCCAACGTGGTGTGGTTGACAGCCGGGAGAGGTGAGGTTTGGTGGCTGGAGTGGGTCGGCAAGCCAGCTCGCTAGAGGACGATGTTCTGCGGTCCGACCTCGACGATGGACTCATTGACGAACTTGACGGCCAGTCCCAGTTCGACGTCCCACGAGCAGCTGTACATTAGGGCAACCACGCGGTCGGTGGAGCAGCGACGCGGGAGCGGAACCTGGAAGAAGTCCGGTGCCACCAGAGTGGACAGGCCTTCCTTGCCGTTGATGATTGGCATGAGTCGGTTCGCATCGTCACCGAACTGCTCGCGCAATTCCCGCTGGCACCGGAGGTATTCGGTGTACAGGGCATCGTCGGCCTGCCCGTAAAGCTCGGCCCTGCGGTCAGTGAACTGCCCTAAAGCGTCACGCTGGACATGCCCTCCCAGCCTCCTGGCTCGCTATATGCGATCGCTCCAAGCACGGTGTCGGTCACGGTCCCCCCTCTCCCGCCGATGGTGGCAAGGTCTTTCCGGCGTTGAGTTCACCGATACCGCCGACGTGTCCCAGTCGGTTGTTGACTATCGAGGGTCACTAGCTGCATCGTCTCGAGATTCGGCTCCTCGTGACCGCGTGTACTCGTTGTCGCTGGCAATTTAATCCGGGTCAAACAAACCCGACTGTATAACGGGGTGGGGTCAGTCACTTTGGGACTCGCCACCGGTACTCGCTGGCACTTCACCATGCTCGACCGTAAGGTGGCCGACCGACGGCAGGGCGACTGGTGACCCCCCTGGTGCCTGCAAATGCGCCTTCGCCGACTTGGAGGATGCGATAACGGTGTTGGCAGTTTATTACTTGTCTCGTTCCCAGTATTTCTCTGCTGCATACTCTATGTACTTTCTCAGGACATCTTCAAGCGATGTAAAGGTATGCCAAAATTCCCGAGCGTAGGACCCGGTCGATATCACGGCATTGTTATTATTGTCGAGTATCAGCATATCTGTGTCGCCGATGAACTCGCCGATCACCCAGTCTGATTCGGTGACGTCGTAGCCGGACTCGGCGCGATCCGCCGACACCCTCCTCGCCTCATCGGGATCATTCAAGTCAAGTCCACAAATGCCAAATCTCAAATCGCGCATGAGGAATCCACCAGCGGTACATCGCCAAAGCTCTCGCGCTTGGGGTGGGACGCCTGCAGGGATGTCAGTGTCAGTTAAGCCTTCGCGCAGTCGACTTGTCAGCGCCAACCCGTCCATGACATCCCGGACCTCGATTGTGGCGTTACGATAATCACGCAGAAATTCGAACATGATTCTCTGATCACCTCGTATCTGTGCAGTCGACTCGATATCGCCCAAAGTTGTTCCACCACGGCGTAATTTGTTGATTGTGTAAACGCACGGAACGGGGATAAGGTTATCGAAGGAGTCGTCACCACCAAATTCGCGTGGCTTTGTGTGGTCAATATCGTACAGGTTCCAACCGCCGGGAGGCTCTGCGTAGCCCGTGTCATGCCACCGTGGGATGAAGTAGGACCCGTCTCATCGAGATGCAGCGCGCAGACTCGAATGCCAAAGGCGCTGAAAGTCCCTTCGGGTGGGGCGTAGTCGAGGACGACCGCACTCCGCACCTCATAGACCTCTGATGCAACACCACAACATCGCCGTCCCATTGCGGGCCTTGATCAGCCAAAATCTTAGTATCGGGCATCCGTGCCCACTTTTGCCCACATTTGCTCGGTAGTTGCAGATATCTGCAGGTGCCGGGGGATAGCGGTTTTTGCTGGTGACAGCGGTTTACCCCGCCCTCACCAGGTGCCTGCTGAGAACCAGACTTCTCGGGGTCGGGGTCGGGGTCGGGATCGAGCTACGTGATCCGCAAGGCCGTGGTCACCGAGGATGACGACTGGGACTTCTAAGAAGGTCGCAGCTCCGGCGGCCGCACCCAACTCTGCAAGACCGTGCGGCCGATCAACTGGCAGTTGTTGGTACGCGCCAATTGCCTTGCGGCAGGAGTGAATTCCTGGTTGCTGACGACGATGCTGCGGGTACAGCCGTGGTGGCGGGCCCCGGACACCACCTCCTGGACAGCTGAAATGCCGACCGGTTTGCCGTAGCGCTTGCACTGCACCGCCACGTAGTGGCCGTCCTTCTGCGCGACCAGGTCGACGCCATAGTCGCCGACCGGCGGGGTGAATGTGACGTC
The DNA here is from genome assembly GCF_017086405.1 of Mycobacterium gordonae. Taxonomy (NCBI): domain Bacteria; kingdom Bacillati; phylum Actinomycetota; class Actinomycetes; order Mycobacteriales; family Mycobacteriaceae; genus Mycobacterium; species Mycobacterium camsae. Next base: position 2,144,342 of record NZ_CP070973.1, read on the forward strand.
CCAGCCCGCACGGCCCAGGCGTGTGGCGATGTAGCTCTCGAACTCGACGCCGTCCATGGCATCGATCTCGTGCAAGGTCGTGCCGCGGCGCCCGCGCCGCGGCCATTCCCGGTTGGCCGCCCACCCGATCAGCACCACGCACAGCGCTGTCAGATAGAACGCCAGGACGCCGGCCGCGAGGCTGCGCTCGACGATGCCGACGCCCACCGCGACGACCAGCGGGATGGCGATCAGGGCCCTTGTCATACCGGGGTTATGCCGGGGTCATGCCGGGTCATGACCGGGCTATCGCGGGAGCCGTCTGCACGGGGCGATGATAAAGACCGGCGACGACAAGTCCGGCCCACTGGACACACGTGTGCGTGTCGTGAACGACGCATGAATTGTCGTCGCAGACGCCTTCGGAAGTGGCATCGTCGGCGTCGCTTTCGGGACACTGGGCGGGTGACGAAAGACCGTAACGATGGCGCTCACCCCCACTTCTTTCGCTCGGTGATCCGCTGGCTGCAGGCCGGCTATCCCGAAGGCGTGCCCGGGCCCGATCGGGTCCCGCTGTTCGCGTTGTTGCGCAGCACACCCCTGACCTCGGATCAGCTCAAGGAAGTCATCGACAACCTCACCGCGAAGGGGTCGCCGGCTGTCGCTGACGGCGTGATCGACGGAAACGAAATCGCCGGGCAGATCGCCGAATTGACCCAGCGCGACCCCGGTCCGGAAAACGTCCGGCGGGTGGCCGCCACGCTCGCCGCCGCCGGGTGGCCGCTGGCCGGCATCGACGTCAGCGAAGTGATTCCCGGCGACGTGGACGGCGAAGCGGCCGAAGAGGTGGCGGCGCGGCTGCGGGCCGGCCTATAACGTCGAGATGTCGATCACGAAGCGGTAGCGCACGTCACTGGCCAGCACCCGTTCGTAGGCCTCGTTGACGTAATCGGCTGCGATGACCTCGATTTCGGGCGTCACGTGGTGTTCGGCGCAGAAGTCGAGCATCTCCTGGGTCTCGGCGATGCCGCCGATGTTCGAACCGGACAGGCTGCGCCGCGCCGCGGCCAATGCGAATGCGTGCACTTCCATGGGGTGTTCGGGGATGCCGAGTTCGACCATGGTGCCGTCGACGTCGAGCAGGTTCATGTACTGGCCCAGGTCCAGGTTCGCCGAGACCGTGTTGAGGATCAGGTCGAAGCTGCCACGCAGTTTCTTGAAGGTGTCCGGGTCGGCAGTTGCGTAGTAATCGCTTGCACCCAAACGCAATCCGTCTTCCATCTTCTTCAGCGATTGTGACAGTACGCTCACCTGGCAGCCCATCGCCGCGCCCAGCTTGACGCCCATGTGGCCCAGGCCGCCCAGGCCGACGATAGCCAGGCGGGTGTCCTGGCCGGCTTTCCAGTGCCGCAGCGGGGAGAACAGGGTGATGCCGGCGCACAGCAGCGGGGCCGCGGCGTCCAGCGGCAGCGACTCGGGGATGTGCACGACGAAGCTCTCGTCCACCACGACGGCCTGGCTGTAACCGCCCTGAGTCGGGGTGCCGTCCTTGTCGGTGGAGTTATAGGTGAAGGTGGCGCCCTTCTTGCAGTACTGCTCCAGCCCGGCCTGGCAGCTGGTGCACTGGCCGCAGGAGTTGACCATGCAGCCGACGCCGACGTGGTCTCCGACTCGGTGCTTGGTCACCGCTGAGCCGACGGCAGTGACCACGCCGGCGATCTCGTGGCCGGGCACCACCGGATAGTTCGGTACGCCCCATTCGGCTTTGACGGTGTGGATGTCGGAGTGGCAGATTCCCGCAAACTTGATGTCGATGGCCACATCGTGCGGACCGGGATCGCGGCGTTCGATCGTGGTCTTGCTCAGCGGCTCGGTAGCCGACGTGGCGGCGTATGCGGAAACGGTGCTCATCATCATCCTCTGCGAATTGGTTGCGCTCTGATAAAGGTTAGCTAAGGTAACGGTCTGCACGCCAGTTGCGGGGGCGTTGCGCTGGTCACTCTCAGTTGATGGGTGCGTTGATCCAACGAAGGTCATCAACGATGCCGCGGGCCGCGATCATTCCCTCACCGGTCTGCCAGATCTCGTCGTTGACCACGAAGATCCGGTTGTCGCGGTTGGCGCCCAGCTTGCGCCAGGGGGCGCTGTCCAAGACGGTGGCCGCGCGCTCGGCGGCCGCGGTGGAGGCGCACGACACATAGATGATGTCGCCGTCGGCAGCGGAAAAGTCGGGGTTCTTGCTCAGGTCGGTGTCGGTGGCGCCGAATTCCAGGTAGGGCTTGTCGGTGAACCGCTGCGCCGTGGGACGGTCCACACCGACCGCTGCCAAGACGCTGCCGGGAAAGTTGTTGGCCCCGTAGACCCGCAGCGCGCTGGTGGTCAGCTGAACCACCGACACCTGAAAATGGGGTGCGTCGTGTTTGGCGCCGACATCTCTGGCGCGCTGCCGGAAGCCGGTGATCAGCGCCTCAGCTGCAGCGCCGCGAGCCGTCGCGGCGCCGACGCCGCGCAAGTTGTCCTCCCAGGCCGCGCCCGGGGCCGCGGTGAACACGGTCGGCGCGATCGCCGCCAGTTGCGGATACAACGTCGGCGTCCACGCCACCGACCCCAGAATCAGGTCGGGGCGGGCTGCGGCGATGGCCTTCAGGTCCGGTGCGTTGCGCGCACCGGCGCCCGGCACGTCGTGAATCACCTTGCCCAGATACGACGGCTGATTCGACGATCCGTCCGGCTCCGCCGCCGCGACCACCCGCGATTGCAGACCGAGTGCACACAGCGAGTCGAGTTGATCTCCGGACAGCACGACGATGCGCTGGGGATCGGCCGGCACCTGGGCCTCGCCCGGAACTACTCCGGCCGCGTTGCGGGCCGGCCGCGGGGGACCGGGGTCAGGGGCGGCCGCTTCCCGCGCACATGATTCGTCGGGCTTGCGGTCGTTGCCCAGCACTCCGGCGCCCGCTATCTGGGTGGTCGGGGTGACCAGTGAGGACGCCGATGTCGGATGATCCGAACCGCAGGCGGAGGTCAGGAGCAGCGCGACCGCCGCCACGGCGCCCAGAGGAGTTCGCAGGCCGCCGGATTGCACGCGTCCGACGGTAACATCCGGCCTGCTCAGACCACGGCGGTCGGGCGGGTGGCGGGCTCTCGCAAAACGAAATACGACAGTTTGTAGGACCAGGCCTACCGGCAGGCTGAACGCGGGCTAAGATTCCTCTTAGCACTGCATGTGCGCCCCTGTCCGGATGGATGTTTGGAGGATCTGTTGACAGCCGAAGCGCCCCCACGGGGAGAACTCGAGGCAGTCCGTCCCTACCCGGCTCGCACCGGTCCCAAGGGCAATCTGGTCTACAAGCTGATCACCACGACCGATCACAAGCTGATCGGCATCATGTACTGCGTCACCTGCTTCATGTTCTTCTTCATCGGCGGCCTGTTGGCGCTGTTGATGAGGACCGAGCTGGCGGTGCCTGGGCTGCAGTTCTTGTCGAACGAGCAGTACAACCAGTTGTTCACCATGCATGGCGGCATCATGCTGCTGTTCTACGCGACGCCGATCGTGTTCGGTTTCGCCAACCTGGTGCTGCCGCTGCAGATCGGCGCGCCCGACGTGGCGTTCCCGCGTTTGAACGCCTTCTCGTTCTGGCTTTTCCTGTTCGGCGGCCTGATCGTGGCGGCCGGTTTCATCACTCCGGGCGGCGCGGCCGACTTCGGCTGGACGTTCTACACCCCCCTGAGCGACGCGGTCCACACCCCCGGCGCCGGCGGTGACCTGTGGATCATGGGCATCATCGTCGCCGGCCTGGGGACCATCCTCGGCGCGGTCAACATGATCACCACGGTGGTGTGCATGCGTGCGCCCGGCATGACGATGTTCCGGATGCCGATCTTCACCTGGAACATCCTGGTGACCTCGGTACTGGTGCTGATCGCCTTCCCGCTGCTGACCGCGGCCCTGTTCGGCCTGGCGGCCGACCGCCACCTGGGCGCCCACATCTACGATCCGGCCAACGGTGGGGTACTGCTGTTCCAGCACCTGTTCTGGTTCTTCGGCCACCCCGAGGTGTACATCCTCGCGCTGCCGTTCTTCGGTGTCGTCTCGGAAATCTTCCCGGTGTTCTCGCGCAAGCCGATCTTCGGTTACACGACGCTGGTCTACGCAACGCTGTCGATCGCCGCACTGTCGGTCGCCGTGTGGGCGCACCACATGTTCGCCACCGGCGCCGTGCTGCTGCCGTTCTTCTCCTTCATGACCTTCCTCATCGCCGTGCCGACCGGCATCAAGTTCTTCAACTGGGTGGGCACGATGTGGAAGGGTCAGTTGACGTTCGAGACGCCGATGCTGTTCTCCGTCGGCTTCGCCGTGACCTTCCTGCTCGGTGGTCTCAGCGGTGTCCTGCTGGCCAGCCCGCCGCTGGACTTCCACGTCACCGACAGCTACTTCGTGATCGCCCACTTCCACTATGTGCTGTTTGGCACCATCGTGTTCTCGACCTACGCGGGCATCTACTTCTGGTTCCCGAAGATGACGGGTCGGCTGCTCGACGAGCGGCTGGGCAAATTGCACTTCTGGCTGACCTTCATCGGGTTCCACACCACGTTCCTGGTGCAGCACTGGGTGGGTGACCAGGGCATGCCCCGCCGCTACGCGGACTACCTGCCGACCGACAACTTCACCACCCTGAACATGATCTCCACCGTCGGCGCCTACATTCTGGGTGTCTCGATGCTGCCGTTCGTCTGGAACATCTTCAAGAGCTGGCGCTACGGCGAGGTAGTGACCGTCGACGACCCGTGGGGTTACGGCAACTCGCTGGAGTGGGCGACCAGCTGCCCGCCGCCGCGGCACAACTTCACCGAGCTGCCCCGAATCCGTTCGGAGCGTCCGGCTTTCGAGCTGCACTACCCGCACATGGTCGAGCGGCTGCGTGCCGAAGCGCATGTCGGGCGCGCACACGGTCCCTCCGACGGAGATGTCACCAGATCGGACGACGTCAGCGTCCGCACCTGATGGCGGCCGTGGCGGGTGAGTAAGTCACCCAGGGTGTCGGTGCTGATCACGGTTACCGGCGTCGACCAACCTGGTGTGACGTCCGCCCTGTTCGGCGTCCTCGCCCGACACAAAGTCGAGCTTCTCAACGTCGAACAGGTCGTGATTCGGCGGCGATTGACGCTGGGCGTGTTGGTGTCCTGCCCGCTGGATCCCGTGAACGGCGATCTCGAGGCCACGGCGCTGCGTGAGGACGTCGAGGCGGCCATCCGCGAGGTCGGGCTGGACGTCACGATCGAGCGCAGCGAGGACCTGCCGATCATCCGGGAACCCTCGACCCACACCATCTTCGTGCTCGGTCGCCCGATCACCGCCGGCGCCTTCGGCGCCGTTGCCAGGGAAGTGGCCGACCTGGGCGTCAACATCGACTTCATCCGCGGCGTCTCCGACTACCCGGTCACCGGTCTGGAGTTGCGGGTGTCGGTGCCGCCCGGCGCTTACGGCCCGCTGCAGAGCGCGCTGACCAAGGTCGCCGCCGAGGAGCAGGTGGATGTGGCGCTCGAGGACTACGGTCTGGCATGGCGCACCAAACGGCTCATCGTGTTCGACGTCGACTCGACGCTGGTTCAGGGTGAGGTCATCGAGATGTTGGCGGCCCGCGCCGGTGCCGAGGGCAAGGTCGCGGCGATCACCGAGGCCGCGATGCGCGGTGAATTGGACTTCGCCAAGTCGCTGGAGCAGCGGGTCGCCACCCTGGCGGGCCTGCCCGCGTCGGTGATCGACGACGTGGCCGAACAGCTGGAGCTGATGCCGGGGGCCCGCACCACGCTACGAACGTTGCAGCGTTTGGGCTTTCGCTGCGGCGTTGTCTCCGGCGGTTTCCGGCGGATCATCGAGCCGCTGGCCGATGAGCTGAAGCTGGATTTCGTCGCCGCCAACGAGCTGGAGATCGTCGACGGCACCCTCACCGGGCGGGTGGTGGGAACGATCGTCGACCGCGCGGGCAAAGCCACCGCGCTGCGGGCCTTCGCTGAGCAGTACGCGGTACCGATGGAGCAGACCGTCGCGGTTGGGGACGGCGCCAACGACATCGACATGCTCGCCGCCGCGGGCATGGGGATCGCCTTCAACGCCAAGCCCGCGCTGCGCGAGGTCGCTGACGCGTCGTTGAGCCACCCCTATCTGGACACCGTGCTGTTCCTGCTGGGCGTGACGCGCGGCGAGATCGAAGCTGCCGACGCGGTGGACGGCGTGGTGCGCCGGGTCGAAATCCCTGCCGAATAGCGCTTGGCGAGCAGACACAAAGGCACCCCGGAGCGCCTGCTCTCAGGAGCTTTTGTGTCTCTCTCGAAAATGTGGTGACCCAAAGTTGGTGCGTGATTGGGGTGCCGGTGTTAGGCAGCTCCGGTGAGCGGTTCGAGAATGACGTTGTAGCCAAGATTCTCCAGTTGCTTGATTGCTTTGGCTTTGGTCTGCCCAGGGTTGTGCCGGGTGTAGTAGTCGGGTCCTGGATCCTGGTAGAAGGCGCCATTGATCAGCATGTTGTAGGCGTCGGTGAGCATCTTGTGTTCGAGGGCAACCAAAGCGATCTGGCCGGTTGATGAGCGGCGCTTGGGTTTGTTCTGGTTATGGCGCTTGGGTAGGGGTCGGTGAGTGCCGGCGATACGTCGGTAGCGGACGCTGTAGTAGGTGTCGTTGCTGCGGGCCGCCGACAGGGCCGCAACACCAAGTGCGGCTTTGAGGTGACGGTTACCGGGCAGGATGGACGCCGATTTGACCCGGCCCGCGGATTCGTTACAGCCCGGCACCACCCCGGCCCAGGACGCCAAATGCCCGGCGGTGGGAAACACGCTCATATCGCCGCCGGTTTCGGCGATGAACACAGTGGCGACCAGCTCAGACCACCCCGGGATACTCATCAGCAGTTCCCGGGTCGCGCAAAAAGGTTCGATCACCTCCTCGATGCGCTCATCAAGACGGGCGAGGTCGGCGTCGTGGGCATCGAGGCGGTCAAGGTATAACCGCACCATAAACGCGTGATGGTCGGTGAATCGCCCACGCAGCGCGTCGGTGAGCTGCGGGATCTTCTTGCGCAGGGTCCCTTTGGCTAGATCGGCGAGCGTCGCCGGATCGCGCTGGCCGGCACACAGCGCTTCGAGCATCGCCCGCCCCGAGACGCCGATGATCTCTGAGGCCACCGCGGAGAGTTTGATCCCAGTGTCTTCCAGTAGCTTTTCGAGCCGCTGGATCTCTTTGGTGCGCTCGCGGGTAATCACGGTGCGCGCCCGGGTCAGGTCGCGCAACACCCGAATCGGCGGTGGCGGCACGAACGATGCGCGCAACAGCCCATGGGCTCCCAGATCGGCCAGCCACGCCGCGTCGGAGACATCGGTCTTGCGGCCGGGGACGTTGCGTGCCGCTTTGGCGTTGACCAGGGTCACGTTCAACTGCTCTTCGAGCAGGTAGTAAAACGGTTTCCAGTAGTCCGAGGTGGACTCGATCACCACACACTCAACGTGCTCGGCCACCAGATGCTCGCGCAACGCCAGGATCTCGTTGGTCATCGAGCCCCACGTGGTCACCGTCGTCGACGTCGCCCGTCGGCCCTGCCCCTGAACACGGATACATGCCTTGGCGTCCTTCTTGGAAACGTCGAGGGCCGCGCACCGCGCATAAACGACTTCCATGATTACTCACCTCCAAAACACGTGCTATCAAGGGTGTTTCGGGGAGAGCGAAAACAAAACAGGAGTCTCTCTCGCGTGCTCACAGGCAACAATCCACCGCCCCCGCAACCAACACAGGGGTGCTCTCCAGCCCCAAGCTGCTCGGCGTGCTCAGAGCAACACAGACGCAACGGGGTCAACCGAAACACCCCTCAAGGGTCGACCCGCCCGACTCGCTGCGCAACCACCTCACCAGGCCGAACGCGCCGCACTAATTTTCATCCTCCACCGCGGGGCGCAGCCCCCCAGATAGCTGCTCGCGGGGTAACGCGACCCGGCGGTCCGAGCCGCTACGCGGTACGGCACGATGAGCGGGTGCCCGAACCCGGCTCTCTCGAGGCCGATCCAGACCTGTTGATCGACTTCAAAAATGTGTCTCTGCGCCGTGGCGGCCGCACCCTGGTCGGCCCTCTGGACTGGGCCGTCGAACTCGACGAACGCTGGGTGATCATCGGCCCCAACGGCGCCGGCAAGACGTCGCTGCTGCGCATCGCGGCGGCCACCGAACACCCGACCAGCGGCACCGCGTTCGTGCTGGGGGAGCGGCTCGGCCGCGTCGACGTCAGCGAGCTGCGGTCCCGGATCGGCCTGAGCTCGTCCTCGCTGGCCCAGCGCATCCCGTCCGACGAAGTGGTGCGCGACCTTGTCGTCTCGGCCGGCTACTCGGTGCTGGGCCGCTGGCGGGAGCGATACGAGGACGTCGACTATCGCCGAGCGGTCGACATGCTGGAAAGCCTGGGCGCCGAGCACCTGGCCGATCGCACCTACGGAACGTTGTCCGAAGGCGAACGCAAGAGGGTGCTGATCGCCCGCGCGTTGATGACCGATCCCGAGCTGCTGCTGCTCGACGAGCCCGCCGCCGGCCTGGACCTGGGCGGCCGCGAGGAACTGGTGGCCCGGCTGGCCGATCTGGCCGCCGACCCCGACGCGCCGGCGCTGGTTCTGGTCACTCACCACGTCGAGGAAGTGCCACCCGGCTTCAGCCATTGCCTGCTGCTCTCCGAGGCCGAAGTCGTCGCATCGGGCCTGCTGCCCGACGTGCTGACTGCCGAGAATCTCTCGTTGGCGTTCGGACAGCGGATTGCCCTCGACGTGGTCGACGGACGCTACTTCGCCCGCCGGGTCCGCACCCGCGCGGCTCATCGGAGGCGCCCATGAATGAGCCCCACGTGCCGCTACCGGCCCGCCCGGCCGCCACCGTCATGCTTGTCCGCGATGCCCCAGGTGGCCTGAACATCTTCCTGATGCGCCGCCACTCCGCGATGGAATTCGCCCCTGGGGTCATCGTCTTTCCCGGTGGCGGGGTCGACGACCGCGACCGCAATGCTGATATCGCCTGGGCGGGCCCCCCGCCGGATTGGTGGGCGCAGCGGTTCGGCATCGAAACCGCCCTGGCCATCGCGCTGGTTTGCTCGGCAGCGCGGGAAACCTTCGAGGAGTCCGGGGTGCTGTTCGCCGGACCGGCCGACGATCCCAACGGAATCGTCGGCGACGCGTCGGTGTACCGCGAGTCGCGCCACGCGCTGGCAGCCCGCACGCTGTCCTTCGCTGACTTCCTGCGTACCGAGAACCTGGTGCTGCGCTCGGACCTGCTGCGGCCCTGGGCGAACTGGGTCACTCCGGAGGCCGAGCGCACGCGTCGCTACGACACCTACTTCTTCGTGGCGGCCCTGCCCGAGGGGCAGCGCGCCGACGGCGAGAACACCGAATCCGATCTGTCGGGCTGGGCCCTTCCGCGGGACGCTATCGCCGACTTCGAGGCCGGTCGCAACGTGCTGCTGCCGCCCACCTGGACGCAGCTGGACTCGCTGGCGGGCCACAGCGTCGCCGAAGTGCTGGCCGTGGAACGTCAGATCGTGCCGATCCAGCCGCTGCTAGAGAAGCGTGGCGACAACTGGGTCTTCGAGTTCTTCGACTCCGACCGCTACCACCGGGCCCGCGAAGCGGGCGGATCGATGACGTGGCCGCTTTGAGTGAATTCGTGAGCGTCATGGTCAGCGACGGCTCCCAGGACCCCGGTATGGCCATGCTGTTGCTGTCGCGGCCACCCACCAACGCGATGACCCGGCAGGTCTACCGGGAGATCGCCGCCGCTGCCGAAGAGTTGGGCCGCCGCGACGACGTCGCCGCGGTGATCCTCTTCGGCGGCCACGAGATCTTCTCCGCCGGCGACGACATGCCTGAACTGCGGACCCTCAGTCCGGCCGAAGCCGGCACCGCGGCCCGCGTACGGCGCGAGGCCATCGACGCGGTGGCTGCGATCCCGAAGCCCACCGTGGCGGCCATCACCGGCTACGCCCTGGGCGCCGGGCTGACGCTGGCGCTGGCCGCCGACTGGCGGGTCAGTGGCGACAACGTGAAGTTCGGCGCGACCGAGATCCTGGCCGGCCTGGTGCCCGGCGGCGGCGGAATGGCCCGGCTGACCCGCACGGTCGGACCGAGCCGGGCCAAAGAGCTGGTGTACAGCGGTCGGTTCTTCGATGCCGAGGAGGCGCTGACGCTGGGTCTGATCGATGACATGGTGGCCCCGGACAACGTCTACGATGCCGCCGCGACCTGGGCTCGAGGCTTCTTGGACGGTCCCCGGCCGGCCCTGGCCGCGGCCAAGGCCGGAATCAACGCCGTGTACGACAGCTCCTGGGAGGCCGAACGGCACGCCGCCGAAGACCGCCGTTACGTCGAGGTGTTCACCGCTGGTCAGGACGCTGGCGCGAAGGGTGACAGCAGCGGCGGTTAGGCTGCCCTGCATGACGAGGAGTTCTGAGATCCCCGCGCCCAACCCCCATGCCACCGCCGAGCAGGTGGAAGCGGCGCGACACGACAGCAAGCTCGCGCAGGTGCTCTACCACGACTGGGAAGCCGAAAGCTACGACGACAAGTGGTCGATCTCCTATGACCAGCGCTGCATCGACTACGCCCGCGGCCGCTTCGACGCCATCGTGCCCGACGAGGTGATCCGCGAGCTGCCCTATGACCGGGCACTGGAACTGGGCTGCGGCACCGGGTTCTTCCTGCTCAACCTGATCCAGGCCGGGGTCGCCCGGCGGGGGTCGGTCACCGACCTGTCGCCCGGCATGGTCAAGGTCGCCACTCGCAACGGGCATTCGCTGGGCTTGGACATCGACGGCCGGGTCGCCGACGCCGAAGGCATCCCGTACGACGACAACACCTTCGACCTGGTGGTCGGGCACGCCGTGCTGCACCACATTCCCGACGTCGAGCTGTCGCTGCGGGAGGTGCTGCGCGTCTTGAAGCCGGGCGGCCGTTTCGTGTTCGCGGGGGAGCCGACGACCGTCGGCAACGGTTATGCCCGGGCGCTCGCGGACCTGACGTGGAACGTCACCATCCGGGCAGTGAAGCTGCCCGGTCTCGGCAGCTGGCGTCGCCCGCAGGAGGAGATCGACGAGAACTCGCGGGCCGCAGCCCTGGAGTGGATCGTAGACCTGCACACCTTCGAACCCAGGGACCTGGAGCGGATGTCCCGCAACGCCGGCGCGGTGGACGTGCGCACGGCGAGTGAGGAGTTCACGGCCGCCATGCTCGGCTGGCCGGTGCGCACGTTCGAGTCGACGGTGCCGCCGGGGAAGCTGGGCTGGGGCTGGGCGAAGTTCGCGTTCAACGGCTGGAAAGCGCTGAGCTGGGTGGACGCCAACATCTGGCGGCACGTGGCGCCGAAGGGCTGGTTTTACAACGTGATGGTCACCGGGGTCAAACCCTCCTGACGGTCTTCACCAGCGACGACGTCAGTTACCTGCGCTCGGAATCCGGCGCCGCGGCGCTGGCGTCCGTTGCCGAGTTCGAGTTGAGCGACATCTCCAGAATCGCCGACATCGCCGCGGTGCGCGGCCGCTTCGGCGAGCGGGCTCCGGTGCTGGTGGAGACGACGCTGTTGCGGCGCAAGGCCGCCGACAAGCTGGGCGAGCTGGGGGATGTGTCTGGCTGGCTGTTCACCGGTGACGCACTGCAGCAGGCCACCGCCGCACCCGTGGCCGCGCACCGTGCACGCCGGCTGGCCGGGCGGGTGGTGCACGACGCGACCTGCTCGATCGGCACCGAGTTGGCCGCTCTCTGCGGCGTGGCGCAGCGCGTGATCGGCAGCGACATCGACCCCGTCCGGCTGGCGATGGCTCGCCACAATCTGACCGCCACCGTCGACCTGTGCCGCGCCGACGCGCTGCGTCCGGTGACGCGCGACACGGCCGTGGTCGTCGACCCGGCGCGGCGCAGCGGTGGCCGGCGCCGCTTCAGTCCGGACCACTACCAGCCTGCCCTGGGGCCGTTGCTGGCTGCGTATCGAGGTCGTGAACTGGCCGTAAAATGCTCTCCTGGAATCGATTTCGATGAAATTGCCCGACTCGGATTCGACGGCGAGATCGAGGTGACGTCCTACCGCGGCTCGGTCCGGGAGGCATGCCTGTGGTCGGGCGGACTGGCACAGCCCGGTGTGCGCAGACGGGCGAGCGTCCTCGATCGCGACGAACACCTCACCTCGGCCGACCCTGACGACTGCCCGGTGGGGCCGGCGGGCCGATGGATCGTTGATCCCGACGGGGCCGTCGTCCGGGCCGGGCTGGTGCGTCACTACGGTGCCCGGCACGGGTTGTGGCAACTCGACCGCGACATCGCCTACCTGTCCGGTGACCGACTGCCGCCCGGAGTGCGTGGCTTCGAAGTCCTCGAGCGGCTGCCGTTCGACGAACGGCGGCTGCGTCAGGCGCTGACGGCACTGGACTGCGGGGCGGCGGAGATTCTGGTCCGGGGGGTGCAGGTGGACCCTGACGCCCTGCGGCGACGACTGCGGTTGCGCGGTGGTGCTGCACTGTCGGTGGTGATCGCCCGCATCGGACGCAGCGGCGCCGGGGGCGGCAGTCACGCCGCGGCTTACGTTTGCCGACCGTCACGGTAACGGCGGGTACGCTGACGGCGATTACCTCATTAGGCGTACTCACGCCTTCTTGGGGTGCAAAAGACTCGGTGCAAGGACAGAGACGACATGCGTTACCTGATTGCGGCGGCAGCGCTGGCCGCCGCCGCCTTAGTGGGCTGGCCGGCCAGTGCCGCGCCGCCCTCGTGCGCCGCGTTGGGCGGCTCCGTGGAGGCTGCGCAGATATGCCACATCCATCAGTCCGGCGCCGCCTACACGCTGGATATGTCGTTTCCCGTGGACTATCCCGACCAGCAGGCGCTGACCGACTACATCACGCAGAACCGCGACGGCTTCGTCAATGTCGCGCAGAGTTCGGGCGGGCGGCGCGACCAGCCTTATCAGATGGACGCCACCAACGAACAACACAGCTCCGGCGCGCCGCCCCGCACCCGCAGCGTGGTGCTGAAGTTTTTCCAGGACCTAGGCGGATCCCGTCCCTCGAACTGGTTCAAGGCGTTCAACTACAACCTCGGGACGAAGCAGCCCGTCACCTTCGACACCCTGTTCGTGCCCAACACCAGCGCGCTGGACACCATCTTTCCGATCGTGCAGCGCGAACTGGAACACCAAACCGGACTGGGCGTGGCGATCTCGCCCGGTGCAGGCCATGACCCGACCAATTATCAGAATTTCGCCATCACCGACGACGCGCTGATCTTCTACTTCGCCCAGGGCGAGTTGCTGCCGTCGTTCGCCGGTGCCACCCAGGTCCAGGTGCCCCGCAGCGCGATCCCGCCGCTGGCCATCTAGCTGTCGTCAACGTTCACTCTGCGCCTGTGGCGACAGAATGCGAGTGGTTCGCGTCCTCGGCGCAGGGCCAGCGGTGGCACGAGTCGGGCTATTAGGCCGGGTCGAAGCTGTAGATCTGACTGTCGCTCGTGGCCGCCACCACACGCCGGTCTTTACCCACCGAAACGCCCAGCGGGGATCCGGTGGCCGCCGGCAGCGGATAGCTGTTGACGGTGCGGCCGTCGCCCGGGTCGAAGACCAGCAGGTTCATCCCGGCCGCCACGGTGTAGCCGACGCCGCCACCGGCTACCGACGATGTCGACAGCGGCGTGACGTCATCGCGCCGCCAGGCGAGATCGGCGTGATCGGCCTTGTCGCGGAAGGCGGTCAGCCGGGCCTCGGGGCCCCCGCCGGAGACGATCAGCCCCTGCGGAGTGACCGTGGGCGGTGTCTGCGCCGTAAAACCAAGCGCGACAGACCATTTGACTTTGCCGTCAGCAGCGTGCAGCGCCCACAGCCGTTGGTCGCGGCCGTTGGCATAGACGGTGGTTCCGTCCGCGGACAACACCGGGCTGCCCAGTACGCCGGCGCCGACGGCATCGCTGCTCCACTCACGGGACAGCTGGCCCCCGCGGTACTTCAGCCCGACGAGTCCTGCCGCCGGGGCCCCGGGCTGCCACACATTGACCACGACGGTGCCGCTCGCCGGCGAGAACGCCGGTGCGGCTGCCACCGGGCAGCCCGCGCGCCCCGGCGCGCAGTCGGCGAGCCCCCGCGTCGCATCGGCCGGATCGACGCCTTCCACCAGATCGAGCGCGGTGCCGACGACGGCGCCGCGGTGGGTGTCAAACACCAGCATCTGTCCCAGGTGCGTGCTGACCAGCAGACGGCCGTCGCCCAGGAACCGGGGAGTGGTCGGCATGCCGATCACCGGCTCCCGCCAGCGCGTCCACTGAGTCGGAGGGAACGAGATGATGGCGCCGGGCTGCCCGACGTAGAGGTTGTCGAAGCCGTCGAACAGCGGTCCGCCGAAGCCGCCGCCCTGCGCCAGCCGGGTACACCAGCGTTGCCGGCCGTTTCCTATCTCCCACTCCATGAACGAGCAGCCGGCGGGCGTCTGCGCATTGAGCGCCAGGAAGCCGCGCGCGCCGAGCGCGGGGCCGGCGGCCAGGCCTCCCTTGGCCGAACGGGTCCACCGCAGGACGAGCTTTCCGGCTCCCGCTGTCGGGCTGTAGCTGCTGTTGGCGGAATCGCCGTACTGCGCCGGCCAGCCTTGCGCCGGCGCCGCGTCCACCCAGGAGTCCGTGTTGCCGCAACCACCGAGCGCGAGGGCGAGCATGGCCACCAGAACAGGCGTCAGGAGACGTCGCGCAAGCACACGTGAGGGTATCGCGCGGCGCCTTGGGTAGGCTTGCGGGCCATGACGAGCATGTGGGGTGCTCCGCTGCATCGCAGGTGGCGGGGAGGGCGGCTCAGAGACCCGCGCCAGGCGAAATTCCTGACCGTGGCTTCGCTGAAGTGGGTGCTGCGCAACAAGGCCTACACACCGTGGTACCTGGTGCGATATTGGCGGTTGCTCAAATTCAAGCTGCAGAATCCGCACATCATCACCCGGGGCATGGTGTTCCTGGGCAAGGGTGTCGAGATCCACTGCACACCCGAGTTGGCGCAGCTGGAGATCGGCCGGTGGGTGCACATCGGCGACAAGAACACCATCCGGGCGCACGAGGGTTCGCTTCGATTCGGCGACAAGGTGGTACTGGGCCGCGACAACGTCATCAACTGCTACCTCGACATCGAGCTTGGTGACTCCGCACTGATGGCCGACTGGTGTTACCTGTGCGATTTCGACCACCGGATGGACGACATCACGCTGCCGATCAAGGATCAGGGGATCATCAAGTCCCCGGTCCGGATCGGTCCCGACACCTGGATCGGAGTGAAGGTCTCGGTGCTGCGTGGCACGGCCGTGGGCCGCGGGTGCGTATTGGGCTCACACGCGGTGGTCCGCGGCGTCATCCCGGACTACTCGATCGCGGTGGGCGCCCCGGCGAAGGTGGTCAAGAACCGCAAGCTGTCCTGGGAGACCTCGGCCGCACAGCGCGCTGAACTGGCGGCCGCACTCGCCGATATCGAACGCAAGAAGGCGGCGAACTAGCCGTTTGGCGGCCCCTGCTGCGGCTCGCCGGTCCGCTGCGGTCCGTCGCGTTTCCACAGCTTCCTGAACGGCAGCCAGACCAGCAATCCGACGGCACACACCACGTAGCCGATGGTCTTTGCGGCCAGGACGAAGAGCATGGCCGCCGCGTACATTAGAACCGCGCACAATGCCGCGAGGTAGTAGAGGGCGGTCGCGCACAGAACCGGCACCAACCAGCCGGGATAGAGCAGCGTCGCGACAGCCTGATTGACGCCGTGTGACGTCAAGAACCCGGGCCGCATCGCGTCCAACAGCTTGCGGCCGGCCGAGGGACCTGACGGTTCGAGGTCAGCGGGAGATTCGGTCGTACTCACCGAAGGGCCTCCCTCGGCTACCTGCCCCGGCTGACAGCGTAATCTTCGGGCCGATTCTTGCTCATCCACGCTCGCGCCGGCCAGAACAGCACCCACAGGGTCGCGTAGACGGTGTAGTACATGGCGGCTGAGGCGAGGACCGCGAAAAGCCACCCGGGGTAGATCAGGATCAAACAGAACCACAGGAACTGCTTGACGACCACCGGGTAGCCGCCTGCCAGCGACAGCAGAAACCGCGGGTTCATCATGGTGACCATCCGGCGGCCCGCCGACGGCTCGGTGGCGGGTCCTTCGTTGATGGTCAGCCGGTCCGGCCTATTCGGGGTGGTCATCGACCTTGAAGTCGAAGTTGACATCCCCGCCTACCACATTGGTGACGGTGACGTTGATGCCGTATTTGGAACTTCCGTCGGTCAACTGGCAGCGCAGCGTGGCGCCCTCGACGCCTTTCAAGTTGTCGGGGCAGGTCACCGCATCGGGCCGCTGACCGACTTGCTGGTAGAGCTTGTCGCTGATGATGTGGGCGACCTGGTCTTTGTCGACGGTCTCGACCATGTCGAACTTGACGTCCTTGCCTTCGACGCTGGTGACGGTGACGTTGACGTTGTAGGTCTCGTCCTTCACCTTCATCTCGCAGTTGGTCTGCGCGCCCACCTTCGCCGGCAGGTCGTCAGGGCAACTGACCGAACTCGGCTTGTTGCCGTTGGCGTCGGTCATTTTGGTGATGATCTGCCCGGCGACGTCCTTCTTGCTCACTGACTTGGGCCCCGACGATCCGACCGAACAGGAGCAGGCCCCGGCGCTGGCCATCAGGCCGACAGCGGCACCCGAGACCAGCAGTGTCCGAACGAACCGAGCCATAGCGCCTCCCTGGCGTGTGCAGAATCCCGAGTTGAGTCGGGGAGATAATTGCACGCCGGAGACCATCTGCAAAGCAATCCCGCAAAATCGCCGGGCTCGCGCTGGGCTCAGCCGATGTCGCGGTAGCGGCGCAACGCTTCCGCCCGCTCGGCGGCGTGGTCGACGATGGGCGCGGGATAGCCTTTCGGCCGCTCACCCTTGGCAAGATGGACGTCGTCGACGCCGGCCAGTTCGGGAACCCAGCGCCGGATGTAATCCCCTGCAGGATCGAACTTTTCGCCTTGCTTGGTCGGGTTGAACACCCGGAAGTACGGCGCCGCGTCGGTGCCGCAGCCGGCACTCCACTGCCACCCGTGTTGATTGTTGGCCATATCGCCGTCCACGAGTTGCTCCAGGAACCACCGGGCGCCCCACTGCCACGGCAGGTGCAGGTCTTTGACCAGGAAGGAGGCGACGATCATGCGTACCCGGTTGTGCATGAACCCGGTCTCGCGCAGTTGACGCATGCCGGCATCCACGAACGGGTAGCCGGTCTCGCCCGCCTTCCACGCCTCGAAACGGAGCTTCGCCTGCGCGTCGGTGTCGGTGTCGATGGCGTCGAAGTCGCGGTTCCAGTTCCACCAGACACTGTGCGGCCAGTGGTGCAGGACGGCGGCGTAGAAATCGCGAAACGCCAACTCCCGCAGATACGCTGAGTCGCCCTGGCGGCGCCGGTTGAGGTCGGCGACCATGGTTCGGGGGTGGATGGTGCCGAACTTCAGGTGTGCCGACATCCGACTGGTGCCGGGTAGGTCCGGCCGGTTGCGGTCGTCGGCGTAGCTTTGCACCCCGCCGTCGAGGAACGACGCCCATTGCGAGCGTGCCGCTGCCTCACCGGCAGCCAAATCCAGCGCGACGCCGGGGTCGGGAATCTTGGCTTGCTTTCGCCCCTTGACGTCGGACGGATCGAGCCAGCGCGCGGATTCGGCGCCGGTCTCGGCCGGGGACCGCCATCCGGATTCACGCCATCTGCCGAAGAACGGGGTGAACACCTTGTACGGGGTGCCGTCGTCTTTCACGACCCGACCGGGCGAAACCAGATACGGCGAGCCCGTCGCCACCAGCGGCACCGAGTCCAACGCGTCGCGCACCCGTTCGTCGCGACGTCGCCCGAAGGGGGTGAAGTCATCCGAGATGTGCACCGACGCGGCGTCAATCGCCTTGGCGAGGGCGGGAATTCGCTCCTCGGGTCGCCCCCTGGTCACCAGCAGCCGGTCGTCCAGATCGTCGTTCAGTTGCCGCAGCGAGTCGCCGAGGAACTGCAGGCGTCGGGGGCCGGAGGAAGCCTCGAGGCGCGGATCGAGGACGAAACATGCCAGCACGTCGTCGTTCTCGGATGCAGCAGCCAATGCGGGATGATCGGCCAAGCGCAGGTCGCGGCGAAACCACAACAATGCCGACATGTCCGGGCTCCCTTCAGCGGTTGAGCCGCCAGATGGTCGTGGCCAGTACCGTGGCAAATCCGCACCACAGCGGGTAGGGCAGTAGTGCCCAGCCCTTGCGCGGGTCGGCGTCGACAGCCCTGCGCACCAGATCGGCGCTGCTGGCGGTCAGCGCAGCGGCGCCCACCGCCGACGGGCCCAATTTGTGATAGCGGAAGAACAGCCAGCTCCATCCCGCGTTGATGGCCAGGTTCACCCCGAGTGCTGCGATGTAGCTGCGGGCTTCCTGCTCGCGACCGTCTTCGCGGAACCGGTCGATGGTGTTGGCCGAGGTGACCGCGATATCGGTGTAGAGGCTGGTCCAGGCGATCGGGAAAGCGGCCTTGGGTGGCTGGAAACTCGGTTTGCGGAGTCGGTCGTACCAACCGGGAGTCCGGTTCGGGCTGGCGACGCTGCCGGAGGCCGCCGCGGCGGTGACGGCCAGCGCGGTGCCGGCCAGAGTTGACTTACTCATGTTGTTTCCCTTCGGTTGTGACGTGGGTGAGGTCAGCGGGCCACCAGATGCGGTCGCCGATGAGGGCGAAGAGCGCGGGGATCACCAGGGTGCGCACGACGAAGGTGTCGAGCAGAATGCCCAGGCCCACGATGATGCCCAGTTGCGTCATGACAATCAGCGGCAACACGCCGAGTACGCAAAAGACCGCGGCCAGAACGATTCCCGCGCTGGTGATGACGCCGCCAGTCGCGGACACCGCACGGACCATGCCGTCGCGCGCGCCGTACTGCGCTGCCTCCTCGCGAGCGCGGGTGACCAGGAAGATGGTGTAGTCCACCCCGAGTGCGGCCAGGAAGAGGAACGCATAGAGCGGAGCAATGTTGTCCAGCGCGGGGAATCCGAACACGTGCATGCTCGCCCAACCCCCGAGTCCGAGTGCGGCCAGGGCGCCCAGGATCGTTGCCGCCAGCAGCGTGGGGGGCGCCAGCGCCGACCGCAGCAGCAGGTACAGCACCACCATGATCACCAGCAGGATCGCCGGGATCAGCAGGATCCGATCGTGTACCGCGGCGTCGCGCACGTCGAGCGCCTGCGCATCCGGGCCGCCGACCAGAGCGTCCGGGGACACCGCCTTGGTCGAATGCCTCAGCGCCGCAACGGTGCTGAATGCCTGCGGAGAGGACGGAGCGGAGTCGGTCACCACCGACCATTTGGTCAGTCCGCCGGTTGAGGTCCCGGACTGATTGGCCGACACCACTCCGGGGGTGGAGGTGATCGCCCGCTGCACCTGCGTTGCCTTATCGGTCGGGGCTATCACTTCGGTGGGGTTGGCCAAACCGGCCGGGAAATGCCGCGCCACGATGTCGAAGCCGGTCACCGAATCCGCTTTGACGCGAAATTGTTCGGTCTGCGTCAGCCCGATGTGCGTGCTCAGTAGGCCGGTGGCGAGGACCCCCAACAGCACGATCGTCACCGATGCGACGAGCACCGGACGGCGCGACACGGATTCGGCGACGCGGTGCCAGATGCCGGTGTCCGGCGCCGCGTGGTGGGTGTGTGTTGCGGGCTGTGGGACGAACGGCCAGAACAGCCGCCGCCCGCACACCGCCAGCAGTGGCGGTAGCAGCACCAGCACTGAGATCGCGGCTACCAACAGTCCGCAGGCCGCGAGCCCTCCCAGACTGCGGGTGCTGGGGGTGGATGCGAAGAGCAGGGTGAGTAGCGCCAGCACCACGGTGGCGTTGCTGGCCACGATCGCGGGTCCGGCCATCCGCACCGCTTGCCGCAACGCATCGCGGTGGTCGCGGTGACGCCGAAGTTCCTGCCGGTAGCGCGAAATGAGCAACAACGCGTAATTGGTGCCGGCGCCGAACACCAACACGCTGGTGATGCCGGAGGTGGAGCCGTCGAAATTCAAGCCGGTCAGGTCGGCAACCGCGATGCCGACGGCGCTGGCCAATCGGTCGGCTAAGCCGATAACGATCAGGGGCACCAACCACAACACCGGTGAGCGGTAGGTTGCGATCAACAGCAGGGCGACCACCGATGCGGTGACCGCGAGCAGCGTGATGTTGGCGTTGCTGAATGCGTTCGCGATGTCCGCGCCGAATGCCGGCCCGCCGGTGATATGGGCCTTCATTCCTTGCGGCAGGCCCGTGTTCGCGGCGGAGCGCATCGCAGCCACGGCATCGTTGAGGGGCAGTCCCGACAGGTCGGCGCTGATCGGGACCACTCCGATCGCCGCTTTGCCGTCGGCCGACACCAGCACCGGCGCCGCAGGCGCACCGGCATTCGCCTGCATCCGGCCCAGGGCGCCTTCGCACGCCTGCTTCAGTGCGTCCTTGGTTTGGTCGGCAGTACCGGTGACCACCACGATCAGTGGTACCCGGTCTCCACCGGGGAACTGGCTGGACAGCTTCTGCACCTTTGCCGAATCGGAATCGGTAGGCACCGACAGTGGCGCCTGTCCCGCTGCGGCATTCCCACCGACCAACACCATGAAACCGACGGCCACCACCAACACCCCCAGCGCGAGCAGCCAGGAGTGTCGTCGTGTCACTGCTGAGGCAAACCCCTCCCACACACACCCAAGCATTTCAGTAACTGAAATATTAATCAACTGAAATTAGGCGGGGAACCCGATATGCTGCACCTCGGCATGCAAACCGACGAGCAGGCGTCCCGGCGGGCCGCCCTGGAATCGCAGATCACCGCTGATCTGCGGGAGTTGTCGTCTGAGTCCGACCAGATAGGCCGGATCTTCGCGGTCTCCCATGATGTTCGGCCGACCGACTTTCGTGCGCTGCTGCACATCATGGTCGCCGAGACGGCAGGTCAGCCGATGACGTCCGGCGACCTGAGTCAGCGAATGGGTCTGTCCGGTGCCGCGATCACCTACCTGGTCGATCGGCTGATCGACTCCGGGCACATTCGCCGGGACTCGCATCCGGCCGACAGGCGAAAGGTGATTCTGCGGCATGCCGAACCCGGAATGAACACCGCGCGGTTGTTCTTCACCCCGCTCGGGCAGCACACCCATGAAGCGATGGTTGACCTGCCTGACTCCGATCTGGCTGCCGCGCATCGGGTATTCAACGCACTGCTGGCGGCGATGCGGCAGTTTCAAGCTGAACTGGGCCCCAGGGATTCCTGATACGGCTGCGGCAGTCCCAGTTCGGCTATGGCGGTAAACCGTCGCCTGTGCCACTTCTCCACCGGTTTCGGTGCCCACCAGTTGAGCCGGCCGAGCACATGCATGAAAGCGGGGACGAGCATCATCCGGATCACCGTGGCGTCCACCAGGATCGCTATCGTCAGCCCCACCGCGAACATCCGCATGAACGAAACGCCGGCGGACATCAGGGCGGCGAACGAGATCGACATCAGCAGGGCCGCCGCGGTGACCACTCGACCGGTACGGGCGATGCCCAGGGCGACACTCTCGTCGTTGTCGGCATGTGTCTGGGGTGACGCGAGCCAGTATTCCCGGATGCGCGACAGCAGGAACACCTCGTAATCCATCGACAGCCCGAAGGCGACACAGAACATCAGCACCGGGACGTTGACCGCCAGCGTTCCGGTCGGCGTGGTGCCGGCCGCCCCGAGATGGCCCTCCTGGAAGATCCACACCAACGCGCCAAACGTCGCGGTCAACGACAACATGTTGAGCAACACAGCCTTGATCGGGAGCACCACACTGCCGGACAGCAGAAACAGCAGCACCAGCATGACGATCGCGATGAACCCGAAGACTATGGGCAATCTCGATGTGATGCCGTGAACACAGTCGCGATTCGTCTGCGCCAGACCGGTGATGAGGGCATGCTTGCCAGCCGGCAACGTGATCGCGTGCACGCGATCCAACTGTGTCTCGGACGCCTGTGTATACAGCGGCGCAGAGCTGTCCAGCGTGAGAAAAGCCGCGCCGTCGGCCATTCCGGTCGGCGCCGACGGAGGTCCCTGGGGAGCGCCGGCGACGAAGGTCGCGGTCGGAGCCGAAACGGAAGCCACGTCTGGCACCCGAGACAGCTGAGCGGCGTAGGTGTCGAGATCCGAGCGGCTCAGGCCGGCGGTGTCGGGAATCACGATCTTGACCCGGGTCGCCGAGTTCGAGGGGAACTCGTCACGGATCCGGTCGTTGGCCAATCGCGCCGACGACGTGGCGGGCAGCACGCGGTCGTCGGCGTAGCCCCATCTCACGCCGAGGAAGGGTGCGCCCAGCGCAAGCAACAGCGCTATCAGAATTAGGCCGAGCGGGATCGACCGCCTGATAACGAATTTCGCCAGGCGATACCAGAAGGTCTGCTCGATCGGTGGCGCAGGTCGCTCCGGACGCCCCAGTATCCGCCTTCCCAGGCGGCGCACATCGAAGGCGTCGATCCGGTCGCCTAGTAACACCAGCGCCGCCGGTGTGATCGACACCGCGGCGGCGGCGGCGAAAGCCACCACCGCGATGCCGGCATACGCGAAGGACTTAAGGAAGTACATCGGGAAGAACACCATTCCCAACAGCGCCAGGGCCACTGTCATCGCGGAGAAAAGCACCGTTCGCCCGGCGGTGCCCATGGTGTGCAGCACAGCTTCGGTGGGTGGCACACCGTCGGCCAACTCGTCTCGGTAGCGGCTGACGATCAACAGCGTGTAGTCGATGGCCAGCGCGAAACCCAGGGCCACCGCGACGTTCAGCGCAAAGATCGACACATCCGTGACCTGCGCGATCCCTCGTAGCGCGGCGAGTGCCCCCAGGATCGCGAACCCACCCACCGCCACCGGCAGCGCGGCTGCCAGCAACCCGCCGAACACCCAGACCAGGGCAATGAAGCTCAATGGAATTGCGATGACTTCCATTCGGAGCAGATCGTTTTCGGTCTGTTTGTTGATCTGCGCATAAACCATTGCGGATCCACCGGCTTGCACCCCCACGCCGTCTCGGGTTCCGACGAAGCGATCGGCCAATTGCTGGGCGTGCTTGGCGGCGGTGTTCTCGTCACCCTTGAGTGCAGCGATGATCATGGCCGTTTTTCCGTCGCCGCTGAGCGTGCCGGGGGTGGGTGGCTGCTGCCATGGTGAGCCGACCTGGAACACGAACGGCGACTCGACAAGCTGTCGTGCCGTGTCCCTGCCGATCTGCAGTGCCGTGCCCGCATTAACCCCGGTTTCCGATGTCACGAGCAGCACCAACTCCATGTCACCTTGGTGAAAAGTGTTGGCGAGCAAAGCCGACGCGCGCGCGGATTCGGAATCGGGATCGAGGAAGCCACCTCCGGAGAGGCTGCCGGCAGCAGGGATTCCGAAAACGGCAGCTCCGATCATCACCAAGAGAGCAGCGGCGATAACCCGTCGCGGCGCGGCGACGGAGACTCGTGTAAGTGCGGCAAGCATGTTCCGTCCTCGTGATGACACTTCCCGTGGCAACCGCAGCAAAGCTTAAGATTATTAAACATTAATCTAATTAAGCTGGGGTACCTAGTGGTAACGAGGCGACGGTGCCGCTGGTTCGACGGTGTTGAGCAGAGTTTCCGCTTCGATCAATCCCCGGACTTCAGCGCCCTGACCAGGGCTTGGGGATCGGAGACGGTGACTGTCAAGGCTGAGTGGTCGCGAAATCCGATGACTCGGTGGATACGTGGCTCGAAATGGATGCAGACTCCCGCACGCGCGTTGGTGCCGAAAGTGAGTCCGTCATCAGCCAGTGACAGTCGTGGTCCTACCGCGGTCCACCAGCGGTAGGGGCCGGTGACATGAGCGTCAACCACGTCCGACAAGGGAGCTTCGGCCCGCAGCGGGCCGTACCGCGCCACGAAGCGCCCGTCATCGGTGAGCGTGACGCCCTGCACGCCGGGCCAGCGGAACGGAAGCCACAGCGGCGCCAGGCGCGCGTCGTAACTGTAGGGAAAGTGGCGGCCCGGCTGATCAGCTGGTGTCATCGATGTGCCCCTACCGGACGAGTCTGGGAACGTGACGGCGGGTGGCCAGGCCGTCATCGATCAGTTGCAACGCTTCGGCCACCGAAGTGACAAGAGGTAGTCCGTGATCCCTAACGACCCGAACCAGCGGGTCCAGCGCCACACCGCTGACCACCCTGCAGTAGAGGCCGGCGGCCTGATGCTGATGGTTGAGGGCGAGCAACTGCTGAAATCCTTCGATGCCGAGGAAGTCCAGACGACTGAGATCGATGATCAGGGGCGAGCGTGCCTTGGTGAATCGACGTATCTCCGTGGCGATCTGTCCGGCGTTCGACGCGTCTATACCGCCGTCCACCCGTACCACGGTTGCCAGACTGCGGGCGTATACAAACATCTGTGCCCCATCGCAATTAACGACGTAGCGGTAGCGGGGGCGTCGTTGGTTCGGTGAATCTACAGCGTGCATCGATGTGGCCTATCAAGTTGTGGAAGAAGGAACTGTAGCTGCGGACTCAACTGAGACCAGCCTAGACGGAATCTGGCGGCTCGGTTCGGCACAGTCGTCACCGCAACAGCGTTGTGACGGTTCGGCTGGCCGAGTGGCAGGGGATCCCGCTGCCGGGTCGTCGGACGCGGCATGCGCTGGAGTTCGCAGTTCGAAGGTTCGGTGCCGGACTTCATCGCAAAACTTAATTGAATTAAACATTCATTTACTTAACAAGATTGTCTGTTGGGCGTATGCTGAACATGCCGGGGCTCCTGCCAGGGTGGCGGAGTAGTGCCAATGACGCAGATCTGAGCACAGGCTCAGTTGTGGGAGCCGCGAAATCCAGACACGATGGGATCGATCAGGGAAAGAGGCGACCTTGTTGAAAGCGATCAGCTCAGTTGTGGGGCAGTTCGTTGAAGCGGCCGGCATGGTCGTGGGCTACCGTCACAACATCGAGGAGCCTGCCCACACGACCGAGAAGCTGACCCGCGATGTGGAGATCCGGCACTATGGTGATCGCATCGCTGCTCAGACCACAGTCGTCGCGGATGAGGAATCGGCGCGTAACGTCGGGTTCCGCCGTCTCGCACGCTACATCTTCGGCGCCAATAACGACCGGGAGAAGGTGGCCATGACCGCGCCGGTGGCGCAGGAATCCCGCAGCAAGGGCGAATGGGTGATTCAGTTCTTCATGCCTTCCCACAAGACGATGGACACCCTGCCGTCGCCTGATGACGGCGATGTGAAGTTGGTGACCGTGCCACCCACAACGGTTGCGGTACACACCTTCAACGGAATTCCCACCGAGCGGGCGGTCGCCTCGCACACCAAGCAGTTGATGGGCACACTGGGCGAATTGGGATTCGAGCCGACGGACTCCCCGGCAGCCTGGTTCTACGACCCGCCCTGGACCGTTCCGGCGTTGCGCCGCAACGAAATCGCCGTCCCGGTTAAGCGCAGGAGTGAGGTCTGAGCGTGCTGAATGGTGGGGCCCGATTCCCGTGACGGCACAGCGCAGCGACATTACATCTCGCAAGCTCCGTCATATCGACGTCTGCCGGGACGGTGACGTGACCTATCACGGGGTTACGACGGGTTTGGAACGCTATCGGTTGCCCTACAACGCATTGACGCAGACGAACTTGGCCGACGTCGACCTATCGACGGAGTTTCTCGGAGCCCCGCTACGCGCACCGGTTTTGGTGGGCGCCATGACCGGGGGTGCCGAGCTGTCGGGCACGATCAACCGGAATCTGGCGACCGCCGCCCAACGGCTGGGCATCGGGATGATGCTCGGGTCCCAACGGGTGATGTTGGAGCGTGCCCTGGGCGAACAGGCCGCGTCCAGCTTCGCCGTGCGGGACGTGGCCCCCGACGTGCTGTTGGTGGGCAATATCGGGTTGTCCCAGTTCGTCAAGGACGCGATACCGGAAATTGCCCGGGCGCTGGACCGGGTCGGCGCGAATGCGCTTGCGGTTCATACCAATCCGCTACAAGAGGCGATGCAGCACAACGGTGACACCGACTTCGCCGGGTCGCTGGACCGGCTGCACGAGCTGACCGCGATGCTGGACTATCCGGTGCTGCTGAAGGAAGTGGGCCACGGCATCGGGGCGAGCGCCGTTGCCGACCTGCTGCGGCTCACCGGAGAGTCGCCCGTGGCCGCCATTGACGTCGCCGGGGCCGGCGGTACGTCGTGGTCGCGCGTCGAGCAGTTTGTCCGTTATGGCGAACTGCGGTATCCGGATCTCGCCGACTGGGGGATACCCACCGCGCAGGCGCTCCTCGAGGTGCGCGCGGCACTGCCAAGCATCCCGCTGGTGGCCTCCGGCGGGATCCGGACAGGTACGGACGCGGCTAAAGCGATCGCCCTGGGCGCTGACGTAGTGGCGGTTGCTAGGCCGCTGCTGGCATCGGCCATCGAGTCCGCCGCCGCGGCGACGGCCTGGCTGCAAGGGTTCATCGACGAGTTACGCATCTGCCTGCACTGTTGCGGAGCGGCAGATCTGCCGACGGTGCGCAAGCTCGGCGCGCTACCTGTCACCTAGGCGAACCTGTGGCGGTCATTCTGGCTTACGGTTCGCCCGCACTGGGTCATCTCTACCCGATGGCCGCACTGCTGACCGAGCTGACCGGGCGCGGGCACCAGGTCCACCTGCGCACGATGAGCGGTGAGGTCGCCTCGATGCGGGCCGTCGGTATTCACACCGAATCCGTCGACCCTCGCATCGAGAATATCGTCGGTGATGACTGGTTGGCGCGCAACGCTTTAGGCGTCCTCAAGCGGTCCATCGACGTGCTCTGCCGGCGGGCCGTGTTCGAGGTGGATGATCTCCGGCACGCGGTCAGCGAGACAGCAGCTGAGGCCGTCATCGTCGATGCGAACTGTTGGGGCGCGATGTCGGCGGCTGACGTCGCTGGCTTGCCGTGGGCGGTGTTCTCGCCGTTCACGCCGTACCTGCGATCGCGGTCGGCGCCGCCGTTCGGCCCGGGACTGCGGCCGCTGCCGGGCTTCATAGGCCGCATCCGCGACGCCTCGATGCGGCCGTTCGTCAGATTCCTGTTCGATCGCCCGATGTTGCCGCGGATCAACGCGCTTCGCGCCGGCCTGGGCGCTCCGCTGATCGATTCGGTGGACCAGTTGATGCGCCGGGCGCCGCTGCTATTGGCGGTGGGAGGCGAGCCGTTCGAGTACCCGCATCCGGATTGGTCCGATATGGTGCACTTCGTCGGTCCCTGCGTATTTCAGCAGATGGCCGGTCCGGCTCCGGATTGGCTGCAGTCCATCGAGCGCCCCATCGTGCTGGTGAGTACCTCGTCGATCGCCCAGGCCGACGCGAAGTTGGGGCACATTGCGCTGCAGGCATTGGCCGAGGAACCGGTTCACGTGGTGGCGACCTTTCCGGCCGGTGTGCCCGCGGGGCTGCCGCAGACCCCGAATGCGACGGTGTGCCAGTTTCTGGACCATGGTCCGGTGCTCGACCGGGCTGTGTGTGTCGTCACGCACGGTGGGATGGGAACGACCGTGAAGGCGCTGAACCGGGGCGTCCCGGTCTGCGTGGTGCCGTTCGCGCGTGACCAGGGCGAGGTGGCACGTCGCGTCGAGGTGGCTGAGTGCGGAACCCGGCTGCCACCCAAGCGGCTCACCCCGGACCGGCTGCGTGCCGCAGTGCTCAAAGCGGAGAGGATGACGGCAGGAGCGCGTCGGGTTGCCGCCGGATTCGCTGCAACTGGAGGTGTGGCACGAGGTGCTGACCTGATCGAGCAGCGGTTAGTGTCAGCGCCTCGGCGCGTGGGACCGGGCACCCCGCCGCCGGGAAGCCGAAGCGCCTCGGCCGAGTTCCGCTGAATCCTCGTGTTGCTCGGGCGCGGCCAGCTCGTCCTCGAACGTGGCCATCGCGTCGATCATCGCCATAAATACCCGGTGGGCTGACACCAGGTCTTTGTCCGGCAGGTCGGCCAGGGCCTCGCGGATATGGGCTCCGAGCGGGCTGAAGAACGTGTGCGCCAGGGTCATGCCCCGGGTCTCGTAGCGCAGCAGCCACTTGCGGCGGTCTTCCGGGTCGGGTTCGCGCCGGATGTGACCGGCTTCGATCATCCGGTCGACCAGGTAGGTGATGGCCGGAGGCGACACGTCCATGCGTTGGCGCAGCTGGGCCAGGGTCAAGGGGGCACCCGCTGTCTCGGCCACCATGATGTGCAGCAAGGCGTGAAAATCACTGTTGCTGACGTCGTTGATGCGTGCGTAGTGGCGGCCGACGCGGTCAGAACGGGCGGTGATTGCGCGAATGTCGGCGGAGAGCTGCCGCTCCAGCTCCGCCCGCCTCGGCGGCGGCTCGCCCACGCCGCGCTTGGTCATTTGCCCGCACCCTTCATCAACCATTCAGAGTACGGCGTGTGCGCTCATAAGTGCGTCAGCCGGCCGCACGCTGCACCGGCATGGTCGTGTCGTGGCCCCCGCCCATCAGCGAACAACGCTGGTCGCCTGGCACAGATGGGCATCGCGATCGTGGTTGAGCTATACGTGCTCAGAGCGCAGGATGGCGACCCTTTGGCGGCGTCGGTCATGACCCGGTGAAGTCTGCGTTTTCGCTTTTCGAGCTGGCCGGGTCATGCAGAGGATCTGGCGCGTGGTGTCGTCGGTGCTGCGGGCCACCGCGATCGGTCAGCCGTCCTGGCGGCGCAGCGCGTCCGGCTTGTGCACGGCATCTTTGCCGGTCTTGTCGCTGCGCACCTGATACTGCGGATCGTCCTTTGATGCCCGCACGGTGCGCCCGGCCGCTTCGGTATCCGAGGTGATCTTCCGCTCAACCTTGCCTTCGACGGTGTTACCGTGGCTCTTCCACTCGACCTTGTCGCCCTTGCGCAGCTTGTCGTCGCTCACGTGAATTCGCTTCCCTCGGCATCGGTTAGGCCCTGAGTCGGGTACCCGCCGGCCCTGGATGATTAACGCGATCCAGGAGAGCCCGGCTGCGGCGAATGCCAGTGCCTGGGCGGTTCCGGTACGGTCAGCCGGCAAGACGGTGCCATCCACATAGCGGCCGATGAATCCCTTCTCAGGCAACTCGCCCATGCCGGCCCGGGCCCGGGCCCACTCTTCCAGTGAAGTCAGCGGGCAGCGAAGGTTCAGTGCCACCACGGCGACGCCCCACGCCACGGCCGGAAGGTGCAGCCAGAAGGTGCGCCGCCAGCGCAACGCCAGAAAGCCCCCGCTCGGCAGATACGCGAGATAGGCGAAATGTGCCGCGACGGTGGCGACGACCAAGGCGAAATATCTTCTGTTCATCGCTGATTCAGCCTAGAGCACGCGGCGGGAGAATCAGCTGCCGCTTCGCAGTCGGTATCTGCGCTCGGCATAGGCCAGGTCGTCGCGCCACAGCCGATTGGCGGCATAGCGCATCAAGGGCGTCACCAGTGGCGCGACCGAAAGTGCCGCCTTGAACCCGGGGCGTTGGGAATGCGCGACGACGGCTTCGATCACGGCGACGCGCGGTTGTCCGTCCGGCCCGGGACCCATTGGGGTGGCATGTGTTTCGACGACGCTGCCCGCACCCTCGCCTTCGACGATGCGCATGACGATGGTGCGTGCCTCGGGGCAGCTGAATTCCGCGATGGTGGGCACGCCGAAGCGGCCCACCCGGAAGGTGACCGAGACGACGAACCGGTCGTCTTCCTCCGTCGGCGTGGTCAGCACCTCTAGGCGGGTGAACGAGTAGGGGTGGAACCAGCTGCCGTGCCAGGGGTCGAGTCGGTTGGCGATGATGTCCTGCGGTTCGCAGGTGCCGACGAGGCGGGCGACGGCCGGCAGCGTCGTCCTGGTCGGTCGATCGGGAATCACCGGCACGTCCAGCGGCGCTTCGGCGCCGACAGCGTCCAATCGCACCCACGCCAGCACCCCGTCGTCATAGCTGGGCAGTGCAGCCCAGCCCAGCTTGCAGGACGTACCGTCCAAGGCCAGCCCATGCCAGCGACAGAACAGCACGCCGTCGGAGACCGTGCCGGTGGCCAGGTCCGCGCCCAGATGGGGGCAACTGGCCGGCCCCACCGTCAAATGATCGAGCCGATCGCGCCAGGCGACCAGTTCGACGCCGGCAACGCGGGCGCCGAGCGGTCGGCCGGGTCGCACGTCAGCGCTCGCCGCGAAAACGTACCAGTTTCCGGTGGGGCGACGCTGCGACCGCTCCAACGCGGCGTTGATGATCGCCGGCTGAGCCTGACCGTAGGTGGGACGCTGCTTTGTCCACGGCTCCCGCGGAATCAGTTGCAGTGGCCAGTTCTTGGGCCACCGATCGCGGATCTGATCGCCGGCGCTCATGCCCGCCCTCGAATCTGTCGCAGCGCCAGCGTTCGCAGCAGCGCAGAGCGGCCGCGGGTGGGAACGGTGAACAGCTCGTGACCGCACACCCCCCAGCTTGCGAGCAACTGGTTGGCGGCCACCCATCCGGTGGTGGCGGCGCGCTCCATCAACGCCACCGGCAGGTCCACCCGGATGCCATCACCGGCCAGCACCAACCCGGGTTGCGGCGTCGCCACGGTAGGTCGCCGGGTGTAGGTGCCTGGGGTGAACAGCGGGCAGTCGCTGCGTCGCAGCACGCGTTCTCGTACCACGTTGGCCGTCGCCGTCTCGGGGTACAGCTTGTGCAGCTGCTCGATCGCCGCATCGCTGGGAGTCGTCGAATCCAGTGCATAGGAATGTAATTCGATGACGGACCCGCCGGTCTGGCGCGCCCATGCGGCCGCTTCGGACTCGTAGCGCTCCGGGACGCTGATGTTGTCGAGCGGGGGATGTCCCGCGGTACCCAGGAAGGGGGCCCGGTCCGACCTGACCGGGCGATCGAGCCACAGTCGATGAACCACGAACGACGGCGCGGTGCGTAGCCGCCGTATCTGTGCCCGCCACAGGTCGTTACCCAGGCCGTTCGATGCGGCGACGATGTCCTGCAGACCGCCCACGTCGAGCGCCAGCACCACGGCGTCGGCGGACAGCGCACCATCCCCGGTCTGCACGTGGTAACCGCCCTCAGCGGTGTCGACCCGTTGAACCTGTGTGCCCAGCCGGAATAGGACACCACGCTGACTCAGATACTCCCGGAGCGGATTCCACAGGCTCACATCGAAATTGGCGTTAGCGACGTCGAAGATCAGTCCCTCGCTGGAACCCAGGAAATAGATGTGAAACATCGTCGCGAGTTCACCGGCCGAGAGCTGGTTCGTTTCGGCGAAGAAGCTGCGGGAGAACACCTCGAAGGCGAGGTGACGCGCCGACTCGGGGAAATTGATGCTCTTCAGAAATGTCTCGGCGTCGATGTGATCCAGCTGGTGATAGACCTCGGGAACCGATACCGCGGCCAGCGGTGCCGACGCCCGGGCGTCGATACGGACCAGATCGGAGAGCCGGAAGGTGGGGCTGCGCAACGCGAACACCAGCGCGTTGAAGGGGGGTGTGCGGGGCAACCCGCGGAAGGTGTCGAGCCTGCCCTGGCCGTCGATCAACGGGTAGTCGGTCACCGGTGTCAGCATCCGCAGCTGTGGATCGACCCGGCTCAGCAGCGCCCGCAGGTTGTAGTACTGGCGGAAGAAGGCGTGAAATCCGCGGTTCATCGCGACGTCGACGCCACCGTCCTGTTCGGTCCAACCACCGACGCGCCCGCCGAGGTAGGGCTCCTTCTCCACCACCTCGACGTCCACACCCCGTTCGGCGAGACCGGTGGCTGCAGCCAGCCCGGCAATCCCGGCCCCGACGACCACCGCGCGAGGACGCTTCGACAGCGACGTGGCATCGGCCAACCCACGCGTTGCCGGGTGTCGTACGCGGCGGCGGTCGGTCACAGCGGCACCTCCCCGATAAAGGTATGAACGATGTTGCGCTCCCAGCCTGGCATGGTTTCGCTGCGGACTGTGCTGAAACCGGCGTCGGATATCCGCTGCCGCAGCCGTTGAGCGCCGTCGAAACTGAGCACGCTGCGCCACAAATGGCGGTACAAGGTGGTGCTCCGGGTGCGCCACCACCCGGACGGAATGATGATCCCCCAGCACACCGCGTGCCAAATCCTTACGGCGACAGCGGAATCACGCACGGAATACTCATGCAGCGCCAACGTTCCGCCCGGCCGCAACAGTTCGCGGAAGGAACGCAGCTGGCTGTCCGGGTCGGCCAGGTTGCGCAGCAGGTAGGCCGCCAGAATGCCGTCGAACGGGCCGGTGATGCCGTGCTGAGCGAGTTTCTCGATGGGAGTGTGCACGAACCGCACTGACGATGGCCAGGATTTGGCCCGCGCCGCCTCCAACATGCCGGCCGAGGCGTCGACGGCGATGATCTCGGCTTCCGGGGCCGCCGCCAGCAGCGCGGCCGTCGACGCGCCGGTGCCACACCCGGCGTCGAGCAGCCGTAAGCCGCGGCCCCTGTCCGGCAAGCCCATGCGCTGCACCGAACGCCGCAGGTTCGCGTGATAGCCGGGGTTGGCGCCCACCAATCGGTCGTAGGCATCCGCACCGACGTCGAACGCGTCCGGGACGTCGCTGCGAGCAAGACCTGCTTTATCCATGATCACCGCCGTACACGTTGATACTCCCAGACCAGCAGCACCCCGGTGACCAGGGCGAAGCCGAACAGGAAGTCCTCGATGGGGATATCGAAGGGAAAGCGCAGGCCGCTGGTCTGGCGCTCGTCGTAAATGACCACCGGGGCGCTGAGCTTGGTCAGCCAGCCATCGACCGGAACCTGGAAGCCGAGCACGATCACCATCGACAGCCAGTAGGCGAGCTTGCGGAACAAGCCGGTGCGCAGCACCGTGAACTCGACCGCACAGACGGCCAGCACCGACACCACGGCCGGAACGGTGTAACCCAGTCCGGTCATCGGCGTCTGCTCCAGTCCAGGATGGTGCTCACCGCGCTGTAAGTGAGCAGGCCGCACACGGGTATCACCAGGAAGAACAGCACCTCCTCGATGGGTATGCGCGGTGGCAACTCGATGCCGGTGATGTATTTGCCGTTGTACCACCATATTCCGGCGGCGATCGCAATGGCGTCCCACACCAGGAAAATCACCGCGAACGGCACCACCGCACGCACCAGGCGTCCCGGTTGCCGGTACACCCCCTTGCCGAACACTTCCAGCGGCAACGTGATCAGCAGGCACAGTCCCAGCACGATCAGATACTGCCAGTGGTCGCTCATGCGGCGCCGGGCCTTCGGCCGTCGGGTAGTGATCGGCGGATCCGCCAGGACTGGAACAGGGCGCCGCCGGCGACCTGAAGACGGCGGGCTTTGCCGACGGTGGCGCGGTGGCTGAAGACCGCGAAGTCGCTGTACTCGATGCGGTCCAGAATTTCCGAGTAGAGTGTCAAAGCTGTTGTCACACAAGGGCGGGAACGCGGTGCCAGCAGCTCAATCCCTTGCGCGGCGAACCGATAGATCTCGCGGGTGATTTTGTGCTGCTCGGCCAGCGCGTCGCGAACCCGGGCGTCGGTCTGGCGATGCATGTGACACCACAGCATCAACTCGCGGTCCACGCCGTGGGCGGCGAGTTCGTCGGCCGGCAGATAGATCCGGTCGCGCAGCAGGTCTTCGTCGACGTCACGCAGGAAGTTGGTGAGCTGGAAGGCGCGGCCCAGCGCTTCGGCGTAGGGTGCCGCCTCGTCGGTGCCGCCGACCGTTCCGAGCACTGGGAGCACTTGCAGGCCAATGACTTCCGCTGAACCACGCATGTAGCGGTTGAGTGCGTCGCGGTCCGGATACCTGGTGACCGTGAGGTCCATGCGCATGGAATCGAGGAAGTCCACGAACAACTCAGTGGGGATCTGGTAGCGGGCCACGGTGTCGTCGACCGCGGCCAGCACCGGCTCGTCTCGCTGATTGCCGCCGGCGAAGAAGCGGTCGGAGAGCACTTGCAGCCGGTCGGCTCGTGCCTGGGAGTCCAGGTGCGGATTGAACTCGTCGAGAATGTCGTCGGCGACGCGCGCGAATGCGTAGAGGGCGTGAATCGCCGGACGCTGGTCGGGTGCGAGCAGCCGGGTCGCCAGAAAGTAGGTACGGCCGTTGGCGGCCGCGATCTTTCGGCAGTCGCGATAGGCCGCACGCAGGTCGGGATCGTCGATGCCGGCTGCGTCGAGTTCGGCGCGGATCACGGCAGCGGGGCTTTCAGGTCGATGCGCTGTGTCGTGGACCGCTCGGGCACACCGGTGACGCGGTCGGCGGCCAGCCGCCCGGAGATCAAGGTGGTCGGCACTCCCACCCCTGGTGTCGTCGACGATCCGGCGAGCACCGCATTGTCGATGCCACGGATCAGGTTCGCCGGCCGGAACGGTCCGGTCTGGCCGAAGGTGTGTGCGAGGGCGAACGGCGAGCCCGCCGCCATACCCGCGCGGGCCCAGTCAGCGGGGGTGTCCACGTGCAGCACCTCCGCGCCGTCGCGCAGGCCGGGTAACAGGCGTTGTTCCACCGCCTCGAGCATGGTCTGGGTGTACGGCTCCGCGGTGTTCGACCAGTCGATGCGACCGCGGTCCAGGTTGGGCGCGGGCGCCAGGACGTAGAGCAGGTCATGTCCCGCCGGAGCCAGACCGGCGTCGCTGGCGGTGGGCCGGGTCACCAACAGCGACGGATCCCGCATCAGTTCGCCGTCGCGGATGATGTCGGTGAACGTCTGGTCCCACGCGTCCCCGAAAAGAATGGTGTGGTGGGCCGGGGGTGGCTCGATGGCAGGGCAACCGACGTGCATCACCACGGCCGACGGGGCGGCGCGCAACTTCAACGGGCGCCGGGGGCGGCGGCCCAGCAATTCGTAGGTCAGCGGTAGCTCGGTGGTCAGAACCACTGCGTCGCACGCGATGCGGTCGCCCCCGGCGGTGACCACCGCATTGACCCGGTCACCGGAGCGCTCCAGCGAGGTGACCGTCGATCCGTACCGGAATTGCACCCCGGCGTCCGCAGCGGCGGCGGCGAGAGCGTCAGGCAGAGCCCGCACACCGCCGCGGGGGAAGAAGACGCCGGCCACCGTGTCCATATAGGCGATCACGGCGTAGACGGCGAGCGCGTCCTGCGGCGCCACTCCGGCGTAGAGGGCCTGGAAGGTGAATACCCGCCGCAGCCTGGGATCGGCGATGTACCGCTTGACCATCGTCTCCCAGCGGCGGAACCCGCCGAGGCCGGCCAGCCGAGCCAGCTGTGGGGTGAGCATGGACAGCGGCGAATCGAAGTTGGCGGCGATGAAGCCGTCGAACTCTGTGCGGTAGAGGCGGTCCAGCCAGTCCCGCAGCGCCCGGTAACCGGCGGCTTCCTGGGGTCCGGCGAACTCCCGCACCGACGCAGCCATCCGCTCGGCGTCGGTGTGGACGTCGATGGCGGCGCCGTCGGCGAACATCGCGCGGTAGGCGGGGTCCAGCGGCAAGAGGTCGAGCCGCTGCGACAGGGAGTCGCCGACGGCGGCAAAGGCCTCGTCGATGAGGTCGGGCATGGTGAGCACCGTCGGCCCGGTGTCGATCAGGTAGCCGCCGATGTCGCGGCGTCCGGCCCGGCCGCCTGGCCACCGCTCACGCTCGACCACCGTGACTTCTCGCCCCCGACCGGCCAAGTGCAGTGCCGCCGCAAGTCCGGCGAAACCGGCACCTACGACGACGACCCGGTCGGTCCGGCCTCGAACCGTACGCATCAGTTCCCCTCCCGTACTCTCACGCGGCACGCCTGGTGCACACCCCGGCCATGCCGGCCAGCGCGCCCTTGATCGGTCCGTCGATTCCACTGCTATCTAACGCTTGCTGGGCGATCTGCACCCGATCGGTGATGAGTCCCTCGATCCGCTGGACTGCTCCGGTGGCAAGAATCAAGCCGCGCCAATGCTCGAGATCGGCATCAGTGAGATGCGCGCGCTCGATCAGCTCGGCGAACTGCCGTCGGGTCGAGGTGTCGGCGAGCTCGAACGCAGCGACCATGAGGCTGGTGGCCTTGCGCTCGAGCAGGTCACCGCCGTTGGGTTTGCCGGTGGTGCTCGGCGATCCGAAAATCCCCAGGATGTCGTCGCGCAGTTGGAAGGCTTCGCCGACCGCGCTGCCGTATTCGCCCAGCCGAGCCAGCGTGTGTTCACTGCAACCGGCCATGGCGGCGCCGATCTCCAGTGGCCGGCGCACCGTGTAATTGCCGGACTTGAGCCGGGCGACGTTGAGCACCGCTTCCAGTGTGGGCGGTTTGCGAATATCCAGGGTCAGATCGGCGAATTGGCCGACGGCCAGCTCGGTGCGCATGGCGTCGTAGCGCGGCCAGGCCCGCTGCAGCTGACCGCGGCTCAGGCCGCAGTCACGCAACATCTGCTCGGCCCAGATCAGGCACAGGTCACCGAGCAGCACGGCAGCCGATTCTCCGAACCGGCGCGACGAGCCGGACAACCCACGCTGGTGGTGCCACTGTTCGAACTGGATGTGCGCGGCCGGCAAACCTCGCCGCGACGGCGAATCGTCCATCACGTCGTCCTGCAGCAGTGCGAATGCGTGCAGTAATTCTAAGCTGGCTGTCGCCGACAGGGCAGCGTCGTTGGGTGGCGCACCGGACAGCCAGCCCAGGTACATGAAGGCTGACCGAAGGCACTTGCCGCCTTTGACGAACTCCATCAGCACCTGGCCGGCAGCGTCGACCCCGCAGTCGCCCAATGTGTCGGCACAACGGGCTGCGACGAACTCCTCGACCTCGGCCAGCACGGCGTGTCGCAGATTCGCCCGCCAATCGTCGAACTGGTCGACCGACGACAGGGCGGCTGCTCCTTTACGTGTGACTTCGGCAAGAGCCACGCGCGGGAATTCACGGACGTCTCCCACGGCGACTCCCTCGAAAGTCTCATCACCCGCTGATACCGGACGGC
The DNA here is from genome assembly GCF_017086405.1 of Mycobacterium gordonae. NCBI lineage: Bacteria > Bacillati > Actinomycetota > Actinomycetes > Mycobacteriales > Mycobacteriaceae > Mycobacterium > Mycobacterium camsae. The sequence continues at coordinate 2,181,226 of NZ_CP070973.1, forward strand.
TCAGATTCACGCGTTGGTACCCCCTCGACGAGAAGCCAAACCACGTTCGGGTGGCGGTGGCCCGGGACGGAAAAATTATCTTCACTTATTTAAACGTTAAAATACTGAATGATCCTGTAGTTCGCCACTCGTGCCGGTCGGCCGCTGACTATTGAGCACACGTAGTAGAGCTGGATTCGGTTCAAGCGGGTTTCTCCTCACTCGGAACGGGAATCCGCCGCCGGTGAAAGTTTCCGATCTCGTCGTGCACCTGGCCTGGGGGTTCCAGCCCACCCGCAACGCGCGCTATCTGTATGAGGTCGGTGTGCGCGGAACCTCCGCGGTGCTGGGCGCGTCGCACAGCGCGGGTGTGTCCCACCTGGTCCACATGTCCTCACTCGGGACCTATGCGCCGGGCCGGTTCGGGCAGCAGGTGGACGAGTCGTGGTCGACGGCGGGCCTGAGCACCTCGAGCTACAGCAGGGCCAAGGCCGCCGCGGAGAAACTGCTGGACGATTACGAAGCCAGGCACGCCGACGGTGTCGGCATCACGCGAATGCGCCCGGGTTTGATAGTGCAGCGCAACGCCGCCGCGGGTCTGCAGCGCTACACACTGCCCGCCTACATCGACCCCGCGTGGCTGCGCTGGTTGCCGGTGCTGCCGCTGGACCGGTCGCTGGTCATGTCGATGATCCACACGGACGACGTGGCGGACGCGTGCGTGCGGGCGATCGAGCGGGGGGCGTTGGGGGCCTTCAACCTCGCCGCCGAGCCGCCGTTGACCCGTGATGACATCGCTCGTACGTTGGGCGCCAAACCCTTTCACGTGCCCGCCCGCCTGCTCGGACCGCTGGTGCAGGCGTCGTGGCTGGCCCGCCTACAGCCGATCGACCGCGGCTGGTTCGACATGGCGTTCTCCGCGCCGCTGCTGAACACCGGCCGGGCACGTCAGGAACTGGGTTGGTCACCGCGGTGGTCGTCGACGGACGCCTTTGCCGACCTGGTAGACGGATTGCTGCACGGCAAGGGGATGCCGAGCCCGGTTCTGTGGCCACGGTCGCTGCGCACCGCGCTGATGCGCGACGTGTCGCACGGGCCCGTCACGACCCGGAAGGTGCCCTAGTCGGTCAGGCGCTGTGTCCGAGCAGGTGCCGCAGTGCGGAATCGAGGTCGGGGTGGCGGAACGGGTGGCCGGCGCCGTCCAGCCGGGCCGGGCTGACTCGCTGGTTCGCCAGCGCCAGTTCGCGCGCCCCCTGCGCACCCAGCAGCACCCGTGGGCCCAGCGCCGGGACCGGCAGCACCGCAGGCCGGTGCAGCACATGCGCAAGGATCCGGGTGTACTCGGAATTCCGAACGGGTTGTGGCGCAACGGCATTGACGGGTCCGGACAGTTCGGTGTCCCACCACGCGCGGTGATAGACGTCGATCAGATCGTCGATCCCGATCCAGGAGAACCACTGGTGGCCGTCACCGAGTCGGCCGCCCAGCCCGGCGCTAAACAGCGGTCGCATCAGCTGCAGCGTGCCGCCGGCGGGGGACTGGACGATCCCGGTGCGCACCTTGACCACCCGGGCTCCGGCCTGCTCTGCCGGCGCGGAGGCGTCCTCCCACTCGGTCACGACGTCGGCGAGAAATCCGTCGCCGCGCTCGCTGTCTTCGGTGAGGGATTCGTCGTCGCGGTCATAGCCGTAGTACCCGATCGCCGAAGCGGAGATCAGCACCGGGGTTCCGGTGCGCGCCACCAGTTCGGCCAGCCGGCGGGTGGGCCCGATTCGGCTGTCGCGGATAGCTTTTCGGTGTTTGTCGGTGAACCGTCCGGCGATCGATGCCCCCGCGAGGTGGATGACCGCGTCGACGCCGGCCAGTAGGTCCGGGGCGGGTTCATCGGTGTTCCAGCTGCGCTCATCGGGGCCGTGCGGGGTGCCGCGGACCAGCCGGATGACGCGGTGGCCGCCGGTGCTCAAGAACGCGCTCAGCGCGGTGCCGACCAACCCCGAGGAGCCCGTGACAGCGACGGTTGAGGGCGCCAGGCCATGCTGAGTCGCTCGCTTGTGCGCGGCCAGATCGTCGGCCAGCTGACGGTGTCGGTAGACGAACATCTTTCGCAGCGCGCGCTCGGGTACCGGTGTGTCAACGCGGTCGATGACGCGGGTCTGCCCGGCGCCGACTTCTTCGAAATCGTGGGTGTGCCTCCAGTGCCCGATGATGCGTGGTGGCAGCGAGGCCAGCCCGTCGCTGCTGAGCACATCGACGAAACGCTGTGGCGGTTCGTAAGAATCCGCCTGATGCTGGGCCACCCAGCGCAGGCCGCCCGGCAGCCCGAGGACCGCGCGGCCGTCCTTGAGCGAGTCGGCTTCGCTGATAAGCCGCATCGGCGACCAGGGCGGCGAAAGCCTGGCGAATGCGCCGGGGCGGGTGTGCCAGGCGAACACCTCGTCGCGAGGTGCGTCGATGACGCTCGAGTAGATCAGGCCCATGGGTCTGACGTTACCGACGAATGCTGCGGCACGCCGGTGCGGCATTCTTATCTGCATGGGTGTTCGCGACGGAATCGTTTCGCTGTTCGACGCCGTGTTGGACCGGGCGGTGGTGCCCGGTTACACCAGGATCGGGTATCGACTCCGAACCCTCGAATGGCCGGATGATCCGCCGCCGGACGCGCTACGTGGTCGCACCGCGCTGGTCACGGGCGCCAACCGCGGCATCGGCAAGGCCATCGCCGTCGCGTTGGCAGGACTCGGCGCCACGGTACTGCTGACGGTGCGCGACGGGACCAAGGGGGAGCAGGCGCGCGCGGAGATCATCGCCTCGTACCCCTACGCCGACATCCGCGTCGAGGTGTGTGACATGTCCGACCTGGCCGCCGTGCGCGCGTTCGCCGCCGATCTGGCCGCGCGGATGGCCGGACTGGACATCCTGATCCACAACGCCGGACTGCTGCCCGCCCAGCGAACGGAGACCAGCGACGGTCACGAAGTCACGTTGGCGACCCACGTGCTGGGGCCGTTGCTGCTGACCGAAGGCCTGCTTCCGTTGCTGCGCGCGTCCAGTGACCCGCGGGTGATCCTGATGTCCTCGGGCGGGATGTACACCCAGCAATTGCCGGTCGACGACCCCGAATACCGGGAAGGCCGTTACCGCGGCGCCATCGCCTATGCCCGCAGCAAGCGGGTTCAGGTGGCGTTCACGTCGCTCCTGGCCCGCCGCTGGGCGGGCATCCGGGTCTACTCGATGCATCCGGGGTGGGCAGACACACCGGGAGTTGCTTCCTCGTTGCCGGGCTTTCGTCGCTTGACCGGCCCGTTGCTGCGCACCGCCGAGGAGGGCGCCGACACCGCGGTCTGGCTCGCCGCGACCAAACCGGCGCCGCCGACCGGACTGTTCTGGCATGACCGGAGGCCGCGCCCGCAGCACTACCTACCCACGACCTGGTACAGCGACGCTGCATTGCAGCGCATGTGGCGGTACTGCGCCGAGGCGGTCGGTCTGGACTAACGATCCGGCAGCGCGTGCTCGACGACCGGCCGCCTGGGCTGCGGTTGCCGCACGCCGCGCTTGGCGGCCAGATACACCTGCGCCGTCTGGCTGGCCACGGTCTGCCAGTCGAAGTCCGAGGTCAGCCGCTCACGGGCGGCGTGTGCCCGGCGCTGGGCCGCTGCCGGGTCATCGAGCACGGCGCTGACCGCTTGGGCCAGGCCCGCCACGTCGCGTGGCTTAAACGACATCCCGGTCACGCCGTTGATCACCGCCTCGCCCAGACCGCCCGTGTCAGACGTCACCAGCGGGATTCCGGCCGCGGCGGCCTCCAGCGCGGCCAGGCCGAACGGTTCGTAGTGGCTGGGCAGCACCGCGGCGTCGGCCCGGTGCAGCGCGGCCAGCAGCTCCTCATGATGGAGGTGTCCGGTGAAGTGAGTGGCCTTGCGCACCTTGTGTTTACGAGCCTGCTCGATAAGCCAGTCCTGCTGGGTGCCGTCGCCGGCGATGGTCAGGGTGGTCCCTGGATGGTTGCGTCTGATCTTCGGTAATGCGGCGATGGCGTCATGCACGCCCTTCTCGTATTCCAACCGTCCGACGTAGAGCAGTTCGGCCGGACCGGTGCGCGGCGCACGGGTGGCGAACGGCCAGCGCGCCGCATCGATTCCGTTGCGAATCACCGTGGTCTCGGACAGGCCGGGCCCGAACAGTTCGGTGACTTCTTCGCGCATCGACGCCGAACACGTGATGAGCGAATCGGATTCGTGCACCAGCCACGACTCGACGGCGTGCACCTGTCGGCTGATGGCCCCGCTGACCCAGCCGGAATGTCGACCCGCCTCCGTCGCGTGGATCGTGGAAACGATTGGTACGTCGTAGAATTCAGCGAGCGCAACGGCCGGGTGGGCTACCAGCCAATCGTGGGCGTGCACCACGTCGGGGCGCCAGCTCCGCTTGTTGCCGGGGCTCTTGATGGCCAGTCCGGCACGGATCATGGCGTGACCCATGGCCAGAGTCCACGCCATCATGTCGGTGCTGAACGTGAACTCGTGCGGGTCCTGCGCCGCCGCGACAACCCGCACACCTTCCTGGACTTCGTCCGAGGTGGGGTGCGTGCTGGGGTCGGTGCCGGTTGGCCGACGTGACAGCACGACGACTTCGTGGCCGGCCTCGGCGAGCGCGGTCGACAGGTGGTGGACATGTCGGCCCAGCCCGCCGATGACGACCGGGGGGTACTCCCACGAGATCATCAGAATCTTCACGAGGGGACCTGGCTCTGGCGCTGGCGCTGGTGCGAAGGTGCGTGAAATGCCGGTCGCGGCGGCGTGTTGCTGGCAACACGCGCACGCTCGCAACACGGGGAGGAAGGGGTGCTCACCTGGGCAACCTCCGGGCGTCCAGCGCGCCGAACAGGCCGTCGGCCCGGTTCCACCCCTCGGCGAGCCGCTGCGCGGAGTCGCGGCGGCCCGACGCCAGCGCCCCCGCGATCTCGCGGGTGGCGTGGGCGTGCAGATGCGCGCGATAGCGCGCATAGTCCGCGGCGGAGTCCTTGCTGACCATGAACGGCCAGTCGCTGGACACCGTCAGCAGCGTCTCGCGCAGGATCTGGTCGGCGACGTGATCGCGCGGGATGGGCCCGTCCAGCGACGCCGTCTGGGCCAGTGCCTTGTCCACGGTGGACAGCGCCGTGTCGACCACCTCGGCATTGAGCTGGACCAGATCGGCCACCTGCTCGCCGTTCCACACCTGCCAGTCCTTACCGGAACCCCAAGAGCTGGGCGGCAATTCGACTGCGGAGCCGACGAACCCGGCCGCCATCGCATCGCGCAGCGTGCCCACCTGGACGCCGGCCTCGGGCAGTGCGCGCAGCACCCGCGCAAGCCAGGTCGGACCCTCGTACCACCAGTGCCCGAACAACTCAGTGTCGAATGCGGCCACCACGTGGGCGGGGCGGCCGATCCGCTCGGATTCCGCCGCCAGGCGGTTGCGCACCACCTCGACGAAGTCCGCGACGTGGACATCGATCGCGCGATCGGCGCGCTCGGGGTCATAGGGCGCCTTGCCGTCGGACCCCACATTGCGGCCGGTGACTCGCGCCGGCTTCAGCCCGGTCAAATGGTCGTAGGTGTGGAAGTCGCGGTAGGCGGCGTGACCGGGGTAGCCGGACTTGGGCGACCACACCCGGTAGCTGACCTGCAGGTCACGCCCGAACGCGACCACTGGACTGCTGCCCACCGGACGGCCGAGCGCGGTGTCGCCGTGCAGCGATGGACCGTCGACCATGAAGTGACTGACTCCGGCCGCGGCGTAGTCCTGCTCCATGCCCGGGGCATATGCGCATTCGGGCGCCCAGATCCCGGTTGGGCGCTGGGACATCCGCAACCGGGCGTCGGCCAGACCTTCGCGTAGTGCGAACTCCCGCAGCCGGGGTGCCAGCAGTGGCTGGAACGGATGGGCCAGTGGGCCGCCCAGCAGTTCGACGGTGCCGGCGTCGATCAGGCCGCGCAGCAGTGGGCTACCGCCGTGCCGCCACAGCGTGGAGAACTCCTCGAGCGCCTGATCGGCTTCGGCGCACTCGCGAATGCCGAAGGCGCGCAGAGCTTCCGGTGTGCACGACAGGTAGCCGTCGGACTTCGATCGCGGCAGTGACCGCACGCTGGCGGCCTCGGCGGCGCGCAATCGCCAGTTGGCCAGCCAGTGGTGCATGCCGGCGAGGCAGTATGGGTCGTCTAGCTGGGCGTTGACGACCGGCGTCATGCCGAGGGTCAGCAAGCCGCCGCGGTCCTCGTCGGCCAGCGAGCGCAGCGCCCGGAACAACGGCAAATAGGCCGCCGCCCACGACTGGTAGAGCCATTCCTCGCCGACCGGCCAGCGACCGTGATGGGCCAGCCAGGGCAGGTGCGTGTGCAGCACCAGCGTGAACATGCCGGGCACCCGGTCGGGCGAACTGGTCAATTGCGCACCGCGATCGCGACCAGATCCAGGCTGTCGTCGATATCACGGACGGCCCGGTCCAGGAGGTCGAAGTCGGCGGTGGCCACCGCCGCCACGTCTGCCACCAGCTCGGGTGACCAGGGCGCGTCGGCCACCGCCCGCTCGATCTGCGCGTCGATGATGGAACCGCCGTGGCGGGCGTCCATCTCCAGCAGCCGCGGCCCGTGGAACAAGCCGCTCATCGATACCTCGCCGAAACCGCCCTCGAGCAGCAGCTCGGTGAGTTCGTCGGCGTTGAGCTCGCGGGTATGGAACGGGTTGATCGGAGTGTCGCGACCGGGGGAGAAGGTTATCCGGTTGGGCGTCGACACCATCAGCAACCCGGCGGGTCGCAGCACCCGCGCGCACTCGCGGATGAACTGGCCCTGGTCCCACAGATGTTCGATGACCTGGAAGTTCACCACGACATCCACCGAGGCGTCGGGAAGCGGCAGCTCCGTCAGGTTGGCGTGCAGCACCTGCACCCGGGGGTAGCGGTGGCGGACGTGGACGACGGCGGACTGGTCGTAATCGACGGCGACCACCCTCCGGGCGACGCCGGCGATCAGGTCGGCGCCGTAACCCTCGCCGCAGCCGGCTTCCAGGATCTCACGTCCCGCGCAGCGCGGCGCCAGGCGCTCGTAGACCACCTCGTGCCGGCGGAACCAGTAATTCTCGATGTCGAGATCGGGGATGGTGCGCTCGCCAGTCAGCGTCAAACCCGGATCCACCGCGTGGTCGATCCGGTCCGGAGTATTGGGGCCGATTGCACTCATTGCTAAGGCAGGCTAATGCCTGGCCTCTGATTCGCGAACCGGACCGGGGATCAAGGGGGCAGAGCTGGGCAATCGTCCCGCCCGCCGGCGATGCCGTCAGCGGAAGCGGAAGGGGAGGAGGGGGCGAATCGTCCCTGCAAGCACCCGCTATGGTGGGATGGCAAACCGGGAGAAGTTACCCACTAGTAACATGGCGTATGCGGTTGCGACACGCGTGACCGAGGTCCTGCAGTTGACCGCTGCGGGACTCCTTCGAGGAGGACGAACCACACTCATGACGAACATCGTGGTCCTGATCAAGCAGGTTCCGGACACCTGGTCGGAGCGCAAGCTCTCCGACGGCGACTGGACGCTCGACCGCGAGGCCGCTGACGCGGTCCTGGACGAGATCAACGAGCGCGCCGTGGAAGAGGCGCTGCAGATCCGGGAACGGGAGGGTGGCGAAGGGTCGGTCACGGTGCTGACCGCCGGTCCCGAGCGCGCCACCGAGGCGATCCGCAAGGCCCTGTCCATGGGCGCCGACAAGGCCGTCCACCTCAAGGACGACGGCCTGCACGGCTCGTGCGTGGTGCAGACCGCGTGGGCGCTGGCCCGCGCGCTGGGCACCATCGAAGGCACCGAGTTGGTGATCGCCGGAAACGAGTCCACCGATGGCTCGGGCGGCGCGGTGCCGGCCATCATCGCCGAGTACCTGGGCCTGCCGCAGCTCACCCACGTACGCAAGCTGTCCGTCGAGGGCGGCAAGATCACGGCTGAGCGCGAGACCGACGACGGCCTGTTCAGCCTCGAGGCCACGCTGCCCGCCGTGGTGAGCGTCACCGAGAAGATCAACGAGCCCCGCTTTCCGTCCTTCAAGGGCATCATGGCCGCCAAGAAGAAGGAAGTGACCGTCCTGACGCTGGCCGAGATCGGCGTCGAGGCCGACGAGGTGGGCCTGGACAACGCCGGGTCGTCGGTGCTGTCCTCCACGCCGAAGCCGCCGAAGACCGCAGGCGAGAAGGTCACCGACGAGGGCGAGGGCGGCAGCGAGATCGTCAAGTACCTGGTCGGCCAAAAGATCATCTGAGCCCACCCCACGTAGAGAGCGAATAAACCATGGCTGAAGTTCTGGTGCTAGTCGAGCACGCCGAAGGGGCCCTGAAGAAGGTCACCTCCGAATTGATCACCGCCGCACGCGCCCTGGGCGATCCGGCCGCCGTCGTCATCGGTGCGCCCGGCACCGCCGAACCTCTGGTGGACGGGCTTAAAGAGGCCGGCGCCGAGAAGATCTACGTCGCCGAGTCCGACGTGGCGAAGGACTACCTGATCACCCCGTTCGTCGACGTGTTGGCCTCGCTGGCCGAGTCCAACGCGCCCGCGGCGGTGCTGCTGGCCGCCAACGCCGACGGCAAAGAGATCGCGGGCCGGCTGGCCGCGCGCATCGGATCGGGTCTGCTGGTGGACGTCGTCGAGGTCCGCGCAGGCAACAAGGCGTTGCACTCGATCTTCGGTGGCGCCTACACCGTGGAGTCCCAGGTCAACGGCGACACCCCGGTGATCACGGTGCGCGGCGGCGCCATCGACGCCGAGCCCAAGGCCGGCGCCGGTGAGCAGGTCAACGTCGAGGTCCCGGCTCCCGCCGAGAACGCGACCAAGATCACCTCCCGCGAGCCAGCCGTGGCCGGCGACCGTCCCGAGCTGACGGAAGCCAGCGTCGTGGTCTCCGGTGGGCGTGGCGTGGGCAGCGCGGAGAACTTCAGCGTGGTCGAGGAGCTGGCCGACTCGCTGGGCGGTGCCGTCGGCGCCTCGCGTGCCGCCGTGGACTCCGGTTACTACCCGGGGCAGTTCCAGGTGGGGCAGACCGGCAAAACCGTGTCGCCGCAGCTGTACATCGCGCTGGGCATCTCCGGGGCGATCCAGCACCGGGCCGGCATGCAGACCTCGAAGACCATCGTCGCGGTGAACAAGGACGAAGAGGCGCCGATCTTCGAGATCGCCGACTACGGCGTGGTCGGCGATCTGTTCAAGGTCACCCCACAAGTGACCGAGGGCGTCAAGGCCCGCAAGGGCTGATCGCGTTCTATGTGAAAGCCCCCGCCACGTGCGGGGGCTTTTGCTTTGCGTCGTGGACGCGACCGCACAACTTGTGGCACCGCACCCATGCCGCGAGCGCAATGCTCGCGAGGAGTCCCGGCGGGCGTTGTCGACGGATCTTGTGCTCGCTGAGAACAAATAAGCTGGCTTGCGGCTGTCCCTTCCGGCCTTGACGTGGGTACGCACGCGCACCATCATCGTCCTGATCAACCGATTGATTCGGGGATCAGGATGGTGAGGGGAGTCCAAAGCATGGTATGTCCTAATCTTCCTGCGGGTTTCGACTTCACCGCCCCGGACATCTACGTAGAAGGGCTACCCGTCGAGGAGTTGGCAGAACTGCGCCGGGTGGCGCCCATCTGGTGGAACGAACAACCCGTCGGCACGGGTGGGTTCAACGACGGCGGGTATTGGGTCGTCACCAAACACAAAGACGTCAAAGAGATTTCGCTGCGCAGTGACATCTTTTCGACATTTCAGAACACGGCGATACCACGCTTTCCCGACGATATCCCGCGGGAGAACATCGACATGCAGCGCGCAGTGTTGCTCAACATGGACGCGCCGCACCACACCCGGTTGCGCAAAATCATCTCGCGTGGATTCACCCCGCGCGCCATCGGGCGGCTGCGGGACGAGCTCGGTGCCCGCGCCCACGAGATTGTCAACCGCGCTGCGGCGCAAGGGAAAGGGGACTTTGTCGAGCAGGTTGCGTGTGAATTGCCGTTGCAGGCCATAGCCGGTTTGCTCGGAGTGCCACAGGATGACCGCGCCAAGCTGTTTCGCTGGTCCAACGAGATGACCGGCAGCGAGGATCCGGAATACGCTGACATCGACGCCGAAGCATCCTCGATGCAGGTGCTGGCCTACGCGATGCAGATGGCCGACGTCAAGTCGAAGACACCCGGCGAGGACATCGTCACCAAGTTGATCGAGGCCGACATCGACGGAGAGAAGTTGTCCGACGACGAATTCGGGTTTTTTGTGCTCATGCTGGCGGTGGCCGGCAACGAGACCAGCCGCAACTCGATCACCCAGGGCATGATGGCATTTGCCGACTATCCGGACCAATGGGAGCTGTTCAAGAGTAAGCGTCCGGAAACCGCCGCGGACGAGATCGTGCGCTGGGCGACTCCGGTCACCGCGTTTCAGCGCACCGCACTGGCGGACACCGAGCTTTCCGGGGTACCGATCCGGAAGCGCCAACGCGTCGTAATGTTCTATCGGTCAGCCAATTTCGACGACGAGGTTTTCGCCAACCCCTACACCTTCGACATCCTGCGCGCCCCGAATCCGCACGTGAGTTTCGGCGGTACCGGCGCCCACTACTGCATCGGGGCCAACCTGGCCCGGTTGACGATCACCTTGATCTTCAATGCGATTGCCGACCATATGCCAAACCTCAAACCGATCTCCCCCCCGGAGCGCCTGCGGTCGGGGTGGCTCAACGGCATCAAGCACTGGCAGGTGGACTACGGCGCCCGCACGCCCGGTAACCACAGCGCGTGAGCCGCTGCGCGGCAACAATTTCCGGTTCAGTCGTCCATTGCTCCCGAGGCGAAATCCGCCACCAGCGAATCGATGGTGATGCCGGCAACGATGTTCATGTCGGCGTCATAGATTTCATAGAGAAGGCCGGTCGGGGAGTCGGGTCGAGCGCCGAAATAGACCAAGCCGCCGTCGGCGCCGCCGCGTTCCAGGTGGGGCTTCTGATCGTTGCCTGTCAGCGCGTATTCACCGGCGCGGCGGAAACGGTGGTTACCGACCGATCCGTCTTGCTCGACATCCCAGAGATGTTGCTCACCGGCGAGCACGATGACGCTGGTGGTCGCCGCGTGACGGTGAATCGGGCAATGACCACCATCGCTGTGCCAGCGCACGACCATATCGAGGGTGGCAGCGTTTCGGTCGTAACCCAAAACGGTGTAGTCGTGATGAATCTTGTGCCTCGAGTCGGGCCGTCCGGTCACCTCTTTCCATCGGTAACGAGACGGGTTGAAAGCGCCGTCGATCATTTGCTGCACCTTCCTGGTCGCCATCCGCCGGCATAACCATTCTGGCCCCGAGTGGTAGCACAACATTCGGGTTCTCGTCATCAAGTGTTCTGTTGCCACATTTCGTCACCTGACGTGCACCGACGCGTCAGCGCGCCGATGCCGGTTAGCTGAACGGCTGCGCCACGTTGGTGCCCATGAGCATCGCATCCGTTCTCATACCCAGCGACAAGCCTCGTGGCCCGGCGACACGGTCGTCGTCCGGACCGCACTATTCCCTGTTGCTGTCCACCGATCCGAGCCTCATCGAAGCGGCACAGCGCCTGCGCTACGACGTGTTCAGCAACACCCCGGTTTCTCCCTGCCCGTAGACGGCCCCCCGGGCCTGGACGTCGACGAGTTCGACGAGTACTGCGACCACCTCCTGGTCCGCGACGACGACACCGGCGAGTTGGTCGGCTGCTACCGCATGCTGCCGCCTTCGGGCGCCATCGCCGCCGGTGGGCTATACACAGCAACGGAATTCGACGTCCGAGCCTTCGACGCGCTGCGGCCGTCGCTGGTGGAGATGGGCCGCGCCGTGGTGCGCGACGGCCACCGCAACGGCGCGGTCGTGCTGCTGATGTGGGCGGGAATTCTGGCTTACCTGGATCGCTGCGACTACGACTATGTGACCGGCTGCGTGTCGGTGCCGGTCGAGACCGAGGGCGAGGCTGCGGGCAGCCGGATCCGGGGTGTGCGCGACTTCGTGCTCAAGCGGCACCCGGCACGGTACCGGGTGCGGCCCTATCGGCCGGTGCGCATCGACGGCAGGCCGCTCGACGACATCGCGCCGCCGGCCCGCCCTTCGATTCCGCCGTTGATGCGAGGCTATCTGCGGCTCGGGGCCCGGGCCTGCGGGGAGCCGGCCCATGACCCGGATTTCGCCGTCGGCGACTTCTGCGTGCTGCTCGGTAAGGGCGAAGCCGACACCCGCTACCTCAAGCGCCTGCGGTCGGTGTCGGTCGCCGCCGAAATGGGGGGCGCGCCCCGGTGAACACGCCCGGACACTCCTGGCTGCCCCGCGCATCGTGTGACGTCGGTTGCCTGGACGCCGCGCCGGTGTCCGGGCCGGCGGTGCGGTTGCGCGCCGTGCTGCGCATCGGGCTGGTAGTGCTACTGGTCCCCGGCCTACCGTTGCTGGGCATCCCGCTGCCGGGTTCCACCCACCTGCAGCGCGCCTACTGCCGGTTGATGCTGCGCAGCCTCGGCGTTCGAATTACAGTGTTGGGCAGTCCCATTCGCAATTTGCGCGGAGTGCTGGTGGTCAGCACTCACGTGTCGTGGCTGGATGTCTTCGCGATCGGCGCCGTGCTGCCGGGGTCATTCGTCGCGCGGGCCGACATGTTCACCGGGCCCGCGAGCGGGATGGTGGCGCGGATCCTGAAGATCATTCCGATCGAGCGGGCCAGTCTGCGACGGTTGCCCGCCGTGGTGGACGCGGTAGCCCGGCGCCTGCGGGCCGGGCAGACGGTGGTGGCCTTCCCGGAGGGGACCACCTGGTGCGGAGTGGCGTTCGGCAGCTTCTACCCGGCCATGTTCCAGGCCGCGATCGACGCCGGGCGCCCCGTGCAGCCGTTGTGCCTGAGTTACCACCACCTGGACGGGCGGATGTCCACCGCGCCGGCCTACGTCGGTCGGGACACCTTGCTGCGGTCGGTCTACCGGGTGGTCTGCGCGCGCCGCACCGTGGCCCGGGTCCGGGTCGAGTCGCTGCAGCTGCCGGGCGCCGACCGGCGCACCCTGGCCCGTCGGTGCCAGTCCGCGGTGCGCTCGGGCGCACCGGCGAATCTGGATCACGCGCTGGTGGCCTGAAGCCCCTGCGCGCCTCGGTGGACAATGCAGTTGGTCGGGCGTCAACCGAGCGCGGAGGTACTCATGAGTCGTTGGCCGAAGCCGGATGTCGCGGGTCCCGGGCAGGAGTCGGTGTGGGACTACCCCCGCCCGCCACGACTGGAAGAATTCGCCGGTTCGATCACCATTGAGTTGGGTGGTCGGCGGATCGCCTCGACGCAGCGCGCCTGGCGGGTGCTGGAGACCAGTCACCCGCCGACCTACTACCTGCCCCAGGACGCCTTCGTGGAGGCTGTGCTGCGGCCGGCCGCCGGTTCGTCGTGGTGCGAATGGAAAGGTCAGGCGAGCTACTACGACCTGGTGACGCCGGACCGGGTGGCCTCGCGCGCGGCCTGGACCTACCAGCGGCCCACGGCCGGGTTCACGCCGATCGCGAATGCGGTCGCGGTGATGGCGGCCCAGGTGGATCGTTGCACGGTCAACGGTGAAGAGGCGCTTCCACAACCTGGCGGGTTCTACGGGGGATGGATCACCAGCTGGATCAAGGGCCCGTTCAAGGGAATTCCGGGATCGATGGGTTGGTAGCCGGGGAATGGGAAACCTGGAGCGATGACGTTCAGTGTGAATCGGTTCGTTGCTGCACCACCGCAGGCGGCGTGGGACCTGCTGGTCGACCTGGACGCCTGGCCGCGCTGGGGCCCGTCGATCAACGGGGCCGAATTGGATCCGCCGTATCAGCGGCTGGGTCCGGGCGTGACCGGCACGGTCCGGACGGCTCTGCTGGTGCGGGTGCCGTTCGTCATCACCGAGTTCGAGCCCGGCAGCTGCTGGGCCTGGAGAGTGGCCGGGATCCCCGCCACCTGGCACCGGGTGGATCCGGAGGGCGACGGCGCGCGGATCACCTTCGGCGTGCCCCGGTGGGCGCCGGCCTACCTGGTGGTGTGTGAGATCGCGTTGCGGCGGATCGAGAAGCTCCTGCGGGCTCGGTAGGTTTACGGCGCGTTGTCGCCGAGGCGGCGCTGCTGTGCCACCACCTCGTCGAGATCCTTCAGCCTGCCGAGCCCGGCCATCGGCTGCGCCATCCGCCGGTTGCGTCCCAGCTGCTCGGTATTGCGGGCCAGAAACCACCAGTAGCCGCCGGTGAACGGACAGGCCTGCTCACCGACTCGTTGGCTCGGTTTGTATCTGCATCCGCCGCAGTAGTCGCTCATGCGGTTGATGTAGGCGCCGCCCGACGCGTACGGCTTGGTCGCCATCAGCCCGCCGTCGGCATGCAGCGACATCCCGACCACGTTGGCGACCATCACCCAGTCGTAGCCGTCGACGAAAGACCGGTGAAACCAGTCGGTGACGGCGGCCGGGTCCCAACCCCGTTGCAGCGCAAAGTTGGACAGCACCATCAGGCGGGGGATGTGGTGAACCCAGCCGTGATCGCGGACCTGCGCCAGCACGTCGGAGAGGCAGTTGGCTTCCACTGCTTCGGCGTCCAGTTCGGCGAACCAGTCCGGCAGTGCGGCTGTGGCACGTAATACGTTGCGGTGACGGTATTCTCGACCGAAGTGCCAGTACACGTGCCAGATGTAATCACGCCAGCCGATCAGCTGACGGATATATCCCTCGACGCTGCTGATCGGTGCCGCGCCGCTGCGATAGGCGTCTTCGGCGGCGTAGGCGCAATCCAAGGGATCCAGCAGGCCCAGGTTCATCGGCGCCGACAGCAGACTGTGCGCCATGAACCGGTCGCCGGTGAGCATGGCGTCCTCATGCGGGCCGAAGTGCGGCAACCGTTCTCGCAGGAACGCCGCGAGGGCCTGCTGTGCTTCGGCTGCGGTGACGGCGAATTCGCGTGGCCCGTCACATCCGACGAACGACACCGCGCCGTCACGTTCCCAGCGGTCCAGGTCGGCGCGGACCTGTTCGTCGATCTCGTCCTCCTGTGGCTGCCAGGGCGGCGGAACGCCCAAGTTTCCGGTGCCTTTGGGGGCCGGCTCGCGGTTGTCGGCGTCGAAATTCCATCGGCCCTCGACGGGCTGGTCACCGTCCATCAAAAGGTCGAAGCGGCGGCGCGCGGTGCGGTAGAAGTTCTCCAGCCGCAGGGTGCGCTGTGATTTCGCCCATTCCTCGAAATCTTCTCGGCTGGTGCAGAATCCTCGAGCGGGGACGACATCGACCGATGGCAGGGACCGCACGAAACGGTCGGCCGACCACGAGGTGGGCTGGCACACGCTGACCGGCTCGCCGAGCTGATCGAGTGCCTCCCGATAGGTGCTCGTCTGCAAGAACACCGCCTGCTCGCCGAGTTCCGCAGCGCGGTGGCGTAGCGCCGACAGCACCAGGTGGGCCTTGCGGCGATGGAACCGGCGACGGCCGAACACGGCCCGCGACTCGATCAATAACACCGGTTGGGCCGGGTCGTCCAGGAAGTGTGGGCCGAGTTGATCGGCGAAGCACCACCGCCGGATGTCGGCGCTCATGCGTTCTCCGGCTGTGTCGGCAGCGCGATCATGGCCTCTACTGTCAAGATGCTGGACGACTTGTTCACAAACTACCACTTAGTTCGGTGATCGCTGCGCCAGCGGTTTCGGCCTGGGCACCGAGGGTGCGTGGGATCCCACGCTGGTGCGGGCTTAATCGGCTGGGCGGTCGCCGAGTCCGTACAGCGATGTCCTGCGGAACGCGTCCAGACCCGCGCGCGGGGGCATCGCGGGGTTCGCCTCGGGATAACCCGCAGCCAAAATATAGAGCGGCGTCTGCGCGATATTGTCCAACCGGAAAGCCTCTGCCACGTGTGAGTCGGAGAATGCCGCAGTCTGGAAGGGGCCCAGTCCCAGTGCCGTGGCGGTGAGCGCGAAAGTCTGGCCCAAATGGCCGGCGTTGATCAGACATATGCGGTACGCGCGCGGCGTACGGTATTTGCTGAGCATGCGGTCGACCGTCATGCACAGGACGACGATGAACGCCGCCGTGCCGGTCCATTCCTGCCTTCCGCACAAATCGACAACGCGTTGCGGGGACAGTCCGGCGTCGAGCAGTTCCAGCGAGTGCTCGAGAGCGTTGTAGTGGTAGATGCCCGCCGGTACACCGTCGACGTTCAGTATTCCGACGTAGGCGTCGATTTCCTGGCGGCTGCCCCCAGAAGCGCTGGTGCGCCGTATCAATGCGTGCACTCCGGAGTCGAGGTAATCGACCGGCCCGAACACCGTTGCCAGCAGCGTCGAAAGCGTTTCCAGCGGCACGGGTCGATCAGAGAAGTCACGATGGGTCCGGCGCCGGTACAAGACTTGTTCGAATGGCTCCGGTAACCCGGTCAGGCCGCGAGGCAGCAGCAACCGATCGGCTTCCGGATAACCGGTGAACAGCGTGTAGACACGATGCTCGCCGACGGCGGATGAGATCGCATCACCGCGCCACTCCACGCATTCCGGACCAAGGCTGGTAGGAACGTAGTCCTCGTCCTGCGTCGCATAGTGAAAGAGCGACGCTTCAGGTGCCCATGGTCCCCACTGGGTGACGATCTTTTCGTCCTGGTCGGCCTCCTTGGAGCCCTCCGCAAGTAACAGCCCTTGATCTCGGAGCACTGCCACCGCATCGCTAATTGATGCGCGATCATGGTCGAGAAGATTCGATATGGCGGTGTCGATTTCGATCCAGTTGTCGAAAGCCGCGAGGATTTCGATGGCCGCCGGATGCAACTCGACGGGCGGTAGGTGCGGATAAGGGTGAAGCACGAAAGCACTGTCAAGCCAGTAGCACGATAGACATCGCCGCCGCCTGAGCCGCATCGGTCAGTGACTCCTGGTCGCATCAGAAGAGGGCGACCGCTCACCGATTCAATCAATCAATGGCGGTCACCAGCAGCTTATTTCTCGCGGTAGAAAAATGGAACCGCGGCGCCTCGGTCTGCACGAACCACGACAGTTGGCTTGAGTGTCAATTTACGCATCCTGTATCACCTCCTCTGAAATCCGCTCAAACTGTAAATTCTGACTCGCGCCTGCGGTTCATTAAGTGGTCGATTTCACAAGTGGAGCGGCTGCGCGAAAAGGAGTCGCGGTTGCCGTGCCGCCGGCCCGCGTGGTGCAGGTCGCGGAAGTTTGGGGCCACTCGACCGGCCGGTATCGTGAAGCCAGTCATGGTCTACCTCGATCACGCCGCCACCACCCCGATGCACCCCGCCGCCATCGAGGCGATGACCGCTGTGCTGGGCACCGTGGGCAACGCGTCGTCGCTGCACACCACCGGCCGCGCGGCGCGCCGGCGGATCGAGGAATCCCGGGAGTCGATCGCCGACAAGCTCGGTGCGCGCCCTTCCGAGGTGATCTTCACCGCGGGCGGCACCGAGAGCGACAACCTGGCCGTCAAGGGCCTGTACTGGGCGCGCCGCGACGAGAACGCGGACCGCCGCCGCATTGTCACCAGCGAAGTGGAACACCACGCGGTTCTGGACAGCGTGAACTGGCTCGTCGAGCACGAGGGCGCCGAGGTCACCTGGCTGCCCACCGAATCCGACGGTTCGGTGTCGGCTGCTGCCTTGCGCGAGGCGCTCGACGGCGGCGACGACGTGGCACTGGTATCGGTGATGTGGGCGAACAACGAGGTCGGCACCATCATGCCGACCGGCGAACTGGCCGCCGTCGCCGCCGAGTTCGGCGTCCCGATGCACAGCGACGCGGTGCAGGCCATCGGGCAGCTACCGGTCGACTTCGGTGCCAGCGGGCTTTCTGCCATGAGCGTGGCCGGACATAAGTTCGGCGGCCCGCCGGGAGTGGGTGCATTGTTGTTGCGCCGCAACGTCGCGTGCGTACCGCTGCTGCACGGAGGCGGGCAGGAGCGCGACATCCGTTCCGGAACACCGGATGTCGCCAGTGCGGTGGGCATGGCCGCGGCGGCCCGGATCGCAGTGGACGGGTTGGACGCCAACGGAACACGGCTGCGGGAACTGCGGGACCGCCTGGTGACGGGCGTGCTGGCGCAGATCGACGATGTCCGCATCAACGGCGCCCGCGACCCGCTCCGGCTGCCGGGCAACGCGCACTTCACCTTTCGCGGTTGCGAAGGCGACGCGTTGTTGATGCTGCTGGACGCCAACGGAATCGAGTGCTCCACCGGATCGGCGTGTACCGCCGGTGTGGCGCAGCCGTCGCATGTGTTGATCGCCATGGGCGCCGATCCGGCCAGCGCCCGCGGATCCCTGCGACTTTCCTTCGGCCACAACAGCGTCGACTCCGATGTGGATGCGGCGTTGGAGGTGTTGCCTCGTGCCGTGGCGCGGGCGCGACGGGCCGCCCTGGCCGCCGCCGGGTCGGCCCAGTGAAGGTTCTCGCCGCGATGAGCGGTGGTGTGGACTCGTCGGTGGCCGCCGCGCGCATGGTCGACGCCGGGCACGACGTGGTGGGCGTGCATCTGGCGTTGTCCAGGGCGCCGGGCACCCTGCGCACCGGGTCGCGAGGCTGCTGCTCCAAAGAAGACGCATCCGATGCCCGGCGGGTCGCTGACGTCCTCGGAATCTCCTTCTACGTCTGGGATTTCGCGGACAAGTTCCAGGCGGACGTGATCGACGATTTCGTGTCGTCCTATGCGCGGGGCGAAACACCGAACCCCTGCGTTCGCTGCAATCAGCAGATCAAGTTCTCCGCCCTGTCGGCACGCGCACTGGCCCTCGGGTTCGATCAGGTGGTCACCGGGCACTATGCGCGACTGTCCGACGGACGGCTGCGCCGCGCCGTCGACCGGGACAAGGACCAGTCCTACGTGCTAGCCGTGCTGACCGCCGAGCAGTTGCGGCATGCGGCCTTCCCGATCGGTGATACCCCCAAGCCACAGATCCGCTCCGAGGCGGCCCGCCGGGGTCTGGCGGTCGCCGAAAAGCCGGACAGCCACGACATCTGCTTCATCCCGTCCGGCAATACCCAGGCCTTTCTCGGCGAGCGCATCGGCGTCCGTCGTGGGGCAGTGGTCGATACGGACGGAGCGGTGCTGGCCGAACACGACGGCGTGCACGGCTTCACCATCGGCCAGCGCAAGGGCCTGGGCATCGCCGGGCCGGGGCCCGACGGTCAGCCGCGGTACGTGACGGCGATCGACGCCGACACCGGCACCGTACGGGTCGGCAGCGTGACCGATCTCGACGTGCACACACTGACCGGCCGGGCACCGGTTTTCACCGCCGGAGCAGCCCCCTCGGGTCCCGTCGAATGCGCGGTTCAGGTGCGTGCACACGGCGAAATCGCCGATGCGGTCGCGGAATTGGTCGATGGCGAACTTGTCGTGCAGTTGCGCGCGCCGCTGCGCGGCGTGGCCCGCGGCCAGACGCTGGTGCTGTATCGCCCCGATCCCGACGGCGACGAGGTGATCGGCAGCGCCACCATCGCCGGCACCGGACGGGCCTAACCGCCCGGTACGTTGGCGGCGATGTTGGTCATCACGATGTCGGAAACCGATTCCGGGAAACCGCAGAAGGTGACTTCCAGCAACGCCACGGAGAGCACCCGGTAATCGCGCCCGCACGACCCCGGTCGCATGTGCAGCGAGTCAGCGTCGGCGTCCCACGAGTTGACGAACAGCCAGCCCATCGAACTGTCCGCGCAGCCCTTGACGGTCGACACCAGCCCCTCGAAAGCGCGCCGGGCGGTAGCGGCGTCGTGGTAGCTGGCGGCGCCTTCGGAGATCAACCGGCCGCCGGGTGGGTCTTGGAAGGTCGTCTTGTGGAATGCCTTGACCTCGGGCCCGAAAGTCGCGGTCTCGGCGAACACGAACCGGCATTCCGCCGGCGCGGTCGCCGCAAGGTCTTCGATGTCCACGGGGTACCGGCCGTCCATCGACGGAATGATCGTCAGGTGCTCGCCCGCACCGGTGATCGATCGCATGCGCGACTGGTCTAACAGCACCGTGCCCGCATCGAGCACGTCCAACGGCACCGCGCCGAAGGCCGGCAACGCCTCCCCGCTCACCACGCGAGTGCATGACGTCGCCAGCATCACCGCGCAACACGACAGGAGCAACCGTGTCATTTTCGCCATGTGCCGCCCTTCCGGCTCGAACTTACCCGCGTGAAACGGTGCTAAACACCCCTGGCCGGTGGCCTGTCGGGTGAGGCGAATACGGTTGCCGGATGAGTGCTTTCGCACGTGGTACCGGCATCGGGTCCTGGCCCGGTACCTCGGCGCGCCGGGCCGCTGAAGTCGTCGTCGGCGAATTGGGCGGCGCGCTGGCCCATCTGGTCGAGTTGCCGGCCAGGGGAGTGGGTGCCGACATGCTCGGGCGCGCCGCCGCCCTGCTCGTCGACGTGGCCCTGGACACTGTGCCACGCGGCTACCGCATCGTCTCCCGTCCCGGCGCGGTGACGCGCAGGGCCATCAGCATGCTCGACGAGGACATGGACGCCCTCGAAGAGGCATGGGAGACCGCAGGGCTGCGGGGCGGCGACCGGGTGGTCAAGGTGCAGGCACCCGGTCCGGTCACCCTGGCGGCAGGTCTGGAGCTCAGCAATGGCCACCGCGCGATCACCGATGCGGGAGCGCTGCGCGATTTGACCGCCTCGCTGGCCGAAGGCGTCGCCGCCCACCGTGCCGACCTGTCCCGTCGGCTCGACACCCCGGTGGTGGTGCAGTTCGACGAACCGACGCTGCCGGCCGCCCTGGGCGGTCGGCTCACCGGGGTCACCGCCCTGAGTCCCGTGCCTTCGCTCGACGAGGCGGTCGCCGAAGCGTTGCTCAAGACCTGCGTCGAGGTGGTGGGCGCTGACATCGCGCTGCACAGCTGCGCTCCGGATTTCCCATGGGATATGTTGGGGCGCACGGGAATCGATGCTATCGCGATAGACGTCAACAAGTTGCGGGCCGCAGAGTTGGACGGTATTGCTGCGTTCATGGAGACGGGGCGCACGGTGGTGCTCGGCGTCGTCGACGGCAGTGCACCCGAACGCCGGCCGTCGATCGAAGAAGTGGCCACCAGGGTGGTCGGGGTGACCGACCGCCTGGGTTTCGGGCGCTCCCCGTTGCGCGGGCGAGTCGGCGTCAGTCCGGCGTGCGGGCTGGCGGGTGCGACGCCGCAGTGGGCGCGCATCGCCGTAGGGTTGGCCCGCGACGCCGCGGAGGCATTCGCCCAGGATCCCGACGCGATCTAGAGTTTTGCGCAACCACTTAGTTGCGTTTCGGCGTCGGCGCGCGAGCGTCGAGGAATAGGGCCCGTGCGGCGAGATTGCCGTGAGGGTTGTGGTTTCGCCCTGAGCGCGACCACTGCGGCAATGTCGGCGAGGGCGCGTCGGCCCGCTTCGATAGCCTGCCAAGGTGACGTCTCCCGAGGTGCTGCGCCCCGAAGTCATGCGCGCGTGGCAAGAGCTGGCCGAGGAGGTACGCGAGCACCAGTTCCGCTACTACGTGCGCGATGCGCCGATCATCACCGACGCGGAATTCGATCAGCTGCTACGCAAACTGGAGGCGCTGGAGGCCGAGTACCCCGAACTGCGCACGCCTGACTCACCCACCCAACTGGTCGGCGGCGCCGGGTTCGCGACGGAGTTCGAGGCTGCCGAACACCTCGAGCGGATGCTCAGCCTCGACAACGCGTTCAGCGCCGAGGAACTCGGCGCCTGGGCGGCCAGGGTGCACGCCGAGGTCGGTGACGAGGCGCACTACCTCTGCGAGCTCAAGATCGACGGTGTCGCGTTGTCGTTGGTCTACCGCGACGGACGGTTGGTCCGCGCGGCGACCCGCGGCGACGGCCGCACCGGCGAGGACGTCACGCTCAACGCGCGCACCATCGACGACGTGCCACTGCGGTTGTCTGCCAGCGAGGAGTACCCGGTGCCCGACGTTCTCGAGGTGCGCGGCGAGGTCTTCTTCCGGATCGAGGATTTTGCGGCTCTTAACGCCAGCCTAATCGAGGAGGGCAAGGCGCCGTTCGCCAATCCACGCAACAGCGCCGCCGGCTCGCTGCGGCAGAAAGACCCCGCTGTCACCGCCCGGCGCAAACTGCGGATGATCTGTCACGGCCTGGGGCACACCGAGGGTTTTCGGCCGGTCAGCCAGCATGCGGCCTACCTGGCGCTGCAGGAGTGGGGACTGCCGGTCTCCCGGCACACCACTGTCGTCACAGGGCTGGCGGCCGTCCAGGAGCGGATCGACTACTGGGGCGAGCACCGCCACGAGGTGGACCACGAGATCGACGGCGTGGTGATCAAGGTCGACGAGGTGGCGTTGCAGCGCCGACTGGGCTCCACCTCGCGCGCCCCGCGCTGGGCGATCGCCTACAAGTACCCGCCGGAGGAGGCGCAGACAAAGCTGCTCGACATCCGGGTGAACGTCGGCCGCACCGGGCGGGTCACCCCGTTCGCGTTCATGACGCCGGTCAAGGTGGCCGGCTCGACGGTGGCGCAGGCCACGCTGCACAACGCCTCGGAGGTCAAGCGCAAAGGCGTGCGGATCGGCGACACGGTGGTGATCCGCAAGGCCGGCGACGTGATCCCCGAGGTGCTGGGGCCGGTGGTCGATCTTCGTGACGGCACCGAACACGAATTCGTCATGCCCACAACATGTCCCGAGTGCGGCACACCCCTGGCGCCGGAGAAGGAGGGCGACGCCGACATCCGTTGCCCCAACTCCCGCCGGTGCCCGGCGCAGTTGCGCGAGCGCGTTTTTCATGTCGCCAGCCGAAACGCGCTGGACATCGAGGTGCTCGGCTACGAGGCCGGGGCCGCGCTGCTGCAGTCCGGGGCGATCGCCGACGAGGGCGATCTGTTCGGCCTCACCGAAGAGGAACTGCTGCGCACGGACCTGTTCCGCACCAAGGCGGGCGACTTGTCGGCCAACGGCAGACGTCTGCTGGCCAATCTGGACAAGGCCAAGACGGCTGCGCTGTGGCGCGTGCTGGTGGCTTTGTCCATCCGGCATGTGGGCCCGACGGCGGCGCGCGCGCTGGCGGCCGCCTTCGGCAGCCTCGATGCGATCGCTGCCGCCACGACCGAACAGCTGGCTGCCGTCGAAGGAGTAGGAACGACGATCGCGGCCGCGGTCACCGACTGGTTCACTGTCGACTGGCACCGCGACATCATCGAGAAGTGGCGCGCGGCCGGTGTCCGGATGGCCGAGGAGCGCGATGACAGCACCCCCCGCACCCTGGCGGGGCTGAGCATCGTGGTGACCGGCTCCTTGGCCGGCTTTTCGCGGGACGACGCCAAGGAGGCGATTGTCAGTCGCGGCGGCAAAGCGGCCGGTTCGGTATCGAAGAAGACCTCCTTCGTCGTGGTCGGTGACTCACCCGGGTCCAAGTACGACAAAGCCGTCGAGCTCGGTGTCCCGATCCTCGACGAGGACGGGTTCCGCAAGCTGCTGGCCGAGGGCCCGCCGGAAACCTAGGCGGAGCAGGAGTGACGCGGTCCGCGGATCGGTACGGTACTGGACCGTACTAGTGGTGGCGTCCTATGGTGGGCGCTATGGCCCAGACGGCGGAGTCTCCCGGGGACGCATCACCGTGGTCGCCGCGTGAGGCCGAGTTGCTGGCGGTGACGTTGGAGCTGCTGGCCGAGCACGGATATGACGGTCTGACGGTGGACGCCGTGGCCAACACCGCCCGGGCCAGCAAGGCCACCGTCTACCGGCGCTGGCCGTCGAAGGCCGAGTTGGTCCTGGCGGCGTTCATCGAGGGCGTCTGCCAGGTTGCGCTACCGCCCAACACCGGCGCGCTGCGAAGCGATCTTGTGAAAATCGGTGAGACCATCTGCGAGCACGCCGCCCGGCAGTCCAGCACGATCCGGGCCGTACTTGTGGAAGTGTCACGCCACCCGGCGCTCAGCGACGCTATGCAGCATCGGTTCCTGGATCAGCGAAAAGCATTGATTGACGGGGTGTTACGGCAAGCCGTGGACCGGGGCGAGATTACCGAGCAAGTGATCACCGACGAGTTGTGGGATCTGCTGCCGGGATACCTCATCTACCGGTCCATCATTCCGAACCGGCCGCCGGACAGCCGCACCGTGCGGACGCTGGTGGATGGTTTCATCCTGCCCGGTCTGACCCGATCGGGCTAGCGCCGGCCAGCCGTCGCGCGGGGTGAAAGTGCACGCGCGCGTCTCTTGTGCAGTACGGTCCAGTACCGTACTGTCATACCCAAGGATCGCGCCGGTGTCCCGGTCGAATTGCCCGATCATCGAAAGGTCAACGGGTGAAGGCTAATTCGCGGAAATCCTTGCTGAGGCGGGGATGGATGGCGCTGGTCGCGGTGGTTGTCATAGCCGCGGCGGGATTTGCCATCTACCGCTTGCACGGCATGTTCGACTCCGGCAAGGTCGCGTCGAACGGCCACGGCCTTTCCAACCAGATCGTCCCGTTCAATCCCAAACACGTCGTCCTGGAGGTTTTCGGTGCTCCGGGTGCGACGGCCACCATCAACTATCTCGACGTCAACGCCCAACCGCAGCAGGTCGTCGATGCCGCGCTGCCATGGTCGTTCACCATCACCACCACGGAGCCGGCCGTGTTGGGAAACGTTGTGGCACAAGGCAGCGGCGACACGATCGGCTGCCGGATCACCGTCAACGGCGACGTCAAGGACGAACGCACGGTCAACACGCCCTATGCCTACACCTTCTGTCTGGACAAATCTGGATGAGCAACGAGCAACTGCCGCGAATTCCGCACACCATCCGCCGGCTCTCGGTGCCGATACTGCTGTTCTGGGTGGTGCTGGCGGGGGTCTCCAATGCCCTGGTGCCGCAATTGGAAGAGGTCGGTAAGACCCACAACGTCGCGCTGATCATGGCCGATGCGCCGTCGCTGCAGGCGACCAAGCGCATCGGACAGAAGTTCCACGAGTTCGACACCGACAGCACGGCCATGGTCGTCCTGGAAGGCGATCAGCCGCTGGGCGCCGACGCCCACCGGTACTACGACACCTTGATCCACAAACTCGAAGCCGACCGCAAGCACGTCGAGCACGTCCAGGACTTCTGGGGCGACACGCTGACCGCCGCCGGATCGCAGAGCACCGACGGCAAGGCCGCCTATGTGCAGCTCAACCTCGCCGGCAACCAGGGTTCGGCGCTGGCCAACGAATCCGTCGGCGCGGTAAGGCAAATCATTGAGCGCGTCCCGCCTCCGCCGGGTGTGAAGGCTTACGTGACCGGCGCGGCACCGCTGATCTCGGACCAGTTCGACGTCGGTAGCAAGGGGACCGCCAAGGTCACCGGCATCACCGTCGGAGTGATCGCGTTGATGCTGCTGTTCGTGTACCGCTCCTTCTTGACGATGCTGCTGGTGCTGGTGACCGTCCTGGTCGAGATGGCCGCCGCCCGCGGCATCGTCGCCTTTCTGGGCAACGCCGGCATCATCGGATTGTCGACCTATGCGACGAACTTGCTCACCCTGTTGGTGATCGCCGCCGGGACCGACTACGCGATCTTCGTTGTCGGGCGCTACCAGGAAGCCCGCTCCGCCGGTGAAGACCGAGATACGGCCTACTACACCATGTTCCGCGGCACGGCTCACATTGTCCTGGGGTCGGGCCTGACCGTTGCCGGCGCGGTGTTCTGCTTGAGCTTCACCCGGCTGCCGTACTTCCAGAGCCTGGGTATCCCGGCCGCACTGGGCATCTTGGTCGCCCTGGTCGCCGCTCTCACCCTGGCGCCTGCCGTGTTGACTCTGGGCGCCCAGGTCGGCATCTTCGAACCCAAACGCGCCATGCGGACCCGCGGCTGGCGGCGCATCGGCACGGCCATCGTCCGGTGGCCCGGTCCGGTGCTGACGGTGGCGTGCACGCTGGCCTTCATCGGACTGCTCACCCTGCCCGGGTACAAGACGAGTTACGACACCCGCCCCTACATGCCGGCCAGTGCGGCGGCGAACGTCGGATACGCCGCCGCCGAGCGACATTTTTCCCGGGCCCGCCTGGAACCGGAGTTGCTGATGCTGGAAAGCGATCACGACATGCGCAATCCAGCCGACATGCTGATCCTGGACCGGGTGGCCAAGGCGGTGTTCCACCTACCCGGCATCGCGCAGGTGCAATCCATCACCAGACCGTTGGGCACTCCGCTCAACCACACCTCACTGGCGTTTCAGATCAGCGCACAGAGCGCCAACCAGACCGAAAACCTCCGTTACCAACGAGATCGCGCGGACGACCTGCTGCGGCAGGCCGGGGAGCTGTCGAAGGGCATCGACATCCTGCGCCAGCAGTACACCCTGCAGCAGGAACTCGCGGCCACCACCCACAGCGAAGCCCAGAGCTTCCGGGACACCGTCGCCATCATGAACGACCTGCGCGACAAGATCGCCAATTTCGACGACTTCTTCCGGCCCATCCGGAGCTATTTCTATTGGGAGAAACACTGTTTCGACATCCCGGCCTGCTTCGCGATTCGCTCGGTCCTCGACGCTCTGGATGGGATCGATCAACTCACGTCTCGGTTCCAGGACCTCACGGCCACCCTGGAGCGACTCGATGCGCTGCAGCCCAAACTGGTGGCCCTGATCCCGCAGCAGATCGCCAGCCAGGAAACCAATCACGACCTGACGATGGCCAATTACGCCACCCTGTCCGGCATTTACGCCCAGACCGCCGCGGCCATCGAGAACTCAACGGCGCTGGGGCGTGCCTTCGACACCGCCAAGAACGACGACACCTTCTACCTGCCACCGGAAGTCTTCCACAATCCCGACTTCAAACGCGGGCTCAAGCTGTTCCTCTCACCCGACGGCAAGGCCGCCCGAATGATCATCACCCACGAAGGTGACCCGGCCACTCCGGAGGGCATTTCCCATATCGAGCCGATCAGAAACGCCGCACACGAAGCCGTGAAGGGCACGCCCATGGCCGAGGCGAAGTTCTATCTCGGCGGCACCGCGGCCACCTACGCCGACATCCAGGACGGCGCCAAATACGATCTGATGATCGCCGGAATCGCGGCCCTGAGCCTGATTCTGCTGATCATGATGACGCTGACCCGCAGTCTGGTCGCCGCGTTGGTGATCGTCGGCACGGTGGCACTCTCGCTCGGCGCGTCATTCGGGTTGTCAGTACTGGTGTGGCAGTACATGTTCGGGATCAAGCTGTACTGGGTGGTGCTCGCGCTGGCGGTGATCCTGCTGCTGGCCGTTGGTTCGGATTACAACTTGCTGTTGATTTCCCGATTCCGCGAAGAGATCGGCGCCGGACTCAACACCGGAATTATCCGGGCGATGGCCGGATCCGGTTCCGTGGTCACCTCGGCGGGCCTGGTTTTCGCCGTCACCATGTGCGCCTTCCTGTTCAGCGGCTTCCAGGTGCTCGGTCAGATCGGGACGACGATCGGGTTGGGTCTGTTGTTCGACACGCTGATCGTGCGGTCATTCATGACCCCGTCGATCGCGGCACTACTGGGACGTTGGTTCTGGTGGCCGCAACGTGTGCGCCCGCGACCGGCCAGCCAGATGCTACGGCCGTACGGCCCTCGCCCGGCGGTCCGGCAACTGCTGTTGTGGGAAGACGACGATCCGGTGGTGAAACCCCAACGGCACTAACGCAATCCCGTGTCGAGGGTGCCTCTGGCGAGTAGCTGCCGGGTTGCCGTCGCGGACAGCGGCCGGCAGAACAGGAATCCCTGAGCCCGCACGCACCCTTCCTTCAGCAGCGTCCGGGCCGCGCCCTCGCTCTCCACACCTTCGGCGACCACGTTGAGATCCAACGCCTCGGCCAGTCCCATGACCGCCCGAACGATGGCCAGATCGTCGGCGCTGACGTCGAGATCCCGGACGAACCCACGGTCGATCTTCAGGGTGCTCACCGGCAAGGTTCGCAGCAGTCCCATTCCGCTGAAGCCGGTGCCGAAGTCGTCGATGGCGATGTCGATCCCGAGGTCGGTGAGCGCACTCAAGGTGGCCCGGGTGCTCGCCACGTCTCTGATGAGCATGCTCTCGGTGATTTCCAGCCCGAGCGTCATCCCGCTGAGGCCGAACTTTCCGACCGTCTGACTCACGGTGTTGACCAGGTCCTGCGCCACCAGCTGAGCCGGGGAGACATTGACCCGCAGCATGGTGTCGAGACCGACGCCGTCGGCGCGCCACCCGGACAGATCGGCGCAAGCCGCGTTGAGTACCCACTTGCCCAGTTCGCCGGCCAGATTGAGCGATTCGGCGACCGGGATGAACACGTCTGGCAGCAAGAGTCCCCGGGTCGGGTGCTGCCAGCGCGCCAGCGCCTCGATCGCCAGGATCTTGCCGGTCAGCATGTCGATTTCCGGCAGGTACAGCACCGTCAGCGCATCGGTCTCGATGGCGCCCGGCAGGTGCAGCTCGATGTCTGCGCGAACCTTGCGCCGGTTGATCACGTCGGTGGAGATGACGCCAATCCGTTGTGCGCCGGTACCTTTGGTGCACTGCAGTGCGTCATCGGCATGCCTGAGCAGGTCCAGGCTGGAGTCTTTGCCGGGCATGCCGGTCGCGACGCCGATGCTCACCGTGCGGTTGAGAACTTCTCCGCCGATGGCAACGTGGTCGGTGAGCCGTGAACTGAGATGTTCGGCCAACCGTCTGGCCGTCACGACGTCCATCGGCCCGGCCGGCACGACGACGAACTCGTCGCCGGCGGTCCGGGCGATCAGGCCCTGCCCCTCCATTGCCGCGCCAGCTTCGGCCGCGAAGTCGCGAATGAACGCATCACCGGCCTCGTGCCCGAGATAGTCGTTGATCGCCTTAAGCCGGTCGAGGTTGAAGACCAACACGGTCACCGGGCCGGGCTGACCTGTGGCCAGGCGCTGGTCGAGGTGATGCACCAGAGCGCGCCGGTTCGGCAGGGCGGTCAAGTCATCGTGGCTGGCTTGATAGCTCAACTGATCCTCGATGCTGATCCGAGCTTGGACCTGGGCCAACATCGTGGCGACCACCGTCAGTGCGTTGATCTCCTCGTCGCTCCATCTGCGATCGCCGTACTTGACGAAGCCGAGCGTCCCGGTGGTGACCTCGCCGGAGAGCAACGGAATGGAGGCCAGCGAGACCGCCGGGATGCCACTGGCTTCGGAAATGGTCTGTTGATACTCCTCGTTCTGGGATTCGGGACGCAGGATGACCGGTTCCTTCGCGTTCTCGGCGAGCGCGAACACCGGGTCGGCATCAGCGAAATAGATGGTGTGCAACGGATCCGGGTCCGGTACATCCGGCCGCGGCGGCCATTCGGCAACCAGCACGGTCGCCCGGACGGTGTGGTCGTTGTGCCGCAGAAAACTCACGTCGACGTCCAGGTAACGCACCAGCTCGGCCAGGACCTCGGTGCTGCTCGCCACGGCCGTATTGCTGGTGGCGCCCAGCAGTTTGGTGGCCACCGTCGTGATGATGGCGTGCAAACTGGTTGCGGGAGTGTGGCTTTGCATCTCTGTCTTCGAGCTAGTTTGCTGAAAGCGGTCCGTTGCGGACCCCGACAACGCGTTCGTACTGGCGGTAGCGATCTAAATATATCGTGGCGAATTCGCTGCGTGGCCGGATTGCGTATCAGCGCAGCATGGTGGCGACGATGCCGGCCAGGTAACCGAGTCTGGCCACTTCCGACGGCCGGAATTCGGGGCCCGGCCGGCCCAGCACCACCGCGGTGTGTGAGTCGCCCAGTGGCGCGGCGACCATGGTCGTGTCCATGTCGCGCCAGGCCTGCGGGACCCATTCGGCACTGCCGTCCAGCGTCAAGGCGTGTTCGATCGGCAACCAGGGGGCCGAATCGGCCCGCGTTTCCGGTGCCCCGGCGCTGCCGGCGAGCCGCTGCAGCCTGCCCTGGTGGTCGCGCAGCACGGTGCACCAGCTCACCCGCAGGATTCTGGGCGCTTGGTCGACCAGAACCTGCAGCCGCGACGCGTTGTCGCCAGCCGCCGAGACGCGGTCCAGCAGTTCCAGCTCCCGGTGTGCCTCGAGCAGGCCGGTGTGCGGGCGCACGCTGTCCACCCGGACTCCGGGTAGCGATTCGGCGGCGGTGATCAGCGTGTCCGGCATCGCTCCCGGGGGCAGTTCGATCACCAGGTCGTCGATCGCGTATCCAGCGGCGCGCTCCACGACGTCCAGCGACAGGATGTCGGCACCCACCGAACCGAGCGCGACGGCGAGCGACCCCAGACTGCCTGGTCGGTCGACCAACTCGATGCGCAACAGATACGACGGCACGGCCAACACTGTTGCACAGCGACGCGCGGGCGGCATGTCGGCCGCTGCCCCCGGACGGTCGCCGTAAGCCAGCATGAAGTCGCCTTGACGCTGGTAGACGAGCGTGAAGCCAGCTTCGCACGCGCGGCACGTTAGGCTTTTCGCTCGTGTCCCAGATCTCCCGCGACGAGGTGGCCCACCTGGCCCGGCTGGCCCGGCTGGCCTTGACCGAGACCGAGCTGGACAGTTTCGCCGGCCAGCTTGACGCCATCTTGAGCCACGTCAGCCAGATTCAGGCCGTCGACGTCACCGGCGTCGAAGCCACCGACAACCCGCTTAAGGACGTCAACGTGACCCGTCCGGACGAACCGGCGCCCTGCCTGACTCAGCAGCAGGCGCTCGCTGCGGCGCCGGCGGCGGTCGACGGGCGCTTCGCGGTCCCGCAGATCCTGGGGGAGAGCCAGTGACCGACATCATCCGGCTCGATGCCGCCACCCTGGCCGCCAAGATCGCCGCCAAGGAAGTCTCGTCGGTCGAGGTCACCCGGGCCTGCCTGGACCAGATCGCGGCGACAGACGACCGCTACGGAGCGTTCCTGCACGTAGCGACCGACCAGGCCCTGGCGGCGGCTGCGGCCGTCGACGAGGCAGTGGCCGCCGGTGAGCAGCTCCCGTCGGCCCTGGCCGGAGTGCCACTGGCACTCAAAGACGTCTTCACCACCGCCGACATGCCGACGACCTGCGGCTCCAAGATCCTGGAAGGCTGGCAGTCGCCGTATGACGCCACGCTGACGGTACGGCTGCGCGCGGCGGGCATCCCGATTCTGGGCAAGACCAATATGGACGAGTTCGCCATGGGCTCGTCGACGGAGAACTCCGCCTTCGGCCCGACCCGCAACCCGTGGGACGTCGAGCGGGTCCCCGGTGGGTCCGGCGGCGGCAGCGCGGCGGCCCTGGCCGCGTTCCAGGCGCCTCTGGCCATCGGGTCCGACACCGGCGGCTCGATCCGGCAGCCGGCGGCGCTGACCGCCACCGTCGGCGTCAAACCCACCTACGGCACGGTGTCGCGCTACGGGCTGATCGCCTGCGCGTCGTCGCTGGATCAGGGCGGTCCGTGCGCGCGAACCGTCCTGGACACCGCCCTGCTGCACCAGGTGATCGCCGGCCACGACCCTCGCGATTCCACCTCGATCGACGCGCAGGTGCCCGACGTCGTCGGCGCTGCTCGGGCGGGCGCTGCTGGCGACCTGACCGGCGTGCGGGTCGGGGTGGTGCGTCAACTGCACACCGGCGAGGGCTACCAGCCGGGCGTACTGGCCTCGTTCGAAGCCGCCGTTGAGCAGCTCAAGGCGCTGGGCGCCCAGGTCAGCGAGGTCGACTGTCCGCACTTCGACTATTCGCTGCCGGCGTATTACCTGATCCTGCCGTCGGAGGTGTCGAGCAACCTGGCCCGGTTCGACGCCATGCGTTACGGCCTACGGGTCGGTGACGACGGCACGCACAGCGCCGAAGAGGTGATGGCGATGACGCGGGCGGCCGGTTTCGGCCCGGAGGTCAAGCGGCGCATCATGATCGGCACCTATGCCTTATCCGCCGGCTACTACGACGCCTACTACAACCAGGCCCAGAAGGTGCGGACGCTGATCGCCCGGGATCTCGACGAGGCATACCGGTCCGTCGACGTGCTGGTGTCGCCGGCGACGCCGACCACCGCGTTCCGGTTGGGGGAGAAGGTCGACGATCCGCTGGCCATGTACCTGTTCGACCTGTGCACGTTACCGCTGAACCTGGCCGGTCACTGCGGTATGTCGGTGCCGGCGGGGTTGTCCCCGGACGACGGACTGCCGGTGGGCCTGCAGATCATGGCCCCCGCCCTGGCTGACGACCGGTTGTACCGCGTGGGAGCGGCCTACGAGGCGGCCCGCGGCGCGCTGCCGACCGCTATCTGAGGGGCGCGAACAGACGCAAAAGCACCAACATATGCGGTTTCGGGGGATTTTGCGTCTGCGCGCGCCGGGTCGGAGGTCACAGGGCAAGATGAGGTTATGCGGATCGGAGTTCTCACAGGCGGTGGCGACTGTCCCGGCCTCAACGCCGTCATCCGGGCGGTAGTGCGCACCTGCGACGCCCGCTACGGCTCGTCGGTGGTCGGCTTCCAGGACGGGTGGCGCGGGCTGCTGGAGAACCGGCGCATGCAACTGAAGAACGACGACCGCAACGACCGGTTGCTGGCCAAGGGCGGAACAATGCTCGGCACCGCGCGCGTGCACCCTGACAAACTCAAGGCGGGGCTCGATCAGATCAAGCAGACGCTCGACGACAACGGCATCGACGTCCTGATCCCGATCGGCGGCGAGGGCACGCTGACGGCGGCGCACTGGCTCTCCGAGGAGAATGTCCCGGTGGTCGGGGTGCCTAAGACCATCGACAACGACATCGATTGCACGGACGTGACTTTCGGCCACGACACCGCGCTGACGGTGGCTACCGACGCCATCGACCGCCTGCACAGCACCGCCGAATCCCACCAGCGCGTCATGCTGGTCGAGGTGATGGGCCGCCACGCCGGCTGGATCGCACTCAACGCGGGCCTGGCGTCCGGCGCGCACATGACCCTGATCCCCGAACAGCCCTTCGACGTCGAGGAGGTGTGCCGGCTGGTCAAGCGTCGCTTCCAGCGCGGCGACTCCCACTTCATCTGTGTGGTCGCCGAAGGGGCCAAGCCGGTGGCGGGCTCGATTGCGCTGCGCGAAGGCGGACTCGACGAATTCGGCCACGAGAAGTTCACCGGTGTGGCCGCCCAGCTCGGGGCCGAAGTGGAAAAGCGCATCAACAAGGACGTCCGGGTGACGGTGCTGGGTCACGTCCAGCGCGGCGGTTCACCGACGGCCTATGACCGGGTGCTGGCCACCCGGTTCGGGGTCAACGCGGCCGACGCGGCGCATGCGGGCGAGTACGGGCAGATGGTGTCGCTGCGAGGGCAGGACATCGGTCGGGTACCGCTCGCCGACGCCGTGCGCCAACTCAAGCTGGTGCCCGAAAGCCGCTACGACGACGCCGCCGCATTCTTCGGCTGACGTTTGCCGGGTCTTCACCGATTCGCAGGTTTTTCGAGTTCAAGAATCGGCTATACGTCGAATATGAATAACCGCGGTGTGCATCGCGGAGTCCTTGAGCGGCCCGATTCACCGGCTTGGACGCAATGCAGTCCGGTTCAGCCGAGCTGGCGAGTGAGCACCGGCGACCCAGACGCGACAATCCCCCAGAAACGCCGTCCAGACAATGCTGCGCTCCAGCGGGATCGCATTGCGGCCCGTTTCGGGCCGGCTGTGCCCGCGCCCCCCGCTGCGCAGCCGACGCGCCGCGAGCGCATCCCGGGCGGGACGGCGCTGGACGCCATCGAACCCGAGGCCCCTGCGCGCCCTGGCTGGCGCGAACTGGTGCATCGCTACACCGGGCTCGATCTGGGACCTAGCAAAGAAACGGCGCACGAAAATGCCCTGAAAGAGCAGATCCGTGCGCCGCTGGGGGGCGTGCACTCGATTGCCGTCCTGAATCTCAAGGGCGGCGTCGGCAAGACGGCGGTGGTGGAAGCGCTCGGCTCGACTTTCGCCGGGCTGCGTTCCGACCGGGTCATTGCCGTCGACATCGACGCCGGTGACCTGGCTGACCGGCACGGCCGGCGAAACAACCTGAGTCTGGCCGACCTTCTGGTGGATGGCCATGTGACGCGATACGACGACGTGCGGGCCCACACCTATAAGAACAGTTCGGGGCTGGAGGCACTGGGGCCCCCGGACTACGCGAGCAGTCACTGGGTTCCCACTCGCGAGGATTTCGTCAAAGCGTTCTCGATCCTGCGAAACCACTACGCACTGATGCTGGTCGACTGTCCCAAGACCCTCAAGTCAGGCGTGATGCAGGCAGTGCTGCCCGAAACCCGCGCCCTCGTGGTCGTCACGAGTACCTCGATCGATGCGATCCAGAAGACTCACACCACGCTGCAGTGGTTGCGCCAAAACGGATATCGCAGACTGCTCGGGTCGACGGTGCTGGCGGTGAACCACGTCGAGCGGACCAAGGTCAGCACGTTGGCGGAAAAAGAACTTCACGACCTGTCCAATCTGGTGTCGGCGACCGTGGTGCTGCCGTTCGATCGGCACGTGCATCAAGGCAACGAGATCGGGCTGGAACGGCTGAGCAAAGAAAGCCGACGTTCGTATTTGGAGATGGCGGCCGCGCTGGCGCGCACGTTCCCCACCCGGCAACCGGCGTCCTGAGAGCAGGCACGCCAGCACCACTAGGATCGACACCTATGACGGTTGCTGGTGCTGAGCTGCTCGAATACGACGAGGTCATGGAACGTTTCGATCCGGTGCTCGGACTCGAAGTTCACGTGGAACTGTCCACCGCCACCAAGATGTTCTGCGGTTGCGCCAACACCTTCGGCGGCGAGCCCAACACCCAGGTGTGCCCGGTCTGCCTGGGCCTACCGGGTTCCCTGCCGGTGCTCAACCAGGTGGCGGTAGAGTCGGCGATCCGCATCGGCCTGGCACTGAACTGCGAGATCGTCGAATGGTGCCGGTTCGCCCGGAAGAACTACTTCTACCCGGACATGCCGAAGAACTACCAAATCTCCCAATACGACGAGCCGATCGCCATCAACGGCTACCTGGAAGCGCCGCTCGAGGACGGCACCACCTGGCGGGTGGAAATCGAGCGTGCCCACATGGAGGAGGACACCGGCAAGCTCACCCACATCGGCAGTGAAACAGGCCGGATCCACGGCGCGACCACGTCGCTGATCGACTACAACCGGGCCGGGGTGCCGCTGATCGAGATTGTCACCAAGCCCATCGTGGGCGCCGGGGAACGCGCCCCGCAGATCGCCCGGGCCTACGTGACCGCGCTGCGAGCCATGTTGCGCGGGCTCGACGTCTCCGATGTCCGGATGGATCAGGGCTCGATGCGCTGCGACGCCAACGTATCGCTGATGCCCAAGGGCGCGGGTGAATTCGGCACCCGCACCGAGACCAAGAACGTCAACTCGCTGAAGAGCGTCGAGGTTGCGGTCCGGTACGAAATGCAGCGCCAGGCAGCCGTTTTGATTGCCGGTGGCGAGATCGTCCAGGAGACAAGACATTTCCACGAGGCCGGCTACACCAGCCCCGGCCGCGCCAAGGAGACCGCCCAGGACTACCGCTACTTCCCCGAGCCCGACCTGGAACCCGTCGCACCCAGCCGCGAGCTGGTCGAGCGGCTGCGACAGACCATTCCTGAGCTCCCGTGGTTGAGCCGCAAGAGAATTCAGCAGGAGTGGGGGATCTCCGACGAGGTGATGCGTGACCTCGTCAACGCGGGTGCCGTCGAATTGGTCGCCGAGACCGTCAAGCACGGGGCCCCTAGCAAGGAAGCGCGTTCCTGGTGGGGAAACTATTTGGTGCAGAAGGCCAATGAGGCCGGTATCGGTCTGGACGAACTGGCCATCACGCCGGCTGCGGTCGCCGAGGTGATCGTACTGGTGGACCAGGGCAAGTTGTCCAACAAGCTGGCGCGTGAGGTCGTCGAAGGTGTGCTGGCCGGGGAGGGCGGACCCGAAGAGGTGATGACAGCTCGCGGGCTGGCACTGGTGCGCGACGATTCGCTCACCCAGGCCGCGGTGGACGAGGCGCTGGCCGCCAACCCGGATGTCGCAGAAAAGATTCGGGGTGGCAAGGTGGCCGCGGCGGGCGCGATCGTCGGCGCGGTGATGAAGGCGACTCGCGGGCAGGCGGATGCGGCCCGGGTGCGTGAACTGGTGTTGGCGGCCTGCGGTCAGGCCTGACGCCCCGGTGCGCAGCGGCGATAAATGTTGATGGGGCCGATCATCGCCGCGTGTTCGTAGTCCTGCCGGAACTCGGCGACCGCCATTGAGGCGACGTCGACGGATGATCCGGCGGTAACCCAGTAGTCGGGCCTGGTCGTCAGCCAGCGGACGGCGTCGGCGCTGCTGTTGACTGTCCCCAGGTAGTCGACGACGCCGGCACGACTCATCCTGCCGGCGGGAACGTCCGTTGCCGCGGCCGCGGCTTGTCGGCCGGCGGCATCGCCGTCTATCCAGTCGGCCACTGCCGGGTAATGGCTGCGGATGGCGTCCCACTGCGCGATCTGCGGTGGGACGCTACGCGCCGCCTCGGGCCCGACGTGGACGGCGGAGACCAACCCGGCCGCGGTCACGGCGACCGGGAGTGGGGTGGCGACCTGGTCGGCGCGACCATCGCGGTCGGTGGAAGCGGCCTGCGACCCGGCCATCACCCATAACGTTGATGGACCGTATTGCCATGAATAGTTCCCCGGCATGCTCGGCACCCGATTCGAGTATGCCTGTCAACTGGTTCATCATGGTGGCGTGGGCGGCGACTGGCTGGAGCGGCTGACCGAGACGATGAACACCGCGATGCTCGTGGTGACTACCGCAGCCCAGGGGCAGCGCGCAGGGTGCCTGGTCGGCTTCTCGACTCAGGCGAGCATCCACCCGCCGCGGTTGCTGGTCGGAATCTCCCGCGCCAACCACACATTCGGTGTGGCAAGCCGATCGGATCACCTTGCGGTGCACGTGTTGTCGCACCGCGACTCTGCTCTGGCCGAGCTGTTCGGCGGCGAAACCGAAGACGAGATCGACAAGTTCGATCGCTGCGCGTGGCACACCGGCGCCGCCGGCATGCCCATCCTCGACGATGCGCTGGCCTGGATGGTGGGTGCGGCGCTGGATCGGTTCGACATGGGTGATCACGTCGGCTATCTGCTGCAGCCCGTCGACGCGTGGTCCGCCGCAGGTGACGACGAACCGATTCGGTTTGCCGACGTCAGGGGTATGGATCCCGGCCACCACGCGTGACCGCGTAGGACTTCGGTAGGAAAAGGACCGGAAAGAGCCCGCGACGGCTCCGGCGGACCCATCATGGTGGGGTGATCGGTGAACCGTTCGACGACCTGATGTCGATGCTGGACTCTCCTGTGTTTGTGGTGACCACCGCGGCCGACGGTGTCGCGTCGGGGTGTCTGGTCGCCTTCGGCACCCAGACCAGCGTGCAGCCCCCGAGCTTCATGGTGGGTCTGCCGTGTGACAGCTCCACCCACGAGGTGGGCAGCCGGTCCGAATACGTGGCGGTGCACGTGTTGCCGCGCGGCCAGCACGTGCTGGCCGAACTGTTCGGCAACCGATCCGAAGACCCGTTCGCGCATTGCTCCTGGCGCGCCGGTCCGCTGGGAATGCCGATCCTCGACGACGCGGCCGCGTGGTTCGTCGGTCGGACGGTCAGCCGCAGCCCCGTCGCCGACCATGTGGCTTATTTGCTGGAGCCGGTCGCCGCCTGGGCGCCCGAGAATGCCGACGAGCTGCTCTATCTGTCCGATCTGGACGACGAGTACGAGCCCGGCCAGGAAGCGCCGCAGGGGCTGTACACCGGTGAACGGACCGCCGCGCAACCCAAGTACGGCATGAGGTTCACGCTGAACGCACCGTTCTGAGGAGCGCGCCGGTCTGAGGCGCTCGCGAGCGGACCCGGTCAGGTCTTGTCGTCGTTGTTGCGGGGGAAGCCGCCGCCCTGCGGGAACAGCGGGAACACCACATCGTCGAGCTTCTCGGCGTCACCCGCGGTCTTGTTCACCGTCGCGCCCCAGACGTTGCCGTCCGGCGACATCCGCAGCGCCCAGGCATGCGCGTGGGTGTCCTTGCGGACCACATCGGGCTCGCCGGTGACCGCGCCCGTTTTCGGCGCGAGCCGCACCGCCACCGTCAGCTTCGTATTGATCAGGTTCACCAGCACGGTGCCGTCCATCGCCGCGCAGCCGGCCACCCCGGGCTTGTCGGGCCAGGTCCACACCGTGGAGACCTCGGACTTCTTGGTGACGCGCTGTAACCGGTCGGCGCCGGGCGTGCGGTCGGCGATGTACAGCGATCCGTCGACGGGATCGATACACATGCCCCCGCCCGACCCGATGCCCGACAACGCCGTCGTCGGGGGCGCCTGGCCAAGGGTGGTGGGTTGCTCGATGCGCAACACCTTGCCGGCCAGCGATCTCGGGTCGGCGGCCATGGCCGGGTTGCCGGCGTCGCCGGTCATCACGACCAGCGTCGTGGGGGTGGTGAAGATCAGGGCACCGGTGTTCCCGGTGGCGCCTTTCGGGATTCCGGTCAGGATGTCTTTGGGGACGTCGCCTTCGGCGATGCGGATGACACGGTTGTCGGTGGGCGTGCTGATGTAGGCGTACATCAGTCTGTCCTGGGAAAAGGTGGGCGACAGCACGATGTCCATCAGGCCGCCGTCGCCGGACGGATCGACCGGGATGACCATCTTGACCTTGGGTTCGGCGCTGACGGAGATCTCTTTCACGGCGCCGGTGGTCCGCTCGGCGACCAGGGCGGTCTTGCTGTCGACGCCCATGATCAGGCCGCTGGTGCTTTCCAGGCACCCCTGCATCACCCCGGGCGCCGGGCATGCCTTGGGAAATGGCGTGGGCGGCAGAGGAGGCGGCGGAGGAGGCGTGGAGCTGGGCTGCGGCTTGAGTTCCGGATTGGTGGTGAACGGCTGGGACTGGGCGTCGTTGAACCGCGCGCAGCCGCTCGACACCAGCACCGCCGCACACAGCGCAGCCAGCGCGCACCGAACCGACCGCCTTATCCGCATGACCGACAGGCTACGGAATCTGCGGTCAGGGCCGCCACCTGCCGCCGGAACGGGCCGTTCACCGCGACGTTATGCCTCGCTGAGTACGCGGGTGATCCGCGGTGTTCAGGGCGGCGACGTAAGGGCTGTCACTGGTCTCCCCGGTGCGGCGGCGTCTGCGTCACCGGGGCCTGCCCGGCGGTTCCGCAGGGTCCGGCAGCAATCGGCCGGACCGCCGGAATGCCGGTGTTTGGCCGATAGCGGGTCGGTTCTGGGGCGTATCGAAACCTTCCAGTGGTCCAACTGCGGATTTAACCGGCGAAAGCGCCGCTCAAATCCCAGCTTCAGGCCGAATTGCCCTTACCCTGACACGAGTGACCAGTTCGAATGATTCGCATTGGCAGCGGCCGGACAGTCCCGCGGTGCCAACCTCCAGCCGTCCTGCCTCGGCAAGCCTGGTCGACCCCGAAGACGACCTCACCCCCGCCGGATACTCGGGCAACTTCGCCAACACCGGCACCACGACGATCATCCCGCCGTACGAACCTCAGACCGGCGGCTCGTCCTACAACTTGCTGGACGCGCAGGAGCCGTTGCCGTACGTGCAACCACAACCGGCCAGCCGGCACATCCCGGCCGCTCCCGTCGCTATCGACATCGACGAGGAAGAGGAGCGCCAGCGCGCCGCCGGCCGGCGCGGCACCCAGAACTTCGGCCTGCTGGTCCTGCGCGTCGGACTCGGCGCGGTGCTGATCGCGCACGGGTTGCAGAAGCTGTTCGGCTGGTGGGGCGGGTCCGGCCTGCACGGATTCAGAAACTCGCTGCACGACATCGGCTTCCAGCACGCCGACATCCTGGCCTACGTCAGTGCGGGCGGTGAGATCGTCGCCGGGGTGCTGCTGGTGCTGGGGCTCTTCACCCCGATCGCGGCCGCGGGAGCGCTGGCCTTCCTGCTCAACGGTCTACTCGCGTCCGCCTCAGCGCGGCCGCGCACCAACACCTTCACCTACTTCCTGCCGGACGGGCACGAGTACCAGATCAGCTTGATCGTCATGGCCGTCGCCGTCATCTTGGCCGGTCCGGGGCGCTACGGCCTGGACGCCGGTCGTGGCTGGGCCCACCGACCCTTCATCGGGTCGTTCGTGGCGCTGCTGGCCGGTATCGCCGCGGGAATCGCCGTGTGGGTACTGCTGAACGGTGTGAACCCGCTGGCCTGATGCTCGCGCGATCGGTCAGCGGTAGGGGTTGGGCACCCGGCCCGCGCTGGCTTCGGTCAGCTGCGGCAGCGTGGCAAAGGTGACCGCAGGCAGGCGCAGCTCCGATCCGTCTTTCAGGTGCGCGCGTGCCCAGTTGCCGCGGTGGAACCGTAATCCATCGATGTCCTCCCAGGCTACCGACCGGCTGCCCAGCAGCGTGCGCGCCGTCACGCCGCGGTCGTCGGCAACCGTGCGGAATCGGATGATCAAGGCGGACAACAACACCGGAATCACCAATATCGGGGCGGTGAACGGGAAGGCCGTCACCGGGACCAGCAGGCACAGGGTCAAAAACCCGACGGCGAGATGCGCCATCGGCGAGAGCTTGATGACGACGGGCGACTCGGTAACCACCCTCGCATCATTGCACCGCGCGCGGGCGCGGGTCACGGAGCGGACCGGATTTGACGGTTGAGCAGTGCGAAGGCTACCGTCGGACGCTATGGAGTTCGGAATGCTCGTAGTAATTAGTCGGCGCGTTGGTGCCTGACTAGCTCTATCGAGCACCAACGCGACCCTCGTACAGCAGCTGAGCTGACGGGGGTTTTTTAATGCCCCGAGACGCCACACACGAAAAAACCGAAGAGGAAACAGTGAGCGCACCCACCAAGCCAGCGGCACCGGACGCGACGCCCGCCTCGCAAGAGGCGGCCGAAATCGCCTCGGACGCCGGGAAAGCCACCGCCAAGCCGGCCACTGGCCAACCGAAACGCATTGCGCCGCACCAGCTTACTGGTGCTCAAGCCGTCATCCGGTCGTTG
Organism: Mycobacterium gordonae; assembly: GCF_017086405.1. Taxonomy (NCBI): domain Bacteria; kingdom Bacillati; phylum Actinomycetota; class Actinomycetes; order Mycobacteriales; family Mycobacteriaceae; genus Mycobacterium; species Mycobacterium camsae. The sequence goes on from NZ_CP070973.1 coordinate 2,222,085, forward strand.
GAGGCACTCGACGTCGATGTCATCTTCGGCATCCCGGGTGGCGCGGTATTGCCGGTCTACGACCCGCTGTTCGACTCCCAGCAGCTGCGCCACGTTCTGGTCCGCCACGAACAGGGCGCCGGCCACGCCGCCAGCGGCTACGCGCATGCCACCGGCCGGGTCGGGGTGTGCATGGCGACCTCGGGCCCGGGCGCCACCAACCTGGTGACTCCGCTGGCCGACGCGCAGATGGACTCCATCCCCGTGGTGGCCATCACCGGCCAGGTCGGACGGCAGCTGATCGGGACCGACGCCTTCCAGGAGGCCGACATCTCGGGCATCACCATGCCGATCACCAAGCACAACTTTCTGGTCCGCACCGGTGACGAGATTCCCCGGGTGATCGCCGAGGCGTTCCACATCGCCGCGTCCGGGCGCCCGGGCGCGGTGCTGGTGGACATCCCGAAAGACGTTCTGCAGGGCCAGTGCACGTTCAGCTGGCCGCCGCGGATGGAACTGCCTGGCTACAAGCCGAACACCAAACCGCACAACCGGCAGATCCGTGAAGCCGCCAAGCTGATCGCGGCCGCGCGCAAGCCGGTTCTGTACGTCGGCGGCGGCATAATCCGCGGCGAGGCGACCCAGGAACTCCTGCAGCTGGCCGAGCTCACCGGTATCCCGGTGGTCACCACGCTGATGGCGCGGGGCGCATTCCCGGACAGTCACCGGCTGAACATGGGCATGCCCGGCATGCACGGCACGGTGGGCGCGGTGGCCGCACTGCAACGCAGTGACCTGCTGATCGCGCTGGGCACCCGATTCGACGACCGGGTCACCGGCAAGCTCGAGTCGTTCGCTCCCGAAGCCAAAGTCATCCACGCCGACATCGACCCCGCCGAGATCGGCAAGAACCGGCACGCCGATGTGCCGATCGTCGGCGATGTCAAGAACGTCATCACCGACCTCATCGAGATGCTGCGGCACTATGACACTCCCGGCAACCTCGACATGGCGGACTGGTGGGAATACTTGGAGAGCGTCCGCAAGACCTACCCGCTGAGCTACGACCCGCAGAGCGACGGCAGCCTGGGCCCGGAATTCGTGATCGAGAAGCTCGGTCAGATCGCCGGTCCGGACGCCATCTACGTGGCCGGCGTCGGTCAGCACCAGATGTGGGCGGCGCAGTTCATCAAGTACGAAAAGCCGCGTACCTGGCTGAATTCCGGCGGACTGGGCACCATGGGCTTTGCCATCCCGGCGGCTATGGGCGCCAAGATCGCCCTGCCGGACACCGAGGTGTGGGCGATCGACGGCGACGGCTGCTTCCAGATGACCAACCAGGAACTGGCCACCTGCGCCATCGAGGGCATCCCGATCAAGGTGGCGCTGATCAACAACGGCAACCTGGGCATGGTGCGGCAGTGGCAGACGCTGTTCTACGAAGAGCGCTACTCGCAGACCGACCTGGCCACCCACTCGCACCGCATCCCGGATTTCGTCAAGCTGGCCGAAGCGCTGGGATGCGTCGGAATGCGTTGCGAGCGTGAGGAAGACGTCGAAGAGATGATCAACCGGGCGCGCGAGATCAACGACCGGCCGGTGGTGATCGACTTCATCGTCGGCGCCGACGCGCAGGTCTGGCCGATGGTCGCCGCCGGCACCAGCAACGACGAGATCCAGGCCGCACGCGGCATCCGTCCCCTGTTCGACGACATCACCGAAGGGCACGCCTGATGACCAACGGTTCGCCGAAGACGCACACACTCTCGGTTCTCGTCGAGGACACGCCGGGTGTCCTCGCCCGCGTGGCAGCGCTGTTCTCGAGGCGGGGGTTCAACATCGAGTCCCTAGCCGTCGGCGCCACCGAGCAGAAGGACATGTCGCGGATGACGATCGTCGTCTCCGCCGAGGAAACCCCGCTCGAACAGATCACTAAACAGCTCAACAAGTTGATCAACGTGATCAAGATCGTCGAGCAGGACGCCGACAACTCGGTGGACCGGGAGCTGGCGCTGATCAAGGTGCGCGCCGACGCCGGCACCCGCAGCCAGGTGATCGAGGCGGTCAACCTGTTCCGCGCCAACGTGATTGACGTATCGCCAGAGTCATTGACCGTGGAGGCCACCGGAAACCGCGGCAAGCTCGAGGCGCTGTTGCGAGTATTGGAGCCGTTCGGTATCCGCGAGATCGTGCAGTCCGGTGTGGTGTCGATGGCTCGCGGGCCGCGTGGCATCGGCACCGCCAAGTAATTTCCAGCTGTTTGACAAGAAGGAGTAATACCCGTGCCGCAGGCATTAGAGATGTTCTACGACGACGACGCTGATCTGTCGATCATTCAGGGCCGCAAGGTCGGTGTGATCGGTTACGGCAGCCAGGGCCACGCGCACTCGCTGAGCCTGCGTGACTCAGGCGTCGAAGTTCGGGTGGGCCTGAAGGAGGGCTCGAAGTCGCGCGCCAAGGTCGAGGAGCAGGGCCTTGAGGTCGACACCCCGGCCGAGGTGGCCAAGTGGGCTGACGTGATCATGCTGCTCGCGCCCGACACGGCGCAGGCCGAAATCTTCGCAGGCGACATCGAGCCCAACCTGAAGGCCGGCGACGCACTGTTTTTCGGCCACGGCCTCAACATCCACTTCGGCCTGATCAAGCCGCCCGCGGACGTCACCGTCGCAATGGTCGCGCCGAAGGGCCCCGGCCACCTGGTGCGCCGTCAGTTCGTCGACGGCAAGGGCGTGCCCGCGCTGATCGCCGTCGAGCAGGATCCGACCGGCAATGGCCAGGCGCTGGCGCTGTCCTACGCCAAGGCCATCGGCGGCACCCGCGCCGGCGTCATCAAGACCACCTTCAAGGACGAGACCGAAACCGACCTGTTCGGTGAGCAGGCCGTATTGTGCGGTGGCACCGAGGAATTGGTGAAGACCGGCTTCGATGTGATGGTCGAGGCGGGCTACCCGCCGGAGATGGCGTACTTCGAGGTGCTGCACGAGCTCAAGCTGATCGTCGACCTGATGTACGAGGGCGGCATCGCCCGGATGAACTACTCGGTCTCCGACACCGCGGAGTTCGGTGGCTACCTGTCGGGCCCGCGCGTCATCGACGCCGGCACCAAGGAGCGGATGCGGGAGATTCTGCGCGACATCCAGAATGGCGACTTCGTCAAGAAGCTGGTGGCCAACGTCGAGGGCGGCAACAAGCAGCTCGAGCAGTTGCGTAAGGAGAACGCCGAGCACCCCATCGAGGTCACCGGTAAAAAGCTGCGCGACTTGATGAGCTGGGTCGACCGGCCGATCACCGAGACGGCCTAGTAGGCCGAGCAGACGCAAAAGCCCCTTGGAACGCGCGTTCCAAGGGGCTTTTGCGTCTGCTCGCGTAGCCTCAGATGAGCCGGTCGGCGATCGAGACGACCCGGCGGGCGAGGTGGTCCAGGGCGTCGGCCGTGGCCTCGTCGAACTCGGTGATGTTGTCGTGCGTCGAAACCAGGCTCGCCCCATACGGGTTGCCGTCGACGAACTTCGACGGGTCGGTGTATCCGGGCGGCACGATGATGCCGCCGAAATGCATGAGCGTGACGTAGAGCGTCAGCAGCGTGGTCTCCTGGCCGCCGTGCAGCGTGTTGCTCGACGTGAAGCCGGCATAAACCTTGTCCGCGAGCTTGCCCGCGGCCCACAGTCCGCCGAGCCCGTCCAGAAAGTCCCGCAGCTGCGAGGCGACCGAGCCGAAGCGGGTGGGGGAGCCGAAGATCACCGCGTCGGCCCACTCGATGTCTGCACCGGTGGCCGCCGGAAGATCCTTGGTCGCTGCGTAATTCGCTATCCAGGCCGGGTTCTGTGCGAACGACGCGGGGTCGCGGGTTTCGGCGATGTGCCTGACTCGGACTTCGGCGCCGGCGGTTTCGGCGGCCGCGGCGACGCGTTTGGCCATGGAGGTGCCGTGGCCGGTCGCGGAATAGTAGATGATCGCGAGTTTCGTCATGGGCTCAGCCTAAGCAGACCGGTGGCTCCGAGCTCAGCCGCATGCTCGGCCTGTTAGATGAACCGGTCCTCGGCAGTTCGAGGGCAGTCTGCGCCCGCGATCCCCCTGCCCGGGCCCGAATACGTTGATAGTCAGTCGCAGTCGTGGCCGCTTAGTGCCCTTGCGCGTAGAGCGGCGAACGCATCCCGTATCGAATCTCTATTTACGTCAACTACATTCATGCTCGCTGGTTGGCCGGCGGTGATCAGACTCGCGATGGCCGGAAAGTCTTGCCGGTACGCCTTCATGGTGTACGCGGAGGGGCTACGAATCTGGCGAACAAGCAGAAAGCGGTTGATTCAATCGGGCATTCGATCGCTTCAGCCAGTCCCATGTCGGATAGCGTCTCCTCGCCCAGGGTAAGGCCGCGTGATGTCATGACCTTCCTGTTCTGGCCGCGATTCGGCGAAGCCGGCGGTCGCCAGTTACGGACTGCTGCTGGTGTAGGCAAGCCGCGTTACGGGTTGTCCAGTTATCGCGGCGATGGTGTCAAAGTCTGTGTCGACGTGCAGGACGGTCGATCCCGCCAGCTCGGCGGTGGCCGCGATGATGAGATCGGGGATCGACGGCCCCCGGTGTTGGCCGCGATCTGCTAGCAGCAGTTGGACTTCCAACGCGAGGTCTTCAATTTTCGGCGTCAGATACTCGACGGGCATTGCAGCCAAGGGCGATTCGCGGAACTCACGTCGAGCGACGTCACCGGACTGAGCCGAATACCCGAATTCCAGACGGGTCAGATTGCTGATATGGACCAGGCTGCGCTCGATTCGCTTGCCCCAGATCTCTGGCTCGTGGCTATGCGCGAGGCGCGCCAGGGCCGACTTGTCGATCAGCCATGACGCTTCCGTCATCGCCAGGCCTGGCGCATCAGGTCGTCGTCGGCGAGGCCCGCGACGGTACGCCCCATCCGATGTAGGTCTTCGCGCGTGACCGACACATGTGGCGTGCGAGCGTCTTGAGCAAGGCGACGGCGAATGTACTCAACGCGCGACAGCCCAACTCGGCAGCCCGCGCATCGAGCCCAGCAAGCACATCGTCAGGAACATCGCGGATCAGCACGTCACTTATCAGTCGGTGATATCAACCGATATGAGCCGGTGACTCAAGGCGATCTTATTGGTGGCGGGATTGCCCTCAACCTCGGCGACGGCTGTGTTGAGCGGCGGTGATGTGGTTTGCGTGGCCGGGATGTATCACCGACAACAAAGAGCCCAACCCCGACCGCCGCGAGATATGCCGTAACGCCGCCGCGGGAGTCACCGACAAGAACTAGTTGACGCCGGTGTATGACACGCTGTCGACAACGCGGAGGGCGAAACCGTCGCGGTAACCCTTCGGGGGGTTAGGCGCATTAATTGGCTGCTTCACCCTTGAGCCTATGGGCTTGGCGTTCTCCAGCGGGAGTCAGTCCCAGCCAGATCGTGAATTCCCAGAGATCAGGTTGTTCGTACTTGCCGACGAAGAGATCGTGGACGCGGCCCATCGCGGCGTCGATCGAGAGGTCCCATCCTGCGAATTTTTCGCCCGGGTAGGGGAGGTCCCCGAGTTGCATCAGCTCCTCTTCCAGGAGCGATCGGATGGTTCGCAAAGCCAACTCTTGTCGGGCCGAAAGGGTCGCAGCGAGGTTGTCGTGGATGATCACCGATTCAACCTCCGCGAGCGGCACCAGATCGTAGAGCGCACTGGTGAGCAGCTCGGCGCGCAGCCTGTCTTGTACGGTCGATCCAGGCTGGCTCGCTGCGTGCCTGTTCTGATCGGGTTGCGTCATGATTCTCCATGCTTGGGCACTGTGTTTAGGCTGTCGTGGTTGCGGGACCAAGGGAAGTCAACGGCGTTGGCGTCATCCCGGGGTGAATTCGTCCAAGTCGGGAAGCTCGTCTTTGCCCAGCACCGGGGGTCCGTGGTGGCTGTGCGGTGGGTGAACAGGGTGTGGGACGGATTCTGGCGGTACCGGGCCGATACCGATTATTGGCGGTGCGCGGCCGGGCGCCGGCGCGGCGGGTGGACGTGTAGCGGTTGGGGGTTCGACCGGCGTGCGGCCCGTGGTGTCGCGGGTGGCGCCGGCATGAGGGGTGCGGGAATGTCGGGTACGCCGCCCCTGGGGTTTAGGTGCACCTTTGTGTAGTCACCCTTGCTCGGGTAGCGGACATCAATGACGGGCTGTCCAGTCGACTCGGCGGACCAGCGTTGTCCGATGACGGTTCCGTCGGGTAGTCGGTATCGAATCCCCTTGTTGGGATCGCCGTAGCCGTTCGGGATTTCCACCCCGTTTTGTTGGGCCCACTTCCACAGGTTTTCAAGATCCGCCGGTGAACGGACTTCCCTGACCCGCGGATTCCCACCTTGTGGCAGTTTGTCCAGCACTCGGCGGATATCGTCGGCAGTTGGGCCGTTGGCCGGTCTCGGCCCTGGCGTGGGTGCCGGCGCTGGCTCCTGTTTCTAGTGGTGGTCGACGGCCTGGACGCGGTGCTTTGGCGGGATAGCGCGGGCAGGTATCGGCGGAAAGACGTGGCGGATGCCAGCTACGGAAGCGGTGACGTTACCGGCCACGCGCTGATCGACTCCGACCAGTTGAGCGGCACGCTGCCGAATTTCGCCGGCGAAGGCTTGCACTTGGTCTTGGCGGGCGAGGCGCTGCGCGGTCGACTCGCTCCTGGAGCGGTCGGTGACCGAAAGGTCTTCGCCGACATCGAATCCGGCGGTGCGGGCATCCTCGACCGCGTAACGCACCCGCGAGCGCGCCGCATACAAGTCTGAGGCTCCACTGCGGGCCACCTTGGCCGCCTCATGCAACTGATCGGCCGCCGCGCTGGTGGTGAGCATGTCGGAATGCGTCTCGGCGCGAAGCCCATCGGCTGCTGCGCCTTGCCAATCCACTGCTAGCGCGTCTCGCCAGACCTGGTTGGCCACCCCGTAGCAGCGTCCGGCGACAGCCTCCCAATGGTCAGCGGCCTCGGTGAGATGTTCGGTGGGCCAGGCCAACAGCCGCGCAAGGGTGGGAAACGCAGAGACCGCCGACATTGCTAGTCGCGGTTCGCCGGCTGCGCCACAGCGGCCAGCATGTTCGCCGAAGCGGCCTCGTTGGCCAGGTAGACGGTGTCAGCCTCGGCGACGTAGCCGGCCCGGAGGTCCACACGAGCGGCCAGCGCCGCTGAAAATGCTTTGACATCGCAGTAGGAGCCGCTGACTGCAGCAGCGCTGGCCTGACACGAGAAATCCAGCCCCGCCGGCGCCGTCGTCTGGTTAAGGTCGTCCACCAACGCGCCCCATCGGGTGGTCAGAGTCTGCACAGCACCGGGATCGACGAGGAGATGCTGCTGCACGGCGGCAGCGTAGCCGCCCTCTTCGACGCTCGCACTTCACCAGTGGGATCGGCTGAACCGCCTTTGGCACTACGCAATCAGAGTCGCGGTCCTCAATCTGAGGACATCGTCTCGATGATGGTCATGAGCGACTTCGCGTTGCCGCCGACAAACACATCCAGCATTCAGGGCCAATAGCCCGCGCCCTGTCCGCGGTATGTGCTGCGGGGCGCGTTTCCGGGTCTGTCCAGTGTGCTCGGCCGGCTTGTGTCCGATCGTGTCTGTCAGCGGTCACGCAATTCCCAGGATTGTGGTTATCAGACACGGAATTCCGGACGCTGACATCAGGAATTTTCCGTTCCGGGCGGTGTGGCTACTGGGCCTGGGCCTCGCACGTGTTCGCTCTTGATCTGCTGGAAATCGGCGGACCCAAGGGCGCTAACGGGTAGAAGAGATCTCCAAAACGAGCGTGCGCACCAAGAATGGGCACCCCGCAATGTCGACATCCGCCCTCTTCGTCATCGGACAACGCCGCGGCGAGGCCCAGGTCGACCATTTATGACCGGGGCAGCGTCTGCCACGTCTTGGATGCAGTGCCTTACTTCGGTGACATGCGGTCTGGGAGCCTGATCGAATCATGGAGCCAGGCTCGGGACGTCCCGGATCCCGAACTCACGTCGCAGCAACGTGCGAACCGCGTAATACCCGCCATCACGTGCACGCCGGCGCCGGGCGGCGTGGCCGCCGAACACAGGCACACCTCGGGAATCATCGTGCTCCAAGGGTTCAGCCGTGGGGTGGGGCCGGCGAGTGCACCGTCGAATTGCCGCCCACACTGATGTCGCCGCCGACGTAGTTGGCGTCGTGGTCGCCCATTCGCGCGGCCGCCACGCAGCGGGCCGCCACCACGACGTCGCGGAAACCTGGCGAGAGACGTTCCACCAGAGTCCGCCTAGCCCGTCTGGATGATTGCCCGATCAGTTTCATGTCCGAGTCAAAAAACCTTGAATCACACGGGTGCTCAAGTAAACACGACTTGGTCACCCCAGCGTGCACGGCTGCGCTCTTGATACGAGCGCTGGGTATCGGGCAGACATCCACAACGCTGCAACACGTTTCAGCCTCAAGGCGAGGCTGCGAAAATCGCCCTAGTTGGTGGTGGGTGGCGCCTTTGGTTGGAAGGGGTCGTACCACTTCCATTGGGCGCGTTCGCCGCTGGGCCCGCGGTAGGCCGGGACCTGGGGTGGGGTGGTGGTGGGTGGTCGGGCCAGGGAGCCGGGGTGCAGCAGGTCTCCGTCGCTGTCGGTGATGGTGAGGTGCTCGGCGTCACCGGAGATGGTGATCTCTCCGCGGTGGTGGAGGCGGTGGTGATAGGGGCAGAGCAGGATCAGGTTGATCAGTTCGGTGGGGCCCCCGTGTTCCCAGTGCCGGATGTGGTGGGCGTGCAGGCCGCGGGTGGCCGCGCAGCCGGGCACTGCGCAGGTGGGGTGGCGGTGTTCCAGGGCGCGGCGTAGCCGCCGGTTGATCTGGCGGGTTGTTCGCCCGGCGCCGATGGGCTGGCCGTCGCGTTGAAACCACACCTCGAAGGTGGCATCACAGGTCAGGTATTGGCGTTCGGCCTCGGTCAGCAGCGGACCCAGATGCAGCGCGGCGGTGTGTTGTTCGACATCGACGTGCACCACCACCGTGGTGTGCGCGGCGTGTGGGCGGCGGGCAGCGGCGGCATCCCAGCCGGCCTCGACCAAGCTCATGAACGCATCCATCGTGTCTGGCATTGGCGGGGCGGACTCCGAGACCTCTGCGCCGCGCTCATGCTTCCACTGGGCGATCAGGGCCTCCCGGTGCGAGGACAGTGCCGCCTCGAACTTGGCTGCTTCGGTGTGCGGCAGGGTGATCCGCCAACTTGTGGAGTCTTCGCTGGTGGTCTTGGTGATCGCCGGTTGAGGCCGCGGATCGGGTGTGGGGCGCGGTTCGCACTTGAGCGCGGTGCGTAGCTGGTTGACCGTGGCATGACGCGCCAGCTGCTCGTAGTGCGCATCAGACCCGTCCGCCGCTCGGGCGGCGATCACCCCCACCTGATCCAGCGACAGCCGCCCCTCCCGCAACCCCTCCACACAGCGGGGAAACTCCTGCACCCGCCGCGCGACCGTGGTGATCGTGTGCGCGTTGCCCGAAGACGCCCCCAGCTTCCAGGCCACCAACGCCGCCACCGAGCGCGCGCCCGTCGACCCACACAACTCGTCGCGCTCCATCTCCGCGACGATCTCCACAACGCGCCCATCGATCGCGTTGCGCTGCCCGGCCAACTCTGCCAACTCCTCGAACAACACCTCCAACCGCTTGACAGGAGGCCGCTCCGCAAAGCTCACCGGGTAGGTCACCGACATAACCCCATCATCACAGAGGGGTACGACAACTCTTGGCCGCCGAGTCCGCTCTCGGGCGCAACGCGTGCATGACGACTTATGCCACCAATTGTCACGTCGAGATGCTCGAACAGTAAGGGTTTCCCGCGGAGCTCACGTCGCTGGACCGGCCACCTCGCGTCAAGGAATCACGGAGCCAGGTCGGGCATTTCCCGGATGCCGAATTCGCGACGCAGTAGCGTCCGGGCCGCGTAGTAACCGGCCATGCCGTGCACACCGGCGCCGGGCGGCGTGGCCGCCGAACACAGGTACACCTTGGGGATCGGTGTGCTCCAAGGGTTCAACCGTGGGGTGGGCCCGGCCAGCGCACGCACCGCCGAGTTGCCGCCCACACTGATGTCGCCGCCGACATAGTTCGCGTTGTGGTCGCTCATCCGTGCGGCCGGCACGCTGCGAGCCGCCAGCACGACGTCACGAAAACCCGGCGCGAACCGTTCCACTACCCGCGTCACCGATTCCGTTGCGTCTTGCGATGATCCGGCGGGCACGTGCGCGTAAGTCCAGAACGGGCGACGCCCCTGGGCATCCATTCGGCCGGGATCGGTGAGGTGCGGCAGAGCGGCGAGCACCATCGGCGTGGCAGCGTGACGTCTGGCCGCGATGTCCGACTCGGCCTGTGCGATCTGCTGCCGGGTGCCGCCGAGGTGAAGGGTCGGTGCCTGGTTGAGCCGCGGGTCCGACCACGGGATGTCGTCGCTCAGGACGAAATCCACCTTGGCCGCTCCGGAGCCAAACCGGTAGCGACGCAATGCATTAGCGTACCGACCCGGAATGGAGTCACGGTAAGCCTCCAATAGCGCGGTCGGGGCGGTGTCGAAAACAGTGACACCGTCGAGCGCCTCGGTGACCTCCACGCCGGCAGTGAGCTCGCCGCCGTGGGCGCGCAGATCAGCGATGAGCGCGTCGGAGATCGCCTGAGTGCCGCCGACCGGAATGGGCCATCCGACCGAATGGGCGAGCGTCGCCAACATCAGCCCCGCGCCCGCGGAGGCGAGCGACGGCAAAGGTGTAATCGCATGCGCCGCAACGCCGGTGAATAAGGCGCGGGCGTCCTCGCCGGCCAGTGCGCCCCACGCCGGGGTGCCTTGGGCTAACATCCGCAACCCGAGGCGGACAACGGTGGGCAAGGACTTGGGCACCGACCGTTTATCGCCGAGTAGGAATGCCACGACCGCGTCAGCATTCGACACCAGCGGTCCGAGGAAGCGTCGCCAGGACTCGCCCTCGTCCAACTCAGCGCAAGTTCGCGAGAGGTCGCGATAGGCGATCGCCGCAGGTCGCCCCGGCAACGGGTTGGCATAGGAAATCTCCGGCACGGTCAACGCGACCCCGCGCCCACGCAGATCGAATTCCGCGAAGAAGGGCGATGCGAGCGCGAGGGGGTGTACCGCGGAGCACACATCGTGTGAGACGCCGGGAAATTTGGTGTCGGCAGCGGTGCGCGCACCGCCACCGAAGGTGGGTTGTGCCTCGAGAACCCGCACTTTCAGTCCCGCACGGGCACAGATCACGGCGGCGCTCAGCCCGTTGGGCCCGCTGCCGACGACGGTGACATCCATCTACTGATTAGATCCGACCGCCGCGCAGTGACTACAGCCGACCGCCGCGCTCGCGATCCCCGCGGGGCTTGATGGCGGGGACCCGCTTCGCCCGGCTGCGCCGCGCTCGCGATCCCCGCGGGGCTTGATGGCGGGGACCCGCTTCGCCCGGCTGCGCCGCGCTCGCGATCCCCGCGGGACCCGATGGCGGCGCTCCTCAACGGGCCCGTAGGGCCCGCATCGTCGCACCGTTAGGCTGTCCGCGTGAACTTGCCTGTTGTATTGATAGCCGACAAACTCGCCCAATCAACCGTCGCTGCCCTGGGAGACCAGGTTGAGGTGCGCTGGGTAGACGGGCCCGACCGCGAGAAACTGCTGGCCGCGGTGCCCGAGGCCGATGCGCTGCTGGTCCGGTCGGCCACCACCGTCGACGCCGAAGTGCTGGCCGCGGCCCCCAAGCTCAAGATCGTCGCCCGCGCCGGTGTCGGCCTGGACAACGTCGACGTCGACGCCGCAACCGCGCGCGGCGTGCTGGTGGTCAACGCCCCCACGTCCAACATCCACAGCGCCGCCGAGCACGCAATCGCGCTGCTGCTGGCCGCGTCCCGCCAGATCCCGGCCGCGGACGCCACGCTGCGCGAGCACACCTGGAAGCGCTCCAAATTCTCCGGCACCGAGATCTTCGGCAAGACCGTCGGCGTGGTGGGCCTGGGCCGCATCGGGCAGCTTGTCGCCCAGCGGATCGCCGCCTTCGGCGCACACCTCGTGGCCTACGACCCGTACGTGTCGCATGCTCGCGCCGCTCAGCTGGGCATCGAACTGCTGCCGCTGGACGAGCTGCTGGGACGTGCCGACTTCATCTCCGTGCACCTTCCCAAGACGCCGGAGACGGCGGGTTTGATCGGCAAGGAAGCGCTGGCCAAGACAAAGCCCGGCGTCATCATCGTCAACGCCGCCCGCGGTGGCCTGATCGACGAGGCCGCCCTGGCCGAGGCCATCACCAGCGGCCACGTGCGTGGCGCGGGCCTGGACGTGTTCGCCACCGAACCCTGCACCGACAGCCCGCTGTTCGAGCTGCCGCAGGTTGTTGTCACGCCGCACCTGGGCGCCTCGACAGCCGAGGCTCAGGACCGGGCCGGCACCGACGTCGCCGAGAGCGTGCGGCTGGCCCTGGCCGGCGAGTTCGTCCCGGACGCGGTCAACATCGGCGGTGGCGTGGTCAACGAAGAGGTCGCCCCGTGGCTGGACCTGGTCCGCAAGCTCGGCGTGCTGGCCTCAGCACTATCCGACGAGTTCCCCGCGTCGCTATCGGTACAGGTTCTCGGCGAGCTCGCGGCCGAGGACGTTGAGGTGCTGAAGCTGTCGGCGTTGCGCGGCCTGTTCTCGGCCGTCATCGACGAGCCCGTCACCTTTGTGAACGCGCCGGCGCTGGCCGCCGAACGCGGCGTCACCGCCGAGATCAGCAAGGCCACCGAAAGCCCCAACCACCGCAGCGTGGTGGACGTGCGGGCCGTTGGCGCCGACGGCTCGGTGGTCAATGTCGCGGGCACGCTCACCGGCCCGCAGCTCGTCGAGAAGATAGTCCAGATCAACGGCCGCAGCTACGACCTGCGCGCCGAGGGCATCAACCTGGTGATCAACTACGCCGATCAGCCCGGTGCCCTGGGCAAGATCGGGACGCTGCTCGGCGCGGGCGGGGTGAACATCCAGGCGGCGCAGCTGTCAGAGGACACCGAGGGCCCGAGCGCCACCGTCGTGCTGCGCCTGGACCAGGACGTCCCCGCCGAAGTGCGGTCGGCGATCACCGAGTCGGTGGGTGCGAACAAACTCGAAGTGGTTGATTTCTCGTGACGAAGCTCGCCGTCATCGCCGGCGACGGGATCGGTCCGGAGGTCATCGCCGAGGCGATCAAGGTCCTCGACATCGTCCTGCCCGGGGTGGAGACGACCGAATACGACCTGGGCGCCCGACGCTTCCACGCCACCGGCGAGGTGCTGCCGGAATCGGTGGTACCCGAGCTGCGCCAGCACGACGCCATCCTGCTCGGCGCGATCGGCGACCCGTCGGTACCCAGCGGCGTGCTCGAGCGCGGGCTGTTGCTGCGCATGCGCTTCGAGCTGGACCATCACGTCAATCTGCGGCCGGCCCGGTTGTATCCCGGCGTCCAGAGTCCGCTGGCCGGAAACCCTGACATCGACTTCGTCGTGGTGCGCGAAGGGACCGAGGGACCCTACACCGGAAATGGCGGGGCGATCCGCGTCGGCACGCCCCACGAGGTCGCCACTGAGGTGAGCGTCAACACCGCTTTCGGCGTGCGCAGGGTGGTCAAAGACGCTTTCGAGCGGGCTGCCAAACGCCGCAAACACCTCACGCTGGTGCACAAGACCAACGTGCTGGCGTTCGCCGGCGGACTGTGGTTGCGCACCGTGCAGGAGATCGGTGAGCAGTACCCCGACGTCGAGGTCGCCTACCAGCACGTCGACGCGGCGACCATCTTCTTGGCCACCGACCCCGGACGATTCGACGTGATCGTCACCGACAATCTATTCGGCGACATCATCACCGACCTGGCCGCCGCGGTGTGCGGCGGCATCGGATTGGCGGCCAGCGGGAATATCGACGCCACCCGGACCAATCCGTCGATGTTCGAGCCGGTGCACGGCAGTGCCCCCGACATCGCCGGGCAGGGCATTGCCGACCCGACCGCGGCGATCATGTCGGTGGCGTTGCTGCTGGCCCATCTAGGCGAGAACGAGGCGGCTGCGCGGGTAGATCGCGCGGTTGCGGCCTATCTGGCGACTCGCGGTGACGAACGGCCTGCCACCAGCGGTGTCGGCGAACGGATTGCAGCCGGGCTCTAGTTTCCAGGCCCGGCGGCAAAACCCGGGTCGGCACCAACGGCACCGCGGCCAGCGGGAACAACGCGCACAACCCCCAGGCCAGCGGGTAGGCGGCCGCGCTGATCAGCGCGCCGAACATCGGCGGCCCGGCGGCGGCCATCAGCCGCTGCGTGGTGTTCTGGGTGCCCAGCGCGCGTCCGCTCCAGTAGGGTCCGGCGAATTCGGTGATGGCGGTGGCTTCCAGCCCGTTGTCGAGCACCGCCAGCACCGAGACAGTCATCATCAACATGACATCGAAGCGGGACCCGACTCGGTCGCTGAACGACAGCAGGAACAGGGCCAGCGCGGCCGCGACGGCGATGATGCGCACCGGGCGCATCCGCGAGCCGACCCGGTCCGACCAGCGTCCGACCATGATGCGGCCGACCGCGCCGATCAGCTGCGAGATGGTCACCAGACCGCCGGCGGCCGTAACCGACCAGTGATGCTCGTTGATCAGCCAGACGAGCATGAAGGTGACCGTCACCGTCTGCGGCACCATCAGCAACGCCGACGCCGCGTGGATTCGCCACAACACCGATGAGCCGCGATAGGGACTGGCCAGTTCTGCGTGGCTGGCCGTCTGCCGGGACTTGCGTGGCGGATCGATCACACCGACGAGGCTGACCAGCGCGGCTATCCCACACATCACCGCCGGAAACATCAAACCCGCATGCGCGCTGGTCTCAGCCAGCGCGGGAATCACCAAGGCGCCCAACGCGATTCCCAGCGGCTGCGCGGTCTGACGGATGCCCATGGCCAGGCCGCGCTGCTCGGGCGGAAACCACCCCGACACCAACCGGCCGCCGGCGGTGTTGCAGCTGGCCGCCGCCATCCCGCCCAGGAACAGGAACAGACCCATCAGCAGCAACGAGTGGGCCGACGCGGCGGCGTAGGCGGCGGCGGCCGTCAACGCCGAGCCGACGGTCAACACGATGCGCTCGCCGACGCGGTCCAGGACATAGCCCCAGGCGACCAGGGTCACGACCATGCCCCAACTCGGCATCGACGCCAACAGACCGGCCTGGGCCAAGGGCGTTCCGCGTGCCGCTTCCAGCCTTGGGATCAAGAAGGCGATGCCGTTGATGAAAAGAAAGGAGCTCGTCGTCGCGAACAGGGAGACCGCGACGATCGTCCAGCGTGCGACCGCGCTGGTCGGACCGCGAGACATCTACTCATGCTTGCACAGGGGCCGAACAGTAGCGTGCTGCACGAGAACTACGCGCGTTCAGCTCAATCCATATTCGCTGTGCCAATCGAAGGAGCCCGGTAGCCACAACTGCAGCTCGGCGCTCTGCGGTGCCACCCCGCGGAACCCCGCCTCTCCTTCGAGGCAGTACTCCACGCCCTCGTGGGCGGGGTGAGCGACATTGAGCAACAGCTGCCCGAAACGGGCAATGCCATCCTGGCTCCCGAAGCCGACTACCGTGTCCTTTTCTGCGGATGTGGTGCCACTGGGTTCGTCCCAGCCGAGTTCCGAAGCGTCGGTCAGGTACACGGCGGGCAGCTCAACGGGGTCGGGGTGCTCCGTGTACCAAGGAAACTTGGCCGGCTCGCTGGGGCAGTAGTCACACCACAGTGGCGGCGCCCGCATGACCGACGCGCCTGTGAATTCCCGCGGTGTGCTCAATCGCAGGGTGCGGATGTCGCTGTCGGGATGCGTCATGGCGATGTCGGTGACGTTGCCAGGAGTGGCGAACAACGACGCCAATACGAGTACACCCAACCTCGCCAACGTCTTTCGGCTGGCGTACAGGTGCAGTACATCCACCTGCCAGTAACCGTTGTAGTCGTGCCGACCGCGGTTGATGACGAGGCCATCGGTGCTCAGAGATCGCGGCAGCGACGGGACCGAAGAGGCGTCGAAACGAAAGTCGTCCTCGCCGGGCGCTAACAACGCCAACCGGTCCGCAAGGTCACCGCAGAGCCGGTGAAGGTCCTCCACCGGCGGAATTTAACACATCGATTTCATCCCGGCGGTCTCTGCGACGGCCGCGAATTGCCCGAGTGGCCAACAAACCGCGGATCACGCGGCTAACGCCCACCGGTCGTTCTCGCTGGACAGACGTGCTCTGCGGGATTTGCTCATGCAGGCCGAAGCGTTCGGCTACATCAGGACGCTTTAGGCTCATCCGAATGCGCCTTGGACGAATCGCCAGCCCGGACGGTGTCGCTTTTGTCAGCAT
Source organism: Mycobacterium gordonae (assembly GCF_017086405.1). Lineage (NCBI taxonomy): Bacteria > Bacillati > Actinomycetota > Actinomycetes > Mycobacteriales > Mycobacteriaceae > Mycobacterium > Mycobacterium camsae. The sequence goes on from NZ_CP070973.1 coordinate 2,238,403, forward strand.
CGAAGGAGACCTGGACCACCCGGACGGCATGACGGTCCGCGAAATCGCCGAGCACCCGTTCGGCACGCCGAGCTTCACCGGCCGGTCGTGGCCACTGGCCGACGTCCGGCTGCTGGCCCCGATCTTGGCCAGCAAGGTCGTCTGCATCGGCAAGAACTACGCCGACCATATTGCCGAGATGGGCGGCCAGGCGCCGGCCGACCCGGTGATGTTCCTCAAGCCCAACACCGCAATCATCGGGCCCAATGTGCCGATCCGATTGCCCGCCAACGCATCGCCTGTGCATTTCGAGGGTGAGCTGGCAGTGGTGATCGGCCGGGCGTGCAAGGACGTCAGCGCCAGCCAGGCCGCCGACAACATCCTCGGCTACACCATTGGCAACGACGTCTCGGCCCGCGATCAGCAGAAGTCCGACGGCCAGTGGACCAGGGCCAAGGGGCACGACACGTTCTGCCCGGTCGGGCCGTGGATCGTCACCGACCTCGACCCGGCTGACCTGGCCTTGCGCACCGACGTCAACGGCGAAGTCAAGCAGGACGCCCGTACCTCGTTGATGATTCACGACGTCGGCGCCATCGTCGAGTGGATCTCGGCGGTAATGACCTTGCTGCCAGGGGATCTCATTCTCACCGGGACCCCGGCGGGTGTCGGGCCGATCGAGGACGGCGACACCGTCTCGGTCACCGTCGAGGGTATCGGCACTCTTACCAACCCCGTTGTCCGCAAAGGAAAGTCGTGACCAACGCAGAGCACGTTCGGGTCAGGTTCTGCCCGTCTCCCACCGGCATACCCCATGTCGGGATGATTCGCACCGCGCTGTTCAACTGGGCCTACGCCCGTCATACGGGCGGCACCTTCGTTTTCCGCATCGAGGACACCGACGCCGAACGGGACAGCGAGGAAAGCTATCTGGCACTGCTCGATGCCCTGCGCTGGCTCGGGCTGGACTGGGACGAAGGCCCCGAAATCGGTGGGCCGTATGCGCCGTACCGGCAATCGCAACGTCGGGATCTCTACCGCGATGTCGTGGCCCGGCTGCTCGCGGCCGGGGAGGCCTACTACGCCTTCTCGACGCCGGAGGAGGTCGAGGCCCGGCACGTGGCCGCCGGGCGCAATCCCAAGCTCGGCTACGACAATTTCGACCGTCACCTCACCGACTCGCAGCGTGCGGCATATCTGGCCGAGGGCCGCCAGCCCGTGGTGCGGCTAAGGATGCCGGATGCCGACCTCGCCTGGGAAGACCTGGTGCGCGGGACGATGACGTTCGCGGCAGGCTCGGTGCCCGATTTCGCCTTGACCCGTGCCAGCGGGGATCCGTTGTACACCCTGGTCAATCCGTGTGACGACGCGTTGATGAAGATCACCCACGTGCTGCGGGGCGAGGACCTGCTGCCCTCGACGCCACGCCAGATCGCGCTGTACCAGGCGTTGATCCGGATCGGTGTAGCCGAGCGAACCCCGGAATTCGGTCACTTCCCACCGGTATTGGGGGAGGGGACCAAGAAACTGTCCAAGCGCGATCCCCAGTCGAACCTGTTCCTGCACCGCGACCGTGGCTTCATTCCCGAGGGATTGCTGAATTATCTTGCGCTGCTGGGTTGGTCAATCGCCGACGACCACGATCTGTTCAGTATCGAGGAGATGGTCGCCGCCTTCGACGTCGTCAACGTGACCTCCAACCCGGCGCGCTTCGATCAGAAGAAGGCCGACGCCATCAACGCCGAACACATCCGGCGGCTGACGCTCGAGGACTTCACCGCCCGGCTGCGCGACTACCTGGACACCCACGGCCATCGACTTGCCTTGGACGACGCGGCTTTCGAGACCGTCGCCGAGCTGGTGCAGACCCGCATCGTCGTGCTCGGCGATGCCTGGGACCTGCTGAAATTCTTCAACGACGACGAGTATGCGCTCGATCCCAAGGCCGTCGGCAAGGAATTGGGCCCCGACGCCGGTCCGGTGCTGGACGCCGCCATCACGGCGCTCGACGGGATCACCGACTGGACGACGGAGCACATCGAAGGCGCGCTGAAAAGCGCTCTGATCGACGGCTTGGCGCTCAAACCGCGCAAGGCATTCGGGCCGATTCGGGTGGCCGCCACCGGCACCACGGTCAGCCCGCCGTTGTTCGAGTCGCTCGAACTACTGGGGCGTGACCGCAGCCTGGGCCGGTTGCGATCGGCGCGGGAGAAGGTCGGCACACCGTAGGCGTGCGTTGCGCGCCGGAAGTCTTTGGTAGTGTGCACTGCGGCTTCAAAGGCTTGACTCGGTTGGCCCCAGTGGCGCCAGGACGCGGGTGTAGACCCGGGGAAATGCGCTCTGACCAGCAGTTTCAGGCCGCAAATGGGGTATGGTGTAATTGGCAACACAGCTGATTCTGGTTCAGCCATTCTAGGTTCGAGTCCTGGTACCCCAGCAAAGCTCCACCGGTCGCAACGATTAGGTGGGGTATCCGGGTTGAGCTATGCTGACTGCTCGGATCATGTCCGGCCCCGTCGTCTAGCGGCCTAGGACGCCGCCCTCTCACGGCGGTAGCGTGGGTTCGAATCCCATCGGGGCTACAAAATCACTGACCGCCGGCCTTCGCGGCCGGCGCGGTGGTGCCGCCCACCGGCATGCTCGGTAGCCCCAGCTTTCGGTGGTCCCAGGATCGGCTGCGCCGGCTGACGATGCGCACCCCTACCCGCTTGTTCATCATCTGGTCCACGAACGGCTTCATGTCGTCGCTGTAGGGGCCTGTATAGCGCTCCCAGACGCTGACTCCGACCCGGTGCAGCGCGTCGGGGTCGTCGACGATCTCGGCGACGCCTTCGAATGACACGCCGCGCAGGGTGTCGTAGGTGTCCCCGTCTTCGAGCAGGAAGCTGACCCGTGGGTCGCGTTTGAGGTTGACGGCCTTCTGTGACTTGGCTTTGGTCTCCAGCCAGATTTCGCCGTCCACCACTGCGTACCACATCGCCGTCAGGTGGGGCTGTCCGTCCGGCCCGATGGTGGCCAGGGTGCCGGTCCGGCTGCTGTTGACGAAGTCGGTGATCTCGGCCTCGGACATGACGATGCTCGCGCGTTGGTTCGTTCCCATGGCGTCAGTTTGTCAGGTGGTTGTGCGCCGACTCTGCTCTGGTGGCGCCGACGCTGCGCTCAGGCTCGGCCCAAGCAACCATTATTGACCCTGGCCGCGGGCTCGATTCCGCGCCTCGGGGGTTACAGCCGCCGCGTCAGCGCCTCCGCGGCGGCCAGAAGGTCAGCGGCCCAGCGCGCGCCCGGTCGCCGGCCCATCCGGTCCACCGGACCCGAGACCGAGATCGCGGCAATGACCACCCCGCGCCCGTCGCGTACCGGGGCGGAAACGCTTGCCACGCCCGGTTCGCGCTCGGCGACGCTATGCGCCCAGCCACGCTTGCGGACTTCGGCGAGCACCCGGTCGGTGAACATCGCCTTGGGCAGCACCGCTTTCTGGGTAGCCGCGTCGCTGTGAGCCAACAGCACCTTGGCGCCTGAGCCGGCGGTCATCGGCAGCCGGGCTCCGACCGGGACGGTATCGCGAAGGCCCGCAGGCGGTTCCAGGGCGGCGATGCAGACACGGGAAGTTCCCTCGCGGCGATACAACTGCACGCTTTCGCCGGTGGTCTCCCGCAGTTGGGGGAGCACCGCGGCGCTCGCGGCCAGCAGCGGGTCGCTGACGTACGCCGCGAGTTCGGTGACCGCGGGTCCCAGCCGCCACCGGCCCTCCTCGTCGCGACCGACCAGGCGATGCACCTCCAGCGCCGCGGCCAAGCGGTAGGCGGTGGCCCTGGGCAGGCCCGTGCGTTCGCAGAGTTCGGCCAGCCCGCAGGGAGATTCCGCGATCACGTGCAGTATGCCGACGGCTTTGTCGAGGACTCCGATGCCGCTATGCTGTCTCACAAAGAGATACTAGCGTCTCGCATAGTGAGAAGACAGCCCCGACGGATCAGCGAGCCGCGAACGGACGAATCGAGTTGAAGATGGCATCGCAGACGCACAACCCCGTTGCAGGCCGGCCGCGCACGATGGCCGAGAAGGTCTGGGAGGACCACGTTGTGGTGCCTGGCGGCGACGAGGCGCCGGACCTGATCTACATCGATCTGCATCTGGTGCACGAGGTCACCAGCCCCCAGGCGTTCGACGGTCTGCGGCTCGCCGGACGGCCGGTGCGGCGGACCGATCTGACGATCGCCACCGAAGACCACAACGTTCCGACCGTCGACATCGATAAGCCGATCGCCGACCCGGTCTCCCGCACGCAGGTGGAGACGTTGCGGCACAACTGCGCCGAATTCGGTGTCCGGCTTTACCCGATGGGCGACATCGAACAGGGCATCGTGCATGTCGTCGGGCCGCAATTGGGCCTCACCCAACCCGGGATGACGGTCGTGTGTGGTGATTCTCACACCTCCACCCACGGGGCATTCGGCGCAATCGCCATGGGTATCGGCACTTCTGAAGTCGAGCACGTGCTCGCCACTCAGACGCTGGCGCTGCGCCCGTTCAAGACGATGGCGGTCAATGTCGACGGGGATTTACCGGCCGGAGTCACGGCGAAGGACGTCATTCTCGCGCTGATCGCCAAAATCGGGACCGGGGGCGGGCAGGGACATGTCATCGAATACCGGGGCAGCGCCATCGAATCGCTGTCCATGGAAGGCCGGATGACGATCTGCAACATGAGCATCGAGGCCGGCGCGCGGGCCGGCATGGTGGCGCCGGACGAGACCACCTTTGAATTCTTGCGCGGCCGCCCGCATGCGCCCACCGGTGCCGACTGGGACGCGGCGCTGGCTTACTGGAAGCAGCTGCGTACCGATCCCGGAGCGGTTTTCGACACAGAGGTGTACCTCGACGCCGCCTCGCTGAGCCCCTTCGTCACCTGGGGTACCAATCCGGGCCAGGGGGTGCCGTTGAGTGCCGCCGTGCCCGATCCCGAGCTGATGACCGATGACGCGCAGCGTCAGGCCGCCGAGAAAGCCTTGGCGTACATGGACCTTCAGCCCGGGATGCCGATGCGTGATATCGCCGTCGACACCGTCTTCGTCGGGTCTTGCACCAACGGACGGATCGAGGATTTGCGGGTGGTGGCCGATATTCTGCGTGGTCACAAGGTCGCTGAGGGCGTGCGGATGCTCGTGGTTCCGGGCTCGATGCGGGTTCGTGCTCAGGCGGAGGCCGAAGGCCTCGGCGAGATCTTCAGCGCCGCTGGGGCCGAGTGGCGGCAGGCGGGCTGTTCGATGTGCCTGGGGATGAATCCCGATCAGCTTGCCCCGGGTGAGCGCTGCGCCGCGACGTCCAACCGCAATTTCGAAGGGCGGCAGGGCAAGGGCGGTCGTACGCACCTGGTTTCGCCTGCGGTCGCGGCAGCTACCGCGGTGCGCGGCAGGCTTTCCGCGCCGGCGGATTTGAACTAGCCGATTTGAATTCACATCGAGGATTAGGGGAAGAGCATGGAAGCCTTTGACACCCACACAGGTATCGGCGTCCCACTGCGGCGGTCCAATGTCGACACCGATCAGATCATTCCCGCGGTCTACCTGAAGCGCGTCACCCGAACTGGTTTCGAGGACGGCTTGTTCTCGAGCTGGCGGTCAGATCCGTCATTCGTGCTCAACCTCAGCCCCTTTGACCGTGGCTCGGTCTTGGTTGCGGGACCGGATTTCGGCACGGGATCCTCGCGCGAGCACGCGGTCTGGGCGCTGATGGACTACGGATTCCGGGTGGTTATCTCATCCCGGTTCGCTGACATCTTTCGCGGCAACGCCGGCAAGGCGGGGCTGTTGGCGGCCGAAGTAGCCCAAGATGACATCGAGCTTCTGTGGAAGCTCATCGAGCAGAGCCCCGGGCTGGAAATCACTGTCAATCTACAAGATCGAAATGTCACGGCAGGAACAGCGGTGCTGCCGTTCAGGATTGACGATCACACCGCCTTCCGGTTGCTGCACGGACTAGACGATATAGCCCTTACGCTGCAGAAACTCGAAAAAATCGAGGCGTTCGAGGCGACCCGCCCGGCGTGGAAACCGCGAACTTTGCCGACCTCCTGAAGCGTCGGCAAACGACGAATTCGCGCGCCAATCCGGGGCCATTTTGCGGCGGCGCCAGCGGCCAAGGGAGGCAATCGGATTGCCGAAATGGCCGCCTCGCGCCGGCAATTGGGGCCTGAAATTGCGCGTGGCTCTTGGCAATTTGCCAGTTGAGGGTTTACCGTAGTGCACTAGTCGGTTCCAAAAGAGGACCACTGGCCTCGGAGGGTTGGATGAATAAAGCAGAGCTCATAGATGTGCTCACACAGAAATTGGGCTCAGACCGTCGGCAGGCGACCGCCGCTGTCGAGAATGTCGTCGACACGATTGTGCGCGCCGTCCACAAGGGCGACAGCGTCACCATCACCGGTTTCGGTGTCTTCGAACAGCGTCGCCGCGCGGCTCGCGTAGCCCGCAACCCGCGCACCGGTGAGACGGTGAAGGTTAAGCCGACGTCTGTTCCGGCGTTCCGTCCCGGAGCTCAATTCAAAGCCGTTGTGGCTGGCGCACAAAAGCTCCCGGCCGAAGGCCCCGCAGTGAAGCGCGGCGTGGTTGCCAGCGCGGCCAAGAAGACGGCGGCCAAGAAGGCTCCGGCCAAGAAGGCTGCCACCAAGGCTCCGGCCAAGAAGGCTGCCACCAAGGCTCCGGCCAAGAAGGCTGTGACTAAGGCTCCGGCCAAGAAGGCTGTGACTAAGGCTCCGGCCAAGAAGGCTGTGACTAAGGCTCCGGCCAAGAAGGCTGTGACTAAGGCTCCGGCCAAGAAGGCTGTGACTAAGGCTCCGGCCAAGAAGGCTGTGACTAAGGCTCCGGCCAAGAAGGCGGCGACCAAGGCTCCGGCCAAGAAGGCTCCGGCCAAGAAGGCTGCGAGCACACGGCGCGGCCGCAAGTAGTCGCCTCACGCAAATACCCTCCGGCGGGCAGCGATGCCTTCGGAGGGTATTCGCTTGTCAGACGCGCACGTTGGCGGCCAGCGCGCCGCCAATGTGGTCGGCGGCGATCAAGCGGCCCGCCGACAGGGACAGCACCCAGGTGCTGCCTTTGAGGTTGCGCGACTTATCGGGCCGCACTCCGTCGCGTTCGCACCACCATGCGATTAGGTCCGGGATCACCTTGCCCTGGGTGCAGATCACGGGTGTTCCGGCCCGCGCGGCGATTTGCAGAACTCGCTGCCGACCGCGTTTGGCGTTCTTGGCGTACGCCTCCTCGGTCAGCGTGGGCTCGTTGTGAATGTCGACTCCCAGTTCCGCAGCGAGCGGTTCGACCGTCTGATGGCATCGCACCCGATCGGCCGCGTACACCCGGTCCGCGCCGAACGCCAGCAATTGGCCGACCAGTGCCTCGGCCTGAGCCCGGCCCTTCTTGTCCAACGGCCGCTTGGTGTCGTCGCCACGATAGCGTGACTTGCTGCCCGCGGTGCCGTGTCGTACCACCAATACCGTCTTGGTGTCCGGAGGCTGTTTGACGAACCGCCGCAGAACCTTTCGATCCGGCGCGTAGTCGAGTTTCTTCATCGCGTCGGCCACCGGCAGCCACACCATCTCGTCGACCTCGTGTCCGGGGGCGAACTGCCCGCCGGAGCTGCGTGCCGCCCAGTAGTGCACCCGCTTGACTCCCTGGTCGATCGGGTAGGTGATGGTGGTCAGGCACCTGCCGAGATGGCTGTGGTAGCCGGTTTCTTCGAGCACCTCGCGCACGGCGGCAACCGGCGCGGTTTCGCCGGGGTCGACTTTGCCTTTGGGGAGCGACCAGTCGTCGTACCGCGGTCGGTGGATCACCGCGACTTCGAGCGATTTGGTTGGATTGCCCTTACCCGGCCGCCACAACACGGCGCCGGCCGCGTACACGACCCGGTCCCCGGGGCGTCGACGGTCCGACGAGTTCTGGATCGACACCTTCACTCCTGCAGGTCAATTCGGCCAGTTCGCTCGCGCTGGTGGATGTTGCCCCCCGAGACGGTGCGGGACTACGGGCTGCGGTGTCGCTCCATGAGCGACACCTGGTGGTCGCGCACGCTCTCGCCTTCCTTCGGCGACGCCGTCCACTGGCCGTCGGAACCCAGCTCCCAGCATCGGGTGGCGGGGTCCAACGCGGACTCGAAAAGATCGTCCAGTTGTCCGGTCAGGCGGGGATCCTTCACCTGAGCCATGACTTCGACCCGCCGGTCCAGATTGCGGTGCATCATGTCGGCGCTGCCGATCCAGAATTCGTCGATGGCATTGAAGTGCAGGATCCGCGAATGTTCCAGGAAGCGACCGAGAATCGAGCGGACGGTGATGTTCTCGGAGATGCCTTCGGTGCCGGGGCGCAACGCGCAGATGCCGCGCACCACCACCTCCACCCGCACGCCGGCCTGCGACGCGCGGTAGAGCGCGTCGATCACCTGCTCGTCCACCAGAGCGTTCATCTTGAGCCGGATCCGCGCGTCACTGCCGCGACGGTGGGCTTCGACCTCGCGGTCGACACGCTCGATGATGCCGGTGCGGATGCCGTGCGGGGCCACTAACAGGTTGCGGTAGGTCAGCTTTCGCGAGTAGCCGGTCAGCGTGTTGAACAGGTCGGTCAGGTCGGCGCCGATGTTGGGATCGGCGGTGAGCAGCCCCACGTCTTCGTACAGTCGTGCCGTCTTGCCGTTGTAGTTGCCGGTTCCGACATGGCAGTACCGCCGGATGTGGGGGCCTTCGCGACGCACTACCAGGCAGGTCTTGCAGTGCGTCTTGAGCCCGACGAACCCGTACACGACGTGCACGCCGGCCTGCTCTAGGGTTCGCGCCCACCGGATGTTGGCCTGCTCATCGAATCGCGCCTTGATCTCGACCATTGCCACCACTTGTTTCCCGGCTTCGGCGGCGTCGATCAAGGCCCGCACGATCGGGGAATCCCCGGAGGTGCGGTACAACGTCTGCTTGATCGCGAGCACGTTCGGGTCGGCCGCGGCCTGTTCGACGAAGCGCTGCACGCTCGTCGAGAACGAGTCGTACGGGTGGTGCACCAGCAGGTCGCCCTCGCGCAAGGTGGCGAAGATGCTCTTGGCTGTTTCCCGATCGGCGAATGCCGGGTGGGTGGCCGGCACGAAGGCCCGGTCCTTCAGCGCCGGCCGGTCGATGCCGTAGATCTGCCACAGCGACGACAGATCCAGCAGCCCAGGCACTTCGATGACATCGCCGGGATGCACGTCAAGCTCGCGCAGCAACAGTTCCAGCATGCTCTCGGTCATATCGTCGGACGCCTCCAGCCGCACGGGCGAACCGAACCGTCGCCGCGCCAATTCCCGCTCCAGCGCCTGCAGCAGGTCTTCGTCGCGGTCCTCTTCCACCTCGAAGTCGGCGTTGCGGGTGATCCGAAACGCATGCTGCTCCACGATTTCCATGCCGGGAAAGAGCACCGGCAGGAAGGCCGCGATCAACTCCTCCATCGGCAGGAACCGGACGATCACCTCGTCGCCATCGCCCTTGGGTTCGAGTTCGACGAACCGGTCCACGTTGTCGGGCACCTTCACCCGGGCGAAATGCTGGGTGCCGTCCTCGGGTTGTCTGACCGTGATGGCCAGGTTCAGGCTCAGCCCGCTCACAAAGGGGAAGGGGTGGGCGGGGTCGACCGCCAGCGGCGTGAGAACGGGGAAGACCTGTTCGTGGAAATACGTCGACAAGTGTTCCCGTTCGGCCTCGTCCAGGTCTGCCCACGTGACGATGTAGATGCCTTCCGCCTCGAGTGCGGGTAGCACCGAATCGAGGAAAACGCGCGAGTGCCGGAGGGAGATCTGCTGAGTTTGCTCGCCGATGCGGCGAAGTTGTTCGCGCGGCGTCAATCCGTCCGCGGAGCGGACCGACAGGCCCATCTCGTCGCGCCGTTTGAGGCCGGCGACTCGAACCATGTAGAACTCGTCGAGGTTCGAAGCGAAGATCGCCAGGAACTTCGCGCGCTCGAGCAGCGGCATCGAGTTGTCGTCGGCCAGTGCGAGCACGCGGGCATTGAAATCCAGCCAGCTCAGTTCCCGGTTGAGGTAGCGCTCCTCGGGCAGCGTGTCGGTGATCGCCGCCGGTGTGGCTGCCGGAGGTGCCGCTGGGGCCGAGTCGCCAGGGTGCCAAGCGTGGTCGTCGGGGCGTGCCTCTGCCTCTGGGGTGGCTTCGATTTCGGTCACCCTGCGATCATTGCCTATCACCCGGCGATGCTGCCAGCAGTCGGCAGAGATCCATATGCCGTTGGGGTGGCATTCACCCGGTGGTCAGGCTCACCGCGCCGAACGATACGCGATGGCGCGCGCGGTCGTGGGGCCCACCCCGAGTCGGCGGGCGGCCGTCAGGTCGGCCGGGGTGTCGACATCACAACGCAATCCCGGCCAGGCGCCGGTCAGTTCGATAGCGCCCGAACGACGGTGCTGCGCGGCCGAATCCGGCCCGAACCGGGGGGCCAGCTCGGTTCCGAACGCGCACAGCGCCGCGGTGCCGGTGCCCAGCCGGTCCGCGACGAAGCTGCGCGGGTAGAGGCGGGCCGCCGAGATGGCTTCGGCGAGTTCCGGTGCCTGCAGGGCCGGGAGATCACCTTGCAACACAACGATATTGGGAATGTCGATGGCATGTGCTGCGGACGTGATGGCGCTGTTGAGCGGGTCGGGGTCGTCCGGCGGCGTCGGGTCCGCCAGCACCTGCGCGCCGAGCTCGATGGCCGCGGCCGCCGCAACTTCGTCGGGGGTGATGACGGTGATCGAACGCAACGAACGCACCCGGGCCGCCGCGGTCATGGTGTCCATCAGCATGGCCAGCACCACCTGCTCGCGGGTGGGCGCCGAGAACACCGGAGCCAGTCTGGTCTTGGCGGCGGCCAATCGCTTGACGGCGATGATCAGCCCGACATCCCCGTGTGCGCCGCCCATGTCATCATCCTGCCAGCGCCGGTTTGCGGCCGACACGCTGGACGTGACGGCGGCCGGTCGCGGGGATTACTGTTTAGCGGCTGCCGTCACCGTCACGACGGCACCGGCGAAATATTAGGGGTGGTGGATGGCCGGCACGGGAACCGTCGCGGTAATGGGCGCGGGCGCATGGGGCACCGTGCTGGCCAAGGTGCTTGCCGATGCCGGGGGCGAGGTCACACTGTGGGCGCGCCGCGCCGACGTCGCTAACAAGATCAATGCGACCCGGTGCAACCCCGATTACCTTCCTGGCACGCTGCTTCCCGCCGGTATCCGCGCCACCAATGATGCCGAGGAGGCGCTGTCGGGCGCCACGACGGTGCTACTCGGGGTGCCCGCTCAGACGATGCGGGCCAATCTCGAGCAGTGGAACGGCATGTGGGCCGACGGCGCGACACTGGTCAGCCTGGCCAAGGGCATCGAGCTCGGCACGCTGATGCGGATGAGCCAGGTGATCGTGTCGGTCACCGGTGTCGACAGTTCCCAGGTCGCGGTGATCTCCGGGCCGAACCTGGCCAGCGAGATCGCGCAGAACCAGCCCGCCGCCACCGTCGTCGCGTGCAGCGACTCGGGACGCGCCGTGGCGCTGCAACGATTCCTCAACAGCGGCTACTTCCGTCCGTACACCAACTCCGACGTGGTGGGCACCGAGATCGGCGGCGCGTGCAAGAACGTCATCGCCCTGGCCTGCGGGATGGCGGTCGGAGTCGGCCTAGGCGAGAACACCGCGGCAGCCATCATCACCCGGGGTCTGGCCGAGATCATGCGGCTGGGGCTGGCACTGGGCGCCAAGGGGGCGACGCTGGCGGGCCTGGCCGGGGTGGGCGACCTGGTGGCCACCTGCACCTCTCCCTATTCGCGCAACCGCTCGCTGGGTGAGCGCCTCGGTCGTGGTGACACCATGCACACGGCGCTGCACGGCAAGGACGGCCACGTCGTCGAGGGCGTCACCTCCTGCGAATCGGTGCTGGCCCTGGCATCGAGTTACGACGTCGAAATGCCGCTGACGGACGCCGTGCACCGGGTCTGTCATAGAGGCCTGTCGGTCAACGAGGCGATAGCTCTGCTTTTGGGCCGCAGCACCAAGCCCGAATAGGGCGTCTGCAGCGATAAACCCAGCTCGCGGCGGCGGCGCCGACGTGTGTGCCGCTGACCCGGTAGCCTCTCCAGGTTGTGACTGCCAGCAACCGTGTTCGCGTCGCCGTGGTTTTCGGCGGTCGTAGCAACGAGCACGCCATCTCGTGCGTGTCGGCGGGCAGCATTCTGCGCAACCTGGACCCGCAACGGTTCGACGTCGTCGCGATCGGCATCACGCCGGAAGGCTCCTGGGTGCTCACCGACGGCGACCCTGCCGCGCTGGCAATCACCAACCGTCAACTGCCGGGGGTGAGCGACGATTCGGGGACCGAACTTGCATTGCCGGCCAGCCCCCGGCGCGCCGGGCAGTTGATCTCCCTGACGCCCGGAGCTTCAGAGATTCTGGGTGCTGTCGACGTGGTGTTTCCGGTGTTGCACGGACCCTACGGTGAGGACGGCACGATCCAGGGGCTGCTCGAACTGGCCGGTGTCCCGTACGTGGGTGCCGGGGTGCTGGCCAGTGCCGCCGGCATGGACAAGGAGTTCACCAAGAAGCTGCTCGCCGCCGAGGGGCTCCCGGTCGGGGCTTACGTGGTGCTACGACCGTCGCAGCCGACGCTGCAGCCCGAGGAACGCGAGCGGTTGGGCCTGCCAGTGTTCGTCAAGCCCGCCCGCGGCGGCTCGTCGATCGGCGTCAGCCGGGTCGCGAGCTGGGACGAGCTGCCCACCGCGCTCGCAGCGGCCCGTCGGCATGACCCGAAGGTCATCGTCGAGGCGGCTATCCACGGTCGCGAGCTGGAATGCGGTGTTCTCGAAATGCCGGACGGGGCAATCGAAGCCAGCACGCTGGGGGAGATCCGGGTGGCCGGGGTACGCGGACGCGAAGACTCGTTTTACGACTTCGAGACCAAATATCTGGACGACGCGGCCGAACTGGACGTGCCTGCCAAGGTCGACGACGACGTCGCGCAGGCGTTGCGGCAGTTGGCGATTCGCGCGTTCGAAGCCATCGCCTGCCAAGGCCTGGCCCGGGTTGACTTCTTCCTCACCGACCACGGCCCCGTGATCAACGAGATCAACACGATGCCGGGGTTCACCACCATCTCGATGTACCCGCGGATGTGGGCGGCCAGCGGGGTGGACTACCCGACTCTGCTGGCCACCATGGTGGACACCGCACTGGCCCGGGGAGTGGGCTTGCGATAGCCCCGGTCAGCGAGGTGAACCCGGGTCGATTGGCACCGCGGCGATCGTGTGGTCAATGACGCCCGAAAGAGTTTGGATCGGAACGGGTCCCGAGTTCGCGGGTAGCGTGAGCGCCACATAAACCGGACGGTCGACGGTGTACCAGGTGGATCTACCTTCCTCCGACGAACCTTGCTCGGAAACCTGGAACCACTGCACCTTGTCGACGACCTGGATGGGCGAGCCCACCACGAAATCCGCGGGGCGCTGCAGGCCGCAGCGCATGACCACTGGCTCGGTGGCGGTGCCGGACCGCCAAGCGCTGGTGGATTCGGGTGCCGGCTGCGCCAGTTCGGCGCGCTGAAAATCGCCGAGTTGCCTGGGGAGTGCGTCCAACAGGGCCCGACAGGCGGGACTGGCGGCCTGCGGCGCCGGCACCGCAGGAAGTGTCACCGGTTGGCTCGACGTGTGCCGGATGGCCGCGAACGCCAGGATTGCCACAATCGTGGCCACAGCCAGCACCAGGGCCGCGATCATGGCGGCGCGCGGCGGGCCGCCGACCTCGGCGTCGCCTGTCATGTGGCTGTCTCCTCTGCGATCCGCCGTCACGACTACACTGGCCCGGTCCGGCCGAACCGGCAAGAGCTCAACTTACCGCAGGTCGGACGGCCATCCGGGGGGCCTCGCACGGCCACCGCACAGAGATGAGGTGAGGTGCTCGACGACGCATCGGGGCAGTCCCCGACGTTGCAGCAGGTCGGTGAGTTCGTGGTGATCGAGCGGCTGGTGCGGGATCGTCGACAGCCCGCTACCGTCACTGTCGGTCCCGGCGACGACGGGGCGGTGGTGTCGGGCAGCGACGAACGCACCGTGATCTCGGTCGACATGCTGGTGCAGGATCGGCACTTTCGGCTGGACTGGTCGACCCCCTACGACGTCGGGCGCAAGGCGATCGCCCAGAACGCCGCCGACATCGAAGCGATGGGTGCGCGGCCGACCGCCTTCGTGGTGGGCTTCGGGGCGCCCGGCACAACTCCCGCAGCCCAGGCTTATGCGCTGGTCGACGGGATGTGGGACGAGGCGCAACGGGTCGGCGCCGGTATCGCCGGCGGAGACCTGGTCAGCTGCCCGCAGTGGGTGATCTCGGTGACCGTGCTCGGTGATCTCGAGGGCCGGGCACCGGTGCGGCGGTCCGGCGCGCGGGCCGGATCGGTGGTCGCCGTCGCCGGTGAATTGGGCCGTTCGGCTGCTGGATATACATTGTGGCGCTTCGGAGTTGACGATTTTCACAGCCTGCGGCACCGGCACCTGGTGCCGTTGCCGCCGTACGGTGAGGGGGCGATGGCCGCGGCCGGCGGCGCGATGGCGATGATCGACGTCTCCGACGGCCTGGTGGCCGACGTCCGGCACCTTGCCGAGGCGTCCGGGGTGGGCATCGACCTGTCCACCGAGGCCCTGGCCGTCGACCACGACGCGGTGTCGCGGGCGGCGGCCGCTGTCAGTGCCGACCCCTGGGCGTGGGTGCTCGGCGGGGGCGAAGATCATGCCCTGGTGGCGTGTTTCGGCGATGAAGTGCCGGCCGGGTGGCGGGTGATCGGGCGAGTTATCGAGGGGCCGGCCCGGGTGCTCGTCGACGGCACGGAGTGGGAGGGGTACGCGGGCTGGCAGTCGTTCGATGCATAGGCTGGCGCGATGACCGTCTACGCGATCGCCCAGCTCAAATTCACCGATCGGGCGGCCTATGACAGATACCAGGTGAAATTCATGGACGTCTTCTGTCGCTACTCCGGCACGGTGCTCGCCGCCGATGAGTCGCCGGTAGTGGTCGAGGGGGCTTGGGACCGCGAGAAGGTGGTGCTGATGTCGTTTCCGGACGAGGTGGCCTTTCGGGAGTGGGCGCAATCGCCGGATTACCAGGAGATTTCGAAGGACCGCCACGCTGGCGCCGACACCGTGGTGCTGCTGGTGCAGGGGCTGTCGTGACCGCGCGCCCGCTCACTGAACTGGTCGACCCGGGTTGGGCCGCCGCATTGGCGCCGGTCGCCGACCAGGTGACCCAGATGGGACAGTTCCTGCGCGCGGAGATAGCGGCCGGCCGACGATACCTGCCCGCCGGTCCGAACGTGTTGCGCGCGTTCAGTTTCCCCTTCGACGACGTGCGCGTGCTCATTGTCGGGCAAGATCCCTACCCGACGCCCGGCCACGCTGTGGGCCTGAGCTTCTCGGTGGCGCCGGACGTGCGCCCGCTGCCCCGCAGCCTGTCCAATATTTTCGACGAGTACAGCGCCGATCTCGGTTTCCCACCGCCGTCCAACGGCGACCTGACGCCCTGGTCCCAACGGGGTGTGATGCTACTCAACAGGGTGCTCACCGTACGACCTTCCACTCCTGCCTCGCACCGGGGCAAGGGCTGGGAAGCGGTGACGGAGTGCGCCATACGCGCACTGGTAGGACGCGAGCAGCCGCTGGTGGCGATCCTGTGGGGGCGCGACGCATCGACGCTCAAGCCGATGTTGGCAGAAGGCAATTGTGTCGCCATCGAATCGCCGCACCCGTCGCCGCTGTCGGCGTCGCGCGGGTTCTTCGGGTCGCGGCCGTTCAGTCGTGCCAATGAACTGCTCACCGGGATGGGGGCCGACCCGATCGATTGGCGGCTGCCGTGACGACGACCGCACGACTGGAGCAGGTCGGCTGCATCTCACTGATCGACCTGTTGGGAATTTGCGAGGTACAGGGTCGGGACGGTTTGCCGTATCCGTTCTGGCGGACCCAGCCTGCCGCGGCCCCAGAGACGAATGCCTCCGTGGTGGCGGAGCGGTTCGATGGGGGAGACCTCACTATTTTCCAGCGGTGGGCGCGCGCCTATGTGGAGGCTGACATCTGGGTGGAGTGCCGGGTGAACTTCACTTCTGCGGATCCTGATCTGCGGATTCTGGCTTATCGCGCAGGTGATTTGGGGTTTCTCGCCTCCCAGCGGCCGGGTGAAGACGTTGTCGACGTGTTCGCGCTATCGCCCTATGACCTGGGCGCCGCAATCGCCGAATCGGTGGATTTAGTTGCCCCCGGCCAGCATTCGTCGATTGTGATTCCGGGGTACCTGGACAGGTTCACTCGAAATGTCCCCAGAGATGAGGGCGAGGACCATTTTGAGTGGCACGTGTCCTTGCGGGTGGCGCCGACGCGCCGACGCGAGCACGTGGTGCCGGCCGGCGACGTGGCAGCGATGACGACGTTGCAGTCCCGCTGCGTGCCTGCGCGCGAGTGGGGGGTCAATTGGGATGGGAGCGTTGCCGTCTGCGTGCGGCTCCAGGACGACGGCGACTACCTATTCGCACCTGACCTCGAACGGGCGGTGCCGGTGACGGAGCAGGGGCTCGCCGAACGTATCGACACTCTGATCGCCGAGGACGTCGCCGTCTTGCGCAGGCGTCGTGGTCTCGGTTGAACTGGGAGCAGGGTTTCAGTCTGTTGTTACCGGTGATCGACGTTCGGCGCGCCCACGTCGGATGCCCGAAATTGCGGCGAGGCTTGTGCACATCACCAGCACGCCGGTGGTCACGACTTCGGTGATCACAACGCCTGAGTTGAGGAAGGCTCGGTCAGGGTCGGCCGGGCTTAAGGCCGCTTTGAGGTCGCTGATCAAGAATGCCGGATGGGCCAGGCACGCGACCGCTGCGACGAACGCGACGAACGCGAAGACGGGTGCAACCAGGCCGAGCCGGCGCATTCGTGTCGCCGCCGCGACGGTGATGGTGGCCGCGACCGAGGCGGTCAGCACTGTCCAGCCCGGGACGGTGTTGACGAGGTGGCCAAGCGGTGGTCCGAACCTGTTGTTGTAATTGTCGTTGGGGCCGGTGTACACACCAAAGGCATTCCAATAGAGGCCGACGTCGTAAAGCCTTGCCCATGACAAAAATGTGAGTCCGGCTGATGCGATGCCCATGACGCCCGCTAATACCACGACTGCCTTATTTCTCAACTAAGACTCCTCCCAACTCCTGATGGAATGTTGCCGGACGTGCGCTCACATCTGGTTGGCTTTGATCCATTCGGGGAATTGCGGTTTGACCGGTTCGCGTGGCATCTGAAAATGGGGGTCGCCAGGCGGTGGGTTGAGAATGTTTTCACCGGGCGGCCGCCAGAGGTAGGGGAGTTGAGACTGCCACCAGTCTCCGCAGCGTGCCGGGATATCGCCGGGTTCGAAGTTGACCAGTTTGGTGATGTGCCAGCTCTGAAAGACGTTCCAGCTCGGTGGCATTTCGGCGCGGGGATCGACCCGATCGGGATGGTCGTCGACCAGGCTGGTGGGCTGGGTGTCGGAGGCGGGCCCGGATAACTCGATACGGTGGGCATCGCGCAGGGCGTTCGGGTTGAGTCCGGTGGTGTTGTCCGGTGCGGCAATCGTGTATCCGCAGACGATTGCCTCGATATTTGTGTGGTCGGCGGAGATCGTCAGTTCGGCGATGTGGAAAAACAACGTTTGCGGCGATTTGCCGATTTCGACGAAACCCGCCTCGGCCTGCTGTGTGGTCTCGAATCGGTAGTTCGGGTCACGGGGGTCCTTGGGCCCGCCGATCGCCGTCATGTATCCCGGGAAGGTCTTGTCCGGCCCGAAAACTTGAGTGAGGTACAAAGCTTCCCGGGTCGCGCGGATCAGTTCGGCCGGGCGGGAGAACAGATCGACGCTGGACCCGGCGGACCACACGTAGCTGAACTGCGGATGCAGTTGCTCGACGGTCGGGGTCGGTGAGCCCGGCTGCGGATCGTGGGGTGGATGTTCCGAGCACCCGGAAGCAGTGATGATTGCCACGGCCAGAATGCCAAGAATGCGGGTCAGCTTCACCGTCACTTTCCTTTGGGAACGATGACGCCGGTGACGGTCCCATAGCCGTGACTGAAGGATTCCCACGCGTCGTCACTCAAAGAATTCAGGAGAACTTGGTAGCCGTTCTCGATGTCAGCTGGGGCTATTCCTTGCTGTTGCCCCTTCGCGAGTGCTTGTTCATATCCGAGCACGTGCCCATCGTCGCCGAACGCCCACTGGTAATGGTCACGCATCTGCGCGGTAAACATTCCGGGCGGCACCTGCACGAGAGTTTGGTTATAAAGCCTCTCCCAGTTGGGTGCGGGGAGTTGGTCTACCGTGACGTTCTTGTCCGGCTCCTTACCCAGAAAGTCGTTCTTCAGGCCGTCCTTGATCTGATCACCGAATAGCTCGTCGGCGTAGCCGAACGCTTTACCGAATGGCCCGGCTTTCTTGATTTCGCCTTCCGCTACCCCGGCAAGTCGCTGCCAGGTATCCCACGCGTCCTTCTTGTGCTGCCAGACGTCGTGCAGATTGGCCTGATGATTGGTGGCATCGTGTTGCAGGGCTGTCATCAGCCCCTGGTCCAGGGCCCCCTGAATGATGCCCGAGGCGATCAAATGTGAACCGGCGTTGGGTGCGTGCGGGTCGTGGGCGAACATTCCCTCTTGACCGGTCATTGCGGCAACGGCGCCCGCGTTGAAGATCTCACCGGCTCCGGGATGGCTCGGGTTCTTGGTCAAATCCGAATCCATGATCGACATGATATTGACCAAACCACCGTGCCGGCCGTCGGTGTCGGCCCAGTTCTGTTCGCCCAAACCGACATGGAACCCGGCGGTTTGGCGGTCCGGCGGTGCGCCGGCCCCGGCCAGATCCGGGATATACGGCGCCATGCTGGTGGCGACCTGGCGCATCAGCTCGGGGTTGAGCTGTCCGACACTGTGATGGTTGGATCCCGGCACGTCCAGCATCAAATTCCGGGCAGCGTCGGTGCTCATCGCATGGGCGACGGCTTGCATGATCTCCCCGTCTCTGGCCGCCATGGCATAACCTGCGTGTGACTCGCCAGCGTGGACGAACTGCTCGTCTGGGTTGAACGTGAAGAGTGCTTTGGCGGCCGCCCCGCCGTCCGCCCAGGAGCGGTGAGTGAGCAGATCGGTGATGAAATCCTGGCCGTGGGCTGGATTGAGCACCGCATCGTGCAGCGCGATCTTGTCCGGCGCAATAGCTCGAAAGATGTCTTCGGTCACCTCCAGCGGCAGACCACGGCCGCGCGCAACGAACGCCTCTGTGCTCTCATTGTCGATACTCAGGTTCCCATTGAAGTCCTGCTCAGAGTGAACCTGCGCATGCAGATACTGGCGGCCGACATCCATCAGCCGTTGGTCCAGCGCTGACCCGGCCTTGAAGCGGTCATCGGCCATTCCGGCCACCCGGGCGATCGATTGGTTGTCCTTCACCCCGTTGAGGATTGTTGCGTTGATTCCCACCGATTTCGTGACCACCAGATCCCCGCGAGTCAGCGATCGCCGGTAGCTGTCGGGCAACAGCGCCAAACCACCGCTGGTGGGGATGTCCTGATCCCCGGCGATATTCGACGTCACCCGCTCGTTGGAGACCAGTTGTAGTGCATTGGCCACACTGTGGCGAGCGTCCGCGGGCAGGGCATTGAGAATCGCCTCGATTTCGTCGGGGTTTTTCCGTCCAAAGACCGAGCCAGCCCGTTCAGGTACTCCATCTGCGAGGCGGGGATGTTCACCTGATCGCCGGCTTGGAGGGCGTCGAGTTGCTCGGGGGTCAGTGAACCCGCCGCGGCCAACCGCTGAAGCTCTTCGGGCGTCAGATGTGAAGGGTCTTTCAGCAGATCTTTCGCGTCGGCGCGGGCCTGCGCACCGCCCAACGCCGCCGCGCTGGTGAACGCGGCCCGCAACTCTCCCCTCGTGGCGCTCAGCGCGTTCTTGACCGAGGTGTCGGCCGCTTCGGTGGCGTTGGCGGCAGATGTGATTCGCTCGGCGAACCGCCGCATGGCCTTCTCGTCGTCTTCGGTGGACTTGCCGGGCTTGTAGACACTCAAGTCCTCGCGCACGACGTAGCCGGCGTTGGTTGCCTCGGCGACAGCCGCGCGGGCCCGTTGCAAGGGCTCGTTGATGACGGCGAAGCCGTCGCTGGCCACCTTTGCGGCCCGGTTCAGGTGGCCGACCAACTGATGAGCCGCGCGCTGATCCGACTCGGCGCGATGCACTGCCGCATCGGCGGCGGCCCCCTCCCAATGCCCGCCGTTGACGGCGACCACGGAGGACCTGTAGCGCGTGAACAAGTCCTCGACCTTTGATCCCAACTTCGTCCAGCCATTGCCGATCTCGGCGAGCACCGACGGATCCCACGACATGATCTGGGAGAGGGAAAGCGTCACCCAGGTACGTTCCAGTCTCCGGTGGCGTTGGTGTACGCGCTCATCGCCGTGCCGACACTGACCTTCACCTCGTCGGCGTCACGGAACTTGTTGGCCGTGTCCGCCAGAACTCGCCCGGTCTCGTGCAGCCTTTCTTTGACCGCGGGAATCATTTCTCCCGCCACCAGGTCGTGGTCGATGCTCAGCGCCTCGGTCACCGCCGTGGGTACGTCTTTACCCATGCTGGTCAACCCGCGCTGAGCTGCGGTTGCGAGCGCCAGCGGATTCGACACCGACTTTGCCGTACTGAGCTCGCCAGCCTCGTCTGCCAGGCCGTACAACGCCTGTGCCAACCCGGCGAGGCGGTCCATCTCCACCCGCAAAATCGTCACGACTTCCCCCTGTCCACGACCCGATGCCCAGATCAAGACTTTAACAAGCGCGTAGAGTACAAATCGGCACGAATTGTCGGCCTCCCCTCAGATCGGATTCAGTGGGCGACGCCACTGCCCGGGGACGGTCCGCGCGCTGTATTAGCTCGGGCGAGGAGGGGCCGCCTTGCCTTGCGCTTCTGTCCGGGGGTGATTGCCATGGCCGAGATGACGGCTTTGCGAGCACACCGTCGCGGCGGCCCCGAAGTGTTGGCCGTCGAGTCCGCCCCGGTTCCGATTCCAGCGCCCGGCGAGGTGCTGGTCGCAGTGCACGCCGCGGCCATCACCTTCGACGAATTGACCTGGGAAGAGACCTGGACCCGTGACGGCGTCGATCGCACACCGACAATCGTGTCGCACGAGATGTCCGGCGTCGTCACCGAAACCGGTTCCGGCGTAACGGATTTACAACCCGGTGACGAGGTGTATGGACTTGTCGGCTTCGATCGCGACGGCGCCGCAGCGGAATTCGTCGCAATGCCGGCGTCCGACCTGGCCGCCAAGCCGTCGACCGTGTCACACCCGGTGGCCGCGGCGCTGCCGCTGGCCGGGTTGACCGCCCAGCAGGCCCTGGTCGACCACGCCGCTGTGCGCCCGGGTGAGGCGGTACTGGTGCATGGCGGGGCCGGGGGAGTGGGTGCGCTGACGGTCCAACTTGCGGCGCAGCTGGGTGCCGAGGTCACCGCCACCGTGCGCAGCGACACCGCTGAACTAGTCCGAGGATTCGGGGCCCGGCACGTGATCGACACGCGCTCAGACACATTGGACGGAGCTGTGTACGACGTCGTGGTCGACACTGTCGGTGGCCAGACCCTGGACCAGTCCTTCGGCGTGCTGCGCCGGGGTGGCCGCCTGGTGACGCTGAGCGCGCCACCGCCGCCGGGCAAGGCCGACGAATATGGCATCACCGCAACGTTCTTCATTGTCACCGCCAACCGAAACCAACTCACCGATCTTGTTCAACGCGTCGCCGGCGGCCGACTGCACGTGGCGATCGCCCGGACGTTTCCGCTCGCCCAGGGCCGGGAAGCGTTCGAGAGCGGTCGGCAACCGGGCCGCAAAGCCGGAAAGACCGTCCTGATCGTCCGAGACTGACAGCCCTGTCAGGATGAAGGACGTGTACGACCTCGAGGAGACCATTCGCCAACGCCGATCCAGTCGCATGTTCCTGCCCGAGCCGGTCTCGCGCCAGTTGGTGGAAGAGTCGCTCGAGCTCGCGATGCGAGCCCCGTCCAACTCGAATGTGCAACCGTGGCAGGTCATTTTCACTAGCGGCGCAGCCCGGGACAGACTGGTGGCGGCCTTGCTGGACAAGGCCCGTTCCGAACCACCGCGGGTTCCGCAATTACCGCCAGCCTTCGCTCACCTGCGGCGGGAGCTGGGCGCGCAGGTCTACGGTGCGATGGGCATCGCCCGCGACGACGCGGCCGGGCGCCAGGAAGCGGTGCTGCGCAACTGGGAATTCTTCCGCGCCCCAATCGGCGGAGTCGTATTCATGCACGAAGACCTGGATCTCGTCGACGGCATGGGTGTCGGGATGTTCCTCCAGAATCTGCTGTTGGCCTTGACCGCTCGCGGACTCGGCACCTGCGTTCAGGTTTCGATCGCCGGCTACCCGGAGATCGTCCGCGAGCAACTCGACATTGCCGACGACATGCGCATCCTGTGCGGTTTGGCGGTGGGCTACCCGGACCCGGACTTTCCGGCCAACTCCCTGCGCATCGGCCGCGACGGCATCGACCGGCACGTCAAGTTCTTCGACGAATGAGCTAATTGCCAGGGAAATTCACGTCTTTCGTCACGGCCTTCCATTCCTCGATCGACGCCGACAGCGCGGTGATCTTGTCCCGCATCGCCTTCAGCACGTCGCGGCCTAGCAGTAACCGCAATGGGGGATCGTCGAGTTCAGTCACCATGAGCACCGCCTCGGCGACCTTACGGGGGTCGCCGGGCAGGTGGTCGGCGAACTGCTTGATCAGGTCCTTGCGTGCGGCGACGTCGACGTAGTCGGCGATCGGGGTGCCGCTCTCCTTCATTGACCGGCTCGCCCAGTCGGTGCGGAACGCGCCGGGCTCGATGGCGGTCACCTTGATCCCGAGCGGTCGCACTTCGGCGGCGAGGGCCTCGGTCACCGCTTCCAGCGCGAACTTGGTCGAGGAGTAATAGGCATTCGGAGGGTTGGCGACCAGACCGGTCATCGACGAGATATTGACGATGTGGCCGGACCCCCGCGCCCGCATCGCCGGCAGCACCGCCTTGATCATGTCCACCGCGCCGAAGTAGTTGACGTCGAAGAGTTTCCGGACCTCGGCGTCCTCGCCTTCCTCGACGGCCGAAAGATAACCGTGTCCGGCGTTGTTGACCAACACGTCGATCCCACCGAAGGTCTGTTCGGCCGCGGCGACCGCGGCGGCGATCTGGCCGGCGTCGGTGACGTCGAGTGCCACCGCCAATGCGCGAGTGCCGAATTCGTCGGCGAGGTCCACCACCGCCTCGACGCGTCGCGCCGTCACCACCACACTGTGGCCCGCTTGCAAAGCGCCGCGGGCAATCTCGCGACCGAACCCGGTCGAGCAGCCCGTCACCAACCAGCGCGCCATCTCAGGCCGTCCCTTCCGGCAGGCGCCGCAGGTATGCCGTTCGTCGCTGAGCCAATTCCGCGGCCCGTAGCTCGGAGCTCACCCGCGGCAAATGAGGGACCTCGGAGTCGAGCCGGTCCAGCTTCACCACCCGCCCGTGCGCGCCGAGTCCCGCGCGGGGCCCCGTCGCACCGAACTCCGCCATCCGCAACGTCAGAATGGCTTCGCGCAACCCCTCGGTGTCGATCCAGTTGGCCGTCCCGGGATCAACCGGGGCGATCACGTAGGTGTACGTCCCGTCCTCGTTGGCCACCGACTGCGCCTTGTTGAGGCTGCCGGTGCGGTCGACGATGTCTAGCGTGGTGCCCCAGATGTTGCTCAACGGCACCGTGAAGTACTCGGCGCCACCGTCGTTGAGGTCGACGACGAACGCCTCGTCCGGAGCCAAGTCGACGCGGCCCATGACGTAGAACTGGTTGCGCATCGCGCCGTCGGTGTCCGCCGACCAGGCCAGGTCGAACTGGTTGGCCGGCATCTTGTACACGCCGTGGCTGAGCTTGCCGGTGAAGTTGGCGAAGTACGCCATCATCGACGCGGTCGCCTCAGCCTGCTCGTCGAGCGTGCGGGCCGGCGTCGACGGGGGGCCGCCGAGCCGTTGTATCTCAAAGTGATTGGGGTCGTCGCACCCCCAGTCGAGCAGTACGTCACGGATGTAGAACTCGTGTGCCTGCGGGGTGCTCTGCACGTGGTTGGGCCGGCCGTTGGCCGGATCGGCGTCGACGGTGATGGTGAAGCTGCCGTCGGAGTCGACCGCCATGGTGCGGCCGTTGAGCACGTCGACGGTGCCCATGTGCGCGTCCCACAGGGTGAAGTAGTTCTCGGTCATCCGGTGCTGGCCGACTCGGCCGCGGATCTCGTAGCGTTCGTCGCCCGAGATCGGTATCACCCGGTACACACTGTCGGGATTGTCGATGCCCCAGCGGGATCCGGGGATGCGCCGGCCGTCCACCGGGTGCGCCAGCCGGGTGATGCAGCTGACCTTGGGCCGCAGCGTGTCCTGGTTGGACGACCACACCGCCGCCGAGAACATCACTTCGGCGAAGGCGTCGTCGAACCGCTCACGCATCGCCTCGGAGGCCTTCGCGCGGCCCAGCCAGGTCTGGGCGACGTCGCGGTAGGCGGCCTGGACGGTGGGGTGCTCGATCAACTCCACGGCGGCCAGTTCCTGTTCATGCTGGGATGCCGTGGCGACCGGGTGGTCGGTCATACGCTGCTCCTGTCTCGAAAACGCCTGGTGTACTCCGCGAATCGTTGGTCAACCTGCTCGGGGCGCAACCCGTAGTCGGCCAGACGATAGGGCGGGCGCGCGCCTTCGCGGGGGCGCACCTGAAGCCAGTGCCGCATCGCGTCGCGGGCGTGATCGGTCAGCGGCACACCGATGGCGTCATAGACTCGGGCCACCTGCCCGATCGGATCTGCCGCCGCGTCCTCGTACTGGATGTCGGTGACGCATCCCGAGTCCCAGTTGTCCCGTACCGCCATCGCCCGGTCATTCGTCCACCCCATGCGCTGCAGCCATTCGGCGCCCACCCGGCGTAGATCGACGGTGTCGGCGTGCATGGCGTGCAGCGTGGCGTTCAGACTGGCTCCCGACGCGATCGTGGTTCGCGGATCGCGATGCAGATGGACGACGTGCAATCCGGGGAACCGGGCTGCCAGCAGATCGAGATACCCCAGGTGTGCCGGGGACTTGAGCACCCAGCGGTCGCCTCGCATCCCGCGCCGGCCTTTCTGCCACTGCAGAAACTGCAGCATCCGGTGCAAATAGTCATAGGCCGGCGTGAAGTCCTGCTCATCGAGCCAGGATCGGTAGTGCGGCAGGTGTGCCCCGGATTCGGGTATGTGCGACAAGAAAGCGTCGGCCAGGAAGACGATCTCTTCCTCGGCCTCCCGCGCGTACATCGGGTGGATGGTGAACAAGTCCGGTGCGAGTTCGCGCGACTTCGCCTCGCGCGCTTGGCTGATCGCGATGCGGGGGTCGGTACCGGTGAAGGTCTCGCCGAGCCTGGGCGCAACCTCGACCACCTCCCAGCCGTAAGCACAGAGGAACCTCGGGTCGGCGGCCAGCAGCCGCTGCACCAGAGTGGTTCCGCTGCGCATCATCCCGACGACGACGATCGGCGCGGCCACCTGTTCGTCGAGGATCTCGGGGTGGCGCCGGATCCACTCCTGCGCGCGTAGCCGCATCCGCAGGCTGTGCACGATTCCCGAACGCAGGATGTGCGTGCCGATCATATTGAGGTCAGCACGCGCATAGTCGGCCAGCAGCACCTGCAGCGCACGTTCGAATTCGTCTGCGCCCCAATCGGTCAGCGACTCCTTGCGTTGCGCCTTGGCCATGATCGCCGCGGCGTCGAAGGGCGTCTGCACTAGAACTTCAAGTGCTGGCTGACGTCGCCGACCTGGTCGACGAACATGGTGCGGCTGTCGAACCACCACTCTCCGTCGAGCCGGTGAAAGGTGTCCTTGTAGTGGCCGGTCACGATCACCTGCAGCGGCAGCTCGGGGGTGGCCTGGGTGACGCAGTAGTACGAGGTGCTGTGTGCCGTCCCGGCCGCGTCGTCGATGTGCAACTGCACATTGGTGGTGTTGTGTTTGGTCTTGGGGGTGCCGTCGTCATAGATCCGGGTGGCCATGTCATACATCTGGCGCACCCGGGCGGCGCCGGCGAACACCGTCTCCGGTGGACCGTCCTCCACGCCGCAGATGCGGCCGTGCTCGAAGAGCCGGGCGACGCCGTCGAGGTCGCCGCTGTCCAGGAGTTGCGCGTAGGTGTAGATCAGGTTGGTGATCGCTGTTGCGCTGTCACTCACGTGAAACCACCTTGGCTGTACTCCGTTGTTGACGCCAGATCTTTTGGTGACGTTACTTGGAGTCCGAGTCGGGACGGCAAGGGGCGAGGAGTAGCGCGTCATCGGGCCTGCAGAATTGCAGGCCCGCTCCCGTACTTTCGCTGCAGATTTACAAGGTGGAGCCCGCCCGCCGGCCAGAGCTCAGCCGCGGGTGACCTTGCCCGCCTTGATGCACGACGTGCACACGTTGAGGCGCTGCTTGTTGCCACCGGGACGGGTCACGGCATGCACGGTCTGGACGTTGGGGTTCCACCGGCGGCTGGTGCGGCGGTGGGAGTGCGACACCGACTTACCGAAGCCGGGGCCTTTCCCGCAGATTTCGCACACAGCGGCCATGGTTCAAACTCCTCAAGTCTCTTGCTGGGGGCCGGCGACCTCGTCAAAGGGTCGGCCGAAACTGAGCCGGAATAGCCCAGGATAGCCCAGGGGAGTCCCAGGATACCGACTCCGGTCGGCAACCACCAAAACGCCCCACGGCACCTGTCGCCCGGGCTGACTAGGCTCTTGCACGGTTACGCTGGCGCGCACTGGGGGGCGCAACAAGCCTGGACTGAGGAGGTGGGGTCGGGTTGGTCACGCCGGAGCGTCCGTTGGACGGCTTGGCCCTGCGGGACTGGGCGCATGCCGCCGTCGGCGACCTGATCACCCACATCGACGAGATCAACCGGCTCAATGTGTACCCGGTCGCCGATTCCGACACGGGCGCAAACATGCTGTTCACAATGCGCTCCGCACTGGCACAAGCCGACACGGAAGCCGAGACGGAGCCCGACGGCGACGTCGCCCGGGTGGCGGCCGCGCTGTCAGCCGGCGCGGTCACCGGTGCACGCGGGAATTCCGGGGTCATCCTGTCCCAGATCCTGCTCGGCATCGCCGAGGTGACCGCCGACGCCGCCGACGAATCCGGCGGCCACCTGCCTGCCATCGACGCAGCGACGCTCGGTGCCGCGTTGTGGCGCGGAGTCGAGCTGGTGGTGGCATCGATGGGAGGCGATGAGGTACGGGGCACCATCGTCTCGGTGCTGCGGGCCGCCGCCGTAGCGGTCGATCAGTCCGCGGCCGCCGGCGACACCCTGTCCCGGGCCGTCATCGATGCCGGCGACGCGGCGGTGGTGGCACTGGAAAAGACCACCGAGCAACTCGACGTGCTCGCCGACGCGGGCGTGGTGGACGCCGGCGGGCGCGGTCTGCTGGTCATGCTGGACTCGCTGCGGTCGACCATCACCGGCAGCGCGCCCGCGCGGTCCCTGTATGAGCCGTCGCCGCAGTCGCGGCCCGCCGACTCCGTCACCCGCGGTCCGGCCCCTCAATTCGAGGTGATGTACCTGCTGGCCGGGTGCGATGCGACCGCCGCCGACACACTGCGGGAACGGCTCGGCGAGCTCGGTGATTCGGTGGCGATCGCGGCGGCTCCGTCGGAGAGCTATTCGGTGCACGTGCACACTGACGACGCCGGCGCTGCCATCGAGGCCGGTGTCGCGGCCGGCCAGCTGAGCCGGATCGTGGTTTCGGCGCTCAGTTCCGGCGCCACCGGACTACCCGCGGGCAGCTGGACCCGCGAGCGCGCGGTGCTGGCCGTCGTCGACGGCGACGGCGCCGACGAACTGTTCGCCGGCGAAGGCGCCTGCGTGCTGCGGCCCGACTCGGGTGCCGACATCACCGCCCACCAGCTGGTTCGCGCGGTGGTGGACACCGGCGCCGCACAGGTGATGGTGCTGCCCAACGGCTACGTGGCCGCCGAGGAGCTGGTGGCGGGCTGCACCGCCGCGATCGGTTGGGGCGTGGACGTGGTCCCCGTGCCGACCGGATCGATGGTGCAGGGCCTGGCTGCCCTGGCCGTCCACGACCCCGAGCG
Organism: Mycobacterium gordonae; assembly: GCF_017086405.1. NCBI lineage: Bacteria > Bacillati > Actinomycetota > Actinomycetes > Mycobacteriales > Mycobacteriaceae > Mycobacterium > Mycobacterium camsae. The sequence goes on from NZ_CP070973.1 coordinate 2,266,582, forward strand.
CCAGGCCGTCGACGACGGCTACTCGATGGCCCGTGCCGCCGGCGCGGCGCGGCACGGATCGGTGCGCATCGCCACCGAGAACGCGTTGACCTGGGCCGGCACCTGCAAGCCGGGCGACGGCCTGGGCATCGCCGGCGACGAGGTGCTGATCGTGGCCGACGACGTCAACTCGGCGGCCATGGGTCTACTGGATCTGCTGTTGGCCTCGGGCGGCGACCTGGTGACGGTGCTGACCGGCTGCGAACTCGCCGACCCCGAGATCGAAGCGGTGGGCAAGGTCCTGGAGCGGCACATGCACGACCGGCATCCCGGCAGCGAGTTGCTGATCTATCGCACGGGGCATCGCGGCGACGTGCTGTTGATCGGGGTCGAGTAGTGGTCGGGCTGGGGGATCGGCTCGATCTGGTGATCGGTGCGAAATCCGCCGACCCGCTGGACGAGGTGTTCGGCATCAAAACCGTGGGCGACCTGCTGCGGCACTACCCGCGAAGCTACGTCGCGCGCAACGCCACCCGAGGCATCGAGGACGAGCGCCCCGAGGAAGGCGAGCACGTCACCATCGTCGACGTGATCACGGCCGCGTCGCCCGGCTGGATGAAGAAGCGGTCGCCGAACCAGAAACAGCGGAAATTTCTCCGGATCACCGTCGGATCCGGCCGCGGCAAGGTGACGGCGACGTTCTTCAACGCGGAATACATCATGAAGGACCTCACGGAGGGCACCAAGGTGATGCTCTCAGGAGAGGTGGGCTACTTCAAAGGAGCCCTGCAGTTCACCCACCCGGACTACTACATTCTGGATTCACCGCATGGAAGAAGCCACGGCAGCAAGTCGCTGCGCAGCATCGCCGAAGCTTCCCAGAAGTCACGTGGTGAAGTCGCGATGGAGGAGTTCGAGCGTCCGTTCTTCCCGATCTATCCCGCCAGCGCGAAATTGCAGACCTGGGACATCTATGCCTGCGTACGGCAGGTCCTCGCAGTCCTAGACCCGGTGCATGATCCGCTGCCGGCCAACCTGCGGCACAGATACGACCTGGTCTGCGAAGACGACGCGCTGCGCGACATTCACCTCTCCGACGAGGAATCCCTGCGCGACAAAGCCCGCCGCCGGCTGACCTTCGACGAGGCGGTCGGTCTGCAGTGGGCGCTGGTGGCCCGCCGGCACGGCGAGCTTTCCGAATCGGGACCGGCTGCGCCGCCGCGTTCGGACGGGCTGGCCGCCGAGTTGATGCGGAGGCTGCCTTTCGAGCTGACCGCCGGCCAGCGCGAGGTGCTCGCGGTGTTGTCCGACGACTTGTCCCAGACCCGCCCGATGAACCGGCTGCTGCAGGGCGAGGTCGGGTCGGGCAAGACGATCGTGTCAGTGCTGGCGATGATGCAGATGGTCGACGCCGGCTATCAGTGCGCCTTGCTCGCGCCGACGGAAGTGCTTGCCGCACAACATCTTCTGTCGATCACCAACGTGTTGGGCCCGTTGGCGATGGGCGGTCAGTTGGGCGGGCAGGACGGTCCAGGCTGGCAAGCCACCCGGGTGGCGCTGCTCACCGGGTCGATGACGGCCGGGCAGAAGAAGAAGGTCCGCGCCGAGATCGCGAGCGGTGAGGCCGGCATCGTGATCGGCACCCACGCGCTGCTGCAGGAAGCGGTGGAGTTTCACCGACTGGGCCTGGTGGTGGTCGACGAGCAACACCGCTTCGGCGTCGAGCAGCGAGATCAGTTGCGCGCCAAGGCTCCGGCCGGCATCACCCCGCACCTACTGGTGATGACCGCGACACCGATACCGCGCACCGTCGCCCTGACCGTCTACGGCGACCTGGAGACGTCCACCCTGCGCGAACTGCCACGGGGACGCCAGCCGATCACCAGCAGCGTGATCTTCGTCAAGGACAAGCCGACCTGGCTCACGCGGGCCTGGGAGCGGATCAGGGAGGAGGTCGCCGCCGGCCGTCAGGCCTACGTGGTGACACCGCGGATCGACGAGAGCGAGGCCGACGCAAAAAGCGAAGGGCGCCCGTCGGCGACGGCCGAGGGCACGTTCGCCCAGTTGCGCGCCAGAGAGCTGGCGGGCCTGCGACTGGGGCTGATGCACGGACGGTTGCCGGCCGACGAGAAGGACGCCGCCATGGCGGCGTTTCGCGCCGGCCAGATTGATGTGCTGGTGTGCACCACCGTCATCGAGGTGGGCGTCGACGTCCCCAATGCCACCGTGATGCTGGTACTGGATGCCGACCGGTTCGGCATCAGCCAGTTGCATCAGCTGCGGGGGCGCATCGGCCGCGGACAGCACCCGAGCCTGTGTCTGCTGGCGACCTGGAACTCGGAGGCCTCGCAATCCGGTAAGCGGTTGAAGGCCGTCGCGGCGACGATGGACGGCTTCGCGCTCGCCGATCTGGATCTCAAGGAGCGTAAGGAAGGAGATGTGCTGGGCCGCAACCAGTCCGGGCGCGCCATCACCTTGCGCCTACTGTCGCTGGCCGATCACCTGGACCTCATCGAGGCAGCCCGCGACTACTGTCTGTCCGCTTACGACGAGAACCCTGCCAATCCCGGATTGGCTTTGATGGCGGCGCCTTTCACCAACGCCGATCGTATCGAATACCTGGACAAGTCATGACCCGCAGGACGTTGTGGTTGCTGGCCACCGTCACGGTGCTTGCCGTCGTGGTCGCCTATCAGACGCTGGGAGCGTCGGCGGCCCGCCATGCCGACGAATTCGCCGCGCGCGCAGACGTTCCCACGGTGACGCCGGGCATGGACGTACTCGAAGGCATCGCCGTCGTTCCGCAGCGACTGCACCGCTACGACTATCTGCGGTCGGCGTTCGGGGACGCCTGGACCGACGACAACGACGCGCCTGGCGGCCACAACGGCTGTGACACCCGCGACGACATCCTCAATCGCGACCTGGTCGAAGTGACGCACGTCTACACCAAGCGCTGCCCGACCGCCGTGGCCACCGGGATCCTGCACGACCCGTACACCAACTCGGTCATCGCCTTCCAACGCGGCGCCAAGGTGGGTGAGTCAGTGCAGATCGACCATCTGGTGCCGCTGTCCTATGCCTGGGACATGGGCGCCAACCTCTGGCCCCCGGCGCAGCGAGTGCGTTTCGCCAACGACCCGGCCAACTTGCTGGCCGTCCAGGGACAGGCAAACCAGGACAAGGGCGACTCGCCGCCGGCCCTGTGGATGCCGCCCAACACCGCCTTCGCCTGTCAGTACGCCGTTCAGTTCATCGCCGTGCTGCGCGGCTATTCGCTGCTGGTTGACCAGCCGTCCGGGGACGCGCTGCGCCGCGCCGCGGCGACCTGTCCCGCCGGCTGAGGCCGCGACCGTGAATCTCCCGACGCAACACCCCGGCGCGGTGTCGCCGATCTCACAATCAACGGCCCCGACCTAGGCGCCGTCGTACGTTTCCGGGTCCGGACGAAGCCGGGTGCCGTCGTTCAGTCCGTTCAGCGCGTCCATGTGCTCGGTGGCCAGTTCGAAGTCGAACACGTCCAGGTTGCTGGCGATGTGCTCGGCGTTGGCCGAGCGGAAGACGACCGCGTTGCCCAGTTGAATGTTCCACCGCAACAGCACCTGGGACGCCGTCTTGCCGTATTCGCCCGCGACAGAGGTGACGGTCGGGTTGTCGGCCAGCTTGCCCAGCGCCAGCGGAGTGTAGGCCTGTGTCACGATCTGGTGACCCGCGTTTGACTTGCGCAGCTCGTCCTGATTGAGCAGCGGGTGCAGTTCGATCTGGTTGACCGCGGGCGTGACGAACGTCAGGTCGATGACCATCTCCAGATACTCCGCGGTGAAGTTCGACACTCCGATCGAGCGCGCATGTCCCTCACCACGCGACTGAATCAGCCCGCCCCAGGAATCGACGTACTTGCCCTGCGCCGGCGCCGGCCAGTGAATCAGGAACAGGTCGACATAATCGAGCCCGAGCCGCTCGAGGCTGGCCTTGCAGGCGTCCTGAGAAAGGTTGAAGCCGTGTTGGTCGGTGGCCAACTTGGTGGTGACGAAAAGCTCTGCGCGCGGGATGCCCGAGGCGGCGATAGCGCGGCCCACCGCGGCCTCGTTGCCGTAAACCGCTGCGGTGTCGATGAGCCGGCAGCCGATCTCGAGCGCCGCCGACACCGCGCGTTCGGTCTCGTCTTCCGAGAGTTCAGCGGTGCCAAGGCCGAGCACTGGGATCGTGTTCTCGTCGTTGAGGGTTATTGAGGGAACCGCCGCGGCGCCCGACTCGCCAGTCACTTAATTTCACCTACCTGTCTGAAGTGAATGCTCACCGATCTCGGGACCACGATATTACCGAGATGGATATGCCACCTAATCAACCCTCGGCCGAGTGTCCGAATTCGCCAACCAGGTCACGACGTACAGTTGGTCGCGGGGTACGCCGAAAGCGGCGAGTCGTTGAGCGTCACCAAAGTTCTTGTAGGGAGCGGCGCATGACCAAAAGTCTGCCAGGCACGCATGACCTCCATATCGGAGCAACGCGTGTACCGACCGGGTGGTTGACGCGCGCCCAGAACACCGTCACCACCACTGGCGTCAAAGTCATCCCGTGGATCCCGTCAGTCGTCAAACGGCTGTTGACGCGGGGCCGTTCGGTGGTCATCGACGGCAACACCCTCGATCCGACGTTGCAGTTGATGCTGACGGGAATGCGCGCCGTCGGTATCGACGGCCTGGTGGTCGACGACGATCCCGGGGCCTCCCGCGACCTGATGCACCAGACCATGGTGGAGCTTCCCGGGCCGCAGATCCACGTCGAGGTGGATGAGATCTCGATCCCCGGGCCCGCCGGCGAGATCCGGGCGCGGCACTACCGTCCGCCCAACGGTGACTCCGCGCCGTTGCTTGTCTTCTACCACGGTGGCGGATGGGTGATCGGCGACCTGGACACCCATGACGCGCTGTGCCGCCTGACGTGCCGCGACGCCGGCACGCACGTGTTGTCCGTCGACTACCGGCTGGCGCCGGAGCATCCCGCCCCGGCCGCCATCGAGGATGCGTTCGCCGCATTCCAGTGGGCCTGCGAGCACGCCGCCGAACTCGGCGCGGCTCCCGGGAGGGTCGCCGTCGGCGGCGACAGCGCGGGCGGCAACCTGGCGGCCGTGGTGAGCCAGCTGGCCCGCGACAGCGGTGGCCCCACCCCGATGCTGCAGTGGCTGATCTACCCGCGTACCGACTTCTCGGTCAAGACCCGATCGATGAGCCTGTTCGCGCGCGGCTTCCTGCTGACCAAGCGTGACATGGACTACTTCGAGGCGCAGTACCTGCGAAGGTCCGGGATCGACACCAGGGATCCGCGGGTGTCGCCGGCGCTGGCCGATTCGTTGTCCGGCCTGGCGCCCGCACTGATCGCGGTCGCCGGATTCGACCCGTTGCGCGACGAGGGCCAGGACTACGCCGCGGCATTGCGAGCCGCCGGCACCGACGTCGACCTGCGCTCCATGGGTTCGTTGACGCACGGTTTCGCCAATCTGTTCCAGCTGGGCGGTGGCAGCGCGGTAGGGACGGCCGAGCTGATTTCGGCGTTGCGGGCGCACCTGAGCCGGTGCTGACCCGCTTTACCAGTGCCGTCGGTAGTCTAGAGGCGCCCGATGGCGGGTGAAGTCAACGAAACGTGAGGATCTCGTGGCCGACAAACCCAAGCGCCCCGCTCGACTCGACCTGAAATCAGGGTCCGGCGACGGCAAGTTCGGCAGGCTCATCCAGATCGGCGGCACGGCGGTAGTGGTGATCTTCGCCGTTGTCCTGGTCTTCTACATCGTCAACTCCAACCACAAGAAGTCCGTGGTCAGCGGGGAAAATGCGGTGCGCGTGACGTCGAGCAAGCTGGTCACCGACAATGGCCAGCCCAATGGCAAGCCCAAAGCGGTAGTGGCCTTCTACGAGGACTTCCTGTGTCCGGCGTGCGGCAACTTCGAGCGTGGCTTCGGCCCCACCGTCTCCAAGCTGATCGACATCGGCGCGATCGCCGCGGACTACTCCATGGTCACGATTCTGGACAGCCCGCGCACCCAGAACTATTCCTCACGTGCGGCCGCGGCGGCCTACTGCGTCGCCGACGAGTCCATCGAAGCGTTCCGCCGCTTCCACTCGGCGCTGTACAGCAAGGACATCCAGCCGGAAGAGACGGGAACGAAATTTCCCGACAATGCGCGACTGATCGAGATCGCCCGCGAGGCGGGTGCGGCGGGCAAGGTGCCGGACTGCATCAACAGCGGCAAGTACATCTCGAAGGTCACCGGACTGGCGGCCGCCAGCAACATCCGCGCAACCCCGACGGTCCGGATCAACGGCGACGAGTACGACCCGTCGACCCCGGACGCCCTGGTCGCCAAGATCAGGGAGATCGTCGGCAACATCCCCGGCATGGACGAGGCTTCGGCCGCCGCAAAGGCGTAATTGCATGTCAGTCGATGTCGCCACCGAGGAGCCCGGCGATCTGAAATCGGCCGTCCCGCCGGTGCCCCGGCTGAGCGCCTGGTGGGTGCTGATCGGCGGGGTGATCGGCCTGCTCTCCTCGATCACGCTGACCGTGGAGAAGATCGAACTGCTGCGCAACGCCGCATACGTGCCGACCTGCAACATCAACCCGATCTTGTCGTGCGGCTCGGTGATGGTGACCAAGCAGGCGTCAGTGCTCGGCTTCCCCAATCCGCTGCTGGGCATCGCCGGGTTCACCGTGGTGGTGGTCACCGGAGTGCTGGCTGTGGCGAAAGTGCCGTTGCCCCGGTGGTATTGGACTGGCCTCGAGGTCGGACTAGCGATCGGTACGGTGTTCGTGCACTGGCTGATCTTCCAGAGCCTGTACCGGATCGGGGCCCTCTGCCCGTACTGCATGGTGGTGTGGGCGATGACCATCACGCTGTTGGTAGTGGCGGCGTCCATCTTGCTGCGTCCGACTCTCGACGACCGCGGCGTGTTGCGGTTCCTGTTCGGGTGGCGGTGGTCACTTGTCACCTTCTGGTTCACCGCGGTCTTCCTACTGATCCTGGTCCGCTTCTGGTACTACTGGTCGACGCTCATCTGAGTAAGGGGTCAAGGGTGATCTCCAAAGTGCTGGTGGCCAATCGCGGCGAGATCGCGATCCGGGCGTTTCGCGCGGCCTACGAACTCGGTGTCGGCACCGTCGCCGTCTATTCCTACGAGGACCGCAACTCGCTGCACCGGCTGAAGGCCGACGAGTCCTACCAGATCGGTGAAGTCGGGCACCCGGTGCGGGCGTACCTGTCGGTGGACGAGATTGTCGAGACGGCGCTGCGCTGCGGCGCGGACGCCGTCTACCCCGGTTACGGATTCCTTTCGGAGAACCCGGATTTGGCGGCGGCGTGTGCGGCCGCGGGCATCGCCTTCGTCGGACCGGGTGCCGAAGTGCTCGAGCTGACCGGCAATAAGTCGCGGGCGATCGCGGCGGCCCGGGAAGCGGGACTGCCGGTGCTGGAGTCCTCGGCGCCGTCGGCGTCGGTGGACGAACTGGTGTCGGCCGCCGGTGCCATGCGTTTTCCGTTGTTCGTCAAGGCCGTTGCCGGTGGCGGTGGACGCGGGATGCGCCGTGTCACCGACAGCGCCGCACTGCCCGAGGCGATCGAAGCCGCCAGCCGTGAAGCAGAGTCGGCGTTCGGGGACCCGACGGTATACCTCGAACAGGCGGTGCTGCGCCCGCGCCACATCGAGGTGCAGATCCTGGCCGACACCCACGGCAACGTGATCCACCTCTACGAGCGCGACTGCAGCGTGCAGCGCCGCCACCAGAAAGTCATCGAACTGGCGCCGGCGCCGAACCTGGCTGCGGAACTGCGCGACAAGATGTGCGGGGACGCCGTCGCCTTCGCCCGCCATATCGGGTACAGCTGCGCGGGCACCGTCGAATTCCTGCTCGACGAGAGCGGCGACTACGTCTTCATCGAGATGAATCCGCGAATTCAGGTGGAACACACCGTCACCGAGGAGATCACCGACGTCGACCTGGTCTCCAGCCAGCTGCGCATCGGTTCCGGGGAGACGCTCGAGGATCTCGGCCTGACGCAGGAGGGTGTGCGGCCGCACGGTGCCGCACTACAGTGCCGCATCACCACCGAGGACCCGGCCAACGGCTTCCGTCCCGACACCGGGCGGATCAGCGCGCTGCGGACGCCCGGCGGTGCCGGCATCAGGTTGGACGGCAGCACCAATCTGGGTGCGGAGATCAGCGCGCACTTCGACTCTATGCTGGTCAAGCTGACCTGTCGGGGCCGGGATTTCCAGACCGCGGTCAACCGGGCGCGCCGGGCCATGGCGGAATTCCGCATTCGCGGGGTGTCGACGAATATTCCTTTCCTGCAAGCGGTTCTGGACGACCCGGACTTTCAGGCCGGCCGCGTCACCACGTCGTTCATCGACGACCGGCCGCAGCTGCTGACCGCACGCACCTCGGCGGACCGCGGCACCAAGATCCTCAACTACCTTGCCGATGTCACCGTCAACAAGCCGCACGGCACCCGGCCGTCGAAGGTGTACCCACAGGACAAGTTGCCCGAAATCGACCGCGACACACAGCCACCGGCCGGGTCCAGGCAACGGCTGGTCGAGCTCGGTCCGGAAGGTTTCGCGCGTTGGCTACGAGAGTCGCCCGCGGTCGGGGTGACCGACACCACGTTCCGCGACGCGCACCAGTCGTTGCTGGCGACCCGGGTGCGCACCAGCGGATTGCTGATGGTGGCACCGTATCTCGCGCGGACTACGCCGCAGCTGCTGTCGGTGGAGTGCTGGGGCGGGGCGACCTACGACGTGGCGCTGCGGTTCCTCAAGGAAGACCCGTGGGAGCGGCTGGCCGCCCTGCGTGAGTCGATTCCCAACATTTGTCTGCAGATGCTGTTGCGGGGCCGAAACACGGTGGGATACACGCCGTATCCGGAGATCGTCACCTCGGCGTTCATCGAGGAGGCAACGGCTACCGGCATCGACATCTTCCGGATCTTCGACGCGCTGAACAATCTTGACTCGATGCGCCCGGCCATCGACGCGGTGCGCGAAACGGGCTCTGCCATAGCCGAAGTCGCGATGTGCTACACCGGTGATCTGTCCGATCCGGGGGAGCGGCTGTACACGCTGGACTACTACCTACGGCTGGCCGAGGCCATCGTGGCGGCCGGCGCGCATGTGCTGGCAATCAAGGACATGGCCGGACTGCTGCGCGCACCGGCGGCCTACACGCTGGTCAGTGCTTTGCGCAGTCGGTTCGACCTGCCCGTGCATGTGCACACCCACGACACGCCGGGCGGCCAGCTCGGCAGTTACGTGGCGGCCTGGCAGGCCGGCGCCGACGCGGTCGACGGAGCGGCGGCGCCGATGGCGGGCACCACCAGCCAGCCCGCGCTGAGTTCGATCGTCGCCGCGGCCGCGCACACCGAATACGACACCGGCTTGTCGCTGGCGGCCGTGTGCGCGCTGGAGCCGTACTGGGAGGCGTTGCGAAAGGTGTACGCGCCCTTCGAATCTGGATTGCCCGGCCCGACCGGACGGGTGTATCACCACGAGATTCCGGGCGGGCAGCTGTCGAACCTGCGCCAACAGGCGATCGCCTTGGGGCTCGGTGACCGGTTCGAGGAGATCGAAGAGGCCTACGCGGGGGCCGACCGGGTGCTGGGCCGGCTGATCAAGGTGACGCCTTCGTCGAAGGTGGTCGGCGATCTGGCGCTGGCGTTGGTGGGGTCAGGACTCGGTGCCGACGAATTCGCCGCGGACCCGGCCCGTTTCGACATCCCGGACTCGGTGCTCGGATTTCTGCGCGGGGAGCTGGGTGATCCGGTGGGCGGATGGCCGGAGCCGCTGCGCGAGAAGGCGCTGGCCGGTCGTGCGCCGGCCAAGCCGGCCCCGAAGCTGCCCGCCGACGACGAGAACGCGTTGTCGGCCGCCGGGCCGAAACGCCAGGCGACTTTGAACAGATTGCTGTTTCCCGGCCCGACAAAGGAATTCGAGGAGCACCGGGAGAACTACGGCGATACTTCGCAGTTGTCGGCCAATCAGTTCTTCTACGGCCTGCGCCAGGGCGAAGAGCACCGGGTGAAGTTGGAGCGCGGCGTGGAGCTGCTGATCGGGCTGGAGGCGATCTCCGAACCCGACGAGCGGGGTATGCGCACGGTCATGTGCATCATCAACGGCCAACTGCGGCCGGTGCTGGTGCGTGACCGGAGCATCGCCAGCGCGGTGCCGGCCGCCGAGAAGGCCGACCGCGGCAACCCGAATCACGTTGCGGCCCCGTTCGCCGGCGTGGTCACGGTGAGCGTGTCCGACGGCGACCGGGTGAGCGCCGGGCAGACGATCGCCACCATCGAGGCGATGAAGATGGAAGCCCCAATCACGGCGCCCACCGACGGCACCGTGGAGCGGGTCGCCGTATCGAGCACCGCTCAGGTGGAAGGCGGTGACCTGCTGGTGGTGCTGCACTGACCGCGTCGGCGACGATGCAGAGCGAAGCGATGAGGAGGAGCGGCGCAGGTGCCGCGTCGGCGACGATGCAGAGCGAAGCGATGAGGAGGAGCGGCGCAGGTGCCGCGTCGGCGACGATGCAGAGCGAAGCGATGAGGAGGAGCGGCGCAGGTGCCCAGGATCATCGGTGGCGCCGCCCGGGGCCGGCGGCTCACGGTTCCGCCGCGGGGAACCAGGCCCACCACCGACCGGGTGCGCGAGTCGCTGTTCAATATCCTGACGGCGCGACTGGATCTGAGCGGCTCCACGGTGCTCGATCTCTATGCGGGCTCCGGTGCGCTCGGGCTCGAGGCGCTCTCGCGCGGTGCCGCGTCCGTGCTGTTCGTCGAATCCGACCAGCGCACCGCGGCCGTGTTGGCGCGCAACGTGTCCGCCGTGGGATTGTCCGGTGCGGTGGTGCGCAGAGGTGCGGTGGCGGCGGTGTTGGCGGCCGGGGCATCGGCGCCGGTCGACCTGGTACTCGCCGATCCGCCGTACGAGACCCAAACCGGTGAGCTGAACACGGTTTTGGCCGCGTTGCAGGTCCACGGCTGGGTGGGGGACGGGACCGTGGCGGTGGTGGAGCGCGGTGTCGCCAGTACCCCGTTGGCCTGGCCGCAGGGCTGGTCGGTGTGGCCGGAGAGGGTTTACGGCGACACTCGTCTGGAGCTGGCCGAGCGTGGGTGACTCGCCCTGCTAGCGTCATCGGTTATGAGCGGCGCGGTATGCCCGGGGTCCTTCGACCCCGTCACCTTGGGCCACATCGACGTCTTCGAGCGCGCCGCGGCCCAGTTCGACGAGGTCGTGGTCGCGATCCTGATCAACCCGGCCAAGAAGGGCATGTTCGACCTTGATGAGCGCATCGCGATGATCGAGGAGTCGACGACGCATCTGCCGAACCTGCGGGTGGAATCCGGCCAGGGCTTGGTGGTGGACTTCGTCCGGTCTCAGGGCATGAACGCGATCGTGAAGGGCCTGCGCACCGGCACCGATTTCGAATACGAACTGCAGATGGCGCAGATGAACAAGCATGTGGCAGGGGTCGACACGTTCTTCGTCGCGACCGCTCCGCGGTACTCGTTCGTCTCGTCATCGCTGGCGAAAGAAGTCGCGATGCTCGGCGGTGACGTCACCGAGTTGCTGCCCGAACCCGTCAACCGCCGCATGCGTGAACGGGTGGCCTGCCGCGACGGTTAGCCGGATTGCCAGTAGTTTTCGGCTTGGATCGTGCTTTCGCCGGACCACCGATAGGCGGTCAACTTCCCGCCCTTTGCCGCACTGAAGTCCACGCAGGCGCAATGGTTCGTCCAGTCTCGTGCGTACTGCGGGGTGCCCTTGCGCCAGTAATGGCCGTACAACACCGGAATGCGCTGGGTGTAGGTGTACGAACGCTCGGCCGGCGTGACCTCGACATCCGGCAATCTCGGGTAAGGCGTGCCGTCCGCGGCCGTGAAAGTGTCCGCTATTTCCGCGATTTGGCGCAGCGTCGTGGCCTCGTCGTCCCACCAGCGGATTCGGGCGGCGCCGCGCAGGTGATCGTCCTTGTCCCGGAATGGCGGTATCCGACGGGCCGTCAGGCTGATTTCGGGCCCCTTGAGCAACACCTCGATGGCTTGGTAGAGCTCGCTTCCCCTGGCGGAAGCTGCCACGATCTGGTCCACGTTGCCGAACCGATTCGAACCTAGCTGCCGCTCAACCATTTTCATTGAAGCCTCATGCCAGCAGGCATGCACCACCCGCACCGCGCCCAGGTCCAGCCACAGCGGTAGCGTCATGAACCATTGCGCGTAGTAGGCCCGCTGGTCGGCGGTGAGCTGATCGAGGAATTGCCGATGCTGCCGGTTGTTTTTGTCGCTGTGTTCCCGTAGGTGGCGCCCGCTGCCGGGCGGATGTTCGGTCGCATATCCGATTGCGTTGAATTCGTGGTTGCCCATAACGATTTGGGCGCTGCCGACGTCGACCATGCCCTTGACGATCTCGAGGACACGCAGCTGCTCACTGCCGCGGTCGACCAGATCGCCGACGAAGATGGCCTGCCGTTCGGGATGCGCGAACGCGCCGCTTTCCCGCTGGTATCCGAGCTCAGTCAACAGCGTCCGCAGGGCCGAAGCGCAGCCGTGGATGTCGCCGATGATGTCGTAGCCCCGCACGACCCGATTCTGCCATCCGCTCCCGAACGGCATAGCGCTCCGGTAATCGATTGAGTTACCGTCCTGCACAGAGTTGCTTGACGGGGATCGAGGACTGCCATGTCGGGAACCGTGCTGGTCACCGGTGCTTTCGGTCTGGTGGGGACCGAGACGGTGCGCCGGTTGGCCGCCGACGGGTGGCGGGTGATCGCCACGGCGCATCGTAACGCCTTCGAGGAGCTCCCGCCACGGGTGGAGATCCGGTGGACCGATCTGACCGATCCCGCACAGGTGCGAGCCGTGGTGGGGGAGGTGTCACCCGAGGTGATCGTCCATCTCGCGGCGGTGATCCCGCCGTTGGTGTACCGCGATGCGGTGTTCGCCCGCAAACTGAATGTGGGCGCGACCGCGGCTCTGGTGCATGCCGCCGAGGACCAACCGAAGCCGCCCCGGTTCCTGCATGCCTCCAGTACCGCGGTGTATGGCTTCCGTAATCCCTATCGACATCCCGAGTTGATCGGCGTCGAGACTCCAATGCGGCCCTGCGAACTCTACGGCGGACACAAGTTGGAAGCCGAGGAACTCGTGCGGTCCTCGAATCTGGACTGGGTGGTGCTGCGGCTCGGCGGTGTGCTGAGCATCGACCCCAGGGCCATGCCCGTCACGCGGGACATCGTGTACTTCAGCAGTGCGCTGCCTTCTGATGGTCGGGTGCATTCCGTGGACACCCGCGATGTGGCGGTGGCATTCGCGGCCGCAGCGCACCTGGATGTGGTCGGCGAGATTTTGCTGATTGGTGGTGACGATTCGCACCTGCTGCGGCAGGGTGATATCGCGTCGGCGATGACGGCCGCTCAGGGCATGGCCGGGGTGATGCCGCGGGGGCGGCCGGGTGACCCGAACAGCGACGACGGTTGGTATCCCAGCGCCGACTGGATGGATGTCAGCGAGGCGCAGCGGGTTTTGAATTTTCAGCGGCATTCGTGGCCCGACATGCTGTCGGAGATGCGGGTGCAGACCGGCTGGCAGCGTTATCCGAGACGCGTCGTCGTACCGTTGGCGCGCCAGTTCATCAAACGACAAGCGGCGTACCGTAACTCGCCGGGACAGTATGCCGATGTGTGGGCGGCCCTAGGGAGACGATTCGGCAACACGGCGGTGGACACCACCAGGGCGTAGCAAAAACCAGGTCAGAAAACGATGGTCTGGTTGTTGTGCACGATGACGCGGTCCTGACAGTGCCACAACACCGCGCGCGACAGAACCGCGCGTTCCACGTCGGCACCGACCCGCACCAGGTCTTCGACGGTGTCGGTATGGCTGACCCGCACCACGTCCTGCTCGATGATCGGCCCCTCGTCCAGGGTCTCGGTGACGTAGTGTGCGGTAGCTCCGACGAGTTTGACGCCGCGCTCACGGGCCCGCTTGTAGGGCGCCGCGCCGATGAACGCGGGCAGGAACGAGTGGTGGATGTTGATCAGCGGACAGCCGAGTGCGGACAGGAACTCCCCGGTCAGGATCTGCATGTAGCGCGCCAGCACCACCAGATCTACATTGCCGCTGAGTAATTGGAGCTGGCGTTGCTCGGCCTCGGCGCGCGTGTCACGGGTCGCGGGGATATGGAAAAACGGCACGCCGAAGGGTCGGACACGCTCGGCCAGGTCGGGGTGGTTGGCGATCACCATGGCGATGGACATCTGCAGTTCGCCACGCCGGTTGCGCCACAACAGGTCCAGCAGGCAGTGGTCGTCCTTCGATGCCATGATGGCCACCCGCTTGGGCCGGGCGGCCTCGGTGAACCGGTAGTCGATCCCGAACTTTCCGGCCACGGTCTCAGCGAAATCGCGCTCCAGTCCGTCGATCGCAGCCGTCAGTCCCGGTAGGTGAAAGATGGCCCGCTGCAGGAAGGTTCCCCCTTCAGGTGCGGTGGAATGCTGGTCGAGCGAGATGATGTTGGCCCCGGCCTGGGTGAGAAACGTGCTCACCGCGGCGATGATCCCTGGCCGGTCGTCGCAGCGCAGCAACAACCGTCCAATGTCGGCGGGTTCGTTCGGTGTTGACACCCGGTCCCTTTCCCCTCGAATTCCGCAGGTCAGGATACCGCCGCCGGTGGGGAGTCGTGGCAGCTATGGCTCGTCTTCGTCGTCGGGGCCGAGCAGTTTCTCGGGGCGATGGACGGTGTTGGTGCGGGGTTGGCCGTAGTCCATTGGGGTCCGGTGGCCGCCATTCGGTGTTGCCGCGGGCGTCTTACGGGTGGTCCGGGCTTTTCCGGCGAGGCGGTTGTGGGGGCCGCGCGCGAGGGTGAGGTCGTGGATGTCGGTGCAATGGGTGGTGGCCCAGTAGGAGATGTGGTGGACCTGGCAGTGGTAGGCCGGGGCGGGTGCAGCCGCGTCGCGGGCGCGTTCGCCGTCGGTGTAGTGGCCGTCGGGGTGCAGCGTGGCCATGAGTTCGCGGGCCTAGCTGGCGACTTGGTCGGGGCGGAAGTCGCGGGCTTTGCCGGCCAGCTCTTTTTCTCGGCTTCCCAGGTGCCGATGGCGAGGGTGGGCGATGAAGGTGCGGATGACCATGAAGTGGGCGTCGCCGACCAGGCCCTCGCGTTGGGCGGCGGCAGCGGTTCTCCGGTCAGGGTGAGTTCTTCTTCGGATGCGTAGGCGCGCAGGTGGTTGATCAGCGTGTGCTGGGGTGTGCGCAGCCGGCGGACGACCGTCTCCCGTCGCTCCATCCCGCGCATCCACGCTGGCGTGGTGAACGCCTCGAAGCTCAAGTCGCACGGGCGATCTACCCCGGAATCGAGTGCGACGAAGACCTCTGCGATCTCCTCACGAGTACGAGATGCCATACCCGCAATGCTAGGAAGGACCACCGACAAGTCTGTTCTGCCGGAAGCAGATAAGACCAAGCGACACAGAATATTTCGCGGACAGCGAACGGACGGCGCAGCGGCACCGGCGGCCGAAACCGTTGATATCTACCGTGATATCGCATTCCACGGTCCAGTGCCAACTTCCTCACGTTGCCAATGTGGCGCGTGAGGCTGACAAAGTCAGTGGCAACCGGCTGCGTGCCCACCATGGTGGTGTTCGGCATCGGGCGAGCCGCCCATCATCCGCAGCATGGGCATCCCGCCGGAGGTGAAGAACCGTGCGACGAGCACCGCGGCGATCACCAGGAAGATGATGTTCAGCCAAGTGGTGTAGTTCCAGGAAATCCCGGACGACATGACCATGGCATTGCGCTGACTGGGAATGAGACCTGCTGTGCCGAAGATGAATTCGACAAGATATCCGGCCGCTACCATCGCCGCGTAGAAGGTAGCGAGCAGCGTTAGCATCATCCGGGCGCCGTAGTACTTGCGGTAGATGTTGAGGATCGGCAGGATCAGCAGGTCGGCGAAGATGAACGCGATCACCCCGCCGAAGCTGATGCCCCCATTCCACAACACCGCGGCGAGCGGCACGTTGCCGATCGAGCAGACGAACGAGACGATCGCCACTAACGGACCGACGATAGGTCCCCACACCACCGACCACGTCGGGTGACTGGTCAAAAAGAATTCCTGCCAGAAGGTCTCGGGCACCCAAGCCGCGATCGCGCCCGCAATGAACAGCCCGATGACAAGGTCACGCAAGATCGCCAGCCACTCCATCACGAACACGTGTGACACCGAGGTGAGCCCCGGCCCGGAGACCAGCCGGCGCCAGAACGAGCCGTCGCCCTGGATCGACATATCCATGGCCGCATGGCCCTCCATCGATCCGGCGAGTCCCTTCTCGGCCTGCTCACGAGCGGCGTCGATCAGCCGCTGTCGCACGAAGAACCGGAACAGCAACGCCAGGACGATGATCATCAGCGGACCGCCCACGAACTCGGCCGCGGTGAATTGCCATCCCATCAACAGCGCCAGGATGATGCCCAGTTCCACGACCAGATTGGTCGAGCCGATCTCGAACGCCATGGCGGCGGTGAAGTTCGCGCCCTTGCGGAACAGTGACCTGGCCAGCGCCACCGCGGCGTACGAGCATGACGACGACGCCGCACCGAGTCCGGCCGCGACCGCCAAGGTCTGGGGCCGGTCATCGCCCAACAGTCCCACGATGGTGGAGCGACGCACCACCGCCTGCACCACCGCGGAGAGGGCGAAGCCCAGGATCAGCGCCCAGAGGATTTCCCATGTCATCGAGCCCGTCAGGGCCAGAGCATGACCTAGGGCACCCAGCACCTTGTCTGCCATGAAGATCTCCGATCAGGTCGTGTCTGCGCCAACGTATACCCCATAGGGGTATAAGTCAACGTCCGGCGGGGAAGTGATACTTCCTGATCAGTACCGCTAAATCAGCAGCATGGCCAGCAGAATGACAGCTTTCGGCGTCCGGGCCGGCTCGGGCCACTAAGCTTGGCGGTTCGTGCGCCGGGAGCAAGGCTCCGCGCACACCAGCTCAGCCAAGGCGAGGAAACGATGGAATCACGCGTGCAAGTGCCCAAGGCATCGGCTCTACTGCTGGCGCTCACCGCCTCGTTGGTGCTCTGGTTAGCCGGATGCGCCTCTGCGCCAAAGGAATCCGAAGGCACGCCGACAACCGGAACAACCACTGATTCGCCGCTGATGGCCGACATCCGGCAGTCGGTGGACGCCACCAAGGCATTGACCAGCGCGCACCTGTCCGTGCGTACCAACGGTCAGGTTGACAGCATGCTCGGCATTACCAATGCCGACGTCGACGTTCGCGCCAACCCGCTCACCGCCAAAGGCTCGTGCACCTACAACGGCCAGGCCGACGTACCCTTCCGCATCAAGGACGACGCCATCTCGGTGAAATTGTTCGACGACTGGACCAATCTGGGTTCGGTGTCCGACCTGTCCGCCACCCGGTTGCTCGATCCCGCCAAGGGTGTGGCCAAACTGCTGTCCGGCGTCAACAATCTGCAGGCCCAGGGCACCGAGGTGATCGACGGAATCAACACCAACAAGATCTCCGGGACACTGCCGGCCGAGACGGTCAAGATCATCGATCCGGGCGCCAGGCAGTCCAGACCGGCCACCGTGTGGATCGCCCAGGACGGTTCGCACCGGTTGGTGCGCGCCAGCGTCGACCTGGGATCAGGCTCGGTCCAGGTCACGCTGTCGAAGTGGAACGAGCCGGTGAACGTCGACTAGCCGCGTCATCGCCGCCAGCAGAACCAGTCCGACCAACACTACGGTGCCGATCTGAGCCAGGGCGACCGACGAACCGAGCAGCATCAGACCGGCGCCGAAAGTCCCGCCTGCCGCCGCCAGCGGTGCGGCCCCACGTCGAACCGGCACCAGGGCGGCGATCAGATAGGGCAGGGCGCAGGCAGCGAGGACGGCGAACGACGTCGGCGCCGCGGAGGCATCCACCGAGCCGTGCAGCAGGTATTGCCATACCCCGACGCTGACACCGAGGCCCGCAAGAAAAGAACCCACGATCCCCAGGGCAACTGACAACCCGCCGAGCGCGCCGCGCCACATCCCGGCCAGAGTTGCCACCGCAATCACCACCAGGGCCAGCAGGACAGCGTCGTGCTCAACCCCGCCCCGAACGCCCGCGGCTAACTGCGCCCCCCCGCTCACCGCGACCTCGCTATCGACGAGGCTGCCGTACTTGGTCGCGTTGCCGACGGCGGTTTCGATCTGCTCCGCGTGCGATGTCGCGCCCAGATCCACCCCGGTCTGGTCGGAATACACCAGGAAGCGGGCAGCGGTGCCGTCGGCGGAGAACATGGTTTGGCGTACATGCTGGTATGACGGGTCGGCCAGCGCCTTGCGCGGCAGATAGAACCCGCCCGCGCCGGTGTCGGCGAAGTCGATGCTGAGGTTCTTCAAGAAGGCGGACAACTGAACGACCTGCGGGATGGTGCTCTCGATCGTCGTTTGCAACGTCGGAACGAACGAGCGCAGCTGATCCAGCGCCGAGCGCATCTCGGCCACCGCGCGCGGCGTCCCGGCCAGCGCGCTGGTGGTGCGCGCCGATCCGGCGGCCAGCCGGGTAGCGCCGTCGGAGAGCACCGTGACGTCGGCGATCACGCGGTCGAACGGGTCGATCGCTTTCCGCGCGGCCGAGCACAGCATGTCGGCGGAGCAATCCTGGACGCCGCCCATCCAGCCGCGCACCGGGTCGAGATAACCCGATACCTCGGCGGCGGTGTCTTTGATATTGCGCGTCCCCGACACCACCGAATTGATGGCCTGCTGCAACTGGGCGAGGCCGCCCACTCCGGCGCTCACACTCGCCTCGAGTGCGTTGACCGAGCCCGACACCTGATCCAGCACCGAACCAAGGGTCTTGACCGCGGTGACCTGCGGCACGAACGTCGCGGCCTGGCGATCCAGTTGATCGCTGAGCCTGCCCGCGGCCGAACTCAGCGACGCGTCGGTCCAGGGAACACCGGCCGGCCAGGCCGCCGACTGCACTTTGCGGACGCCGGGGATCTCCATCAGCCGGCGGCTCACGGTGTCGATGGCGATCAGCCCGGCCGGGTCGCGCAGGTCGTGGCTGGACTTGACCATGACGACATCGGGCAGGCGGTTGTTCGGTGTGAAGTCGGCGCTGCCGGTCCGCACGGGGGCATCGCCCATGCCCCAGTGCATGCCGAGAACGGGCAGCGCGCAGATCGCCGCGACCAGCGCGACGACGGCGGCGGGACGGCGAACCGTGCGGCGCACCGACTGCGGCAGTCCCCACGAACCGGCGGGAGATGCCGCGTTCTGCGCCAACAAGACGGGCAGCAATGTCAGCGAAGCACCAAGCGCGACAACGACACCGGGGGCAGCCAGCCCAACGGCACGCACACCCGGGGTCTGGGCGAGCAAGAGGGGGGCAGTGAGTGCCACGACACCTGCCGCGGGTGCGGCGAGAGCCGGCAGCATCGCCCGGTAGCCGCGCCGCTCCTGCATGGTGAACAGCAGCACGGAGGTGGCGATCACCCCGGTCATCAGCACCGCCGCCACCGTCCAGGAGAAGAGGCCGAACAGCGCAGCCAGCGGCCAGGCGGCCGCGAGACACAGCCCGGCGGTCAATGCCGCGATCGCGACCGACGAGCAGCCCAGGCGCAGCAGTAACAGGGCGGCGACCAGCAGCGCCGCGGCCACGATCACCGCCGACTGCCACGGCGCCAACCGCAGCCCGGTGCCGCGCACGGCGGTCGGGACGGTGATGCGGGCGCGCAGGCCCGTGCTCGACGGCAGGGCGCGGATCACCGATCGCGCCGCATCGAGCGATTCAGCGGCCTTGGCGGAACCCGCCTCACCCCGCAGCCAGATCACCGCGGCGCCGGAGCGTCCGTCGTGGCTGCTTCCAAGCGGGGCCATCAACGGGTCGGACCACCAGTCCAGGACGGATCCCACGTGGGCGGTGTCGGCGCGCAGCGCACGGACGGCGTCGTCGTAGTACGGCCGGTCGGCGTCGCCGAGCGGATCGCGGCCGTCGAGCACCAGGTAGGCGATAGCGTCGGTGCCGCTGCCCGGAAAGGCTTGCGCGATGCGGTTATTGGCGGCGACCGCCTGGGCGTCCGGTGCCGGCAGTGCGGTTCCGGCCCGGCCTGTGCCCGAGGATGCCAGAGCAGCGAGCACGTTGACGCCCACCGCCACCGCGATCCATGCCGCGACGACGAGAAGTTGCTTGACAAGCCGGGACACGGTGGTGCTATGCGTCCAACCGGGCGAACTGGTTGTGCCGGTACTGTTCGACGCACGCCTGACGTCTGATCTTGCCGCTGGTGGTCAGGGGAATCGAGCCGGGCGGTACCAGAACAAGATCCGTGGCCGCCAGGCCGTGCGAACTCGACAACGCCGCAGTCACCTCGCGCTTGATCTCGCCCAACCGGTGCGCTTCCCCGTCCTGGCGGTTGCGCAGTTCGATGATGGCCACCAGCTTTTCGGTGCTGCGTTCCCCGGGAACCGCTATTGCCGCGCACCGGCTCCGAGTGATCTCGTGGATGGTCGCTTCGATGTCGTCGGGAGAGTGGTTGCGACCGTAGACAATCAGCAGATCCTTGATGCGGCCGATGATGAACAGCTGGCCGTCGGTGATGAAGCCGGAGTCTCCGGTGCGCAGCCACGGGCCTTCCGGCGTGGCCTCGGGCGGGTCGAGGATCGTCGCACCAAACGTGCGCTCGCTGTCCTCGGAACGCTGCCAGTAGCCGGCGGCGACGTTGTCGCCGTGCACCCAAATCTCGCCCACGGTCCCTTCGGAACACACCTGACGTGAGTCCGGATCGACGATGCGCACCGTCGGTGCCTGCGGCACCTGGTAACTGACCAACACGGTGCCGGTGCCGGTCGCGGCCGGAACCGCCTGACCGCCGGCCAGCTCTTCGGTATCGAATTCGACCAGTCTCGTCGGCTGGTCATGTCTGCTGGTGGCCACGAAGACGGTGGCCTCGGCCAGGCCGTAGGAGGGCCGAATGGTGTTCTCCCGCAGGTTGAACCGAGCGAAGTGATCGGCGAATCGCTTGACTGCCGCGGGCTGCACCCGCTCACTTCCGCTCAGAATGGTGTGCACACCACCGAGATCTCGGCCGATCATGTCGTCGTCCGATATCTTCCTGGCCGACAATTCGAAGGCGAAGTTCGGCGCTGCCGTGAAGGGGCACGTGTTGTCGGCCATCATGTGCATCCACCGGGCCGGGCGGGCCAGGAAAGACAGCGGGGTGGTGACGACCGCCTTGGCGCCCAGCAGGATGGGCGCGCACACGCCCAGCACCAGCCCCATGTCGTGGTAGAAGGGCAGCCAGGACACCAGCGTCAGATCTGGCGGCGCGACTCCGTCGGAGTCGGCGAAGTAGCCGGCCATCAGTTGCTCGAGATTGGACCGGAGGTTCTGGTGCGACATGATCACACCGGCCGGAGTGCGGGTGGAACCCGAGGTGTACTGCAGGTACGCGGTGGACGGGTAGTCGCTGTTGCCCGCGCCCGATCGCACCCGGGCGTCCAGATCCAGCGTGTCCACCTCGATGATCTTCGGGACAGCTGTCCCGGATTGGGTCGTAATATGCTGTGTCACATCGTCTTTGACGGTCGAGGTGGTGAGTACGGCAACCGGCGTGGCGTCACCGAGGACCGACGTCACCCGCTCGTCAGTGGCCCCGCCCTGCGGGACCGACAGTGGGACGGCGATGATCCCGGCCTCGAGGGCACCGAGAAAGGCGACGATGTAGTCGAGGCCCTGCGGCGCCAGGATCAGCGCCCGGTCGCCCGGTGATCCGTGGCCGCGGAGTTCGGCTGCCATGTTCATCATCCGGCGGTACAGCTGTGACCACGTCAAGATTGTGGGTACGCCGTCCCAATTCTGCTCGTAGTCGATGAACGTGAAGGCCGCCTCGTTGGGTTGCAGACGGGCATACGCGCGCAGCGCAGCGGGCAGAGAACGCACACTCATGGGCAAGACGTTACCGGCGTCGCGGGGTATGCAGACACCGAACTGTAATCACGGGACCGACCGTAGGGGACTTCGCCGGAGCTGGGCGCCGTTCGATCGGCGCTGGTCACGTGCGTGGATTCTGCCGAGGCGCTGGGAATTGGCTTCGTTTCGGCACCCGTGGCCCCTGGGGCGTCTAAGCTCGGCATCCGAGACGGTGTCGAGGTCCCGTCAGCCCGGGGGTTTGTCAGTCCGGTGCTGCACTATTCCGATGCCCGTACCCCTATCCGGTGCTGCGTCGGGCCCGCGCCGGTTGAGCTGAGAACGAGGTTGGTAGAGGGATGGACACACGTTTCACGCCCATTGCGGTGATCGGTATGGGATGCCGGTTGCCCGGTGGGATCGACTCTCCCGACAAGCTGTGGGAATCGGTATTGCGCGGCGACGACCTGGTCACCGAGATACCCGCCGACCGCTGGGATGCCGACGCCTATTACGACCCCGAGCCGGGTGTTCCCGGGCGATCCGTCTCGCGGTGGGGCGGTTTTGTCGACGACGTGGCCGGCTTCGACGCCGAGTTCTTCGGGATCAGCGAGCGTGAAGCGACCTCGATTGATCCGCAGCACCGTTTGTTGCTCGAAACCGCCTGGGAGACGATCGAGCACGCCGGCCTGGATCCGGCGTCGCTGGCCGGGTCCGCGACGGCGGTCTTCACCGGGCTGACGCACGAGGATTACCTGCTTCTCACCAAGGGTTCCGGCGGTCTGGCCAGCCCGTACGCGGTCACCGGCCTCAACAACAGCGTGGCCTCGGGGCGGATCTCGCATGCGCTGGGCCTGCATGGTCCGGCCATGACATTCGACACCGCATGCTCCTCGGGTCTGATGGCCGTGCACCTGGCCTGCCGCAGCCTGCACGACGGCGAAAGCGACCTCGCCCTCGCCGGCGGTTGCGCGTTGCTGCTGGAGCCTGATGGCAGCGTGGCCACGTCCGCACAGGGCATGCTCTCGGCGACCGGTCGCTGCCACTCCTTCGACGCCGACGCGGACGGTTTCGTGCGTTCCGAAGGCTGCGCGATGGTGCTGCTCAAGCGCCTGCCCGATGCGTTGCGCGACGGCGACCGCATCCTTGCCGTGGTGCGCGGCACGGCGAGCAACCAGGACGGCCGGTCCGAGACGCTGACGATGCCGTCGGAGGACGCGCAGGTCGCGGTGTATCGCAAGGCCCTGGCGGCGGCGGGTGTGGCCGCCGAAACGATCGGCGCGGTGGAGGCGCACGGCACTGGCACGCCGGTCGGTGACCCGATCGAGTACCGCGGCCTCACGCGGGTCTACGGGACCGGCGGCAGCCGCTGCGCCCTGGGGTCGGCCAAGAGCAATATGGGCCACAGCGAGTCAGCCGCGGGCGCGGTCGGACTGATCAAGGCGATCCTGTCGCTGCGGCACGGCGTGCTGCCGCCGCTGCTGCATTTCAACCGGCTGCCTGATGATCTCGCCGCAATCGACACGGGAATCTTTGTGCCGCAGTCGGTTACACCGTGGCCAGACGGTGACGGGCCCAGACGGGTGGCGGTGTCGTCGTTCGGGATGTCGGGCACCAATGTGCACGCCATCGTCGAACAGGCCCCGGAGCCGGAGGCCGCGACGCCGGGCGCGGCCCAGGGACCCCTGGTCTACGCGGTGTCCTCGTCGTCGGCTGACGGCCTGCGCGCGAGCGCGGGGCGGCTCGCGGAGTGGGTCGAGGCCCAATGCGATTCGGTGACGCCCGCTGACCTGGGGTTCACGCTGGCGCGCCGGCGCGCACACCGGCCGGTGCGCACCCTGGTGGTGGCCGACGGACTGGCCGACCTCGCCGCGCGGCTGCGTGAGGTGGCCGACGCCTCGAACACTCTGTGTCAGGCCGCGGTAGCACACGACGACCGTGGGCCGGTGTGGGTGTTCTCCGGTCAGGGTTCGCAGTGGGCCGCGATGGGCGCCGACCTGCTCGCGACCGAGCCGGTGTTCGCCGAAACCGTGGCCCAACTCGAGTCATTGGTCCTGGCCGAGTCGGGATTCTCGGTGACCGAGGCGATGACGGCGCCGCAGACGGTGACCGGCATCGACAAGGTGCAGCCGACGATCTTCGCGATCCAGGTGGCCCTGGCCGCCACGATGGAGCGGGCTTACGGGGTGCGGCCGGGCGCGGTCGTGGGGCACTCGATGGGCGAGACGGCGGCGGCCGTCGTGGCCGGGGCGCTGTCGCTGCAAGACGGTGCCCGGGTGATCTGCCGGCGCTCGAAGCTGATGGCCGGCATCGCCGGTTCGGGCGCCATGGCTTCGGTGGAATTGCCCGCCAAGCAGGTGAATTCGGAGCTGATGGCGCGCGGCATCGACGACGTCGCGGTTGCGGTGATGGCGTCGCCGCAGTCCACCGTGATCGGCGGAGCCACCGAGCAGGTGCGCGATCTGGTAGCCCGTTGGGAACAACGCGACGTGATGGCACGCGAGGTCGCCGTCGACGTCGCTTCCCATTCCCCACAGGTCGACCCCATCCTCGACGAATTAGCAACGGCGCTGGCTGATCTCGAGCCGATGGAGCCCAAGGTCGCGTACTACTCGGCCACCCAGTTCGATCCGCGCGAGCGGCCGGTGTGCGATGCCGATTACTGGGTCGACAACCTGCGCAACACCGTGCAGTTCGCCGCAGCGATCCAGGCCGCGTTGGACGACGGTTTCCGGGTCTTCGCCGAGCTCTCGCCGCATCCGCTGTTGACGCACGCCGTCGACCAGAATGCCAAGAGCCTGGACATGACGGTGGCCGCCCTGGCCGCCATGCGACGCGAGCAGCCGCTGCCGCTCGGGCTGCGCGGTTTCCTGACCGACCTGCACAGCGCCGGCGCCGCGATCGACTTCTCGGTGCTCTATCCGGCTGGAGCGCTGGTGGACGCTCCGCTGCCGGCGTGGAACCATCGGCAGCTTTTCATCGACGCCGACGGCAGCGACAGCAAGGTGCAGGGCGCCTGCACCATCACGGTGCACCCGCTGTTGGGTTCCCATGTGCGGCTGGTCGAGGAGCCGGAACGGCACGTCTGGCAGACCGATGTCGGCACAGCGACGCTGGCCTGGCTGGACGACCATCAGGTGCACAATGTGGCGGCGCTACCTGGAGCCGCGTACTGCGAGATGGCGTTGGCCGCCGCGGCCGAAGTCTTCGGCCAAGACGCCGGAACCTTTCCCGAAGCCCGCGACATCGTCTTCGAACAGATGCTGCTGCTCGACGAGCAGACCCCGATCGACGCGGTTGCGACGGTGCAGGCGCCCGGCGTCGTCGACTTCGTGGTGGAGTCCGCACCGGAAGGTGAGACCACCCGGCACGCCGCAGCGTCGCTGTGCGCCGCCCAGCACGACGCGGTGCCGCCCGGCTACGACATCGCCGCGCTGCTCGCCGCACATCCCGGCGGTGTGAAGGGTTCTGAACTGCGGGAATCGTTCGTCGAGCGCGGCGTGCAGCACGGTCCCGCCTTCAGTGGACTGTCCGTCGCGCACACCGCGGAATCCGGCGGCAACACCGTGCTGGCCGAGGTCGCACTGCCCGCATCGATCCGTTTTCAGCACGCCGCCTACCACGTGCACCCGGCGCTGCTGGACGCCTGCTTCCAAACGGTGGCGGCCGCTGTCGGCCCCAGTGGTGGTGACGGCCTGCTGCTGCCGCTGGGCGTGCAGCGGCTGCGCGCCTACGGGCCCCTGCGCAATGCCCACTACTGCTACACGCGGGTGACCCGCGCGGACGCGACAGGCGGTGAGGCCGACCTCGACGTGCTCGACGAGAACGGGACGGTGCTGCTGGCGGTGCGCGGTCTGCGCATGGGCACCGGGACCAGCGAGAGTGGCGAACGCGACCGGGTCCTCAACGAGCGGCTGCTGACCTGTGAGTGGCAGCAACGCACCCTGCCCGACCTCGACGTCGAAGAAGCCGGATCGTGGCTGCTGATCGACACCTCCGAGGCGACTGAGATGCTGGTCGGTTCGTTGAACGATGCGCTGAAAACCCAAGGCGCAGAATGCTTCAACGTGCCGTTGGCGCGGGGCGCCGACGTGGAACCGGTGCGTGCCCAACTGCGTGCCCGCTCCTTCACCGGCGTGGTGGTGCTGTGCGGTCCGGTCGGCATCGCGCCCGACGACGGGGGCCTGGCGCAGGCCCGGGAACAGGTGCGCCACGTGGTGCGGCTGGCCCGGGAACTGCCCGAGCTCGAAGGGGAGTTGCCCCGGCTGTTTGTGGTGACCAGGCAGGCCCAGTGGGTGTGCTCGGGCGACGACGTCAATCTCGAGCACGCCGGATTGCGCGGCCTGTTGCGGGTGATCGGCAGTGAACACCAGCTGTTGCGTACCACGCAGATCGACATCGACGAGCACACCCAGGGCGAGCAGGTTGCCGCCCAACTCTTGAGCGGATCGCCCGAGGACGAGACCGCCTGGCGCGGCGGCCAGTGGTTCACTGCGCGGCTGTGCCCGACGCCGCTGGTACACAACGACCGCCGAACCCGGGTGATCGAACACGAGACAGACGGCATGCGTCTGCAGGTCCGCGCGCCCGGTGATCTGCAGTCGATGGAACTCGCTGCGTGCGACCGGGTACCGCCCGGCCCCGGCCAGATCGAGGTAGCGGTCGCCATGTCCACGATCAACTTCGCCGACGTGCTGATCGCGTTCGGCAAGTTCCCCGTCGTCGACGACCGGGAGCCGCAGCCGGGGATGGACTTCGTCGGTGTGGTGACCGCGGTCGGGGAGGGCGTCACCGACCACCGGGTCGGTGACCGGGTCGCCGGCTTCTCCGAGGGCGGCTGCTGGCGCACCTACCTGACGTGCAACGCGAACCTGGCCATCACCCTGCCCGCGGGCCTGAGCGACGAGCAGGCGATCGCCTCGGCCACCGCGAACGCCACCGCCTGGTACGGGCTGCACGATCTGGCGGGCATCAAGTCCGGCGACAAGGTGCTGATTCACTCCGCCACCGGCGGCGTGGGGCAGGCCGCTCTGGCGATCGCGCGGCACGCCGGGGCGCAGATCTTCGCCACTGCCGGCAACGACGCGAAACGACAGATGTTGCGCGACATGGGTATTGAGCATGTCTACGATTCGCGCAGCGTCGAGTTCGCCGAGCAGATCCGGCGTGACACCGACGGCTACGGCGTGGACATCGTGCTGAACTCGCTGACCGGTGCCGCGCAGCGGGCCGGACTGGAGCTGTTGGCCTTTGGTGGACGGTTCGTCGAGATCGGCAAGGCCGACGTGTACGGCAACACCCGGCTGGGTTTGTACCCGTTCCGGCGCGGCCTGACGTTCTACTACCTGGACCTGGCACTGATGTCGGTGCTGCAGCCGCAGCGGGTGCGGGAGCTGCTCGAGACCGTGTTCAGGCTGACGGCCGAGGGTGTGCTGGCGGCGCCGCAGACCACGCACTACCCGCTGGCCGAAGCGGCCAATGCGGTGCGGGCGATGAGCAATGCCGAACACACCGGCAAGCTGCTGCTGGACATGCCACGCAGTGGGCGCGCCAGCGTGGTGGTGCCGCCGGAGCAGGTTCCGGTGTTCCGCCGCGACGGCGCTTACATCATCACCGGTGGGGTGGGCGGTCTGGGGCTGTTCTTCGCCCAGAAGCTGGCGGCTGCGGGTTGTGGCCGGCTGGTGCTGACCGCGCGGTCGCAGCCGAATCCCAAGGCGCGGCAGATGATCGAACGCCTACGTAAGGCCGGCACCGACGTCGTGGTGGAGTTGGGCAACGTCGCCGAAGCAGACACCGCGGTTCGACTGGTGGAAGCGGCGACGGCGACCGGCCTGCCGTTGCGCGGTGTGGTGCATTCGGCTGCGGTGGTGGAAGACGCGACGCTGACCAACATCACCGACGAGATCATCGACCGGGACTGGGCGCCAAAGGTTTTCGGAACCTGGAGCCTGCACAAGGCGACCCTCGGGCAGCCGCTGGACTGGTTCTGCCTGTTCTCCTCGGGTGCCTCCTTGCTGGGCTCACCCGGTCAGGGGGCCTACGCCGCGGCGAACAGCTGGCTGGATGCGTTCTCCTATTGGCGTCACGCTCAAGGGCTTCCGGTCACCACGATCGCGTGGGGCGCGTGGGCCGAGGTCGGCCGGGCGACTTTCCTGGCCGAAGGCGGCAACCAGCTGATGATCTCACCCGAGGAAGGCGCGTACGCGTTTGAGACGTTGCTGCGTTACGACCGCGCCTACACCGGTTACATCCCGATCATCGGGGCGCCCTGGTTGGACGACGTGGTGCGGCGCAGCCCGTTCGGTGAGATGTTCAAGTCCAGTGGGCAGAGCACCCGGGGCCCGAGCAAGTTCCGCGCCGAGTTGATGACAGTGCCGCAGGAGGAGTGGGCCGGGCGGTTGCGCCGCCTGATCACCGAGCAGGTCGGTGTGATCCTGCGCCGTACCGTGGACGCCGACCGTCCCTTCGTCGAGTACGGCATGGACTCGCTGGGCATGCTCGAGATGCGCACCCATATCGAGACCGAGACCGGAATCCGCTTGAGCCCCAAGGTGATTGCCACGCACAACACCGCCCGGGCGCTGGCCGAGCACTTGGCGCAGACGTTGGCCGAGGAGGGCTCGGCCTAGCCGAAGTCCAGCTTTGGCGAGATTCCGGTGTGAAATTGAAGACAGAAAGCGCCATGCTCGTCGTGTCCGGAATTCGCTATCCTGATTCTCTCATCTCCGAGAGAATGTAAAGGAATAGAGTTAGCTGACTGAGAAGCAGCCGCGGAGCACGGATGTTGATATCGGGGTCAAGAATGTCGTCTATGCTGGTTCAGCCGGAATCGCTCAAGTCCGCGGTAACAGATTTGAGCAGTGTCGAAGGTGCGGTTGGTAGCGCGCGACTGCGGATAGCCCCCGCCACAGCGATCGCGGCCGCTGGCGCTGAGGAAGTGTCGATTGCCATCGCAGCAGCCTTCGCGGGCCATGCCCGGGAATTCCAGTTGCTCAGTACCGAGATTTTGTCGTTTCACGAGAACTTCGTCCGAGCCCTGACTATGGCGTTGGGGGCCTACACCGGCGCGGAGGCCGCCAGTGCGTCCCCGCTCCAAGATCTGCTCGATTTCGTCAACGCGCCTACCCAGGGGTTGTTGGGTCGCCCGCTGATTGGTGATGGCGTCAATGGGCTGCCCGGGCAGGCCGGCGGCAACGGAGGTTTGCTCTACGGAAACGGGGGCAACGGTGGTGCGGGTGCTGACGGTCAAGCGGGCGGGGCGGGTGGGTCTGCGGGTCTGTTCGGCAATGGTGGGGCTGGGGGGGCCGGTGGTGCTGGCGCGGCCGGAGGTGATGGTGGGGCCGGAGGTTGGTTGTCCGGCAACGGGGGTAGTGGCGGGGCGGGCGGCAGTGCGACCGTGCTCGGTGCTGATGGCGGCCGTGGTGGCAACGGGGGAGCGGGTGGTTGGGTGTCCGGCAACGGTGGAGCCGGCGGGGCAGGCGGCGCGGGAGCTCACGGCGCAAACGGTGTGAACGCCACAGGTCTGACGCCGACTAGTCGCGCCGCAGACGGTGCGGTAGGGGAGGACGCGGCGGGCGAACTTGGCAATGACGTCGATGGCCAGAGCGGTGGCGACGGTGCCAACGCCCTCAGCCCGACCGAAGCCGGCGGCAACGGTGGGGCGGGTGGCGCTGGCAACTCTGGCGAATTCATTGGCGCTGCCCCGCACGGCGGTGACGGCGGCAACGGGGGCAACGGAGGCAGCTCAGCAACTGTCGGAACCGTGGGCGGCAACGGTGGTACCGGTGGTTCCGCAAAGGGTTCCCTCAACCCGGGAGGCCCCACTACGACGTTGGGCAATGATGCGACCGGTGGCAACGGCGGTGCTGGCGGCATCGGAGGCATTGGTGCCGCCGGCGGCGTCGGCGGTGGAGGCGGGGACGCCACCGGCGGCTCCGTGGGTGGTCAAGGCGGTGTCGGCGGTACTGGTTTTGCCGGCAACGGTGGTGACGGCGGTGCCGGCGGTGCCGGCGGCGGCGCGGGCGGCGCCGGCGGTAAGGGTGGCGCAGGGACGGGCGGCGCGGGCGTGTTGGCCAGCCTCGGCGGCTACGGCGGGAACGGAGGCCACGGGGGGACGGGCGGTGCTGGCGCCGCGGGCAGCAGCGGTGGACACGGCGGCGCCGGCGGCGCCGGCGGACGCGGTGGGCTGTTCTACGGAATCGGCGGCGACGGCGGTCTGGGCGGCGCCGGCGCACCGGGCGGCGATGGCGCTCGGGGCGGCACCGGCGGCCTAGGTGGCTCGGGCGGTTACGGCCGGACGGGCAACCTGATTGCGAACCCGAACGTCCTGGTCAATGGGCCCGGCTTCGGCGGCGATGGCGGTCGAGGGGGCGATGGAGGAGTCGGCGGCGCGGCAGGTGATGGAGGAGCCGGAGGCAACGGCGGTAACGCCGGGGCCGGAGGAATGTTCGGCGGCCATGCCGGCGCCGCTGGAGCCGGCGGTGTCGGTGCCGCTGCCGGTACGGCGGGGCTCGGGGGTAGCTTCGGCAGTGGCGGGCGCGGCGGACTCGGGCTCGGCACTGCTCCCATTCCCCAGGACGGCGCGGCGGGTGCCAACGGTCACGTCGGCGCGACCGGTGCCGCGGGCAGCCACGGTGCCGACGGAGCGCCCGGCCGGATCCTCAGTTAGCCAGCGAGTCTGCTCCCCCCGGGGGGGGCGTCACTCCACCGCCCAGCCGTAGTCCGACGGGACGGTGCACAGTAGTTCGTGGATGGCTTCCAGGGAGTCCTTGCGCTGCGGCGAATGGCCGTGGTTCTCGATCACCAGGTGATCGCCCGACATGCCGCACCCGTAGAAGTCCAGTGGCACGGTGATCGAGCAATAGAACTGTCCGCGAAAGCCCTCCAGTTCGATGCCCGCCGGCATCCGCACGCTGGGCAGTGCGCTGACATCGGTGCAGAAGACCAGCGGCGGCAGCCCGGCCGGCGTGCCCTCGAACGCCACCCCGAAGTTGAGCCCGGACTGCTGCACGACGCCGTCGGCGATATCGGCGCGGAAGGTGGCGCCGATATCGGTTGCCAGGTCCACGATGTCGGTGTCCGGGCCGATCTCGGCCAGGTAGGTGGCCACTCCCACCAGGTTGGTGGCCTCGGTCGGAGCCACCGGCGGGCTCAGGAAATACCGCAGATCGACGGGATAGACGTAGGGGATCGGGACGTGCGGTGTCTCCCGCAGCCGCCACTCGGTCATCAGAATCGCCGCGGCCACCACGGTGTTGACGCTGACCCGATTCTCCCGGGCGAACTCCACCAGGTCGGCGGTCTCCTGCTCGGTGAGTCGCACGCGGGTGACCGGAACCGGTTGCGGGAGGCCGGGAGTCGCGACCAAGGTCGGCTTGACCGACGGCGGCAGGTCGTAGGCGAACATCACCGGCAGGAAGCGCTCGACGCCGGTCATGCCGAGTTTCTTGACGCCCCGCTGTTCCAGTATCACTTCCAGTGGTTGCGGCGCGGGCTGCGGGTTCACCGGGCCTGGGTCGCCGGTGGTCACCACATCGGTGTAGCGGGAGAACAACTCGTCGAAAAGACCTGCGCCGTGGTGCCCGTCGGCGATGCTGTGGTGCAGGAAGATGGTCAGCTCGGAAGTGTCCTCGTGCAGCGCTAACCGCAGATTGAGCAGGGTCTGGCCCTGGTCGAGTTTGATCTCGGCAGCACCGGCAGCACCGGCAGCACCGGCAGCACCGGCACCATCGTCCTCCACCACGATTCCGGCGTGCAGCATGTCGTCGGCCACCAGGTTCCAAACGCCGTCCGCGCCCTGCTCGAGGTGACTGGCCAGGATCGGATGCGAGTCGACGAGGGCGTCGAACGCCTCCGATAGCGCATCGGCGTCGACCCGGCCGCGCAATTGCACGGTGACGGCGGTGAAGACCTCGTACTGGGCGAACACTTCCTCGCTGCGGGACAACTTGCGGATCACCGACCCGGGAAACACGTTGAGAATCCAGCCTTTCGTGTCAGTGGGTGCTGGCCCGTCGGTAACCGATGGCCATGGGGACGGCGCAGGCGCCGGCGATCCCGGCGCTCCACAGCAGCGTCGCGATCATGGGCGCCAGCACCGGGCCGCCGGCCGACAGCCCGCGCATCGCCGTGATCGCATAGCTGACCGGTTGGTGGGCGACGATCGGCTGAATCCAGTGCGGGTACTGATTCACCGGCAGCAGGCCGGTGGAGAAGAAGATCAACAGCAGCTGCCACAGCTCGACCGCCTCGACCACCAGGGTTTTCGAGGTGAACAACGCGATGGTGGTGGTGAGCGCGGCGAATGCCATGCCGAGAATCACCGGGACGCCGAGCCACATCAGGGTGGCCAGCGCGCCGCCGCGGAACCGGAAACCCAGCGCCACGCCCGCCCCCAGCATCACACCGGTGGTGACCAGAATGCGGATCGCTTCGGCGACGATCCGCGCCAGCGGGCCCGAGGCCCGGTGCACCGGCATCACCCACAGCCGGGTCAGCAGCCCACTCTGTTGCTCGCGCATCAGGTCGATCGCGACGAACGCCGAGCCGCTCACCGCCCCACCCAATGCCAGCAGCGGCACGATGCTGTACAGCGCGCTGTCGTGAGTCATGGCATAGATCAGATTGCCCAGCACGATGTAGAGCACCAGCATGAAAGCCACCGGCAGCACCAGCGCCTCCATGACGGTGACCAGGTCGCGTGCCCACCGGGTGAGGATGCGCTGGGTCTGCACCAGCGTCTGCGTCAGCATCAGCCGCAGCGAGTTCTCCGGCGCCCGCAGCGCAACGGTCGTGGTCATGGGCGCCGGGACAGGACGAAGGCGGACACCGGCACCAGAAACACCGCGAAACCGGCCAGCCACAACAGCGGCGGCGTCATCACCGACCAGGTCACCGGCACGGGAGATCTGATCGTGTCGCCGGCCAGCGCGCGCAGCCCGATCACCAGCTGGGAGATCGGCTGATTGCGCACGATGGGCTGGATCCAGTGCGGAAACATCTTGAGCGGTTGCAGGCCCACGGACAGCAATCCGAAGATCAGGATCGGCATCGTCAGCAGGGGCAGCATCGCGTCAGGATTGCGGGTGGCGGTGCCGATCAGGTCGGCGCCGAACGACAGCAGCACCCCGATCACGATTGCCAGCGCACAGAACCCCGCGATGTACAGCGCCCCGCGATGAAACCGGAAGCCGATCACGTGGGCAGCGATCAGCGACACGACCAGACCGACACAGCATCGGTACACGCTGGCCGACACGCGGGCCAGCACCGGCGTCAACGGGGCGATCGGCATCGAGCGGAATCGCCGGTTGACGCCGTGCAGCGAATCGGTGGCGGCCCGGAATGCCGAGGAGATGGCCGCAAAGGCAATGGCCTGCAACGTGATCAGCGGCGTGATGTATTGCCCGAGGCCGCTGGCGATGCCGCTGCTCGCGCCGCCCACGTAATGATTCCAGGGGATGGAGAACGGGACATAGAAGCCCACCGCGAAGGACAGCGAGGCGCCGATCGCGGTGATCAGTTCACCGTTGCGCAGCGTGGGGGCGATGAACCGGACGGTGAGCACCCACCACTGCTGCAGCATCGACGGCTGCGACCTGCTGACCAGCGCGGTGCTCACCGCACCGCCTCGGCGGTGAGGTGGCTCAGTGCCCGGGACTCGCTGGGATCGGCTGTCATGGAGAGGAATACGTCGTCCAGCGATGGCCGGCGCAACGCGATGTCCGCCGGTTCGATGTCGGCGGCATTGAGCAGGCGCACCGCTTCGATCAGCGTGCCGGTGCCGTCAGCGGCCGGCATGATGATCCGGTCGGACTCCGCGGTCAGCATGGCCCGTTGATGTTCGGGCAGCAGCGGACCCAGCGCGGCGACCATGGACGGCAACTCCTTGACGTCACGTGGCACGATTTCGCAGAACGTCCCGCCGGCGCGGTGCTTGAGTTCGTTGGCGGTGCCTTCGGCGATGATGGTGCCCCGGTCGATCAGGATGATGCGGTCGCTGAGCGCATCGGCCTCTTCGAGGTATTGCGTGGTGAGCAGCGTGGCGATACCCAGCTTCTTGAAATTGCTCACCAGGTCCCAGATGGCTTGGCGGCTGCGGGGATCCAGCCCGGTGGTGGGTTCGTCCAGAAACGCCACCAGCGGTTGCACCACCAGTCCGCAGGCGATGTCGATGCGGCGGCGCATGCCGCCCGAGTAGGTGCTCACCCGCCGTCTGGCGGCTTGCACCAGGTCGAACTGTTCGAGCAGTTCGGCGGCGCGGCGCCGGGCGGCGGACTTGCCGAGCCCGTAGAGACGGCCGAACATGACCAGGTTCTGCTCGCCGGAGAGCATATCGTCGAGGGCGACCTGCTGCCCTGTGAGCATGATGGATCGGCGCACGCCGGCCGGGTCGGAGACGACGTCGTGGCCGGCCACGCTCGCCGAGCCGGTGGTGGGCCTGGTCAGCGTGGACAGGATGTCCACCATGGTGGTCTTGCCGGCTCCGTTGGGGCCGAGCAGCCCGATCACTTCGCCGCGACCGACCTCGAAACTGACGTCGTCGAGGGCCACCACCTGCCCCGACCGGGTGCCGAACGTCTTGCCGACCCCCTTGACGACAACCGCTGCGTCAGTTGACATTCCAGTCTCCTCAGTCAAGGCTCGACAGGTCCACCAGGGCACCCGCTTCGGTCACTCCGGCCATCTCGCTCTCCAGTTGCTCGGCGGCGATACCTTCCTGGATCAACTCGCGCAGCGCCTGCGGGAAGGTCTGAGCCAGCCCCTGCACCGTCTCCGCCGCAATCCGCCGGGTGTCGTACCACCAGTCGAGATGTGTCACGCCGGCGAACCGGAACACCCGCACCTCGAGAGCGTGGCCCAGCCCTGGGATGGTCGCGCGCACCGGCATCGTGACGTCGGAATCGAAGCGCACCGGTGCGTCGACCGGCGGCAGCTCGGGAATCGTTCCGGCATAACGGAAGTGAATGTCGGGGGTACGCTGCGCACCGAAGGCGCGTCCGGTGGGCGCGTAGAGGTACCGCAGCAACCCGTAGCCGATTCCGTAGTGCGGCACGGCTTTCAGGGTCTTGTGCAGGTCGTCCAGTTGCTCGATCACCGCGGAGCCCGCACCGGCCGCGCAGGCCAGCGGCACCGGGTAATACGTTGTGCACCAACCGGCGGTGCGGCGCAGGTCGACGTCCGGTCGCAGCACCGAGCGGCCCTCGCCCTCGAGTTCGACGGCCACCACCCCCTCGCCGACCGTCTGGGCGATGGTGCGGCCCAGCGCGGCCAGCAGGATCTCCTGGATCGAGCGCCGGAATCGGCGGCGCGCGTCGTCGAGTTCGGACGTCTGCTCGACGTCAAGTGCACCGGACAGTTTGGCCAGATTGGCGGCGGTAGGCGGCGTCGTCTTCGGCTCCGCCAACCAGCGGGTCACCTTGGCCGCGTTGTCGGTCCAGAAGGACCGGGTGTCCAGCGCCGCCGGATGGGTGGCGAGCGCGGCCATCCGCTGCGACCATTCCCGCCAGCCGGTGACGGCCGGTTCCAGGGTGATCTCGCCGCCCGCCAGCCGCTGACCGAACGCCATGACGATGTCGCTGCCCAAAATCTGGTGGGAGGCGGTGTCGGCAACCATGGCGTGCACGCCGAGCCCGAGATAGTTCCGGCCGCCGGAGTTGCCGGTGATGTGGACGGCGATCAGCGGCGCGGTGGAATCATCATGCTCGGCAATCACTTCGGCCAGCACTGCGGCC
The DNA here is from genome assembly GCF_017086405.1 of Mycobacterium gordonae. NCBI lineage: Bacteria > Bacillati > Actinomycetota > Actinomycetes > Mycobacteriales > Mycobacteriaceae > Mycobacterium > Mycobacterium camsae. The sequence continues at coordinate 2,302,251 of NZ_CP070973.1, forward strand.
GGTTCGGTGCCCTCGGGCAGCGACCGGGTCGTCACGGCGGTGAAATCACCACGCGGGCCGACGTGCTGTTCCCAGACGCCGGCGTTGTCGACCAGCTGCAACCGCAACGCGTCGTGATGGTTGCAGACCGCGGTCAGCACCGTGCGGATGTCGTCCGGGCTCACCGTCGGGTCCAAGCTGAGGATCAGCGGCACCCGCCAGCGGCCGCCGTCGTGCAGTCCGTGCTCGAGGAAGTACGTGGTGTTCGGGAGTATCGCCGGATTCGCTTCGGGCGCTGGCGGTTTGGCCAGCCCGCTGGCCGCGAAAGCGGCATCCACGGCGGCGGTGAGCGAGGCCAAAGTCGGGTGCTCGTAGAGGTCCTGCGGGGTGATGCTCAAACCTTCGTTGGAGGCGGTCATCGCGATGCTGATCGCCATCAACGAGTCACCGCCGAGGTCGAAGAAGTTGGCAGTCGGGTCGATCGAGGGCACCCCGAGGCACTGCTGCCAGACGCGTTGCAGGGTGACGCCGGTCTGCGACGGCCCCGTGGCCTCGACGGCGGCTTCGGTGTGGGTGCCGGCCGAGACGCCGTTGCTGGACGCCGGTGCCGGCTCCCAGACGGTGGGCTTGGGATCGATCCAATGCTTTTGCCGTTCAAACGGATAGCCGGGCAGCGAGACGATGTGGGCGCCGGCCGGATGCCTGGGCGAGAAGTCCACGTCGACGCCCGCTGACCACAGTTCGCCCAGTGCGCGCAGGAAGGTGTCGCGGTCGTCGGCCTGTTGAATGGGGTGCCGCATGAGCCGAACGGAGCGGTTGCCGCCCGACCACCTGGGGTGCCGAATCGCCGAGCCGGTCAGGCTGCCGCCGGGGCCGACCTCGACCAGGATCCGGTTCGGGGCGGCCAGCACCGCGTCGAGTTCGTCGGCGAAGCGGATGGTGGAACTGATCTGGCGAGTCCAGGTGTCGGGGTCGGTGGCCTGCTCGTCGGTCAGCCAGGTTCCGGTGAGGTTGCTCAGCAGTCGGGTGTCGGGGGTCTTCAGCTGCTGGAGGGACAGGAATTCCCGGAATTCATCCAGCATCCCGTCCATCTGGCTGGTGTGAAAGGCGTGGGTGGCGCGCACCCGTCGCACCGGGACGCCATGCTCGCCCAGCCGCTGGCTGAATGCGCGGATGGCGTCCTTGGGCCCGGCGACCACACAGTTGCCGGGGTCGTTGACCGCGGACACTTCTGCCCCGGGCACCAGGTGCTGCGCGACGTCGGCGGGGCTGAGCGCGACGGCGACCATCGCGCCGGGCGGGGACTCGTGCATCAGCCGGGCCCGAAGCGACACAATCTTGACCGCGGTCTGTAGGTCGAAAACGCCGGCCAGGGTGGCCGCGATGTATTCGCCTGTGCTGTAACCGATGTAGGAGCCGGCGCGCACGCCGTAGCTGTCGACGAGCTTGGCCAGCGCGTATTCCACGGTGAACAGCGCTGGTTGGGAGCGGTCGATGCGCTCTAGATCGGCGGCGGTTCCTTGGGAAGTCGGGTAGATCGCCGCATGCAGATCCAGGCCCATTTCCGCCTGGAAGGCGGTGGCGCACGCGTCGAAGTGTTCGGCGAAAACCGGCTCGGTGTCGTACAACCCCTTGGCCATGCCGGGGTGCTGGGCGCCCTGACCGGGGAACATGAACACGACCTGGTCGGTGGTTGCGGTGTGATCGTCGGCCGGGGATTCGCCGACGAAGACGTTGTCGTGCTCGGCGGCGCGCAGCAGCGTGATCGCCTGTGCCCGGTCGGCGGCGACGGCGGCCATGGTGACGTGGTGTCTGCGGCGGCCGGCCAGCGTGTGCGCGACGTCGGCCAGGCCCGGGGCGTTCGGACGTTCCAGCGTGGTGGCCAGCGCGGTGCGCGCCTCGCCGAGGGCGTCGGTGGTGCGCGCCGAGAGCAACAGCACCTGCGGGCCGGCGGGCTCGGCCACCGGCGCCTCCGGGGCTTCCTCGAGCACGACATGCGCGTTGGTCCCGCCGATCCCGAACGAGCTCACCCCGGCGCGGCGCACCACGTCGGACTCCCATGCGCCGTAACGGCTTTGCACGGTGAACGGGGTCTGGTCGAGATGCAGCTCCGGATTGGGGCTGGTGTAGTGCAGCGTCGCGGGAATCGCCTTGTTCTTCAGGCACAGGATGGTCTTGATGAGCGCGGCGATCCCGGCGGCGACCTCGAGGTGGCCGATGTTGGACTTGACCGAGCCGATTACACACGGCGCCGACCGCGGTTCCTCGGAGGCTTCGAATGCCGTTCGCAGCCCTTGTATTTCGATCGGGTCGCCCAACGGGGTTCCGGTGCCGTGCGTTTCGACGTAGGTGATGGTCGAGGCGTCGACGTCGGAGACGGCGTGGGCCTCGGCGATGCAGTCGGCCTGCGCGGACGCGCTGGGCGCCGCGAAGCCCATTTTCGCCGAACCGTCGTTGTTGATCGCCGACCCGCGGATGACGGCATGGATCCGGTCACCGGCATCGAGGGCGGCCTGCAGCGGCTTGAGCACCACCAGGCCGACACCGCTGCCGAAGACGGTGCCGTCGGCGCGCACGTCGAAGGGCCGGCAGTGGCCGACCGCCGAGAGCATCTGGCCCGGCGAATGCCAGTACCCGACATGGTGTGGGACGCACAGAGATACACCGCCGGCCAGCGCCATGTCGCATTCGCCGGAGAGCAGGCTCATGCAGGCCAGGTGTACCGCCACCAGTGACGACGAGCACGCAGTCTGGACGGCGAGGCTGGGGCCGCGCAGATTGAACTGGTGCGAGATGCGGGTGGCCAGGAAGTCCTTGTCGTTCTGCAGGAACATGCTGAGCTGATCCCAGTTCAGACCCTCCGCCAGCACGGCGTTCGGGTCCTGGTGCGACAGCAGATTGTGCAGCAGATAGCCACTGGGCGAGCTGGTCCCGTACACGCCGATGGAACCGTCATACCGGGCCGGATCGACGCCGGCGTCTTCGAGCGCGTGCCAGGCACACTGCAGGAACAACCGGTGTTGCGGGTCCAGCGACCGGGCGACCAGCGGCGGGAACCCGAAGAAGTCGGCGTCGAACTCGTCGACACCGTCGACGATCGGGGCGCGCCGGACGTACGCCGGATTCGCCAACGCCTTGTCGCTGATCCCGGCGTCCCGGAGCTGCTGCTCGGACAGCGTGACGATGGATTCCTTGCCGCGCCGCAGGTTGTCCCAGAATGCCGAGACATTCTTGGCGCCGGGGAACCTGCCGGCCATGCCGACCACCGCAATCGCGTTGTCGGGAATGCTCATTGGTTCGATCCTCCATGTAGTTCCGGTCGGCTCCGTCGCCGCATCGCGGCTCCTTGTCGCGCAGCCGCGCGCTGCTGTGCGCGGCCGCGGACCGTGGTACCCGGTTCGGATGCCGGTTCGGGTTGCGAGAGCCCGAGTTGACGCATCAGGTCTGCGGTCAGGTCGTGCAGCGTCGCGCCCTGCAGCAGCAACGCCACCGGCGGCTCGGCGCCGAAGTCGGCACGGGCGGTGTTGCGGATCCGCACCGCCATCAGCGAATCCATACCGAGGTCGAGCAGGGGCAGGCCCGGGTCGACAGCGGACTTGTCCGCATACCCCATCACAGCCGCGATCCGCGAGCGCAACAGGTCGGTCATGACGCGCGCCGCCTCGGCCGGTTCCAGGTCGCGCAGCGAGTCGGGGCCAGCCCAGTCGTCGCCGCCCCCAGCGGCTTCCAGCTCCCGCACCACGGCGGAGAAGAAGTCGTGGCCGCGGATCTCGGGGAAGGCGATCAGGGCCCGGTCGGCACGCAACCGCGCCACACCGGTGTGGCTGCGGTTGCCGGCCAACAACGACTCCATGGCCGCGAGCCCCTCGGCAGGAGTGATCGGGTCCAGCACGCTGCTGGCCAGCGTGCGGGCCATGCCCACGTCCGACCACGGACCCCAGTTGATCACCGCTGCGGGCAGTCCGGCCGCGGTGCGCGCGGAGACCAGGGCGTCCAGCCACGCGTTCGCGCATGCGTAGGCGCCTTGTCCGGGCGCGCCCAGCAGCGAGGCGGTGGAGGAGAAGCCGACCCACCAGTCCAGCTCGCGGCCGGCGCTGGCCTGGTGCAGCCGCTGCGCACCAATGGCTTTCGGTGCCCAGACCCGGTCGAGACTGTCCTTGGTCATGGAATACAGCAGGGCGTCGTCGATGACGGCGGCCGAGTGCAGGATGCCGCGCAGTGCGCGGTTGCCGTCCTCGGCCGCCGCGATCAGTCGTTCGGCCACACCGGGAGCGGCGATGTCGCCGAGGACGACGGCGATTTCGGCGCGGCTCTCCAATTCGGCCAGCATCCGGCGTTGTTCCTCGCCGGGTTCGCTGCGGCCGTTGAGGACCACCCGGCCCGCACCACCGTCCACCAGCCAGCGCGCCACCACCAGACCCAGGCCGCCGAGGCCGCCGGTGACGACGTAGCTGGCACCGGCGCGCACCACCGGAGTGCGCTGGGCGTCACCGAGTGTGGCCCGGGTGAGCTGCTCGACGTAGCGGTGCTCGCCGCGGTGGGCGATGACGGTGGTCAGCAGCTCGGCGTCGGGCGCGCCGAGTTCGGCCGTCAACGCGCCGGCGTCGGAGTCGAGATCGGCCTCGGAATCCAAATCAACCAGGGTGGCCCGCAACTCGGGATGCTCGTAGGCCAGCACCCGGATCAGACCCTTGAGCGCACCGATCGCGGGCTGCCCCGCCTCGCCCTCGTCGACCACCAGACCTTGCCGGCTGACCAGCCACAGCCGCGGCGGTTCGCCGTGCCAGCCGCCGACGATCGCACGGACCACGGTGCTGATCGACCACACCAGATCGCGTGCCTTGGTCACCTCGGATGCGTCCCCGGCGAACACGACCACACCGGCGGGCGGATGTTCGGGGTCGCCCGCGGCGTCGGCGAATGCGGCCAGCATGGCCGGTTCGTCGTCGAGATCGGCCGTGAGCACCCGGTGATCGTCGGATCGCCAGCCGACCGCGAACGCCTCGGCGGCGGCCCGGCTGGTCTGGGTCGCCAGCACCAGCCAGCTGCCCGGCACCGGCGCAGCGGTTTCGGCGGGCAGCGGTTGATCCACCCACGCCGCTTCGAAGATCTTCTGCCCCAACGGCAGCGGCACGCTGCGCCGCTCGACCGAGCGCAGGAAGATGTCGTTGATCTCGGCGGTGACATTACCGGCCGCGTCCATCAGCACGATCCGGCCGAGCTTGCCGGTACCGGCGGCGTCCAGGCTGGTGAGCGTCGCGCGGCACCGGGCATGACGACCGGGGTTGGCGTATACCCGCAGGCTCTCGAAAGAGACCGGCAGATAACTGGACTCGGTGGTTCCGTCGTCCGGCATGGCAGCAGCCAGGCTCTGCAGCGCGGCGTCCAGCAGGGCGGGATGAATGCGATAGCCGGGGTGCCGGGGGGCCTCGTCGGGCAGGGTGATCTCGGTTTCCACCGAGCCGTCCGACAACCGGTCGATGCGGGTCAGGCCGGCGAACGCCGGGCCGTAGTGCAGACCCGTCTGGCGCAGTAGCGAGTAGAAGTCGGCGGGTGCGATCGACGTCCGAGCTTGTCCGGTGGCAGGCACGGGTCCCGGGCCGGCCTGCGTCGCCTCCACCTTGGCCAGCGCGTGGCGCGTCCACTCGCCGCCGGGTGCACGGGATTGGACCTCGATACGAATCTTGCTGTCGCCGTTGCGGATCAACTGGGTGGTCAGTTGCGTGTGCTTATCCAGGGTGAGCATCTGCTCGACCTCGAGTTGGTTGATCGACACGCTGTCGGTTGGCACGCCCAGTCCTTCACTGGCCGCCGCCAAGACGATTTCGGCGTAGCCCGCGGCCGGCATGATGGACTGCCCGAACACGCGATGGTCGGCGAGCCAGCCGGAGACGTCGGTGCCGACGTCGGCCTGCCACACGTGATCGCGGCTGGACGGCACCTCGACGTGCACACCCAGGAGCGGGTGATTCATGACCAGGTCGGCCATCGAGGACCGGTCCTGCACCCAGAACTGCTCGTGCTGCCACGCTGTGGTGGGAAGGTCGGCCAGCCGGCCACCGGTGGCGGTCGGTGGGTTGTGGGCGACCTGCGCGAGATGGGTGCGGAAGGTCACGGTGTCGTCGGCATCGCGGTGCAGCGTTCCCGCGCTGATGAAGGCGCCGTGGTACCCGCTCTCGTCCAGGGTTTCGGTGACGGCATGGGTGAGCAGGGGGTGGGCACTGATCTCGACGAACGTGTGGTGCTGCTCGGCCGCTGCGGTGACGGCCTGCTGGAAGCGCACCGGGTTGCGCATGTTGACCGCCCAGTGCTCCGCATCGAAAACCGGTGTGCTGGCCAGGTCTTCGTATGTGGTCGAAATGATCGGGATGGTCGGGGTGCGCGGTGCCAGGTCGGCCAGTTCGGCGCGCATCGCCGGCTGCAGCGCGTCCATGGCCGGATTGTGCGGGGCCACTTCGATGTTGACCCGGCTGGCGAACCGGTCCCGGGCGCGCACGCGGGTGATCAGTTCCTCGATCTGCTCGGTGGGCCCGGAGATCACGGTCTGGCGCGGTGAGTTGTAGATACCCAGGGTGACCTGCGGGTAGTCGGCGATCAGCGCCTCGGTGGCCGCGGCGTCGAGCTCCAGCAACGCCATCGCGCCCTGCCCGGACAGCGGCGCCATCAGGCGGGCCCGGGTGGCGGTGACCCGCAGCCCTTCGGCGGGGGTCAGTGCTCCGGCGACCACGGCTGCGGCCACCTCGCCCATCGAGTGCCCGATCACCAGGTCGGGCTCCACCCCGTAGGAACGCCACAACTGCGTCAGCGCCAACTGCATGCCGATCAGACCCAACTGAATCTGCTCGATACCCACCAACTCGGTGCCGTTGGCCAGCACCTCACGCAGCGAGAAGCTGCCCTGGGCAACGAAATCGGGCTCGAGATCGTCGACGGCCGCCGCGAATGCGGGCTCGTCGGCCAACAACCGGCGACCCATGCCCGCCCACTGCGAGCCGCGCCCGGAATAGACGAACGCGGTTCCGCCGCCGGGCGATCCGGCACGGGGACCGACCACGCCCGGTGCCGGCTTGCCGGCGGCCAGCGCACGCAGCCCCGCAATGGCCTGTGCCCGGTCGCGCGCGATCACGGTGCCGACTTTGGGGTGCCGGGCACGATGATGGCGGAGCGTGTGTGCGATGTCGGCCAGCGGCACGTCGGCGCCGGGCCCCTCCATCCAGTCCGCGAGGGTGCCCGCCGCGGCGGCCGACCGTTGCGGCGTCTTGCCCGAGACCATCAGTGTCGACACCTGCGGATCGGTGCCAGGCTGGGCCACAACCACATTGGGCGCCTGCTCGATCACCACATGGGAGTTGGTCCCGCTGAGGCCGAACGAGGAGACCGCCGCACGACGCGGACTCGAGCCCGCAGGCCACGAAGTGCCCTCCGTCGGCACGAACAGCCGGGTCGACGACGCGTCGATGGCCGGGTTCCAGCGGGTGAAGTGCAGGTTGCGGGGAATGTAGGCGTGCTGCACCGCCAGAATCGCCTTGATCAGCCCGGCGACACCGGCCGCCGCTTCGAGGTGGCCGAGGTTGGTCTTCACCGCCCCGAGCGCGCACCGGCCCTGGCCCCGTCCGTAAGTGGCCGACAGTGACTCGAATTCGATCGGGTCACCCAGAATGGTTCCGGTGCCGTGCGCTTCGACGTAGTGCACGCTTTCGGCGGTCACGTCGGCCTGCTTCAGCGCGGTGGTGATGACGTCGCGCTGCGCCAGGGCGTTGGGGGCGGTCATGCCGTTGGACCGGCCGTCCTGGTTGATCGCCGAGCCGCGGATCAGCGCCAGGACCCGGTCGCCGTCGCGGGTGGCGTCGGACAAACGTTTGAGCACCACCACGCCGCAGCCCTCGCCGCGGGTGAAGCCATCGGCCATGGCGTCGAAGGCTTTTGAGCGGCCGCTCGGCGATAGCGCCGACCACTTCGACACCGCGATCGCGGCGAACGGCGACAGCGCGAGCTGTACCCCACCCGCCAGCGCCACGTCGCTTTCCCGCAGTCGCAGCGACTGGCAGGCCAGGTGCACCGCCACCAGCGACGAGGAACACGCGGTGTCCACCGCCACCGCCGGGCCGCGCAGACCGAGCAGGTAGGCGATGCGGCCCACGGCGGCGGCGTGCGGGGTGCCGGTGGACAGGTAGGCGTCGATTTCGGCGCGACGCTCGATGTTGACGATCGTGTAGTCCCACGTCGACAGGCCCATGATGGCGGCGGTGCGGCTGCCGTTCAGCGAATCCGGCGCCAGCCCGGCGTGTTCGAGTGACTCCCAGGCCACTTCCAGCAGCACCCGGTGCTGGGGATCCATGGCGGCCGCCTCGCGGGGGGTGATGCCGAAGAACTCCGCGTCGAATCCCGCGACGTCGTCGATGAATCCACCCCACTTGGTGGTCATCTTGCCGGGGGTCTCCGGGTCGGGGTCGTAGAACGCGTCGCCGTCCCACCGGTCGGCGGGCACCTCAGCGATGGTGTCCCGGCCGTCGAGCAGCAATTGCCAGAAGTCTTGTGGCCCATTCACCTTGCCGGGCAGCCGGCACCCCATCCCGATCACCGCGATGGGCTCGGCGACGTCGGTGGGGAAGGCCGTGCCCGCACGCACCAGTTCGCGCGCGAGGACCTCGCGGGCCTTCGGTGACATTTGGGCGGCGCGTTCGGCCAGACTCGTCATTACTCCGCGCCTTCCGTCGCTGCTTCCAGCTCACTGGCCGCAACCAGGTCAGACAGCAGATCCAGTTCCTCATCCGATAAATCGTTCTCGTCCACGGCGTCTGGGGCCTGGGGCGCGTCCGACTGGTAGCCCAGCCGTTCGCACAGCGCGCCGGCCAGGTCGCTGATGGTCGGGTAGGCCCAGACCAGCGCCACCGGCAGGGTAGTGCCCAGGCTCGCCTCCAGCCGGTTGCGCAGTTCCAGCGCCATCAGGGAGTCCAGGCCCAGCGACTCCATCGGCTGGTCGTGGTCGATCGGGTCGGTCGAGCGCAGCACCGCCGTGATCTCGTCGGCGATGGCCGTCGCCAGGCGCGCCGGGCGCTCGGCGGGATCGGCGGCGTCCAGCTCGGCGCGGATCCGGCCACCGCCGCTGCGCTGCTCGAGTGTGATCGACTCCTGCAATGTGGCGAACAACGACGATCCGGCCGCGGCGGGAAACGACTGGAACCACTGGCGGGCGTCGAGCGCGAACACGCCGGTGCGGGCCCGGTCCGCCGACAGCACCAACTCCATCGCCGCCAACCCTTGGGCCGGGGTGATCATCGAGACGCCGAGGTCGGCGAAGAACTGTGCGCGGCCCACCTCGGCCCAAGGGCCCCAGTTGATTCCGGCCGCCGGCAGTCCCATCGCCCGCCGGTAGGCGACCAGCCCGTCGATCCAGGAGTTCGCCGAGGCGTATGAGCCCTGCCCCGGTGCGCCGACCAGGGAAGAGACCGACGAGAAGGACACCCACCAATCCAGATCCGCGTCCTTGGTCGCCTCGTGCAGCCACCAGCCGCCGGCCACCTTGGGGGCGAACACCCGCGCCGACGCCGATTCGGACATATTCAGCACGATCTCGTCGGCCAGCACCATCGCGCTGTGCACCACGCCCGCCAACCGGAAGCCGGCGTCGTCGACCGCGGCCACCAGCCGGCGCGAGGTTTCCGGCTCGGCCAGGTCGCCAGTGACCACCTCGACGCTACCGCCGGCGTTGTTGAGGTCGTCGATGGCGGCCTGCGCCTCGGGGCCCGGCGCCGAACGCCCGTTCAGCACAACCAATCCCGCGCCCTGCTCGACCAGCCACCGGGCCGTGACGAAGCCCAGACCGCCCAGGCCACCGACGACCAGGTACCCGCCGTCCGGTCGGACCAGCGGCTCGGTCGGACGTGGTGCGAGTGCCGTGATCGTGCCGGTCTGCGGGATGGAAACGACGACGCGGCCGGTGTGTTCGCCCGATTCCAGCAGTCGCAGTGCCTCGGCGCCGTCAGCGAGGGCGAACTCGGTCACAGCCAGCGGCGCCAACCGGCCCGCGACGGCGTGCTGCAGGATCTCTTCGAGGTAGGCGCGGTAGCGCTTGGGCTGCAGGCGTAGGTTCGAGCCGATGTCCACCACCGCGAACGTGGCGCTGCCGGACAGCGCGGACAGGTCGATCGCGGTGTCGATCGCGCCCAGCTGGACGAACCGACCCCCAGGAGCCAGCAGTCGCATGCCCGACCGAAGCTCTTCTCCAGGAAGCGAATTGAGGATGACATCCACGTGTGCCTCGTCGGGTGCGCTGGTGAAAACCTGCGCGCCCAGCATGGCGGCGATGGCGGCGGCCGCCATGTCCACCCCGTCACCGGTGGGACGGATCAGCACCTTCTCGCCCGGTGCCACCTGGCTGACCGTGCACAGCGCATGCCACGCCGTCAGATAGGCCAGCCCGAAGCCGGCCGCCTGGATATCGGACAGGGCATCCGGGACCGGGACAACGAGGTCGGGATCGGCGATCAGGTAGGAGCCGACCGGGCCGGTTCCGAAAGCGATGACGCGGCTGCCACTTTCGGGGCCGCCGGCCACCACGCCCAGGCATTCGCTGACCTCACCGGCAGGCAGCGGGGCGGCAAGAACGCGGACCTCGACCTGGTCGGCGGCCGGCTCGGTGCGCCTGGCCGCGCGTGGTTGCAGTTGGTCGTCGAGTGTGACAACACCACCGGCGTCGATATCGACCGTGACGAAGCGGTGCTGGGCAACCAGCTCCCCGGACACCATCGGCGTCGGCATCAGCCGGCTCACATACCGGTGTCCGGCGCGCAGCGCCACCTCGTCCTGGTCGGAGCCCGCGAGCAGTTCGTCGACCAGACCGGGGAGGGCTTGGGTGCCGTCGGGGTCGAGGTCGACCACGGTGGCCGTCAGTTCGGGGTGTTCGAAGGTAAGCACCCGCGCGATGCCGCGGAGTTGGGTCTGGGCCAAGGTGACCGACTCGGTGGGGTCCAGTTGTTGCGCGCCGCGCGTGACGATCCACAGCCGCGGGCTGTTGCGGGCGCCCACCCGCGATACCGTCCGGACGATGTCGGCGATGCGCAGCGTGCGGGCGCGCGCGAGGTCGAGTTGGGCGCCGATCGGCTCCGCTTCGTCGGACGACCGCGGCGGACAGACCACCACGATTCCGTCCCAGGTGATATCGCGCTGACCGATCGCCGCCCGCATGGACTCGTCGTCGCGAACCACCTCGCACCGGCTGATCCGCCCGGCCAGCTCGGACCGCAGCGCGGCCGTCAGCTCGTCGGAGCCGACCAACAACAGCGCCGCCGGGGCCGCGGCCTGCCCATCGAGCGCCGCGGGCTGCCATTGCACTGAGAACAGCCGATTGCCGAGTTCCCTGGCGCCGGTGGGGGAGCGCAGCACCGCCATCTCGACCCGGTCGATCTCCAGCACCGGGCGGCCGTCGGCGTCGGTCAACAACACCCGGCCGGCCAGTCGGTCCGGGTTGTCGGTCGGAGCGAGAGAAGCGGTCGCTGTCGTCCCGCTGACCACGTCGCCGTACACCCGGACGCCGGCGAATCCCACCGGAAGCACCATCGCCGGCCGGCCGCCGGTGGTCAGCTCCGTGGCCGGCCCGGTCGCGCCGAGGGTCTGCATCGCGATGTCCATCATGACCGGGTGCAGCAGGAACTTCCGCGCCCCGGTTTTCGCCGCCGCGGGCAATCGCACCTGGGCCTGGGCGGCGCCGGACGGCAGTACCGACAACCCGACGATGCCCTGGAACGCGGGTCCATGCTGCTGGCCGGCGGCACGCAGCCGCTGATACAAGTCCCCGGGATCGAGTGTGGTGGCACCCTCACTCGGCTCGGCCGGTGCCGGCGTCTCGGCAGTAGCGGGCACCAGCGTGGCGCCGGCATGCTTGATCCAGCCGGAACTGGTGCTGCGCGTGCGTATTTCGACTCGGCAGGACTTTTCGTTCCCGGTGAGTGTGGTGGCGATCACGGTGCTGTCGGTGACATGCATCAGCTGGTCGAGGGTGAGTTCGCCGATCGTCCAGGACCCGCCGCCGAAGGCGTCGGTTGCCGCGGCCAGGGCGATGTCCGCGTAGGCCGCGCCGGGAAGCACACAGACCCCGTCGACGCAGTGGTCGCCCAGCCAGAGCAGGTTCGGGCTGATCGCGCACTCCCACACCCGGGTGCCGTTGGTGGGGTCCTCGACGCCGACACCGAGTAGTGGATGGCCGGGTCTCCCGACGGTCGAGTCGGTGTCGATCCAGTGCCGGGTGTGCTGCCACGGCGTGCCCGGCAGCAGCGGATGCGGCTCCGGCGGGTGCGGTGTGTCCGGCGGGCGGGTGCCGTGCGTGGCGTTGACGTTGGTGTGGAAGACGACGGTGTCGTCGGCGTCGCGCTGCAAGGTGCCCAGCACCCGCGCGCTCGTCTCACCGAGTGTGTCGATGATCGCGTAAGTGAGCAGCGGGTGCGGGCTGACTTCGACGAAGGTGTGATGGCTCTGCGCGGCCAGGGTAACGGCCTGGTGAAAGCGAACCGGGTTGCGCAGGTTGGCGGCCCAGTAGTCGGCGTCCAGCAATGCCGGTGTGGGACCCTCGACCGCGGTGGTCAGCATCGGGATCGTCGGCGCTTTCGGTGCCAGATCGGCCAGCGCGGAACGCAATTCGGGCAGTATCGGATCGATGATGGGGTGGTGCGAGGCGACGTCGACGTCGATGCGACGCGCCAGCAGGTCCTTGGCTGCGACCGCGGCGATCACCGCGTCCACCTGATCCGGCGGTCCGGCGATCACCGACTGGCGCGGTGAGGCGTGCACCGCCAGGGTCAGCGCCGGATAGCCGGCGATCACCGTGGCGGTGTCCGAGGCGTCGAGTTCCAGCAGGGCCATCGCGCCCTGACCGGCCAGCGCCGCCATCAGCCGCGAGCGGATGGCGATCACCTTCAGGCCGTCGGCCGGGGACAGTGCGCCGGCCACCACCGCCGCCGACACCTCGCCCATCGAATGGCCGATCACCGCGTCCGGCTTCACCCCGTAATGCCGCCACAGTGCGGTGAGCGCGAGCTGAATTCCGACCAGCACCGGCTGAATGTTGCCGATGCCGACCACTTCATGACTGTCGGTCAGCGTCTGCTGCAGCGAAAAGCCCACCTGGGAAGCGAAATCCGGCTCCAGATCCGCGACGGCCGCGGCGAACGCGGGCTCATCGGCCAGCAGTTGGCGGCCCATGCCGACCCACTGCGAACCCTGGCCGGAGAAGACGAACACCGTGCCTGGCCCGACCGGGCCGTCGTTGCAGACCGGGTCGGCCGCCAGTGCCCGCAACCCCGCTATCGCGTGCGTGCGATCCCGGGCGACCACGGTGGCGAACTTGACCTGCCGGGCGCGATGGTGGTTGAGCGTGTGCGCGACGTCGGCCGGCTGAGTGTGCGCGCCCGCGCCTTCCCACCAGTCGGCCAGTGCGGCCGCGGTGGCCGCGATCCGCTGCGGCGTCTTACCCGCCACCACCAGGGTCGTCACGGGCGGATGCGAAGTGGGCTGTGGTGCAACCGAATCGGGTGCCTGTTCGAGCACCACATGCGCGTTGGTGCCACTGACGCCGAAGGAGGAGACACCGGCGCGACGGGGCCGTTCGGTGACCGGCCAGTCCAGACCGGCCGCGGCAATGCTCATACGGGATACGCCCTCGCTGACGTGCGGTGTCAGCTGCCGGAAGTTCAGGTGCCGCGGGATGTACCGGTGTCCCAGCGCCAGCACGGTCTTGATGAATCCGGCGATGCCGGCCGCGGCCTCGAGGTGACCGAGGTTGGTTTTCACCGATCCCAGGACCAGCGGTTGCCGGCCGGCGCGGTCGCCGAAAACCTTGCTCAGCGAGTCGAGTTCGATCGGATCGCCCAGCGGGGTTCCGGTGCCGTGTGCCTCGACATAGTCGATGTCGGCCGGCGCCAGCTTCGCCGCCGCCAGAGCCTTGCGCAGCAACGCCTGTTGGGCGGGCCCGTTGGGCACCGTCACGCCGCTGCTGGCACCGTCCTGGTTGACCGCCGAACCGCGGACCACGGCCAGGATCCGGTTGCCGTCCCGCTGCGCATCGGCCAGCCGCTTGAGCACCACCACCCCGGCGCCCTCGCTGCGCACGTATCCGTCGGCGGTGGCGTCGAAGGTCTTGCACTGGCCTTCCGGAGACAACATGCCCCACCGTGAGCATGCGATGCTCGGTCCCGGGCTCAACAGCAGGTTGGTGCCGCCGACCAGCGCCATGTCGCTCTCCCGGGACCGCAGGCTCTGCGATGCCAGGTGAATCGCCACCAGCGACGACGAGCAGGCGGTGTCGATGACCACCGCGGGGCCCTGTGCGCCAAGGAAATACGCCAGCCGGCCGGCGGTGAAGTTCAGCGCGTTACCGGTGGGGATGTAGGCGTCGAGGTCCTCCGGGCGCAACTGGCCGGCCAGGCTGACCATGTAGTCGTAGGCCGTGACGCCGACGAATACCGACGTCTGGGTGCCCCGGATGGTGTGCGGTGCGACGCCGGAGTTCTCCAGCGCCTCCCAGGCGACTTCGAGCAGCAAGCGCTGCTGCGGGTCCATCGCGGCTGCTTCGCGCGGGGAGATGGCGAAGAATTCGGCGTCGAACTCCTCGGGCTGCCAGCCGGTCAGGAAGCCGCCGTCGCGGCTGCAGATGGTGCCGGGCACGGTGTGGTCGTCGGTGTAGAAGGCGTCGGCGTCCCAACGCTGTTCGGGCACCCGGATGATGCCGTTTCGGCCCTCGCGCAACAGCTCCCAGAATTCGTCCGGGTTTGTCACGCCGCCGGGGAACCGGCAACCGATGCCGACGACGGCGATCGGTTCGTTGTTGGCCGCCTCGGCGATCTCGAGGCGTGCGGTGAGGTCGTCGATCTTGCGTAGCGCCTCGGTGATGATCGCCCGGCGGTCCGGTGTCGGGGCAGTCTGACTGGTCACAGCGGTCAGCTCAGCCTCTCCGAAAGTTGTTGTAGCAACTCGTCTTCACTAAGGTCGTCGTAGGTGTCTGGTGGCTCTTCGGCCGCCGACGCCAACCCGGCGAACTCGGGCAGCACGGTGGCCAGGTAATCGGTGAGCCCGTACACCGTGGGGTAGTCGAAAACCACCGATGCGGGCAGGAATTCACCGAGGCTGTCGGACAGGGCTCGCTGCAGCGTCACGCTCATCAACGAGTCCATGCCGAGCTGGAAGAAACCGGTGGCCGGATCGAGCGTCTCGGTGGCCGGCATGCCCATCACCGTCGCGGCCAGCGCGCCGACCTGGTCGAGCAGCATATCGTGGCGTCGGTGCGGGTCGGCGGCCCGCAGCGCCTTACGGAATTCGCTTTCCGGCAGCCTGGCGTCCTCCGACGCCGGCAGCAGGTCATCGACGATGCGCAGGGATCCGCGGGTGCGGAACGCCGCTGCCAGCAGCGGCCAGTCGGCGGCGACGATCGCGGTGCGCACCGCGGCGCCGGAACCCAGCACGGTGGGCAGCGCCCCGATGGCGGTCTCGTCGTCCATGGGGTGCAGGCCCGATTCGGCGCTGACCTGGCTGGCGTCCCGCTGCGCGTCGGCCAGGGATTTCCACAATCCCCAGTCGACGACCGTGGCGGGCAGCCCCATGGTGCGCCGCGCGTAGGCGAAGGCGTCCAGGAACGTGCTGGTGGCGGTGTAATGGGCGAGCCAGCGGGAACCGAGCAGACCGGACACCGAGGAGAACAACACGAAGTGCCGGACCGGATCGTCGGTCAGTTGCCGCAGCGACAGACGGTGCAGCAACGCGGCGGCGTCCAGCTTGGGGCGGAACATGGCCGCCACGTCGTCGTCGGACATCTCGCTCAGCAGCACCGGGCCACCGGCGAATGCGGCCAGGTAGATCCCCTCGAGCGGCGGGAGGTCGGTTCCGAACCGGTCGAACAGCGCGCCCATCGCCTCGGGGTCGGTGGCGTCGGCGGCCACTTCGACGAGATCGGTTCCGGCCGTGCGCAGTTCGTCGGCCAGCGCCTGCAGCGCGCCGGGCTTGCGGGCCACCGCGACGATCGTCGAGGCGCCCATCCGGGCGAGCTGACGGATCAGGTGTGGCCCGATGTTGCCGGTCGCGCCGACGACCAACTGGCAGGTGTCGCCGCTCAGCTGCGCCTCCGGAGCGCCTGCGTCCTGCGGTCGCCAGTGCAGCCGGGGCACATGGCGATTCGCCGACCGGTACACCACCTGGTCCTCGCCGTCTGCGAGCTCGGCGGCCACGAGCACGCACTGTGCGGCAAGCTCGGCGGGCATCGTGTCGTCGACGTCGATCAGCCCGCCCCAGATCTCCGGATGTTCGAGGGCCAGTGAGCGGCCCAGGCCCCACAGCAGCGCGTGGCCGGGATTGGCCCGATCGCCCGCGGCGACCGGTTGTGCGTTGCGGGTCATGATGAACAACTTCGGCGCCGAACCGGTCGCGGCCATCGAGGCGGCCAGACCGCGCGCTTGGTCGAAGATCCGGTAAGCCGCTGGGATATCCAGGAGTTCACCGGCTACCGGAGGTGCGTAGAGCACGTTGTCCACACCGCTCAGGGCGTCGGGTAGGTCGTGGGCGCCTTCGGGCAGCGTCGTCACCGGGCAGTCGGTGGCGGCGACCATGGCGGCGGTCAGGGCGGGTTCGGCTGCCACCAGCCAGGAGGCGCCGCAGGCGACCTCCGCCGCGGGTGCCGGGCGTACCGGCCAGTCCAGCTGGTAACTCCAGTCCGCGACGGTGTTCCCGGGCCCCTGGTGTCGAATGGGGTTGCGGCGTGAGCGCTCTGGGCGCACACGGCCCATTTCGATGTCCAGGTCGATCCAGTGATGGGTGTGCTGCCACGGCGTGGTAGGCACGGCCGGGTGCGGCTCGGGCGGGTGCGGGAGCTCAGGTGCCCGCACCGCGCAGAGATTGGTGCGGAACGTGAGGGTGTCATCGGTGTCGCGCGCCAAGGTGCCGACGGTGCGATAACCCGGTTCCGCGAGCGTTTCGGAGATGGCCTGGGTGAGCAGTGGGTGCGCGCTGATCTCGATAAAGGTGTGGTGCCGGGCTGCGGCAGCGGTGACGGCCTGCTGGAATCGGACCGGGTTGCGCATGTTGGTCGCCCAGTGCTCGGCATCGAATGCCGGTGTGCTGTCCAGGCTTTCGTAGGTGGTCGAGACAATCGGGATCGCCGGGGTGCGCGGCGCGAGGCCGGCCAGCTCCGCGCGCATCGCCGGTTGCAGCGCGTCCATCGCCGGATTGTGCGGCGCCACTTCGATATTCACCCGGCCGGCGAAGCGGTTCTGGGCACGCACCGTGGCGATCAGTTCGTCGATCTGCGCGGTCGGCCCGGAGATGACGGTCTGGCGCGGTGAGTTGTAGATGCCCAGCGTCACCTGGGGATAGTCGGCGATCAACGCCTCGGTGGCCGGCGCGTCGAGCCCCAGCATGGCCATCCCGCCCTGCCCGGACAGCGGCGCCATCAGGCGCGACCGGGTGGCGGTGACCCGGAGTCCCTCCGCGGGCGTGAGCGCGCCGGCCACCACCGCGGCGGCCACCTCGCCCATCGAATGCCCGATCACCAGGTCTGGCTGCACGCCGTAGGAACGCCACAGTTGCGTCAACGCGAGTTGCATGCCAATTAGGCCCAGTTGAATCTGTTCGATGCCGACCAGCGCGCGGCCGCTCGCCAGCACGTCGCGCAGCGAGAAGCCCGCCTGCGGTGCGAACAGCGGCTCCAACTCGTCCACGGCGGCGGCGAAAGCCGGCTCCTCGGCGAGCAATCGGCGGCCCATGCCGGCCCACTGCGACCCACGCCCGGAGTACACGAAGACAATGCCCGGTCCCGAAGTTTCCTGGTGCTCAACGAGATTGGGGGCGTGCTCCCCGTTGGCCAGGGCGCGTAGCGCGGTCAGGGCCTGACCGTGGTCACGGGCCACCACGGTGGCCGCCTTGCTGTGCCTGGTGCGATGGTGGTTGACGGTGTGCGCGACACCGGGCAGCGGTGTATCGGCGCCCGCACCCTGCAGCCAGTCGGCCAGTGCCGCGGCCGTCGCGGCCACCCGCTGCGGCGTCTTGCCCGACACCACCAGCGTCGACACCCCCGTGTCCGACCCGGCTGCCGGCACCGGGTCGGGGCCCTGCTCGATGACGACGTGTGCGTTGGTGCCGCCCAACCCGAACGAGGACACCGCCGCCCGGCGCGGGCCGTCAGCGCCGGGCCACACGATGTTCTCGGTGGGCACGACGAATCTGGTCGCGGCCGCGTCGATCGCCGGGTTCCACTGCGAGAAATGCAGATTCGGCGGGATCTGGCCACGTTGGACGGCCAGCGCGGCCTTGATGAAGCCGGCGATCCCGGCCGCCGCCTCCAGGTGACCGAGGTTGGTCTTGACGGCGCCCAGCGCGCACGAGCCGGCGCTCGGCCCCTTGACCAGGCCGTACGTCGCGGCCAGCGCTTCGAATTCGATCGGGTCACCGAGCACCGTTCCGGTCCCGTGCGCCTCGACGTAGTTGACGCTTTCGGGCGCCACATCGCCGGAACGCAGCGCGTCGGCGATCACATCGCACTGCGCGGCGGTGTTCGGCGCCGTGACACCGTTGGAGCGGCCGTCCTGGTTGACCGCCGAACCTCGTACCACCGCCAAGACCCGGTCACCGTCGCGCACCGCATCGGTCAACCGCTTGAGCACCACCACCCCGGCACCCTCGCCGCGCACGAAACCATCAGCGGCAGCGTCGAAGCTGGCGCAGCGGCCCCGGGGGGACAACAGGCCCCAGGCGGAAATGGCAATCTGGGTCTCCGGGCGTAGCGTCACGCTGACGCCGCCCGCCAGTGCCAGATCGGTTTCCCGCATCCGCAGGCTCTGACACGCCAGGTGCACCGCCACCAGCGATGACGAGCACGCGGTGTCGACCGCCACCGCGGGGCCGCGCAGCCCCAACAGGTACGAGATGCGGCCCACGGTGATGCTGTGCGCATTTCCGGTTCCGGTGTAGGCGTCCACCGTGTCGGGATCGGCGGCCAGCATGGACTGGTACTCGTTGAAGTACACGCCCATCATGACGCCGGCGCGGGTGCCGGACAGCGAATCCGTCGGTATGCCGGCGTGTTCGAGAGCCTCCCAGGCCACCTCGAGCAGCATTCGCTGCTGGGGGTCCATTGCCGCGGCTTCGCGCGGTGTGATGCCGAAGAACTCGGCGTCGAACCCGGCGATGTCGGGGACGAACCCGCCCCACTTCGTGGTCATATGGCCCGGTGTCAACGGGTCGGGGTCGTAGAACGCCTCGGCGTCCCAGCGGTCGGCGGGCACCGTTGAGATCGCGTTGCGGCCCTCCACCAGCAGGTCCCAGAAGCTTTCCGGTCCGGTGACACCGCCGGGAAACCGGCAGCCGATCCCGACCACCGCGATCGGCTCGGCCACCACGATGCGCGAGATCTTCTCGAATTCGCCCGACAGGGCGGCGCGTTGTTGCGCGCTCATACCGGAGATCCGGCTGAAGGCCGTGCGCATCACGAATGCCTTTCGGCCTCGGACGACGTCGACTCGATGCGGTCAAAGAGGCTGTCGAGCACGCTGCCGGCCGATGCGGACAGCGCGGCCATCTCGTCTTCGGTCGAATCGTCCTCGGGCGCAACCCGATTGGCCAGATAGGCCGCCAGCGCCGCTACGGTCGGGTGATTGAACAGCATGGTCGCCGACAGTTCCATGCCGACGAACTGCTCGGCCTCCCGCCGGATCGCCATCGCCATCAGCGAATTGAGTCCTAGTTCGGCGAACGGCCGGTGGCTGTCCAGGTCGGTCTCGGGCAGCCGGAGCTCGCGCGCGATGATGCCGCGCAGGCCGTTCTCGAACTCGTCGCGCACCTCCGAGGCCGACAGCGCCGACCAGTCCCGAACCGGGATGAGGTAGCTGTCCTCGATGGCCGATCCGTCCGCGGTCGCCGGCACCGGCAGCACCACCGCCTGCGCGACGTCGTAGCCGTCGACGTGCTCCCACGCGGTGAACGCCTCCTCGGGCGTGATGTCGCGTGAGCCCAGTCGGGCCAGTTCGTCGCTGACGATGCGGTTGTCCGCGGCGAACCCGAGACCACGCCAGGCCACCCAGTCCAGGCTCATGGTGTGGCAGCCCTGCTGGTGCCGCGAGCGCGCCAAGGCGTCCAGGTAGGAGTTGGCGGCGGCGTAGGAGCCCTGGCCCGGGACGCCGAATACCGTTGCGGCCGAGGAGGTCAGGAAGAAGAAGTCGACGCTGCCCGGCGGGAACGCCTGGTGCAGCACCTGGCTGCCGCCGATCTTGGACCACACCACGTCACGCACGGCGTCATCGGTCAGGTTGGTCACCAACTGGTCGTTGGTGACGCCGGCCGCGTGTATGACGCCGCGAATGGGTGTAGCACCGTCGGCGTCCCGCCGATCCAGCAGCGCCTGCAGCTGCTCGCGGCAGCCGATATCGACGGCGACGGCTTCGACTGCGACGCCACGCATTTCCAGCGCGCGTATGGCGTCGATCTTGCGCCGCAGTCCCGCGTCCAGGGTGTCGATTTCCCAGTCCCGTCTCGGCGGCAACGCGGTCCGCCCGGTCAGCACCAACCGTCGGGCGCCACGTTCGGCCAGCCAGCCCGCCATCAGCAGGCCCAGGGCGCCCATGCCACCGGTGATCAGGTAGGCCGCATCGGGTCTGCAGGCGATCGGCCTGCGCACCGGTTCACCGCGCAACGCCGCCAACGCCGGCGTGAGCACGACGCCGTCACGCAGCATCAGGACCGATCTGCTTGGGTGCTGGATCAGGTCGGCAAGCCGCTGTGCGGAGTCTTCGGGAGCAGCTGAATCGGCGAGATCGAGCAGGCCGCCCCATATTTCGGGGTGCTCAGCGGCGATCACGCCGGCCAGACCCCACAGCAGACTCTGGCGCAACGCCGACGGGTTCGCCGCCTCGTGTACGCCGCGGGTGATGATCCACAAAGTGACGGAGTCCGTCCGCTGGGCGAGGGTACGGACGGCGGCGCTGATCTCCGCGCACACCCGGACCGCGAAGTCGACGTCGCTTCCGTCGGCGGGCTGGGACTCCGTGACATACAGCACATACCGCGCGTCGGCCACTGTGCCCGGCCCGAAGCCGAACTGCCCCAGGCGGTCCATTGGCGCCCAGGCTTGGTCACCGAGGGCCGCGAGGGTGCCCGGACCCAGCGCCGGGGTCGCGTCGGCGCGCGGTTGCCAGTCCAGGGTGTGTGCGAAAGCGCGCGCGTCCGACGGCTCGACGGTTGGTGTGACGGCGAGGTCGAGCGCTCGGTAGCGAAGCGAGCGCATCGACAGCCACGGTGCGGCGCCGTGTGCTCCGGCGGCGATGTCGACGGTGATTCCCTGCCCGTCACCTCCGGTGCGGGTGAGCACCACCGCGCCGTGGGGCTCGGTGTGGTTGTCCCGCAGCCACACCCGCTCGATGGTGGCTGGGACGTAGAGGCGTGCGTCGTCGGCGTCGGAGAGCGCTCCGACGATCACGGCGGCGTCCAGCAGCGGCCCGGTGGAACCATCGGGCAGCGCGCCGGGCAGTCGAATTGCGGCGTGCAGGCCGGCTGGGGTCGGCTCCCAGGAGTCCAGCGCCCATTTGAACGGCAGGCCGTCCACGCCGCGCAGCGCGAGTTGTTCGGTCACGTCCGGGATGTCGTCCTCGACCTCGATAAGGCTTTGGGTCCGGTGCGGGACATGCGCGGCGGGTTCCGGTGGTGCCGCCGATAGTTGGGCGGTCACATGGTGGGTCCAACGGTCGTGCGTGCTGTCGGCCGGGCGCGAGGCCAGGCCGATCGACTGGTCGTCGGCCACCACTTGGATCAGGCGTGGCTGATCGGCGAAGACCGGTTGATCGAATCGCACTGCCGACAGCCCCGGGTAGCCCAATTGTTCTGCCGCGCAGAGCAGTGTGTGCAGGACGACTGACGCCGGCACCACCTCGACGCCGTGAAACCGGTGCCGGCCGCGGTACGGCTTGGCATCAGGGGCCAGCCGGGCCTGCCACAGGTGCGACGGCTGGCCGCCAGACACGGCCGTGACCGTGCTGTGCGGGCCGAGCAACGTGCCCGCCGACGGTGCCGCGACCACAGAGTTGGCGGCACGTCTGGGGTTGAACCAGTGCCGAGAATGTTGCCACGGTGTGCTGGGCAGCGGGGGGTGGGGCTCTGCCGGGTGCGGAGTGTGCGGTGGGTGGCCGCTGTGGATGGTGTTGACGTTGGTACGGAATGTGATGGTGTCATCGGTGTCGCGTTGCAGCGTGCCGATGCTGGTGTACCGGGTGCCGTGCTGCGCGCTATGCAGGGTGTCGACGACGGCCTGGGTGAGCAGGGGGTGGGCACTGATCTCCACGAACGTGTGGTGCTGCTCGGCCGCTGCGGTAACGGCCTGCTGGAAGCGCACCGGGTTGCGCATGTTGACCGCCCAGTGCTCCGCATCGAAAACCGGTGTGCTGGCCAGGTCTTCGTATGTGGTCGAAATGATCGGGATGGTCGGGGTGCGCGGTGCCAGGTCGGCCAGTTCGGCGCGCATCGCCGGCTGCAGCGCGTCCATGGCCGGATTGTGCGGGGCCACTTCGATGTTGACCCGGCTGGCGAACCGGTCCCGGGCGCGCACGCGGGTGATCAGTTCCTCGATCTGCTCGGTGGGCCCGGAGATCACGGTCTGGCGCGGTGAGTTGTAGATACCCAGGGTGACCTGCGGGTAGTCGGCGATCAGCGCCTCGGTGGCCGCGGCGTCGAGCTCCAGCAACGCCATCGCGCCCTGCCCGGACAGCGGCGCCATCAGGCGGGCCCGGGTGGCGGTGACCCGCAGCCCTTCGGCGGGGGTCAGTGCTCCGGCGACCACGGCTGCGGCCACTTCGCCCATCGAGTGCCCGATCACCAGGTCGGGCTCCACCCCGTAGGAACGCCACAACTGCGTCAGCGCCAACTGCATGCCGATCAGACCCAACTGAATCTGCTCGATACCCACCAACTCGGTGCCGTTGGCCAGCACCTCACGCAGCGAGAAGCTGCCCTGGGCAACGAAATCGGGCTCGAGATCGTCGACGGCCGCCGCGAATGCGGGCTCGTCGGCCAACAACCGGCGACCCATGCCCGCCCACTGCGAGCCGCGCCCGGAATAGACGAACACCGTGCCGGGACCAGGTGAGTCGTCCCTGGGGCCGACCACCCCGGGTGCCAGCTGTCCCGCGGCCAGGGCGCGCAGCCCGGCGATGGCGTGCTGGCGGCCCTCGGCGCCGCGCCGGGCCACCACGGTGCCGAACTTGGCCTGACGTGATCGGTGGTGGTTGAGCGTGTGGGCAACGTCGGCCAGCGGCACCTGGGCTCCGGCGCCCTCCATCCAGTCGGCCAGCACCGCGGCAGTCGCGGCCACTCGTTGCGGCGTCTTGCCGGCCACGATCAGCGTCGAGACGGCCGGCGCCGGATTCAGCTCACGCGATCCGGCGATCTCCTGGCCTTGCTCGATCACCACGTGGGCATTGGTTCCGCCGAACCCGAATGACGACACGCCGGCCCGCCGCGGATGTCCGGTCTGCGGCCAATCAGTCTGGTTGTCAACGACTTTCATTCGCAGATCGGCGAACGGAATATGCGGGTTGGGGCTTTCGAAGCGGTGGTTCGGCGGGATCTGACCGCGCTGGACCGCAAGAACGGTCTTGATGAAACCGGCGATCCCGGCCGCGGCCTCGGTGTGTCCCAGATTGGTCTTGACGGCGCCCAGCAGCAGCGGCGCGTCAACTGGACGTCCGCGACCCAGCACGGTGCCCAGAGCGCGGGCCTCGATGGGGTCGCCGAGCAGGGTTCCGGTGCCGTGCGCCTCGACGTAGTCCACCTCGGTGGGCTGCATGCCGGCACTGGCGTAGGCGGCGCGTAGCACCGCCATCTGCGCGGCCGGGTTGGGCGCCATCAACCCGTTGGACCGGCCGTCCTGGTTGACCGCCGAGCCGCAGATGACGGCCAGCACCCGGTCGCCGTCGCGTTGTGCGTCGGTCAACCGCTTGAGCACCACCACCCCGGCGCCCTCGCCGCGGACGAACCCGTCGGCGGCAGCGTCGAAGGCGCGACAGTGACCTGTCGGCGACAACGCGCCCACCTGATCGAAACCGCGGAAAACGGCCGGAGACAACAACAGGTTCACCCCGGCCGCTATCGCCAGCTGCGAGTCCTGGGTGCGAAGGCTCTGACAGGCCAGGTGGATCGCCACCAGCGACGACGAGCACGCGGTGTCCACCGCTACCGAAGGACCGCGCAGGTCAAGGAAATACGACAGGCGGTTGGCGATGATGCTCATCGCGCCACCGGTGTTGCTCCATCCATCGATCTGCGCAAGGTCGGTGGCGGCGATGGCTCCGTATTCGCTCAGGCACGATCCGGCGAACACCCCGGTCTGCGAGCGGCGCAGCGAACTGGGCGGAATTCCGGCGTGCTCCAACGCTTCCCACGCCACTTCGAGCAGCAGCCGCTGCTGCGGATCCATCTTGTCGGCCTCGCTGGGCGAGATCTCGAAGAATTCGGCGTCGAACGACTCGATGTCGGGCAGAAACGAACCCCAGCGCGTGGTCCGGGCGAGTACGGCCTTGGCTTCCGCTGAGCCGTCGTCGAAAAGTTCCCACCGCTTGTCGGGGACCTTGCCGATCGACGAGCGTCGTTCACAAAGGAAGTCCCACAACGCATCTGGCCCGTGTATCCCGCCGGGGAAGCGGCATCCGATGCCGATCACCGCGATCGGCTCGTCGAGTGAGGTGCCGCCCGGACGGTTGAGCCCTGAGCCTGCTTCGGGTTCTGGTTCGGGGGCGGTGAGGTACGCGGCTAGATCGTTGATGGTCGGGTGCTCCCAGAAGTCGATGGGGGAGACTGTCCTGCCCAGCAGTTCGGTGAGTTCACCGGATAGCACTACCGCGTCGCGGGAACTCACGCCGAGGTCAGCCAGGGACAGATTCGGGTCGACCTCGTCGGGCCGGCACCCGATGTTGGTCACCAGATAGTCGACCAGCCAGTGGCGCAGGTCGGCCTCGCCACTGATGCTTGCCGTCATACGGTCACGTCCAGCCGCTTGAACCCGTCGCTCCGATACCGCTCGACGCAGGCGGAACGCCGGATCTTGCCGCTGGTGGTGATGGGAATGGAGCCGGGCGACACGAGCACCAGGTCGGCGACCCGCAGGCTGTGTGAGCGCGAAATCGCCGAGGTGACCTCCCGCTTGACCGATCGCAGCTTGAGCATCGCGTCTTCTGCCGACGCGCCGCGGCGTTTCAGCTCGATGATGGCCACCAACTGCTCGGTGATGTCGTCGGCCACCGAGATCGCGGCGACCCTGCCGCCGGTGATCTCCTGGATCGTCGCCTCGATGTCATCGGGGTAGTGGTTGCGGCCGTCGACGATGAGCAGGTCCTTGATGCGGCCCATGATGAACAGCTCGCCCTCGGACAGGACACCCAGATCCCCGGTGCGCAGCCACGGTCCTTCCGGCGTGCCCGGAGCCGCGTCGACGATATGGGCATTGAAGATGCGGTTGGTCTGCTCGGGCTTCTGCCAGTACCCCAGGGCCACATGTTCGCCGTGCACCCAGATCTCACCGACGTCACCGGACATGTTCTCGACCATGGTGTCCGGGTTGACGATCCGCACCGCAGCCGGGTCGGGGCAGCCGTAGCTGATCAGTTCGGTGCCGACCGACCCTTCGGAGCCACAGCGTTTGGCCTGACCGGCGGACAGGTGTTCGTAGTCGAACCGCACGGTTGTCGGCGCGGTTCCGGGTTCGGGCGCCGCCACGTACAGCGTGGCCTCGGCGAGGCCGTAGGACGGCCGGACCGCGGTGGGGCTGAGGTGGTATTTGGCGAATCGCTCGGTGAAGCGCTTTACGGTCGCCACATGGATTCGTTCGCTGCCGCTGACGATGCCGACGACGTCGCTCAGGTCGAGACCGGCCATGTCTTCGTCGGATGTTCGGCGCACGGCCAATTCGAAAGCGAAATTCGGCGCTGCGGAAAAGGGCGAAGGGTTACTGGCAAGCAGTTGCATCCAGCAGGCCGGGCGGCGCAGGAATGCCATGGGGCTCAGCAGTACGGCACTGCGTTCGGCGACCATCGGTGCGCAGATTCCCAGAATCAGGCCCATGTCGTGAAATAGCGGTAACCACGAAACCACGGTTCCGTTGGGGATCTTTGCCAGGTCGCCAAAATATCCGTACAGGCTCTGGGTCACATTCGCGATGACATTTTTATGCGACACAATGACACCGGCCGGTGTCCGCGTGGAACCCGAGGTGTACTGAAGATAGGCGGCTCCGCTGGACAGTCGCGGGACGCGCGACGACTCGCGTGGCGAGTCCAGGTCGAGCAGATCGACTTCGATAATGAAGGGAGCGGCCTGGCCGTTTTGTGCCCGCGCATATTTCGACACATCATTCACCACGGACGACGTCGTGAGAATGGCGACCGGTTTGGAGTCCCGCAGCACCGCGGAAACGCGGTCGTCGTGGATGCCGTACTGCGGCGTCGACAGCGGTACGGCGATGAATCCGGCCTGCAGGGCACCGAGGAATGCGATGACGTATTCCAATCCTTGCGGGGCGAGGATCGCGACCCGGTCGCCTGGGGCGCCACACAGCTTCAGTTCCTCGGCGATGACGCAGGCCCGGCTGTAGACCTGGGACCAGGTCAGCGTCTCAGCAAATCCTTTCGGATCCAATCCGTAATCGATGAATGTGTATGCCGCGGTATCGGCCTGCTGATCGGCCCGCTGTTTCAGCAAAGCGGGTAGGGACCCGTCAGTCACCGGCATCGCTGTACACTCCCGTTCGAAAGTTTGCCCTTGTGCACTATCGCAGCCTCACCCGATTCGAAATGGGGCCGCATAGCGGTTCGCCTAGTGCCGATAAACGGCACGCTTGAGATGCCTAGTCCGCGTCGACGACTGCTTTCGTCCCCACCGAAGCACCACTGTGTGCCGCCAGATGATCGCCCCTGGACTAATTCCGCTCCCCAAACAACTAGTCGCGTGTTCAACGGTAATCATCTCACTGTACGGGTGGGGGCATTATCGGAAAATCCACACGCTTCCCACAGCGATCGAAGAGGTCGTTGCTCGGTGGCGCAGTTGGCTGATCTGCGCTGAATCTTATTCACTCCTGCCAGGTGCTGTGATTGATGTGACATGTGATACATCGGTGGCGGATGTTGGTTACGTGAGAACAGAGTCTCAAGTTCTCGAACCCGACACCGTCCGATTTCTGGGACCGGCGTCCCGTTGTGACGAGAGTAACACCTCCGGCGAAGGTGGTCGGCCGGCTTCGGTTTGATCCGCGTCCGCTGCCCGGGCGCAGGCCCTGCCGGTGATGCCGAGAATCGAACAAAAGCTTCGACTCGGCGCAAGGGTGGGCTAGCTTTGCCAGGCGGGTACCCGCCAAAACGAGCTGAGCGCCTGCACCGACGGCGTGTGCCACCTGGCTAAGTGCAGTCGGCCCATTCCAGGGTTCTGGTCTCGATGTCGTCGACCAGCTCGGGAAGATTGTTGTTCAGGTAGAAGTGGTCACCAGTAAACACGCGAAGCGCGAACTCGGACGTCGTCCGGTCGCCCCACGGCGCCATGTCGTCCTGAGTTGCTATCCAGTCCTTATCGCCGATGAACGCGTAGATGGGACACGCCAGCTTCTGCTCCGGAGGGCTTTCGTACCCCGCGATCACACGCGCCGCCCGCAGCGTCGGCAGCACGCCCACCAGGAATTCCTCGTCGTCGAAGAATTCCGGGTTCATGCCTGTCATCTGGGCGATCAAATTCAACATCTCGTTGTCGGACATCCCTTTGATCTGCTTGTACCGGATATGGCCGGGAGCCGAACAGGCTGAGACGAAAAATGCGAGCACATTGTATCCCGCTGATTGAAAACGCAATGCGACTTCGAATGCGAGCATTCCGCCCATGCTGTGTCCGAAGAAGGCGACCGGAACTTCGGGACGGGCTGCCGGCTTCATCATGGCGAAAATCTCGTCGGCAAGACCGGGAACGCTGGACAGTGGCGGCAGTCCGGCGCCATCTCGTTGACCGGGATACTGGACCGCAATACGTGACAAGTTGCCGGAAAACTCACGCGAAAACGCGACGTAGTCCTTTGCGGTACCGCCGGCATGCGGAAAGATGTACAGCGTAGGTTTATCGAGATTTTCGCTTTTGTTGCCTTTTATCGAACTGCCGCGCACCGGGTCAGCATAGCGTGGTTTCGCAGGCAGGCTCAGTGCTCACAGCGCAGGCCGTCTCTTGTCGACGGAGTGCTTAGGGCCAGGCTGCGGCGATAGTCTTGAGGGCAAACCATGTGGGTACTGAGCGTCGGCGGGCCATTGAGACTGTGAACACGACAGGCAGGCGAAAATTGAGCCCGACACACCGGTGTCATCACCGCTGTCACAGACGTAACACCAGGCACACTGGTAACAACGAGGATCTTGCCAGTCGTCCAGGAGGTATTGGCCGTGTACCGAGTCTTTGAAGCGCTGGACGAGTTGAGCGCCATTGTTGAGGAAGCCCGTGGCGTGCCGATGACCGCGGGCTGCGTCGTACCCCGCGGCGACGTGCTCGAACTGATCGACGACATCAAGGACGCGATCCCTGGCGAGCTCGACGACGCCCAGGACGTGCTGGACGCGCGCGACTCCATGCTGCACGACGCCAAGTCACACGCGGATTCGATGGTCTCGTCGGCGACCACCGAATCTGAGTCGATGGTCAACCACGCGCGCGCCGAGGCCGACCGACTGCTTTCCGACGCCAAGGCGCAGGCTGACCGGATGGTCAGCGAAGCCCGTCAGCACAGCGAGCGGATGGTGGGCGAAGCGCGCGAAGAGGCGATGCGCATCGCCGCCTCGGCCAAGCGCGAGTACGAGGCCAGCGTCAGCCGCGCTAAGACCGAGTGCGACCGGCTCATCGAGAACGGCAACATCTCCTACGAGAAGGCCGTGCAAGAGGGCATCAAGGAACAGCAGCGACTGGTGTCGCAGAACGAGGTGGTCCAGGCCGCGCATGCGGAATCGACCCGACTCATCGACACCGCGCACGCTGAGGCTGACCGGTTGCGAGGCGAATGCGACATCTACGTCGACAACAAGCTTGCCGAGTTCGAGGAGTTCCTCAACGGCACGCTGCGCTCGGTGGGCCGGGGCCGTCATCAGCTTCGCACCGCGGCGGGTACGCACGACTACGTGACCCGGTAGCCCCCCGGGGCGCCATTAGCAGTGGACCTGGGCGCTGCGCGCCGTAGGATTCCCCGTATGGCAAGGCAGCACGGCCAGACCGCGCAGCGACGCGCCGTCACACCGTTGACCATCGATGTCGCCCGGCTCGGCAGACGTCCGGGTTCGATGCTCGAGATCCATGACACCGTCGACAGCCCCTCGCGCATCGGGGTGGAGCTGATCGCCATCCAGCCCGGGGCGCCGTTGGGCCTGGACCTGCGCGTGGAATCGGTGTCTGAAGGCGTGCTGGTGACGGGCACGGTGGACGCTCCGACGGCCGGCGAATGCTCCCGCTGCCTGTCACCGATCCAAGGCAGCGTTCAGGTCGGGTTGACCGAACTGTTCGCCTACCCGGACAGCGCCACCGAGGCCACCACCGAGGAAGACGAGGTGGGCCACGTCGTCGACCAGACGATCAATCTCGAGCAGCCGATCATCGACGCCGTCGGCCTCGAGCTGCCGTTTTCACCTGTGTGCTCACCGGATTGCCCGGGGTTGTGCCCGCAATGCGGGGTTTCGCTGGCCGCCGAGCCTGGGCACCAGCATGAACAGATCGACCCGCGGTGGGCCAAGCTGGCCGAGATGCTGCCGGATCAGGACGGCCCGGACACCGAACAGCGAGGTGAGCAGTGACCCAGTCGCGACAGACATTGCTCGACGCACTCGGGGTCGATCTGGCTGACGACCTGCTCTCACTGGCGCTGACACATCGCAGCTACGCCTACGAAAACGGTGGGCTGCCCACTAATGAGCGGTTGGAGTTCCTCGGCGACGCGGTGCTGGGACTGACCATCACCGACGAGCTGTACCACCGACACCCCGACCGTTCCGAAGGCGACTTGGCCAAATTGCGGGCCAGCGTCGTCAACACCCATGCACTCGCCGATGTCGCACGGACCCTGACCGCTGAGGGCCTGGGCACGTACGTGCTGCTGGGCCGCGGCGAAGCTAACACCGGAGGCGCCGACAAGTCCAGCATCCTGGCGGACGGGATGGAATCCTTGCTGGGCGCGATCTACCTGCAGCACGGTATTGAGGTGGCGCGAGAGACGATCCTGCGGTTGTTCGGCCCGCTACTGGACGCCGCGCCTACGCTGGGCGCCGGCCTGGACTGGAAAACCAGCTTGCAGGAGTTGACTGCGGCACGTGCGCTGGGGCCGCCCTCGTACCTGGTGACCTCTACCGGCCCGGATCATGACAAGGAGTTCACCGCGGTGGTGGTGGTGATGGACACCGAGTACGGGTCGGGTGTGGGGCGCTCCAAGAAAGAGGCCGAGCAGAAGGCCGCGTCGGCAGCGTACAAAGCGCTGGAGTCGCTGGACGTGCTGGACACTGCGGGGAAGTCGTCGGCTTGATGACCCGCTGTGCGCGGCTTGGCCGCGCTTGCGATCACTGCGTTTGGATGGTGCTGACCCGCTGTGCGCGGCTTTGCCGCGCTTGCGATCACTGCGTTGGATGGTGCTGACCCGCTGTGCGCGGCTTTGCCGCGCTTGCGATCACTGCGTTGGATGGTGCTGACCCGCTGTGCGCGGCTTTGCCGCGCTTGCGATCATCACTGAATGCCCGAACTACCTGAAGTAGAGGTGGTACGGCGTGGTCTGCAGACCCACGTGGTGGGGAAGACGATCACTGGCGTCCGGGTTCACCACCCCCGCGCCGTGCGACGGCACGAGGCCGGGCCTGCTGATCTCACCGCGCGCCTGCTCGACGCCCGTATCACCGGCACCGATCGGCGTGGCAAGTACCTATGGCTGACCCTGAGTACCCCGGATGTCGAAGACGCCGAGCCGGACACCGCGCTTGTCGTGCACCTGGGCATGAGCGGCCAGATGTTACTGGGCGTGGTGCCGCGGGCCGACCACGTGCGGATTTCCGCGTTGCTCGACGACGGGACGGTGCTCAGTTTCGCCGATCAGCGAACCTTCGGTGGGTGGATGCTGGCCGACCTGGTGACCGTCGACGGCAGCGTGGTTCCCGAACCCGTCGCACATTTGGCTCGTGATCCGCTCGATCCACGATTCGACGCCAAAGCTGTGATTGAGGTGTTGCGGCGCAAGCACTCTGAGATCAAACGTCAATTGCTGGATCAGCAGGTGGTGTCGGGGATCGGCAACATCTACGCCGATGAAGCGCTGTGGCGGGCCAAGATCAACGGCGCGCGGATCGCCGCCACTCTGTCCCGTCCCAAGTTGGCGGCCGTCTTGGACTCCGCAGCCGAGGTGATGCGCGAGGCGCTGGCGAAGGGCGGCACGTCGTTCGATTCGCTGTACGTCAACGTCAACGGCGAATCTGGCTACTTCGACCGTTCGCTGGACGCCTACGGCAGGGAAGGCGAGAACTGCCGTCGATGCGCAGCGGTGATGCGTCGAGAGAAGTTCATGAACCGCTCCTCTTTCTACTGCCCGCGGTGCCAGCCGAGGCCCCGGAATTAGAACCGCACCCACTGGTGGCGCGAGGGTGCGTTGGGGTACGTCGACGCGCCGTGGCGGGTGGCGTGGAGTGCACGTTCGCGCCTCCGGCGGCCCCGAGGGGTGGCGAGGGTGCGTTGGGGTACGTCGACGCGCCGTGGCGGGTGGCGTGGAGTGCACGTTCGCGCCTCCGGCGGCCCCGAGGGGTGGCGAGGGTGCGTTGGGGTACGTCGACGCGCCGTTGCGGGTGGCGCGAAGTGCACGTTCGCGCCTCCGGCGGCCCCGAGGGGTGGCGAGGGTGCGTTGGGGTACGTCGACGCGCCGTTGCGGGTGGCGTGGAGTGCACTCTCGCCAACGGCCGGCCAACCGCACAAAGTAAGAAGGGAGCCATGACGGAACTCTGGGTGGAGCGCACCGGAACGCGCCGGTACACCGGTCGAAGCTCGCGGGGAGCGCAGGTGCTGATCGGCGGCGAGGACGTCGACGGCGTGTTCACTCCCGGTGAGTTGATGAAGATCGCGCTCGCCGGCTGCAGCGGGATGTCCAGCGACCAGCCGCTGGCACGCCGCCTGGGAAACGACTATCGGGCGGTGGTCAAAGTGTCCGGCACCGCAGACCGCGACAACGAGGTCTATCCACTCCTCGAGGAGAAACTCGAGCTGGACCTTTCGGGTCTGACGGAGCAGGAGAAGGAGCGCCTCGTCGTGGTCGTCAATCGGGCCATCGACGCGGTCTGCACCGTCGGCCGCACCCTGAAGGCCGGTACCAGCGTCACCTTCGAGGTCGTCGATGTCGAGTCATGAGGTGCGGCTGACGGCCTGGGTGCACGGGCACGTCCAGGGAGTGGGGTTCCGTTGGTGGACCCGCTGTCGGGCACTCGAGCAGGGTCTGACGGGTTATGCGGCCAACCATGCCGACGGCCGCGTTCTGGTGGTCGCCAACGGCCCGCGCGAGGCCGGCGAACGGCTGCTCGAACTGCTACGGGGGGATAGCACGCCGGGCCGGGTGGACAAGGTGGTCGCTGACTGGTCGGAGTCGACGGAGCAGTTCACCGGATTCGTGGAGCGCTAGCAGCGAGGCCGCAACTGAAGTGGCGCCTGTGGCCCCTGCGACCGCGGCCGTCTGTCCGGGCGACGAAGATCACCAAAACCGGCGTCCGGGCGGTCGCGTGCGGCGAGGGGTCGCACCCTCAGAGCGGTAATCTGGCCCCTCGTGTACCTCAAGAGTCTGACGCTCAAGGGCTTCAAGTCCTTCGCCGCGCCAACGACTCTGCGTTTCGAGCCAGGCATCACTGCCGTCGTCGGGCCCAACGGGTCGGGCAAGTCCAACGTGGTCGACGCGCTGGCCTGGGTGATGGGGGAGCAGGGGGCGAAAACCCTGCGTGGCGGGAAGATGGAAGACGTCATCTTCGCCGGCACCTCTTCGCGCGCGCCGCTGGGCCGCGCTGAGGTGACCGTCACCATCGACAACTCCGACAACGCGCTGCCCATCGACTACTCCGAGGTCTCGATCACCCGCCGCATGTTCCGGGACGGTGCCAGCGAATACGAAATCAATGGCAGTGGTTGCCGTTTGATGGACGTGCAGGAGCTGTTGAGCGACTCCGGGATCGGCCGGGAGATGCACGTGATCGTCGGACAGGGCAAGTTGGACGAAATCCTGCAGTCGCGACCCGAGGATCGTCGGGCCTTCATCGAAGAGGCCGCGGGAGTGCTCAAGCACCGCAAGCGCAAGGAAAAGGCGCTGCGCAAACTCGACGCAATGGCTGCGAACCTGGCCCGCCTGACCGACCTCACCACCGAACTGCGCCGCCAACTCAAACCACTGGGCCGCCAGGCCGAAGTGGCTCGCCGGGCACAGACGATTCAGGCCGACCTTCGCGACGCCCGGCTGCGGCTGGCCGCCGACGACCTGGTCAATCGGCGCTCCGAGCGGCAGGCAATCTTCGACACCGAAACCACCATGCGGCGCGAGCACGACGAGGCGGCCGCCCGTCTGACGGTGGCATCCGAGGAACTGGCCGCGCACGAGGAATCGCTGGCCGAGCTGTCCCAGCGCGCCGAAGCCGTCCAGCAGACCTGGTTCCGGCTGTCCGCACTGGCCGAACGCGTCGGCGCGACCGTGCGTATCGCCAGTGAACGCGCCCACCACCTCGACGTCGAGCCGTCGCGGACCAGCGATACCGACCCCGATGCGCTGGAAGCCGAAGCCGAGCAGGTGGCGCTTTTCGAGGAGCAGCTGCTGGCCGAACTGGCCGAGGCCCGCACCCGGCTGGACGCCGCGCGGGCCGAGCTGGCCGAGCGGGAGCGCCGTGCGGTGGAAGCCGACAAAGCGCATCTGGCGGCGGTTCGTGCCGAAGCCGACCGGCGGGAGGGTCTGGCGCGGCTGGCCGGCCAGGTCGAGACGATGCGGGCACGCGTCGAATCCATCGACGACAGCGTCGCGCGCCTGTCCGAGCGGATCGAACACGCCGCCGCCCGGGTGCAACACACCGGGCCGAATTCGAGGCGGTGCAGAGCCGGGTCGGCGAATTGGACCAGGGTGAGGTCGGCCTCGACGATCAACACGAACGCACGATGGCCGCGCTCCGGCTGACCGACGAACGTGTCACCGAACTGCAGGCCGCCGAACGTGCCGCCGAACGGCAGGTGGCTTCGTTGCGGGCCCGCATCGACGCGCTGTCAGTGAGCCTGGAGCGCAAGGACGGTACCGCGTGGCTGGCCCGGAACCACAGCGCCGCAGGGCTTTTCGGTTCGGTCGCGGAACTGGTCAAGGTGCGTTCGGGTTACGAGGCGGCGCTGGCCACGGTGCTGGGCTCGGCGGCCGACGGGTTGGCCGTGGACAGTTTGGGGGCCGCCCGGACGGCGGTCGTCGCACTCAAACAGGCCGACGGCGGCCGTGCGGCGCTGGTGCTCGGTGATTGGCCGGCGCTGCCGCACCCGTCGATCAGTCTGCCTGACGGGGCGGTGTGGGCTCTTGACCTGGTCGAGGCGCCGCCGCGGTTGCGCGGGGCGATGGTGGCCATGCTGTCGGGTGTCGCGGTGGTCCACGACCTGGGCGCGGCGCTGGATCTGGTCGCCGGAAATCCCCAGCTGCGGGCGGTGACACTCGACGGTGATTTGGTGGGCGCGGGCTGGGTGAGCGGTGGATCCGACCGCAAGGTGTCCACCCTGGAGATCGCCTCGGAAATCGAAAAGGCGCGCAACGAACTCGCCGCCGCGGAGTCGCAGGTGGCACAGCTCAGCGCGGCGCTGTCCGGCGCGTTGACCGAGCAGTCCGCCCGGCAGGACGCCGCTGAGCAGGCGCTGGCCGCCCTCAACGAGTCCGACACCGCGATCTCGGCGATGTACGACCAGCTCGGCCGGTTGGGGCAGGAAGCCCGAACTGCCGAAGAAGAATGGAACCGGTTGCTGGCTCAGCGCGAGGAACTGGAAGCCGGTCGGGCCCGAACCCTCGACGAGGTCGTCGAACTCGAGACCCGATTGCGCAATGCCCAGGAGATCGAGCACGTCCAACAGGCCGAGCCCGACAACCGACAGGAGATCGCGGCCGCCGCCGACGAAGCACGCAGCTTCGAGGTCGAGGCCCGGCTGACCGTACGCACCGCCGAGGAGCGCGCCAACGCGGTGCGGGGGCGGGCCGACTCACTGCGCCGCGCGGCGGCGGCCGAACGGGAGGCGCGGATCCGTGCTGAACAAGCGGCCGCTGCCCGGCTGCGCGCTGCGGCGGTGGCCGCCGCGGTGGCCGAGTCGGGACGTCTGCTGGCCTGGCGGCTGAACCGGGTCGTGGATGCGGCTTCGATGATGCGCGACGAGCTGACCGCTGAGCGGCAGCAGCGGGCTGCGGCGATGGCCGCGGTGCGTGAGGAAACCAACCACTTGAGCGCGCGGGTGGCCGCGCTCACCGATTCGCTGCACCGCGACGAGGTGGCCAACGCCCAGGCGGCGCTACGGATCGAGCAACTCGAGCAGATGATCCTGGAGCAGTTCGGGATGGCCCCGGCCGACCTGATCGCCGAATACGGCCCGGACGTTCCGCTGCCGCCGACCGATCTGGAGATAGCCGAGTTCGAACAGGCCCGGGAGCGCGGCGAGCAAGTGGTCGCCCCGGCCCCGATGCCGTTCGACCGCACGACCCAGGAGCGGCGTGCCAAGCGCGCCGAGCGCGAGCTCAACGAGCTGGGTAGGGTCAACCCGCTTGCCCTTGAGGAGTTTGCTGCGCTGGAGGAGCGTTACAACTTCCTGTCCACCCAACTCGAGGATGTCAAGGCCGCCCGCAAGGATCTGCTCGACGTCGTCGCCGACGTCGACGCGCGGATCCTGCAGGTCTTCAGTGAGGCCTTCGTCGACGTCGAACGCGAATTCCAGACGGTGTTCACCACGCTGTTCCCCGGTGGGGAGGGTCGCCTGCGGCTGACCCAGCCCGACGACATGCTCACCACCGGCATTGAGGTCGAAGCCCGCCCGCCCGGCAAGAAAGTGACCCGGCTTTCGTTGCTGTCCGGCGGCGAGAAGGCTCTGACGGCGGTGGCGATGCTGGTCGCCATCTTCCGGGCCCGGCCCTCGCCGTTCTACATCATGGACGAGGTGGAAGCCGCGCTCGACGACACCAACCTGCGCCGATTGATCAGCCTGTTCGAGATGCTGCGGGACCGGTCGCAGCTCATCATCATCACCCATCAGAAGCCCACCATGGAGGTGGCCGACGCGCTGTACGGGGTGACGATGCAGGGCGACGGAATCACTGCCGTGATCTCGCAGCGGATTCGCGGCCAGCAGGTGGACCGGTTGGTGGCCAACTCTTCATAAGAGTTTCGGCGTCTGGCGGCAATCGCACATCTTCGCGCGGCTCAAGAGGCCCGCTACGTCCCCCTCGTCTCTAGCCGCGTTCAGTTCCGCGCTGTGGTGTTCCGTGATGTGGACGGGTCTCTCGCGTGGCCAGTTACCGGTCATAACGGGGCAGCGTTTCGAGGCAGTTTGGCGCATGGAGGCGGCACGCAAAGTGAACTTTTCTCGACAAGTGAGGATTTCTTCACTTATCCTGTTTGGTGGAAGACCGCGCGCGTAGCCGAATGCATTGCTGGTGGCGCGGTGTGACTTATGCAGTGCCTGTTGGTCCTGTTGGCCCTGTTGAACTCGGAGGATGCGGCAATGTCATTTGTGCTGGTGACACCGGAACTGGTGCGGTCGGCGGTTGCAGACTTGGCAGGCATTGGGATGCGCGTAGAGGCGGCCAATGCGGGAGCGGCGGCTGCGACCACCGAGCTGCTGGCTGCGGGTGCCGATGACGTGTCGGCGGCGGTCGCCAGACTGTTCGGCGCCTACGGTCGGGAGTATCAAGGGCTGGCGGCGGGCGTTGCGGGTTTGCATGCCGACTTTGTGAAGTTGGTGGGTGTGAGCGGAGGGGCGTACGCCGAGGCGGAAGTAGCTGCCGCGGCAACGATGCAAGATGTGGAGCAGGCGGTGTGGGATGCGGTCAACGCCCCGACGCAGCTGTTATTGGGTCGGCCGCTCATTGGTGATGGAGCAGCGGGGGCTAGTGGGCCGGTGGGTCAGCCGGGCGGGGCGGGGGGACTGCTGTGGGGCAATGGTGGTGCGGGAGGCGCTAGCACGGCGCCAGGAGTTGCCGGAGGAGCAGGTGGGGACGCGGGGCTATGGGGTGCTGGTGGCGCTGGCGGTGCTGGCGGTTCCGGTGGGATCGGGGGTGCTGGCGGCTCGGGTGGGTGGTTGTACGGCAATGGCGGTGCGGGTGGTGGTGGGGGCCTCGGTGGTGGAGGTGGGGCCGGGGGTAATGCGGTTTTGTTTGGAAATGGCGGTTCTGGTGGTGCCGGCGGTGCAGGTGCCGCCGGCGCGGCCGGATTAGCAGCCTTGAGTGCTGGGGCGCCGGGCGACGATGGCGGCTCCGGTGGCAACGGGGGCGTGGGTGGGTCGGGCGGGCGCGCCGGGTGGATATTCGGTACCGGTGGTGACGGCGGTGCTGGTGGCTTGGGCGGAGAGGGTGGCGCCGGCGGCGCCGGCGCCACGGGTGCAGCTGGAACCTCGACCCAGGCTGGCGGTGCTGGTGGTGCTGGTGGTGCGGGTGGTACTGGAGGTAATGGAGGTAATGGTGGGTCTGCCGGAGCTGGCAGCGCTTGGGGTCAGGCTGGCGCGATCGGCGTCGGGGGCGCCGGGGGTGCTGGCGGTGCTGGAGGCACGGCCGGCGACGGTGGGGCCGGCGGGGCCGGTACCGCGGACAGTCCGAATGGTACTGCGGGAGGCCATGGCGGTAACCCGGGTAAGGCGGGGCTGGGCGGCGTCGGCGGTGACGGCTCAATAGCCGGAGCCAGTGGTGCCCAGGGCGCAGCGGTCACAAGTGGCGGTAACGGCGGAGTCGGCGGGGCTGGATTCAGCGCCCTCACGCCGGGACAAAACGGCGGTAACGGTGGGTCTGGTGGTGATGGCGGGGCGGTAGGTAACGGCGGTGCTGGCGGTGCTGGCGGCAACGGTGCAGCGGGCAAGGCGGGCACTAGCGGCGTGAGCCCGGGCGATGCGGGCGGCGACGGTTCTGCGGGGGGGAACGGAGGCAACGGTGGTCGCGGCGGTGCGGGCGGGTCCATCTCTGGTGCGGGCGGTGCCGGCGGTTCCGGCGGTCTAGGTGGGGAGGGTGGACGTGGTGGAACGGGGCCACCGGCGCCGCCGGAGTGGATGCGAAGGAGGGTGGTGTTGGTGGAAATGGCGGTGCCGGCGGTCATGGCGGTATGGGTGGTAGTGGGGGCTCTAGCGGGGCAGGTGGATCAGGGCCGGAGGGCATTGGGGGCGTAGGTGGCGCCGGCGGTGCGGGAGGAGTTGCCGGTGATGGTGGGGCCGGTGGAGCAGGTGTTGCAAACAGTCCCGACGGGACGTCCGGGGGGCGCGGCGGCGATCCCGGAATGGCGGGTTTGGGCGGCATGGGGGGGACCGGCTTAATCGCCGGTGCCGACGGTGCTGCGGGAGCAGCAGTCACGAGTGGTGGTGACGGCGGAGCTGGGGGGGCCGGGTTCAGCGCCGTCTCGCCCGGTCATTACGGCGGCAACGGGGGCGCTGGTGGGGATGGCGGGGCGGTCGGTAACGGTGGTGCCGGCGGCGCCGGCGGAAACGGCGCGGCGGGCAAGGCGGGTAGCGACGGCTGGAATTACGGTGTGCCCGGCGTCGTTGGCTCGCCGGGGGGAGGGGTGGCAGCGGCGGCGCCGGTGGTGCGGGCGGTTCGATTTCCGGCGACGGTGGTGCGGGTGGTGCCGGCGGCAGCGGCGCGTCGGGCGGCCACGGCGGCAACGGCGGGAACGGCAGTGTCTCTGACGGCGATGCGTTCAACGGCGGAACGGGTGGACCGGCGGTGCGGCCGGGCCGGGTGGTGATGGCGGTAGGGGCGGTGCCGCAACCAATGGTGCCGGGGGCAAAGGCGGCGCGGGGGGTGCCGGAGGCGTCGGTGGAAACGGTGGGCATGGCGGGACTGGCGGATTGTCCGACCTCGACATCGGCGGCAACGCCGGTCTTGGTGGTGCCGCCGGTGCCGGGGCCGCGGGTGGCTCCGGCGGGGAGGGCGGCGACTCGGTTAACGGTGCGGCCGGTATGGGCGGTGCCGGAGGGGCCGGAGGCGATGGCGGGATGGGTGCGTCGGGTGGCGACACCCTCAGCAGTTATGCGGGTGCCGGTGGTGTCGGGGGAACGGGCGGGGTCGCCGGAGCAGGGGGTGACGGCGGTGGCGGCGGCGTTTCGGCGAACGGCGCCGGCGGTGCAGGCGGTGACGGCGGTGCCGGTGGCGCCGGCGGCGCCGGTGGTTCCGGTGGGGTTGGCGCGGTCAGTGGTGCGGGCGGTGCCGGTGGAGGCGCTGCTAGAGGCGGGGAGGGTGGCGCTGGCGGCGCATCGGAGATCGGCGCCGGCGGTGTGGGTGGCGCCGGCGGAATCGGTGGTGACGGTGGCGCCGGCGGGCAAGGCGGGCTCGGCGAGGCCTCTTCGGGTGCATATGCGAGCTTCGGCGGAGAAGGCGGAATCGGCGGGTCGGCCGGTGCAGGCGGCGGAGGCGGTGAGGGTGGCGCGTCCACGCACGGTGCTGGCGGAGATGGTGGAGCAGGCGGTGCCGGCGGTACTGGCGGGGCTGGTGGCGTCGGCGGGGACGGTGATATTCCCAATGACCAAGTCGGTGGCGACGGCAATGTGGGCGGCGCCGCCGGGGATGGCGGGACTGGTGGCCGCGGAGGTGACGGCGGCGCCACCATTACCGGCACAGGCGGCACGGGTGGTGCCGGAGGTGCCGGCGGCGACGCCGGTGCGGGCGGCGCCGGGGGAGTGGGCTATCAGGCCGTCTGGGGCGGTTACAACGCTCCCGGCGGCCCTGGCGCGACCGGAGGCGACGGCGGCGCCGGTGGTGCGGGTGGCGCGTCGGTCACCGGTGACGGCGGCGCGGGCGGAATCGGCGGGACTGGCGGTGTAGGTGGCGCGGGAGGCGCCGGCGCCGGTGAATTGGGGAGTGGGTTGCAGGGTGCCGAAGGCGGGGCAGGTGGTCCTGGCGGCGCCGGTGGCAGCGGCGGCGCCGGAGGTCAATCGCAAAGTGGAAGCGGTGGTGACGGCGGCACTGGAGGACAGGGGGGCGAAGGAGGGGACGGTGCAAGCGGTGGCGTAGGTGGCAGCAACTGGCTCATCCAAAGCGCTGATGGTGGGCGCGGCGGAGGTGCCGGCGCTGGTGGTACGGGAGGCTCGGGCGGCCACGGCGGAACGTCAAGCACCGGTGCGGGCGGTAGCGGTGGCGTCGGCGGCGCCGGCGCAGACGGTGGTACGGGCGGCTCGGGCGGGAACGGATCGACGGATTCGACTTGGGATGCATCAGGGAACGGAGGAGAGGGAAGCCGCGGCGGCATGGGTGGCAACGGCGGCTCCGGCGGTGACGGAGGCGGCCCCAGCGGCCTTGGAGGCGCCGGTGGAGACGCCGGTGACGGCGGCCAGGGTGGCGCAGGCGGCCTCATGGGCGTACCGGGGTGGGCCTCTGACGGTTCTGATGGGGTGAACGGCGACGCGGGCATTCCCGGTGCGGCTGGTGGCAACGCCTAGAGTGTTGGCCTGCTTTATCGATTGATCAACCCGGGGTTTGTCTGCACGTGGTTGCACCCGCGGCAGACCGCGGTTGACTGGGTCCCGAACCTGTCCTGACGGTCAGGGGCGATTGGACGCGGCCTGGTTCGACACGCGCATTTCTCGGTCCTCAGAGGGATCGTGTCTAGATGCCTAGGACGCTGAGCGGCGTGCGCCGACCCGCAGTGCGAATGGGTCCTATCGTGCTCATCAGATTGGGTGACAGCTGCTTCTGAACGTCCTGATCGAGGGTGCCCGTGGGCTCGGCAACGGTCGGCAACGGAGTGAGGGCTGGCGCCCGCGGTTGGGCGTAGCCATGAATTGTTCGCCGCCGCGGCGGCGCGCGACGGGTCCCATCGGCTGAACTCTGTGTCCGCAGAAGAACGCGAACAGCCAGCCAGGGCCGAGCAGCGGGCGGTTCGCCACGACAGGACTGGCGCGCAGCCTTTTCGGCCTCTCCTCAGAATTTGGCCCAGCCACATTTTCGAGGAAACGCTTGACTGAAGGTATCCTCGTACATGAGACTTTCGTCAGAAAGCTCTCTAGGGACGTTGCTCTTGGAGCTCACCACCTGTGCGACCTACGCCCTTCTCGCTGAGCTAGGAGGACTAACTATCAGAGCGCTGTGGAACCCCGGAGTCTCGCGGGCGGTGCTCCTGCAGCTTTAGCTGGAATGGGCCCGTCATCTCGAAAGGAACAGAAAATTGTCGTACGTGGCGGTAGCGCCTGAGCTTGTGAGCCTTGCGGCGGG
This sequence comes from Mycobacterium gordonae, assembly GCF_017086405.1. Classification (NCBI taxonomy): domain Bacteria; kingdom Bacillati; phylum Actinomycetota; class Actinomycetes; order Mycobacteriales; family Mycobacteriaceae; genus Mycobacterium; species Mycobacterium camsae. The sequence goes on from NZ_CP070973.1 coordinate 2,343,655, forward strand.
CCACTTGGGCGATATCGGGTCGGCGCTCAGCGCTGCCAACGCGGCCGCCGCGCTTCCTACTACCGGGCTTGTCGCCGCGGGTGCGGACGAGGTTTCCGCGGCGATTGCGGCGCTCATTCGTGGCCACGCGCGGGCATATCAGTCGATGAGTGCACAGGTAGCCGCCTTCCACAACGAGTTTGTCGAGGCCCTGGCGGCTGGCGCCACTTCATACGCCAGCGCCGAGGCGACCAACAAATCGCCGTTGGAGATGGCCGCGGGAGCGCTCAACGCGCCGGCCGCAGCGCTGTTGGGCCGGCCGCTGATCGGCAACGGGGCCGATGGGGCGCCGGGAACCGGGCAACCGGGCGGACCAGGGGGGCTGTTGTACGGAAGTGGCGGTCGTGGCGGCTCGGGCGGGTTCGGGCAGCAAGGCGGTCCGGGTGGGCCGGCCGGGTTGATCGGCAACGGCGGGGCTGGCGGCGCTGGCGGAACCGGTGCAGCCGGAGGCGTTGGCGGCCTCGGCGGCCTGCTCTACGGTTCCGGTGGCGCCGGCGGAGCTGGGGGGATCGCCGGACCGGCCGGTACCGGTGGTGCCGGTGGCAGCGGCGGCAACGCCGTTTTTTGGGGGCACGGCGGAGTTGGCGGGGCTGGTGGTGCCAGCGGTGACGGCGGCGGCGGCGGCAACAGCGGCATGCTCTTCGGCAACGGTGGCGCTGGCGGCGCTGGCGGGGTGGGCATTGCCGGTGCGGGCACCGGTGGGCATGGCGGTCAAGGAGGCAACGCTGTCGGCCTGTGGGGCAGTGGAGGCGCCGGCGGGGACGGCGGTATCGGTGGCGCCGGAGCCGACGGCGTCAATCCCGGTATGGCTTCTCCGACAACACCTGCGGGTAACGGAACGGACAACACCAACAACCCTGGGAAGGCCGGGGGCGACGGCTATAACGGCACCGCCACAGGCGAGGCCGGCGGTAACGGCGGTGGCGCCGGCACCGTCTTCACTACGCCCTCAGACGGGGTCTCGGGCGGCAAAGGCGGCGACGGCGGCTCCGGCGCAGTTGGCGGCGCGGGCGGCACGGGCGGCGCGGCGGTAGATGGCGGCAAGGACGGTGAGGCCGCCATCGGTGGACGCGGCGGCAATGGCGGCAATGGCGGGGAAGGCGCGCCCGGCGGCGCTGGAGGTACCGGTGGCCTAGCTGGCAGCAAGAACGACCCTGATGGCAGCCATGGCGGCACCGGCGGTACGGGCGGCGACGGTGGCACCGGTGCGGCCGGTGGCGCTGGCGGGCGGGGCGGCCTCGGCGGCGATTCCGACGGCAACGTGACCTATGACGCTAAAGGCGGTGAAGGCGGCTCCGGCGGTCGCGGCGGGGATGCCGCCAGTAACGCCGGAAGCGGCGGCGCGGGCGGGCTCGGTGGCGCCGGGGGGCACGGCGGGCTTCTGTTGGGCGATGGTGGCGCGGGCGGTCTCGGAGGGGCCGGCGGCACCGGTGGGGCGGGCGCTTCGGGTGGCTTCGGGGGAGCGGGCGGAGCAGGCGGCGACTCGCTGAATCTGCGCGCCGGCGACGGCGGGCTCGGTGGTGACGGCGGCGCCGGCGGTGACGGCGGCACTGGCGGTGCCGGTGCCGCCGGCGGTGCGGGCGGGAGAGGCGGGCTGTTGGGGCTGGCCGGCAGCGACGGGGCCGGCGGCATGGGCGGTACCGGCGGCGCGGGAGGCGCCGGCGGTGACGGCGGCAACGGTGGTCATGCGGGAACAGGCCCGAAACTCGGCCATGGCGGTGACGGCGGCAAAGGCGGCGTTGGTGGCCAAGGGGGTCTCGGTGGTGTCGGCGCCCAGGGCAGCGCCGGCTTCGGTGAGGTTGGCGCCACGGGCAAGGCCGGCCAGCAGGGGTCGAAGGGCTGATCGCGGCGGGGTCGACACCCGACGGCGACGATGAATAATGACGCCATACTCGCCCTGTTCGCCCCATTTGCCCCATCTGCCCGTAGCACCACAAACGGTCGGGGCGGTCGCGGATTCCGCCACGATCGGATCAGCGATCAGTGTGGCCAATGCCGTGGTGGCGGCGCCGGCGACGAAATTGTTTGGGGTCGCTGCTGACCAGGTGGCGGTCATCGAATTAATGCTGTCCCGCAGGCGCGCCCGGACGGATCGGAACGGAGCTGCCCGTACACCCTGCCTGACATCGATTGCGCACCATGAGCAGGTATTTGTCGGTGGCAATCGAACCATTTCCACGCCACCGTGCATTCCGGAGGGCATCAACACTGAATACGATTTTTTGTTACGCGCTAGATTCACCACTGATTGCTCGTCTTTTTTGATTCGCGGGCCAATTTTCACAAAAGGGCGAACTGCGCATCCCCGTGATGAATAATCGACATGTATTTGCGGTGCCCTGAAATGCATACCAGCGTGGCCTGTAAGGCGCGAATGGCAAAGAGGAACGATCTATGAATTTCGTTGTGCTGCCTCCTGAGATTAACTCGGCGCGTCTGTCCGGCGGCGCCGGATTGGGGCCGACGTTAAGCGCGGCGGCGGCCTGGGAGGGTCTGGCCAGCGAACTAGGCGCGGCTGTGACCTCGTTCTCGTCGGCTACTTCAGGCCTGGTGGGCTCGGCATGGCAAGGTGCTGCCGCTGTAGCGATGGCGGGCGCGGCAGCACCGCTGCTCGAGTACCTGCGTGCAGCGGCGGCATACGTAGGAGACGCGGCCGCCGGGGTTAGGGTGTCGGCGGCCGCGTTCGAGGCGGCGGTCGCGGCGACGGTGCAGCCGGAGAACATCGCGGCCAACCGCGCCCAGCTGATGTCGCTGGTGGTATCAAATCTGCTTGGCCAGAATGCCCCGGCCATCGCCGCCGCGGAGGCTCAATACGAGCAGATGTGGGCCCAAAATGTAGACGCCATGTTCGGCTACCACGCCGGCGCCTCAGCAGCTGCCCCGCTATTGGCGCCGTTGAGCATGCCCCCGAACTTGGCGGGAGCTATCGACGTTGCCAAAGTCGCCGCTGCCGCCTTCCCAGCCGCAGCTGGTGCCTTCCGCAACCTGGGCCTGGCGAACCTCGGCCAAGGCAACATCGGCAACGCCAACATCGGCGATTTCAACTTCGGGTCGGGCAACGTCGGTAGCGGAAACGTCGGCAGCGGCAACGAGGGAAGTGGCAACTTCGGTTTTGGCAACTCGGGTCCCGCTTTGGCCGCGGGCCTCAGCAACTTCGGCTTCGGTAACACCGGTAGTAACAACATCGGGTTCGGCAACACCGGTGACAACAACATCGGATTCGGCAACACCGGAAATAACAACATCGGCCTCGGATTGATCGGCACTGGTGGAGCAGGGTTCGGTGGTTGGAACTCCGGAACCGGCAACATCGGGTTCTTCAATTCCGGAACCGGTAACATCGGGTTCGCCAACTCCGGGACTGGCAACTGGGGAATCGGCAATTCGGGAGACGGCTACAACACCGGTATCGGCAACTCGGGCACCGCCAACACCGGCCTCTTCAACGCAGGCCTGGCCAACACCGGGACGAGCAATACGGGCAATTACAACACCGGCAGCTTCAACCCGGGCAACAGTAATACTGGCTACCTGAACTTAGGCACGTTCAACACAGGCGCGCTGAACGCCGGAAATTATAACACCGGGTTTGCGAACTCGGGAAATATCAACACCGGGGCGTTCATCAGCGGCAATTCGAGCAACGGCATTCTATGGCGAGGCAACAATCTAGGCTGGCTGTTTGGACATGGTCCCGGCTACGGCAACTCGACTACCGAACATTCGTCGGGCTTCTTCAACCGTGGCGTTGGTACTGAATCGGGTATGTTCAACGCCGGTGTCAACAATTCCGGATTCTTCAACTCGTCGTCAGGGGCCGACGGCAACTCTGGGCTCGCCAACGCAGGTGTGTTGAGCTCGGGAGTATACAACTCCGGCAACACCGTTTCTGGCTTCTTCAATTCCAGTACCAGGGGCACCGGCACGGTCGCCTACGTCTCCGGTGGCTTCAACACCGGGACCAATATATCGGGATTCTTCCAGGGCGGAGAATCGACATTCAACCTCGGCTTCGCGAACGACGGTGCAAACAACATTCTCGCCAACGCGAACGTCGGAAGCTACAACTTTCTGGGCAGCGGAAACATCGGCAGCGCCAACATCTTCGGAAGCGGCAACGTGGGCAGCGCCAACATCTTCGGCAGCGGCAACGTCGGCAGCAACAACATCTTCGGTACCGGAAACATCGGCAGCAACAACTTTCTCAGCGGAAACATCGGCAGCAACAACGCCGGGTCAGGCAATCTAGGCAACTTCAACATCGGAATCGGCAACTTCGGCAGCCTAAATATCGGATTTGCAAATGCTGGGATCTCAAACCGGGGATTGGCTAACACCGGAAAGAACAACCTCGGCCTCGGAAATACCGGAAACAACAACATCGGAATCGGACTTACCGGCGATAATCAGCTCGGGTTCGGCGCGGCGAATTCCGGGAGCGCCAATACCGGGATATTGAATTCTGGGTCGGGAAACTTTGGGATATTAAACTCCGGAACCGGAAACGTAGGAATCGGAAACTCCGGTACGGGGAACATTGGTCTCTTGAATTCCGGTCAGCTGAATTGGGGTGTCGAGAACGCAGGTAGCGGAAACTCAGGCTCGCTCAACGGGGGAAGCTACAACACAGGCATAGCGAACACCGGTAGCTTCAACACGGGCGCTCTTAATGCTGGCAGCTACAACACCGGAGCAGCAAACCCTGGTAATACGAACACCGGCAACTTCAATATCGGCAGCACCAATACCGGCGGCTATAACCCCGGCAGCATGAACACGGGATTACTCAATCAAGGGGATATCAATACCGGAGCGCTGAACACCGGAGACTCAAACAACGGCCTCTTACACACCGGTGACAATCAGGGACAAATTAGTATCAACATCTCGTACACGACTCCCTACCTGCCCGTTAATCAACAGCTGGCGGTGCCAGTAAACGTCGGTATGACCTTTCCCAGCATGTCCGTGCCGATTACGCAGGCCGGGACTATTTTTGAGAGGCACTACTACCTGAACGACGTGTTCTACTTCGGGCCCGTCATTCTGGGCGCGTCCACTTTGACTACTCCTACGGTCATGCTTACTGTCGGCGGACCAGCAGTCACCATACCCATCAGCGTGGTCGGTGCGCTGGAGAGTCGCACGATCACGTTCCTGGATATTCCAGCGGCGCCCGGCTTCGGAAACTCGACCACCAGCCCATCCTCGGGCTTCTTCAACTCTGGCGCGGGCCGCAGCTCCGGCTTCGGAAACTTCGGCGCTGACAGTTCGGGCATATGGAACAGCGGGATGTCGAGCGCGATCGGAATTTCGGGGTTTCAAAACTTCGGTTCATTGCAATCTGGGTGGGCGAATCTAGGCACCAACGTCTCGGGCTTCTACAACACGAGCACGCATGACATGCTCTCGTCGGCCAACGTGTCGGGTCTCGCAAATGTGGGCACCGACCTGGCCGGCATGTTCCGCAGCTCGACCGGCACAACCTTCAATTTCGGTGTTGCCGACGATGGCCAGCTCAATCTAGGCAGCGCAAATCTAGGCAGCCTCAACCTAGGTAGCGCAAATGTTGGTAGCTACAACCTGGGTAGCGCGAATCTTGGTATTTACAACATCGGATCAGCAAACCATGGATTTTATAATTTCGGGCCGGCAAACGTAGGCAATTTCAATGTCGGATCGGCGAACTTGGGAAGCTCCAACCAAGGAATCGCCAACACGGGAAACTACAACCAAGGCGTGGCCAACACCGGTAGCAACAACATCGGCTTTGCCAACACCGGCTATAACAATTACGGCATCGGACTCACCGGCAACAATCAAGTCGGTATCGGCGGGTTGAACTCTGGCTCCGGAAATATTGGACTCTTCAACTCCGGCACAAATAACGTCGGACTATTCAATTCTGGCAATGGTTCTTTTGGAATCGGCAACTCCGGTAGCACAAACACAGGACTCTTGAACACCAGTAGCACAAACACCGGCCTATTCAATTCCGGCAACGTCAACACCGGTATCGCGAACGCAGGCAACTTCAACACTGGATCCTACAACGCCGGCAACACAAACACCGGGATTGCTAACCGGGGCGATCTCAATACCGGCTGGTATAACGTGGGAAACGCCAGCACGGGCTTTGCTAACCAGGGCGATATCGACACGGGCGCCTTCATCACCGGGGACATGAGCAATGGGTTCTTATGGCGCGGCAACAATCAGGGGCTGCTCGGTGCTCATTATGCCATTCACATCCCGGAGATACCCGCACATCTCGACATCGACCTGCCACTCAACATCCCCATCAATGCCGGCTTCACGGACACCGTCTACAGCGGTATTACTCTTGACGATCTGCACTTCGGTTTCACCACGCCTATCGGTCCAATACCTTTTGCCTCGGGATTTATCGAATCCGTCACCATGTCACCGCTCACGGTGAGTGGCCCGCAATTCTCGGGCAATATCGGCGCGACCGACGGATCCACCACGATAAAGATTCCTGCGACGGCAAGCATTGGGCCCGTCGACTGGACGTTGATTAATATTCCGGAGTCTACCGGCTTCTTCAACTCGACGACGTCGGCTTCTTCGGGATTTTTCAACAACGGTTCCGGAAATGTATCCGGGATCGCGAACTTCGGAGCGTACGTATCGGGCTTCCAAAATGTCGCGGCAGGGGGGACCTCGGGACTGAGAAACTCGGCCTCGCTGGCGTCGGGCTTCGCGAACTTGGGTACCACGGTATCCGGGTTGTTCAATACCGGTACCGACACCCCCGCCATGGTCTCGGGCATATCGAATACTGGCAGCAACCTGGCCGGATTCTTCGTCGACGACCAGTCGGGCACCTCGGCGTTCAACGTGGGGCTGGCGAATGTCGGTCGTGACAACCTCGGCTTCGGCAATGTCGGCAACGGCAGTTACGGTCTTGGAAATATCGGTAGCTACAATGTCGGCGACAGCAATATCGGCACATATAGCGTAGGATCCGGAAACCACGGTATATACAACTTTGGGCTGTCAAATCTGGGTGATTTCAATATCGGCCTGGCGAACCAAGGCAGCTTCAACCAGGGCGTCGCGAATGCCGGGAACTACAACCAGGGCTTAGCTAATACTGGTAGCAATAATATCGGCTTCGGTAACAGCGGCAGCAACAATTTCGGGATCGGCCTCAGTGGTGACAATCAGTTCGGATTAGGAGCCCTGAACTCGGGCGTCGGCAACTTGGGACTATTCAACTCGGGCAGTAACAATATCGGGCTGTTCAACGCAGGTTCCGGCAACGTCGGCATCGGCAACTCCGGAGTCGATAACTTCGGCATTGGTAATACCGGGAGTACCAACACGGGCTTTTTCAACGCCGGCGCTGTCAATACTGGATTGCTGAACCCCGGTAGGGTCAACACGGGTATCGGCAACACCGGTAATTACAACACCGGCAGCTTCAACGCGGGCGACGTCAACACGGCCGGGTTTAATCCGGGTTCCTACAACACCGGCTATCTGAACACCGGGTACTTCAACACCGGATTCGCCAACTCAGGCAATGTCGACACCGGCGCGTTCATTTCGGGCAATTACAGCAATGGCGTGCTATGGAGGGGTGACGGTCAGGGCTTATGGGGCATAAGCATTGAGGAGACGATTCCGGACTCCGCGATCCCGGTGCACCTTCATATCCCGATCTACTTCGACGTACCCGTCACCGGAACCTTGGGTGTTCTCGGCATCCATGCATTCCAGATTCCTGCGGTTAACATCGAGTGGACGTTCTTTGACGATATTTCGGCGAGAGCGGTGCGCGTTAACTCCATCAATATTCCGAACATTGACATCACTATGCCCGATGTGTCGCTTCAGATCGGGAGGGGGCCGGGACCGCTGGTTGATATTGTCGGCGCTGGGAGTTTGCTTCCGGTCCAGATTCCGATCGTCAATATTCCGGCTGCCCCGGGCTTCGGAAACAGCAGCACTACTCCATCGTCTGGTTTCTTTAATACCGGACCGGGTACGGTGTCGGGATTTGGCAATAACGGGTTCAATAGTTCAGGTGTGCTGAATCTCAGTGGTGGTAGCTCGGGGCTTTCAGGCTACAAGAATGTCGGCGCGATGTTGTCCGGTGCATTCAATAGCGGGAATACTATTTCCGGTTTTCTCAATGCCAGTAGCAGCCTGTCGCCCTTCGCATCGCCCGCAGTTATTTCAGGATTGGCCAATGTGGGCGTAGACATGTCAGGGGTTGCCACCAGCTCGCTGGTGACGAACCTGGGTCTCGCGAACGTCGGCTTGGGGAACTTGGGCAACGGCAACATCGGCGGTAACAATGTCGGTCTTGGGAACGTTGGTGATTACAACCTGGGTGTGGGGAACATCGGTGGTTTCAATGTCGGACCCGGGAATCACGGTATCTACAACCTCGGCACGGCGAACCTGGGCGACTACAACATCGGGCTGGCGAACCTGGGCAACAACAACCAGGGGTTTGCCAACGCGGGCAACTACAACCAGGGGCTTGGCAATACCGGGAGCAACAATATCGGCTTCGCCAATACCGGCAGCAACAACTACGGCATCGGGCTCACCGGCGACAATCAGGTCGGGTTCGGCGCCCTGAACTCGGGCAGCGCCAACATCGGGCTCTTCAACTCCGGTACCGGCAACATCGGACTGTTCAATTCGGGCAGCAACAATGTGGGTTTCTTCAACTCTGGCCAGGGCAACGCCGGGCTGGGCAACCCCGGCATCAGCAACATCGGCATCGCGAACACCGGCAGCGCTAACTGGGGGTGGTGGAATCCCGGTAGCGGCAACACCGGCATCGCCAACCCGGGCAACCACAACACGGGCCTGTTCAACGCCGGCAACGTCAACACCGGCCTCGCTAACCCCGGCAGCTACAACACCGGCAGCTACAACACCGGTGACACGAACACCGGCAACGTCAACCCAGGCGACTACAACACCGGCCTGTTCAACACCGGCGACTACAACACCGGCTTCGCAAATTCAGGCAACATCAACACCGGAGCATTCATCGCCGGCAACATGAACAACGGCGTCCTCTGGCGCGGCGACTATCAAGGCCTGTGGGGTGCGCATCTTGCCATCTCTATTCCTGAATTCCCCTTGCTTAATCTCGACATGAACATTCCAGTTAACATCCCTATTCGCGCGGACCTTGGTCAACTGGGGGTGAACGGCTTCACGATCCCGGCGGTGGAGATCAACGCCGCGGGTATCACCGACTTCACTATCGGACCGATCAGTATTCCCAACGTCACCGGTAAACTGCCACTCATCGATGTGACTATCGGTGGCGCAGATACGTCGATACCGATCGCGATCAGAAGCGGAATTGGTCCGACCAATATCGTCCTGCTCGATATTCCGGCGGCTCCGGGATTTGGAAATTCGACCACCGCTGCCTCATCGGGCTTCTTCAACTCCGGTACCGGCGCGGCATCTGGCTTCGGGAACATTGATGGCCACAACTCGGGCCTCGTCAATACCGGTTTGCCAGGCGTGCGGGGCAGTTCGGGCATCCAGAACTTCGGCGCGCTGCAGTCAGGATGGGCGAACCTGGGCAACACCGTGTCAGGTCTCGGCAATACCAGTACCGCCGGTTTGGCCACGGCCGGTGGTGTCTCGGGCCTGAACAACATCGGAACCGGCTTGGCCGGAGTCCTGAATGGAACGAACGGAACAATTATCAACCTCGGCGTGGCAGACCTCGGCAGCCTTAATGTCGGCAGCGGAAACCACGGCATCTACAACATCGGCAGCGCAAACCTCGGAAACAGCAATTTCGGCTTCGGCAACATCGGAAGCCTCAACACGGGCGCCGGAAGCATCGGTGACTACAACCTGGGTGTGGGGAACATCGGTGGTTTCAATGTCGGACCCGGGAATCACGGTATCTACAACCTCGGCACGGCGAACCTGGGCGACTACAACATCGGGCTGGCGAACCTGGGCAACAACAACCAGGGGTTTGCCAACGCGGGCAACTACAACCAGGGGCTTGGCAATACCGGGAGCAACAATATCGGCTTCGCCAATACCGGCAGCAACAACTACGGCATCGGGCTCACCGGCGACAATCAGGTCGGGTTCGGCGCCCTGAACTCGGGCAGCGCCAACATCGGGCTCTTCAACTCCGGTACCGGCAACATCGGACTGTTCAATTCGGGCAGCAACAATGTGGGTTTCTTCAACTCTGGCCAGGGCAACGCCGGGCTGGGCAACCCCGGCATCAGCAACATCGGCATCGCGAACACCGGCAGCGCTAACTGGGGGTGGTGGAATCCCGGTAGCGGCAACACCGGCATCGCCAACCCGGGCAACCACAACACGGGCCTGTTCAACGCCGGCAACGTCAACACCGGCCTCGCTAACCCCGGCAGCTACAACACCGGCAGCTACAACACCGGTGACACGAACACCGGCAACGTCAACCCAGGCGACTACAACACCGGCCTGTTCAACACCGGCGACTACAACACCGGCTTCGCAAATTCAGGCAACATCAACACCGGAGCATTCATCGCCGGCAACATGAACAACGGCGTCCTCTGGCGCGCGAACAGGCACGGCTTGCTGTCGGCAAATTACACGATCGTTGTCGATAAGATAAACGCGTTCTTCACCTTGGACGCACCGATCAACATCCCGATCACCGGAACCATTACGGATGTGGATATTCCGGCGATAACCATTCCTCAGATACCGAGCGGTGGCATTCTCGATTTCACGGTACTCAGCGGACAGGTCTCGGCTCCTGTCGGCCCCATTTATATCCATGGCGGCGACAGCTCAGCGCCCAACACAACTCCGATCACCATAAGCTTCGGCACCCAGCCGGCTATCGACATCAACCTCGGCGCGTCGGACGGGTCCAGTGGGATACACATCGGGGGCAACGCCGGTATCGGCCCGGTCTACATTCCGCTCCTCGACTTGCAAGCGGCGCCGGGCCTGTTGAATTCCACGTCAGGTCCATCCTCGGGCTTCCTCAACTGGGGGCAGGGCACTACATCGGGTTTCCTCAACGCCGGCGCCAACAATTCCGGCTTGTTCAACGTCGCCACTGTTGACGTCGGCAACTCTGGATTCCAAAACTATGGGTCGCGGCTATCCGGTCTGGCGAATTTCGGCGAGACCGTGTCTGGCTGGCTCAACACCAGTACCGCATCGCCCGGGAACGTGTCGGGCTTCGGCAACATCGGCGCCGACCTTGCCGGGTGGATGAGGAATGGCCCTACCGGCGTGAGTATCAACATTGGGCTTGCTGACCTCGGGTCCTGGAACCTGGGCAGCGCCGACCTGGGCGCTGCCAACCTCGGTAGCGGAAACGTCGGCGACTACAACCTGGGCAACGGGAATATCGGTCACCTCAACATCGGAGCGGGCAACCGCGGCAGCTACAACCTCGGTAGCGGAAACATTGGAAGCGGCAACTGGGGATTCGGTAATTCTGGACCATTGCTGACGGCCGCCGTACAGAACCTCGGTTTCGGCAACACCGGCAATTTCAATATCGGCTTTGGTAACACCGGGAACAACAACGTCGGCTTCGGCAACACCGGTGACGGAAGCATCGGCATCGGGCTCAACGGCAACGCGCTGACTGGATTCGGCGGGTGGAATTCAGGTAGCGGCAACATTGGTCTATTCAACTCGGGCACCGGTAACTTCGGCTTCTTCAACTCGGGCACCGGGAACTGGGGAGTCGGAAATTCCGGCAGCTACAATACGGGTTTCGGTAACGCCGGCAGCGTCAATTCGGGATTCTTCAATTCCGGACTGGTCAACACCGGGATCGGCAATCCGGGCGACTTCAACACCGGCTTCTACAATGCCGGCAACACAAATACCGGCAGCTTCAATCCGGGCTCCTATAACACCGGGGACTTCAATCCAGGGCGGTACAATACTGGTTATTTCAACACCGGCAACTCCAACACGGGCGTTGCTAACTCCGGCAACGTCAACACCGGCGCCTTTATTTTCGGCAATTACAGCAATGGGTTCCTCTGGCGTGGAGACTACCAGGGGCTGGGCAGCTTCGGATATACCAGCACCATTCCGGCAATCTCAACCAGCTATGAGCTCAGCTCTGACATCGAAATACCGATTAACGGCGGCATCAACGCCGTCACCCAAGACGTTCTGACCATCGATGAGTTTCCGATAGACATTAGTCTTGAGTTCACGACCTGTGTGCTTTACATTCCGGGCATCGGTTGCGTGCAGTGGGTCACAATTCCGGTCCATGTCACTACTCAGTACTTGGGTCCATTTTCGCTCGAAACAAGCGTTCTCAACCCGCAGACCGCGATCAACACGAGCATCTCGCAGCACAGTAATATAGCCGACAGCGGTGTGCTTGGGCCCTACTCGTTAGGCTTCGGCTGGCAACAAAGCCCGGGATTCTTCAATTCGAGCACGTCGCCGTCGTCGGGTTTCTTCAATTCTGGGACGGGCGGAGCCTCGGGCATCCTCAACCAGGCTAACGGTGCTGTTTCGGGCTTCGGAAACGCCTTCACGCAGAGCTCTGGCCTTTTAAACTCAATGGGTCCGGACCTGTCGGGTATGGCAAACGCTGGTATGAACGGGTCCGGCTGGGAGAACTTCGGCAACTTCGTATCCGGCGTTGGCAATACGAGCGCCCTTGGCATTCTCAACGAAGCCGCTATCTCCGGCTTCTTGAATTATGGATCTCGCTTGTCCGGGTTTTTGAACGGCCTCGAATTCCCGTAGCTGCCGGTTAACCCGGACGCTGACCGCAAACGTGAAACGCAAAGGAAACAAATGTCGTTTGTCATAGCGACCCCGGAGTCGATGTCTTGTGCAGCAGCCGACCTCGCCGACATCGGCTCCGCAGTCGTCAAAGCCAGTGTCGTGGCCAGCATGCCAACCACCGCCGTGATGGCTGCGGCCGCCGACGTGTGTCAACGCAGATCTCGACGCTGTTCAGCGCCTACGGCACAGCGTTCCAGGCGGCCACCTCGCAAGCAGTCGCGTTCCACAACGATTTGGTGGCAGCCGTGGCCGTTGCTGCGGACGAGTATGGTACCGCCGACGTCGCGATTGCCTCGTCGCTGAAGACGTTCGAACAGGACGTCCTCAACGCCCTCAACTCGCCCGCCCAAACGCTGCTGGGCCGCCCGCTGATCGGCGACGGTGTCGACGGTACGCCGGTACTGGTCAGGACGGCGGAGCCGGTGGATTGTGGTACGGCCGCGGCGGCAATGGCGGATCCGGAGGCGTAGGCCAGGACGGCGGGGCCGGCGGGGCCGCGGGATAGATCGGCGCTGGCGGAGCGGGCGGGGCCGGCGGTGCCGCGGGACCGATCGGCCACGGGGGAGCCGGAGGCCGAGGCGGAGCGGGTGGACTGCTTTACGGAGCTGGTGGAACGGGCGGCAGCGGCGGGATCGGCGCCGTCAACGGGGGTGGTGGAGTCGGCGGCGACGGCGGCAGCGCGTCGTTCTGCGGCGATGGCGGGGCGGGCGGGGCTGGCGGGGCCGCGGGTACTGGCTCGACTGCCGGCAACGGCGGCAACGGCGGCAACGCCGGGGTGTTCGGTGACGGCGGTCGCGGTGGTGCCGGCGGGCTCGGCGCCACCGGTGCGGCGGGGGTCAATCCCGGAGAAAAGACGACTAGCTCTGCGTTTGATGGCGATGCCGGAGCAACGAACGCCACCGGTAGCGGCGAGCCCGGGGGTAGAGGTGGAGGTGCCACCCTTGTCAGCGGCCGGGCCGGCGGTAATGGCGGAGGCGGGGGCGACGGTTATGACGTTTCGGGCACCGTCACGGGTGGTGGCGGGGGCAACGGGGGAGATGGCGGGCACGGCGCGCCAGGAGGCAGCGGCGGGACAGCCGGTAATGGTTTCGGCAACGGGGGCAACGCGTGGGGCGGCAACGGCGGCAACGGCGGCGACGGCGGTGCCGGCGCTCCAGGAGGTGGAGGCGGCGACGGCGGCATCGGCGTCTCGGTCAAGGGCATCGGGAGCGGTGGTAACGGCGGTAACGGGGGCCACGGCGGCACTGGCGCCGTGGGCGGGCGGGGCGGCGACGGCGGTCTCGGCGTCACCGGCGGAAGCGCGGGCCCCGGCGGTGACGGCGGCAACGGCGGAAATGGCGGCGCAGGTGCAAATACCGCGGGCTCCGGCGGAGTCGGGGGCAATGGAGGTAACGGTGGCCATGGTGGTTTTCTGATTGGTGACGGCGGCGCCGGCGGTGCCGGGGGTACCGGAGGTGCCGGCGGCGTCGGCGCTGCGGGCGGCGCTGGGGGCGGCGGCGGCGATGGCGCGAAGGGCGGTGGTGTCGGTACGGACGCCGCGGTCGGCGGCGACGGCGGCGACGGTGGCAGCGGGGGTGCCGGCGGCACTGGCGGCAACGGCGGCGTCGGCGGCGCAGGTGGTGCCGGCGGGATGATTGGCCACTCAGGCGACACGGGCGCAGGCGGTGCGGGTGGTCACGGTGGTGCGGGCGGTATCGGCGGTGCGGGTGGACATGGCGGAGGGGGGCCCACCGCGGGGAAAGATGGCAATGCGGGTGGTTTCGGTGCGGCCGGCGCCGACGGCGACCCGGGCAAGTCGGGCTGAGATTGGTTGCCGGGGCGTTGTGTAGCTCCTTGAGCTGATGTTTTGATCGCGCGGATGGGTGTTTTGGTTACCAATTGGGTAGGTCCGTGCGGCAATCGCCGGCTATATCCGTTGTTGCGGCGGCCCTTTCGCTGTGCCTGTCTCATCGTCGGCGGCACTAGGTGGATTGATCTTGTCTGCGACAGCGAGATCTGCCTTGGACGTCACGCGATGTAGCTAGATCCCGTCAAGGACACGCTGATCGACTCCCATTAGGGGCTACCGGTGAAGTGCCGGGTTGATCTGTCGACCAATTTCACGGTGAATTCCGCGGCGTCGAGTCGTCGCATTCTCGTGGCCCATCCAATTGGTGGCGGCGTCGCATTGCCGGTGGATCGAACGAACGCAGGCGCGCCGCGTTGTGCTCCGCAAGCTGCTCCAACGGATCGCTTGTAGCGCGCTGGTCGCGGCTGACGCCGTACGGCCCGGATGGGTTGATTTCGGTCACGCTGGCCAGGCCGTCCTGGGCCGCCGCGATCAATCGGCCTCGGCGGCCACTCGGCCAGCGCCCGAACAGCTGCCGCCAGAAATGCACGCGCTCATTCCACGTCCAACTGTCAAGCATCCCGGGAATACCATGATCCGGAATGATGACGGCGTTGCCGACCGGCACCTCCCAGCTGATACCCAGCTGTGTGGGGTTGCCGCCCTTCTGGTCGCGCCGCACCACGGTGGTAGTGCCCAGCAGCTCCACGCCGTGGGCGTAGCACCAGGCGTCACGCGCCACTTCGCACACGTCTACGACCGTGTCGTTGGCCGCATCAAGGTACTCAAGTGCCGTTGGCGTCAGGTCGACTACCACCTCGTGGCGCTCGACGAGCTCTGCCGTGTGCTGCACGGCTGCGAGTAATGACAGCACCTCAGATGTTGAATCGGCAGTCGCCGCGTTGCCGGCCAGGGTCGCTCCGCGGGGCGTGACCTCGATCGACTTTGAAAGCCCAACCGGCTCGGTTCCGGTGGCTAGGGTCTCACCATCCAGCGCCGCGCTCGGTACTGTCAGGACGCCCAGCAGCCAGTGTCGCGCTGCCGTGATCGTCGAGACGAGTTTGTCCGTTGCGTGAACAATCGGCTGTCCCGAGGTCAGTGTTTTCAGGTTAGGGCGATCTAGCATGAGCGGCTCCTTCAAGAGTGCCGAAGTGAGGCTGGGGTCCGTTAGTGGGCGATCGGCGTCGTCGCAGGTTTGGAGGTGGCGCCGTTACGTAGGAAGTTGGTGCTGGCGATCGTTGAATGGTGGTGGGGCCCGTTGGTGGTTGTCATGGGGTGGTGGGTCTCGTTGCGTGGTGGGGGCGGTTGGTGGTTCGTGGTGTGATGATGGCTGAGAGTGCTTGGCGGGGCAGGGATTTGCGGTTGGTGGTGGTGTAGTTCTTGGTGGGTGGGGGGCCCCATTGGGTGGGGGTGGGGGTGGCGGAGGGTGTCCAGGTGGGCTCTAGGGAGCAGTCGAACATGTCTTGGTCGGCGATGTGTTCGAGGAGTAGTCCGTCGGGGTCGCGCCAGTAGTTGAAGAGGTGGCTGCCGTGCAGGTGGCGGCCGATTCCCCAGGCGTGTTGGTAGCCGTGTTCGGTGAGGTGTTGGCCGCCGGTGGCGATGGTGTCGAGGTCGCTGACGTGGTAGGCGGAGTGGTGGTAGGTGTTGGTGGGTGCTTGGGTGAGGGTCAGGGTGTGGTGGTCGGTGGGGGTCATGCCGCGGTCGCAGCGTAGGAAGCTGGTGGTGGGTCCGTTTTGGCGATGGTCGGGGGGGTAGAGGAAGTCGCTGACGATCATGCCCAGGGTGTTGAGGTACCAGGTGAGGGTGCTGTGGTGGGTGGTGGTGTGGAGGGCGAGGTGGCCGAGTCGTTGGATGGCGGCGGGTTGTTGTGGGGGGCGGTGAGTGGTGTTGATGCGGGGGGCAAGGTGGGCGGCGTTGGGGGTGTGGGGGGTGGGTGTGGGTAGGGCGTGGAGGGTGCGGGTGGCGGCGGCGACGCGTACGGTCAGTCCGTTGGGGTCGGTGAGGTCGACGGCTAGGCCGCCGAGGTGCTCGGGTAGGCGGTGCATCCAGCGTCCTGTGGCGCGGGCCAGTGTTATCAGGTCGGCGTCGTCCTCGGCGGTGAATGCAACGGCGCGCAGGCATGATTGGTGACCGCGTCGGATGACCAGGCAGGCGGGGCCGGGGTTGCTGGCGCGCAGGACGAGGGTGTCGGGCAGGCGGGTGGCCACGGTAAGTCCGAAGGCGGTGGCGAAGGCCTCGGTGCGTTCGAGGTCGGGTTTCTCGAACTCCAGCCAAGCGATGTCGTGCACTTTGATGACAGGGTTGGCGGCGCGTCCAGGGTGCTCGCCGGGTCGGGGGCCGTGCAGCCTGGGTCGGGGGCGTGCTGCGATGGTGTGTGACATGGGCGGTCTCCCAACTGTTAGATACTGACGATATATTCACTTACGAACATTAAGTCAGTCAAGGGTTTGTGAAGATTTATTCACTATTTCGGGTAGTCTGATTCCCAGTGATCCCGTCAAGCGATAGGGGGCTGAGCTGTGGCTGACCTGTACCACCCGCCAAACCGCCTAAGACGACGTACGCAGCGCACCCGCGCGGCCTTGATTGCCGCTGCCCAACACTTCATAGCCGCGGGAACGCTCAGCGTGTCGATTCAAGACATCAGTCGGGCGGCCGATGTTGGAGTCGGCTCGTTCTACATTCATTTCGACACCAAAGACGAGCTCTTCGCAGCGGCAATGAACGACATCCTCGATACTCACGGGGCGTTGCTCGACTCGCTGACGGCATCGATCGATGATCCGGCGGAAAGGTTTGCTTTCAGCTTCCGGCTGACTGGGCGGATGTTCCGCCAGCCGGAAAGCCGCATCTTCCTCAACTACGGCTTGGGTTTGCTCTCCGCCGACCGTGGGCTGGCGCCCCGCGCGTTGCGCGACATTGCCGCCGCGGCTGCCGCCGACCGTCTTGCGGTGGCAGACCCACACCTGGCGATGGTCGTCGCCGCCGGCATGCTGCTGGGCTTGGGTGAACTGTTACATGCCGAACCAGGTCGTGACGCGGCCCAATCGACCGACCAGATCGCTGAAGACCTGCTCAAGATGTTCGGGATGTCAGTCGATGAAGCCCGCAGAATATGTTCCATGCCACTGGTCGTTGACGCACTGAGTCAGTTACTGGCGGCAGTACGGCTGCCGGCATCGCGAGGATTCGCCGAGTTGACATGACTGCACTTTGATAATCAAGTTCGCCGCGGGCAGCACACCAGCCATCGACCTGGGTCGCGGCGGCATGACCGGACCCGCCACATGACCACGCAGTATGAGAGCCGCTCGCCGGCGGGTACGAATGGGATTGCGAAGCGATGCTCACGGAATCCTTTCGTGAGGGTCTGGTGAGGCAACGGCCGGCGCGTGCCGATTGGCGCGACCTCAATCTGGCGAATTGGGAGTCACGCGTGCCGCTGCACACCGGTCCCGAAGGGTACGACGTCGGCAGCTTCGACGATCCCGGGTTCTTGTCTGCGGAAGTGCGCTACGACCTGCCGAGGCTGGGTCAGCTCGACGGGCTCGATGTCGTGCATCTGCAGTGTCACATCGGCACCGATACGGTCTCGTTGTCGCGGCTGGGGCCACGATCGACGGTGGGTCTGGATTTTTCCCCGGCCGCGCTGCGTGCCGCCCGGGAACTGGCTGTGCGTGCTCGGGCTGATATCGGATTCGTCGAGGCCGACGTCTATGACGCGGTACACGCACTCGGCGCTGATGGTTTCGATCTTGTCTACACCGGCATAGGCGCGCTGTGCTGGATTCCCTGCGTCCGCCGCTGGGCCGATGTTGTGGCCAGCCTGCTCCGGCCGGGCGGGCGACTGTGCATGCGGGAAGGCCATCCGGTCTTGTGGTCGCTGAGCGATCCACGGCCCGACGGGCTATTGGTCATCGAATACCCGTACTTTGAAACTGAGGGAACGCTTTTCATCGAGCAAGACACCTACGCCGGGACCGGGAGTGTCGCCTCACCCCAGATCATCCACTTCAACCATGGGCTCGGCGAGATCTTCACCGCTCTCATCGACGCCGGACTGGTGGTCACTGCCCTTGAAGAACATCGCGAAGTTCCGTGGAATCCGTTGGGGGATGCGATGATCCCTAGTCCGGACTTCGACGGCGAATTCATCCTCGCAAGAGATCGTGACCGGATTCCGTTGACCTATACAGTTGAAGCAGTCAAACGCGAGACCGCTGGCGGCCGATAGCCCCGGCCTGCGGCGCCGCGTCGGGGGTGCTTCGCTGTGTCGGGGACCGACTGGTGTCATTGGGTATCACCGCGTTGCCCGGCCGCGCAACAGGTGAACGTTCGCCGATCCCGCACCCGCTAGAGATGACGGACGGCTGCTACGCAGGTGACCTTGCGGGCTTGTGGGTTGTCCTCAAACAGCAGCGCTGCTGTCCGCAATGGTCCGGTGGCGGGCATAACGCGCGGCGTTTCGGCTGCCAGCCACGATCTGCAGCTGGTAATAGACTACGAGCGGCAGCAGTGTCAGCCCGATCTGCGGCCCGTGAAACAAGACCAGCGCCAACGGCAACCCGGTCGCCATGCTCTTTTGGGTTCCACAGAACACCAATACAATTCGCTCATCGCGCGCCAATTTGAGGGCCGCGCCTAGGCCCTTGGTCAAACCGAGCATCGCGGTGAATAACGCTGTACAGCAAAGGGCAACCACGACAAGGGCCGAGGACCGTGCCGTCTGTGCTTCGATGCCGGTAATGAACGCCGCGTAGACGACGAGTGCGAGCGCCGTGCGTTCCAGGAAGGTGACCTGCTTGCCGTGGCGTGCCAGCCGTGGTGCGAGCAGGGGCCGCAATAGCAGGCCGAGCAGGTATGGGAGCAGCAGTTGCAGCGCGATCTCGGCTGCGACCGTGCCGTCCAGTCGCGCGTGGATACTGTTGTGTATCAACAGGAACGACAACAAGGGCGTCAGGACAATTCCCAACAGATTCGACGCCGACGCGCCGATGACTGCGTCCCCGACGCTGCCGCGCGCAATCGAGGTGAATGCGATCGAAGACAAAGTTGTCGAGGGAACCACAGCCAGAAAGACCAGTCCGACGCACACCGGACCTGACACGATCGGCGCAACGAGCAGTCTAACTGTGATCGCAAGGGCCGGGAACAGAACGAACGTGCACGCCAGGATCGAGGCGTGTAGTCGCCATCGACTCAGGCCCTGCCGCGCGTTGTGCGGCGACATCCGCGATCCATAAAGAAGGAACAGCGCCGCGATTGCCGCCCGTGTCATCGCGTTGACTGCGGTTTCAACGGCGCCTCGCGCCGGCAGCAGCAGCGCCAGCACGATCGCCGCAACAACGACGATCAGCAGGCTGTCTGGAACGAAGCGTCGCACTGGGCTATTGGAGTCACATCGCCGTGTTAGGCGCTTGGCTGTTGGTTGCCGCAAGAAGTTGCGAGAACTCGGCAAAGCGGTTGGAATCACGCAATGCTCGCGCCGCGTATGCTGTGGAGTCCGGGCTGGACGCCGCGGCCAGCGGGGGGTCGTGTCTTATCAGGTCGGCCAGCGCCGTAGCAGCCTCTTCCGGTTGCTGCAGTGCGGGCGCGGCCGTGGTTACGTAGTTGTATAAGTCGTCGACCAGCTGCGGCCGCGGGTCACCGCCGGGGGGAATACGATCGCCCCACACCCGGCGCAAGTCGGTCATGATCGGTCCCGGTTGGAAACACGTCACCTTGACGCCGAACGGCGCCGCTTCTGCAGCCAAGCTGTAGAACAGCGTTTCAAGCGCCGCCTTTGCGGCCAGGTAATAGCCCATCGCAACGGTCGGAAGTCCCGCGACAAAGCAAGACGACACCAACAGCAGGTGCCCGTGACCTTGCTGTCGCAACAGGGGCATCGCCTCTTGAACCAGGCTCATGGTTCCCCAGACGTTGGTCTCGAAACTCGCTTTGGCCACGTCCAGCTCGACTTGCTCCACACCGCCGATGACACCGTAGCCGGCGTTGTTGATTATCGCGTCGATGCGACCCTCGGTCGCGATGATCTCGGCCAATAAGGGGGCCATGGCCGCCCGGTCGAGAAGGTCGAGCGTTCGCACGACCACACGGCCCGGACCCGCGCCGGCGGCGACATCGGCCGCTTCTTGAATGTCTCGTACCGTTGCGTACACCGTGTGGCCGCGGGAGGCCAGTACGCGGCTGGTGGCATATCCCAAACCCCGCTGCGACGACGTGCCCGTGATGAGGACGACCCGATGGCCAGTCATCTGTTACTCCCCACTTTCTCGTTTTTCGCCGCTGAAGCCGACGGAGAGCGCTGGACGGCCCATATTTGAGTATTTAATCAGTAACGAATAATACTTCATTTAATTCTGATTGTCGAACTTGGTGACCGCGCAAGCTCCATGATTCGCTCGCCGAGCGTGCCGCGGCTGACCGGTCGGTGACTTTCCGCCTCTGACCGCTCGCCGGTTCGACGGGCCCCAGTTCTCCAATCCCGTTGTTGCTGAGCACTTTAAGACGTTTTGCTCACTTCGGGGCATGAAGTATTCGTGGATGTTGCGTCTGTCGGCCCGACGAACCTGGCAGGAACAAGGCGCGGCATGAACAAGGCCAGGCAGGAACGAAGCAAACGCCCCGAAGCCGCCGCGCAACACGGTCCAGAACGGCGGCCACCAGAACCTCGCCGATCGGCGGAGGAACACGTGGACTTCCAGCACCTGCCTCGACGCGTCGTGCGAGCGTAGTCCGAACTCTCGAGTAGACAGTGGTGAGGAGACGCTGGGTAAACCGACTCTGGCGAGCCATTCGTTAGCAACTCTGAGGGAGATTCGCATGTCTGGCCGGGTAACCGTGACGGGCCCGCTGTCGGCTGCGAGGTTGATCTACCAGGGAGCGATAAGTCAGGGCGACGCTGCCCGACAGGTAGCCGACCACG
Organism: Mycobacterium gordonae; assembly: GCF_017086405.1. NCBI lineage: Bacteria > Bacillati > Actinomycetota > Actinomycetes > Mycobacteriales > Mycobacteriaceae > Mycobacterium > Mycobacterium camsae. Next base: position 2,365,251 of record NZ_CP070973.1, read on the forward strand.
CGGGCGCAACACAACGGCTTCCTGCGCCAGCGGCGGATCCGCTCGTACTCGTCACCGGCACGGTGAACTTGCCGCGAGCCGATCAAACCGCCACAGTTTCCCGCTCAGTGCATAGCTGAGAGTTCTTGCGGCTCTCTACTGCTGCGTATGCGGTGGGGGCGCGGTGACTACGAACCGCTGTCGCCGTCGGAACCGAACAGCTCCCCGCCGTTGCCGCCGATGCCGGGGCTGCCCGCGCTTGTCCCGGTGCCGCCGTTGCCGCCGTTGCCGCCGTTGCCGATCTGGGCAGCGTCCCCGCCCTTGCCACCGGCACCGCCGGTACCGCTGGGGGCGGCACTCGCCCCCCCGGCGCCGCCTGCGCCACCGTCGCCGACCATCCCGGACCTGCCCCCGGCACCGCCGACTCCGCCGGTGGCACCAGTGAAGGTGCCGCCGGCACCCCCGGCGCCGCCGGCGCCACCATCACCCATGAGTTTGCCGGCGTCACCGCCGGTCCCTCCCGCCCCGCCGCCGAAGCGACCGAATCCGCCGGCACCGCCGGCACCGCCGTAACCCAGCAGCAGTCCGCCGTCTCCGCCGGCACCACCGACTCCACCGGTGCCAGCGCCCTCGCCGCCGGAGCCTCCAGCCCCACCGGAGGCGCCCAGCGAGAGCATGCCGGCTTCGGCGCCCGCTCCACCGGCGCCGCCGGTGATGCCGAATCCGCCGGCACCGCCGGAGCCGCCGGCACTCAATAATCCGCCGGCCCCGCCGGCCCCGCCTGCGCCCCCAGTACCGGAGGTGGACGCGCCCCCGGTACCGCCCGTTCCGCCGCTGGCGAACAGGCCGCCCGCACCGCCGTCCCCGCCGGCCCCAGCGATGATGCCGCCCAGACCCCCCCGCCCACCGGTCCCACCGCTGGAGAAAAGTCCGCCGGCCCCGCCGTTACCGCCGGCTCCACCGGTTGGGCCGTTGAGGGTGCTGAATCCGCCGGCGCCGCCACCCCCGGCGGCGCCGAAGAGTGCACCGGCGTTTCCGCCGGCTCCGCCGTCGCCGCCGGCGGCAAGGCCGTATCCGCCAGCGCCGCCAGTACCTCCGGCTCCGCTCAGGAAGGCGTTGCCGCCGGCCCCACCGGCCCCGCCTGTTCCGCCCGTGACCGAGGTGCTGTCTCCTCCGGCCCCGCCCGCGCCACCGGCCCCGAAGAGGATTCCACCGGCGCCGCCGGCGCCGCCGGCCCACCCGTCTGGGCCGGCCGCCCCGGCACCGCCGTTGCCGCCGTTACCGAATAACCACCCTCCAGCTCCGCCGTCGGACCCGGTCCCGGCAGCAGCGTTGGCACCGTTGGCGCCGTTGGCGATCAGGGGGCGCCCGGTCACTATCTGTACGGGCTCGTTGACCGCGTTGAGTATCTGTTGCTGCAGGGTGTGCAGCGGCGACGTGCTGGCAGGGGCATTGGATCCGTCAAGACCCAGCAGTAACCCGCTGACGCCGCCGGTGCCAGTCGCCCCGGTATTGGCGCCGCTGCCGCCGTTGCCGCCATTGCCACCGTTGCCGATCAGGAGGCCGTTACCACCGGTGCCCCCGGCCCCGCCAGCGCCACTCGCCGCCGCGCTGGCGCCGCCGTTGCCTCCGTTTCCGCCGTTGCCGATCAAGCCGGCTGCGCCGCCGGCCCCTCCGGCTCCGCCGGTTGCGGCCAAGATCACGTCGGTGGCAGCACCGCCGGCTCCGCCGGCCCCGCCGGAACCGAACACCAGACCTGCTTTGCCCCCTGTCCCTCCTGTCCCGCCGCCGGAGACTCCAAACCCGCCGGCTCCGCCGTTGCCACCGGCACCGAAGAGTAGGCCTGCGTCACCGCCGGCCCCGCCGGCTCCGCCGGACGCGCCCGCACTATTGAGCGTGCTTTCGCCACCAGCGCCGCCCGCACCGCCTGCGGCGCCGAAGGAGAGCAAGCCGGCGTTGCCGCCGGCCCCGCCGGCCCCACCGAGGCTGCCGGTTCCCCCCGCGCCGCCGGCTCCACCGGCGCCGAATAACCCACCCCCGGAGAACAGGCCGCCGGCCCCGCCAGCACCGCCGGTACCGCCGGTGCCGCCCAGTCCGTACCCGCCGGCACCGCCAGCTCCGCCCGCGCCGAACAGGCCACCGACGCCGCCGGCGCCACCGGCACCGCCGTCCCCGCCGTTGCCCCACCCGCCCGCGCCGCCGGTGCCGCCGGCGCCAAGAAGTGCACCGGCCCCGCCGGCGCCGCCGGTGCCGCCGGTGCCGCCAGAACCTGCCGACCCGCCGGCGCCGCCCGCGCCACCGACGCCCGCCGCGCCGAAGAGGGCACCGCTCCCGCCGAAGAACGCTCCTGCGTTGCCGCCAGCGCCACCCGACCCGCCGTTGGCACCAGCAACCGTTGAGAGTCCGCCGGCACCGCCGGCACCCCCCGCGCCGATGAGTCCCGCGTTACCTCCGGCTCCGCCGTTCCCGCCGGCGCCGACTGTCGAGGACCCACCGGCCCCACCGGCCCCGCCGTTGCCAATCAATCCGCCGGCCCCGCCGGCGCCGCCTTTCCCGCCGACACCGGGCACACCAGACCCGCCCGCTCCACCGTTTCCGACTAACCAACCGCCGGAACCGCCGGCCGCTCCGGTGCCCGGGGCCCCGTTGGCGCCGTCGCCGATCAAGGGGCGCCCGGTCGCCGCTTGAATGGGCGTATTGATCGCGTCTAACAAGCTCTGCAGCGGTGAGGCAGCCGCGGCTTCGGCGGCCCCATAGGATCCGGCGCCAGCGTGCAGCGCGGCCACGAACTGGGAATGAAACGCCCCAGCCTGGGCGCTCAAGGATTGGTACGCCTGACCATAAGCTCCGAAGCAAGCTGCGACGGCCGCCGACACCTCATCGGCACCGGCCGCCAGCAAGTCTGTTGTGGTGGCGACTGCCCCCTCGTTCGCGGCCTCCACGAGCGAGCGGATGCCGGCCAGATCCCCGGCCGCCGCGCTGATCAGGTCCGGTGCCACCACTAGATACGCCATGTCATTGCCTTTCGTCCATAAAACGCCACGGGGCAGGCGACAGGTCGTGGTATGGCGCATCGCGCAGGCGACTCACGAGCACACACGCGGGTCACCATCACCAAGACCCGAACCTTTCCTTGTTTAATGACGATAGTGTCATATACGAGCAAAGCGTCAGGCAAGATTCGCGGTTTGATTGCATGCTGATTTCTGTTGGTGGTGAGATCATCCACACCGCGACCGACAGCGGCGGTGTGGGCAACAACCCGGGCGGGGTAGCGGGCCAGCCAGGCTGGCGGCTACGTGTTCGTCCCCCAACTTCGGTCCCTAGACGGTGCCAGTGATCTGGGGTAATGCGCCGCTGGTCGTGGGGTGGGCGGGCTGAGAGTGGCATGGCCTGGGAGCTCGTGTCTCGTACGAATTTGTGCCCCCGATACGGGGTGCGGATGGTGCCCGACTTGTTGTCGAGCGCGGCCAGAACGCGATCTGGTCGGTCAATCCGTCAACGAGGGCTGTCTGGGAGACGGGCAGGTGGCGCCGGGCCTCAAAAATGACGATTGCCTCTTTACTGACAAATCCGTCACATCACGTCTAGAGTGATCGCATACCTCCTGAACGTCCCCTAGGAAAGAGGCACATCATGTCGTACCTACTCGTGGCGCCGGAGGCCGTCAGTGCAGCCGCCGGGCAGGTAGCCGGTATCGGGTCAACGATTACAGCCGCCAATGCGACCGCGGCCGCGCAGACGACCGAGCTGCTCGCGGCAGGCGCCGACGAGGTGTCCGCGGCCATCGCAGAGCTGTTCGGCGGGTATGGGCAGGACTATCAAACGCTGAGTTCGCAGATCGCGAGCTACCACAATCAGTTCTTGCAACATCTGGCGACGACTTCCGCCTCGTACGCGGCCGCCGAAGCTTCCGGTGCGTCGCCATTACAAATGACCGAACAGCAGGTACTCGGCGCCATCAACGCACCCGGCAAACTGCTGTTCGGGCTGCCGCTGATCGGTGACGGCATCGACGCCCCGCCAGGATCGGGGCTGCCCGGTGGGCCGGGCGGGCTGCTTTATGGCAATGGTGGTCGCGGTGGTTCCGGAGGAATCGGCAAGGCCGGCGGTGCCGGCGGAGCGGCGGGATTGATCGGCAACGGTGGAGCAGGTGGCACCGGTGGCACCGGTGCGGCCGGAGGCAACGGTGGGACCGGGGGCTTGTTGTACGGCAACGGCGGGGCAGGCGGTGCCGGCGGGATCGCCGGGACGGCCGGTTTCGGCGGAAGTGGTGGTCATGGCGGTTACGCCAAGCTGTGGGGCGACGGTGGCGCCGGTGGGGCCGGTGGGGCCGGCGGTAACGGCGGCAACGGTGGCACCGGTGGCGCGGTTTACGGCACCGGCGGCGGCGGCGGAGCTGGTGGTACGGGCATCGCAGCGAGCACCATCGGCGGGCAAGGCGGCACCGGCGGCCGCGGCGGCGCCGGGGGCGATGCGGGCGGGTTGTTTGGGCACGGCGGGTCGGGCGGAGCCGGCGGGGTGGGCGGCACCGGCGCCGACGGCGTCAACCCCGTCGGGAAGTCACCGGTAGCTGCCGCCGCCGACGGCACCGACGGCATCAACGGTTTCGTCGGCACACCCGGGGGCGATGGCACCAGTGGCAGCGCTGACGGACAGGCCGGCGGCATCGGTGGCACCGGCGGCACGGTTACCGGCGGCCAAGACGACGCGGCCGTGGGTCAGCATGGCGGTGCCGGTGGCAATGGCGGTCCAGGCGCACCCGGCGGCAAGGGCGGCACCGGCGGCGCCGCCGTCAACGGCAGCACCTCACCGCGAGAAGTAGTAGGCGGCGCGGGCGGCAACGGCGGCAACGGCGGCGTCGGCGCGCCCGGCGGTGTCGGCGGCACGGGCGGAGCGGCCGGAACCACGACGGCGTACATAGATTCAAAAGCTCCGCCTTCAGCTGCCGGGATCGGCGGCAATGGCGGTAACGGCGGCACCGGCGCGCCCGGCGGCGCCGGCGGGCAGGGCGGCACTGGAGACGTCGGTTCGGGCCTGACGCTGCCAGGCGGACTCGGCGGAAACGGCGGCCTCGGCGGTAACGCCGCCAACAACGCTGGCGCCGGCGGACTTGGTGGCGCCGGCGGCGCCGGCGGTCGCGGCGGGATCCTCTTCGGAGACGGCGGCGGCGGCGGACTCGGTGGCGCCGGCGGCTCCGGCGGGCATGGCGCGCACGGCGCCAGCGGCGGCAACGGCGGCAACGGCGGCAACGGCGGCATCGGCACCACCATCGGCACGAGTTACCCGGGAGGCAATGGCGGCTTGGGCGGCAATGGCGGATTCGGCGGTGACGGCGGCGACGGCGGAGCGGGCGCGGCCGGTGGCGCGGGCGGTGCGGGCGGTGTGTTCGGCAACGCTGGCAGCGACGGGGCAGGTGGCATGGGCGGCACCGGCGGCACCGGCGGCGACGGCGGTGACGGCGGTAACGGCGGTCATGCGGGCTCCGGCACCATAGCGGCCAAGGGCGGCCTCGGCGGCCTTGGCGGCTTCGGCGGCAAGGGCGGTCTGGGCGGGCTGAGCGCTTTCGGAAGCGCCGGCCCGGGTGAACTTGGCGCATTCGGCAAGGTAGGCGGAAAGGGGTCAGACGGCTGATGCACCGGCGGTACCCGAGGCGCCGGCCCACCGTGGGTTTGCGAACATAACGGCTGCGCTGGTGGGCATGGCGGCTGGCAAGTCGGCGACGGGGCGAACGGTGGCAAGGGCGGCGTTGTCGGATGCTGCCCGCACCGGTTGACTGTTGTCGCCGTTGCCGATCGCCGCCGCCTTTGTTGCCGGCGTCCAGGTGTGGGTACGCCGGAACGGCGGCACCAACTCCGAAAAGGCGCGGCGATCGACTGACCGATTCTGGTGGGCCCGGCAGTGTTTGCTGCCATGACGACATCTGCGTGACCGCTGCGGAGGCTCCGGCGTGGTATCCGGCCGTCGCCCTCCTCGATGCGGTCAAAGCACGCCTCGATATCGGCATCGAGCCTTCGGCGATATCCCTTGGTGCCGCAGAGGTGAATCTCGGCGATCGCGTCGTGTGTGCGTCTTGCGGCCCGAAACTCACTACTCTTCAACAACTTCCGCGGGTCCAGTAGGTACCGCCGCACCCCAACTTCCCGCTCGATCCGGGCGACAGTCCACCCGTCCGAACCGGCGGCCAGGATCGGCGGCCGCCCAACGGTGAAGCTTGGCCACCCCGCAGCACGTCACCACGGCCTCCCCGTTGGTTGATGGGGCCCATGGGAGAGTTCCCAGCCCCGCACTGGGGTGGGGCACGTCGCCTGGGGCTCAGATCGGCCAGGTTAGAGCCGGTGCTACCGTGAGGGGCGCAAGCACGCCGGTTCTTCGCGGATGCCTCTGCGCCACGCTCGCCACTCCCGCGTCGTCTGGCAGTTCCGACACGCACGGCGTCGTCAGGGCTGCTTCCACCCGATCCCGCCACCTCCCGGGTCGGGCTGCCGTCAGCTTCACCGTCCTGCTGCGATAGGAACGGCGGCGGAGGTCTCTCGCCTGTCCTCGATCAACAAGCGCCTCACCGCTGAGGCACCGTCGCCGGCCACCTTGCTGCGCGCCCGGGTGATGGGCTTTCAACGCTTTCAACGTCGAACGGCTAGGCAAGCTGTGGTACAGCTTCGTCGAGCTCTGCGAGGAGCGCGGAGCCTCCACTTCCGCAATGGTCTTGCGGCGTAATGGGCCCCAGCAGGGCGAAGTCGTCGATGATCAGCAGCCGGACTTGGGCCAGGCGGCGCATCTCAGCTTCGGTGCTGTCGTCTACCGCCCGCTGGGTCATCGGTGTGTGGTCCCCAGGGGTTCGAATCGCGTTCAATGTGAGGCATACCACAGTTATGAGGAATTCTTCATTTTTGTGGATGTCTTCGCTAAGGTTCTTAGCAGGGCGACGTCGAAGTTTCTCTGCGAGGCAGGCGGCGCCGGTGACTGTGCACCTGGCAGAAGCATCGCTCCGGCGATCAGTGAAAGGCAGCGATGAACTACTCGGTCTTACCTCCGGAGATCAACTCACTGCGGCTCTATTCCGGTGCCGGCTCGGAGCCTATGTGGCAAGCGGCAGTTGGTTGGAATGGGTTAGCTGCAGACTTGGCTTCGGCGGCGGACTCGTTTACGTCCGTGACGTCGGGCTTGACCGGTCAGGCTTGGCAGGGCTCGGCGGCGATGGCAATGACGGACGCGGCGGCGCCCTACTCGGCGTGGTTGCGCTTGGCGGCAGCGCGGGCTGCGGGCGCGTCTGCGCAGGCTAAAGCGGTGGCCGACGCGTTTGAGGCCGCGCGCGCGGCCTCAGTACATCCTTTCGCCGTGGCGGCCAACCGTACTGGCTTTGTGCAGCTAGTGCTTTCGAACATATTCGGACAAAACGCTCCGGCGATTGCGGCAGTAGAAGCCACATATGAGGAGATGTGGGCTGCTGACGTCACCGCCATGGTGGGCTATCACGGCGCGGCGTCGGTCGCGGCGGCTGCGCTGCCGGCCTGGGAAATAGCGCAAGGTTTGTCGAGTTTGCCGGGGCTGGGCCAGGTGACGAGCATTGCCGCGAGTGCCCTTACCGCCAGCGGACTTCCGAGTGTGTCAGGTGGCGCGGCTGCGGCGCTGGCTCAGCCGTCCTTCGCCATCAATACGGGCCTCGGGAATATGGGCAGTTGGAATCTCGGCGGCGGAAATATCGGCTCGTTCAACCTGGGCAGCGGCAATATCGGCACGTTCAACTCAGGCAGTGGGAACTTGGGAAATCTGAACCTGGGCAGCGGCAACTACGGTTTTGCCAACCTGGGTAGTGGAAATGTCGGGAATATCAATCCCGGTTGGGGAAATCGGGGCAGGCTCAACTTCGGCAGTGGCAACCTTGGCAGTGGGAACTTCGGATTCGGAAACCTAGACGGCAACAGTAATTTTGGTGGCGGAAATATCGGCAGTATCAACTTCGGTGACGGAAACCTCGGCTCTTATAATGTCGGCAGCGGCAATCGCGGCTTCTCCAACATCGGGTTCGGAAACATCGGTGATAACAACTTCGGGTTTGGGAATCGTGGTTCGAATAATATCGGCTTCGGTCTTACCGGCGACAACCAGGTCGGGATTGGCCCGATCAACTCCGGCAGCAACAACATCGGCTTCGGCAACTCAGGCAATAACAATGTAGGGTTTTTCAACTCTGGCGACGGGAATTTCGGATTTTTCAACTCTGGTAGCGGCAATTTCGGATTTGGTAACGGCGGTGAACTCAACACTGGCTCCTGGAATGCCGGCGGGATTAACACTGGTTTCGGCAACTCCGGCGAATTGAACACCGGCTTCGGCAATTCTGGTAGCCACAACATGGGTTTCGGGAACTCGGGTTCGGGCAATCTTGGGCTGGGCAATGCAGGACTTGACAACACCGGCGGCTTCAATTCGGGCGGCGCAACGTTTACCAGCGGGACCAACACCGGATTCTTCAACTCGGGCGACGTAAACACCGGCTTTGGGAACGCCGGCCACACCAATACCGGCATGTTCAACTCGGGCAACCTGAATACTGGCATGGGTAGCAACGTGACGCCGGCTGGGGTTAACTCGTCAGGCTTCGGCACCGGCGCCGGTAGCTCAGGGTTCAACAACGCTGGCCACGGGTCATCCGGATTTCAAAATGTCGGCGACGACAGTTCGGGCTTCGGGAATTCCGGCGATGGCCAAACGGGTTTCTTCAACACCGGCTACGACAACACCGGGATTGCCAACTCAGGACACAGAAATTCCGGCATCGGAATCTCGGCATCGACAGGATTCAGCTCTGGCTTCTGGCAGTCAGGATCAAATAGTTCAGGCATTGGAAACTCGGGCACCAGGGATGCTGGCGCTTTCAACCAGGGTGATAACCAGGCCGGGATTTTCGGAGTGAAGTGAGACCCAATACAACGCGAAGGTCGAGCAGTGTTCAAGATTGACGAAAGATCCAGCGAAGAGCGACCGCGAAGCTGCGTCGCATGCTGAACGAACGCTACTGCGATTCTCCTAAGACCATGTGGTGTGCTGCCTCAACCCGAGAAGCGGGTTCCCACCTCGCTGGGCAGCCGCCGCATTCAAGACGATGCGGCGTGCTGCCCCAATCCCGAAGCGGGGCCCGATCCCGCTGGGCAGCCGCCGCATCGTCGCCGTTGAGCCACTCATGTGGTCGACGACTTGAGTGTGCGGTCACAACGGAATCCGGCCGCGGGCTGGATTACCTCAGAGCGAACGCGATGAATAAGTGTAGGCGCCGTTGACTCGGCTGGCTGGTTTGGAGATGCGATGATGTTCGATTTTGCGTGGCTGCCGCCGGAGATCAACTCGGCGCGGATTTTCGCCGGAGCCGGGTCTGGTTCTCTGCATATGGCTGCGGCCGGATGGGAGGGTCTGGCGGCAGATTTGGCGATGTCGGCGTCGTCGTTCGAGTCGGTGGTCACCAGTCTGGCCGAAGGTTCGTGGGGCGGGCCGGCGTCGGCGATGATGGCGGCTGCAGCGACACCGTACGTGGGATGGCTGAGCCTGGCGGCGTCGCAGGCGCAGTCAGCAGCCGGGCAGGCTCGCGCGGCAGCGTCCGCGTTTGAAGCGGCGTTGGCGGCGACGGTGCATCCAGCGACGGTGACCGCCAATCGGGTGTCGTTAGCGACGCTGGTTGCGACAAACTTTCTGGGGCTCAACACTCCGGCGATCTTTGCCAACGAGTTCGACTACGTGGAGATGTGGGCTCAGGATGTGGCCGTGATGGTCGGTTATCACGGTGGCGCCACCGCGGTGGCAGCGAGCTTGACGCCGTTTGCCGCGCCCCCGGCCGACCTAGCCGGGTTGGCGGCGAACGTTGGTGCGCAGTTGAGCGGTCTGGCGACGTCGGCCTCTGCCGCGGTGAGTCCGTTGGTAGCCGGAACGGCGGCGATGGTGCCAGACGTAGTTGCCGGTCTGCAGTCCGCAGCTGCGGCGCTGCCGCTGTCTTCGCTGTCATCGTTGGTCCAGTTCGCCGCCATGCCGGCGAGCATGCTGATCGGCCCGCTCATGCAGGTCAGCCAGGGCGCGGGTATGGGCACGGCCGGACTTGCGGGCGCCACCCAAGGAATCGCTGACGTGCCAAAGTTTGTCGGGGACCTCGCTCCGGCGGCCAAGGGGCTTGGCGGCGGCGCCGGTCTTGGGGCAATGGCTGCGAACCTGGGTCACGCCCGAATGGTAGGTGCGATGTCGGTGCCGCCGACCTGGCAAGGATCGACGCCCAAGGGGATGGCCAGCTCGGCCATGTCGGGGCTGGGAGCCAACGCTGCCGAACTTGCACAAGCGGCAGCTGCCACAGGCGGAACGGGTGGTGGCATGCCGATGATGCCCATGCCGATGGGAGCCGGCGGTGGCGGGGCGGGTATGCCCGGCGCGATGATGGGCCGCGGGGGCGCAAGCCCGCATGTCGTGCAAAACCGCCCCAGCGTCATCCCCCGCACCGGAGTCGGATAGTCCGGCCGCACGCGCAAGGACACCGGTGGCGCTCGGCGGGCGGGTATGCCCGGGGCGGCGTCGCTCGGCGGCGGGGAATGCACACCCAGGTAGGTGAATACCAGTCCCCGGTGTGGCCCTGCGTCGAGATGCCAGGATCTTGAAGATTGGCGGCAGTCCCACAACCTGGGAGGCGAAACGAGGTTCTGAAGCGCGGCCCGCTTTCAACGAGTCGCATGAGGGAATCTTCAGAACCGAGGTACACTGTACTCTGGTGTTCTTCGCCAAGAGACAGGGGACTACCTAGTGGCAGACGTCGACAGCCCATCGAATCGCCTGCAACGACGGAAGCAGCGCACCCGCGCTGCCCTCATCGCGGCGGCGCAAAGATTCATGGCCGCTGGCAAACTTAACGTGCCCATTCAGGACATCAGCCAAGACGCGGACGTCGGGGTGGGCTCGTTCTACAACCACTTTGAAACCAAGGAAGAGCTCTTCGAAACGGCCATGAACGAGGTGCTCGATGCCCATGGGGCCTTTCTCGACGCGCTCACCGCATCAATTAGCGATCCGGCAGAAAGGTTCGCTTTCAGTTTCCGGCTGACCGGACGGATGTTTCGTCAGCCCGAGAGCCGCATCGTCCTCAATCACGGCTTGGCTTTGATCAATGCGGACCGAGGCCTCGCGCCGCGCGCCCTGCGTGACATCGCGGCCGCTGCGGTCGCCGGCAGACTTCTGGTAGCAGATCCGAAATTGGCGATGGCTGTTGCCTCGGGAGTAATCCTGGGCTTGGGTGAATTGCTGCAGGCCGAACCGGAACGTGACGCTGCGCAGACAACCGACCAGGTCACCGAAGACTTGTTACGGATGTGGGGAATGTCTGCGGCCGAAGCTCACCGCTTATGCTGCATCCCACTTGGTGATGGGTTGAGTCAGTTGCAGGCGGTAGTTCAGCCTCCGCCGTCGCAGCCGTCGGCCGGGTACTCCTCTGGCCTCTCCGAACACAGCAACGGTATCGACGACAAAGTGCTTTTCCTCTCGCCAGGAAAGTTGAATGAGGTTAACTGACACCGCCAGTCAACCTCGGTCCTGAGAGTTGTGTCTGCGGCGCCGACGAGTTTCGTGCTATTGGTGACGAACTATCCGCCGCCTGAAATGCGGTTGAATTCTGCGTCTGCCGGCGGCAGCCCGGCCCGGACTCCCGGACTGACAATTTTCAACGACAAAGCCGGTGCCGCACATCATGAGGCGGCCGGCTGCTCGGCATCGACCTGATGGTTTCTTCGTACTGGATATGAGGTTCGATCAACGTTCTAGCGTGCGTCAATTCACGTCCAAGACAGTCTGTTCGGCCCGAGCTGCCGGGTGCGCGCCGCTTGCCACTGAGAGATGTGGTGTACTAGATCGCTTTTGCCTCAATGACGACAAATGGCGATGCTGTTTTAACCACCCGCGTCATCTGAAAGCCTGAACGCGCCAACAGGCACTCGTACTCGGCAGTGGTGCGTTCGCGGGCAGAGCCAAGGATCAACATTTCTAGGTCCAACCACTTGCTCAGGGAGTCGCGACTGTGCGCGGGGATTACTTGCTCGACGATCAAGACTTTCTTCCCAGCGCCGGCCGCGAGGCGCACGTTGCCAAGGATCCGCAACGCGTCGTCATCGGGCCAATCGTGAATGATGAGCTTTAATACGTAAGCGTCGCCACCGCGGGGCAAGTCTTGGTTGAAGAATGATCCCTCTGCGATTTGTGTTCGTTCAAGTACGGAGTGTTGAGACAGGACTACGGGCGCACCAGCGACGACCTGCGGCTGGTCAAACAGGATGCCGCGGGCATTTGGCGTCGCGGCCAAGATCGCGGCGAGAAGTCGACCGTGTCCGCCACCGACGTCGACCACGGTCGCAAACTCACTGAAGTCGTAGGCATCCACCACAGCTGTGACGGTCAGTTCGGACGTGCTGGTCATGGCGCGGTTGAAAATGGCGGCCAATTCCGGTTCATCAGCCAGATAGTCGAAGAACGCCTTGCCGCGTAATTCCTCAACCACACCGTGGCCGCTGCGGATTGCGTGGGTGAGCAAGCTCCAATGCTCGCGTTCCTGTGACGCGCCGACCCACCTGGCCATCGCGGCCACCGACGGCCTTGCGTCACTACGAAGCGCATTTGCGAGCGGGGTCAAGGCATAACGGCCGTCGCGTTGCTGCCGAAATATGTCGCGTCCGATTAGCGCCCTGAGGAGTCGACCGACGGCGTCGGTGTCGGCGCCTACCGCGGCAGCCAGCTCTTCAACCGACAGGGGACCCTCCGCCAACGCGTCGGCGATACCGAGGTCAGCGGCGGTGGCGATCGCTTGCGCTGACCATGCCGCCAGAACCATCTCCAGCATCGCCGCCGGAGGGGGAATCACTCGTTGGCGGAGGAGAGCGAGGTGGTGTCGCGCAGCTTCGCCGATCTCAAACAGAACTGAAGAAATCTTCACTTTAATCATGAGGACAGCATGGCAGACCGAGTGAAGTTCGTGCCAGTCCCGATATCGGCCGCGAGCCGGGGTGGCGGCTCTGTGGCACTTCGCCCACTCCTTGGGCGATTTTGGTGCGACCTGACCAGCGATAACGCAAAAGCGCGACGATTGCGCCAGGCCGGCGAGGTAGGGGGCGAGATCGCTTCCGCCGGACCGCGGCAACATCGCCCCCGACGCCAGGGCCCTCGAAGTGCCTGTAGGGGGCCGGTCTTGCTGAAGATATTTTCAAAAACATAGCTGAATTTTTCCTCGTATGTGACAATTGCATCAACCAAGCGATGGTCGCGACGCGGCGCCGTCTGACAGAGAGGACCGACGATGTCATACGTGATGGTGACACCGGAGTTGATGAGCACTGCGGTAGCCGACCTGGGGAACGTCGGATCGGTGGTCCGCGCTGCCAACGCCGCCGTGGTAGGCCCGACGACAGCCATCGCGGCTGCCGCTGAGGACGAGGTTTCGGCTGCCATCGCAGCCCTGTTCTCCAGCCAAGCACAGCAATATCAAGCGTTGAGCGCGCAAGCGGAGGTTTTCCATCAGGAGTTCGTCTCCGCGCTCAGAGCCGGCGTCAGCGCCTACTCCAGCGCCGAGGCCGTCAACGCCTCTCCGCTGCAGCAGTTTCTCAGCAGCGTAAACGCAGCTTCGACGGCGATCAGCGGTCGACCGCTGATTGGCAATGGCGCCGACGCCGCACCGGGAAGCGGGCGCGATGGCGCGGCTGGGGGTTGGCTCATCGGCAACGGCGGAGCGGGTGGATCAGGGGCGACCGGGGCCGCCGGCGGAAACGGCGGAGCCGCGGGCCTCATTGGGAACGGCGGGGCCGGCGGAGCGGGCGGTAGGGGCGATTCGTCTGTCCTAGTGGGTGGGGCGGGCGGACACGGCGGCGCCGGAGGCTGGTTGTGGGGCACGGGTGGCGCGGGTGGCGCGGGTGGGGCCAGCAGCTCTTCGTCGTTCGCTACCGGTGGGACGGGCGGTACCGGCGGCGCCGGCGGATTGTTCGGCGCTGGCGGCGTTGGTGGGTCTGGTGGACATGGACGAGAGGCCGGAGGAGCCGGGGGAGACGGGGGAGCCGGCGGGCTGTTCAGCGGGTTGGTCGGCGCCGGTGGTGGAGCGGGCGGTGTCGGCGGCGAAGCTCAGTCCGGCGTTGGTGGAGTCGGGGGGGCCGGTGGCGATGGCGGTTTGTTTGCGGGTGCCGGCGGGTCCGGCGGGATGGGCGGTGCCAGTAACGGCAACCAAGGAGGTGCCGGCGGGGCGGGCGGCAACGGCGGTGGGTTGTTCGGCAACGGAGGAACTGGCGGCAACGGCGGCGCAGGAGCGGATACCAGCGTAGGTGGCGGTGTGGCAGGTGCGGGAGGTGCTGGGGGCAATGGCGGTTTCGTAGTCGGCAACGGTGGCGCCGGCGGCGTCGGTGGGTTTGGATCCAGTATTGGTGGGGCTGGGGGCACGGGGGGCTATGCGGGTTTAGTGGGTAATGGCGGGATTGGCGGAGACGGCGGAATCAGCTTCACCGGTTCGGGTGGTGGCGGCGGGAACGGCGGCAAGGCCGGCCTGATCCTGGGCAACGGCGGATCAGGTGGACAAGGCGGCGTCAGCGCCACCGTGGCCGGTGGCGCCGGAGGTAATGGCGGCGCTGGCGTGCTGATCGGCAACGGCGGCAACGCCGGTATTGGCGGACTCGGCACCACCGTCGGCAGCAACGGCATCGGCGGCGCCGCCGGCGTGGTGCTCGGTCGTGACGGGTTCAACGCGGGACCGAGCAACTCCACTTGGCATGTCCTTCAACAGAATGCGATTTCTGTGATAAATGCGCCTTTTGAGAGCCTGAGCGGGCGGCCGTTGATCGGAAACGGTACGCCCGCGGCGCCGGGTAGCGGAGCTGATGGCACACCCGGAGGCTGGCTACTCGGTGACGGAGGGGCCGGCGGCAGCGGCGCGGCGGAGCAGCATGGCGGTCACGGCGGGGCTGCAGGTTTGTGGGGCACGGGCGGCACCGGCGGCACCGGCGGCAGTGGGACTGGCGGGGGAACTGCCGGCGGCGGCGGGGGTGCTGGCGGTTGGGTGGCTGGCAACGGCGGAGCCGGCGGTACGGGCGGATTTGCTCAGAGCCTCGGTGGAATCGGTGGGGCCGGCGGGGCAGGTGGGGCAGGCGGGTTGTGGGGCGCGGGTGGTGACGGCGGCGCTGGGGGCCCAGGGCAGTTCGGCGGCACCGGCGGGTCCGGGGGGTCGGGGGGCCTGCTCGGCGGGCTCATTGGTGCCGGTGGCGGCAACGGCGGTGCCGGCGGAACCGGGGCGAACAACGGTACCGGAGGAGACGGTGGTGCCGGTGGCAATGGCGGTACGTTCGCCGGCGCCGGGGGCACCGGCGGCACCGGCGGACATAGCCGCTCCGGGACGGGCGGCGCCGGTGGTGCCGGCGGCCATGCTGGCGCGTGGCTGGGCACCGGCGGCGCCGGCGGCAGCGGCGGCAGCAGCACCGTCGGCGGTGGCGTGGGCGGAGTGGGCGGCGCTGCAGGCGCCCTGTTCGGCGACGGCGGCACCGGCGGCGGCGGTGGCGCCGGTGTCATACAGTTTGTAGGCAGCGGGCAAGGTGGCAGCGGCGGATCCGGAGGTGCCGCCGGCATCTTCGGCTGCGGCGGCGGTGGCGGCGCCGGTCAATCAAGTCTCGGGGTGGCAGCATCCGGCGGCAATGGTGGGGACGGCGGCACGGCCGGCTTCCTGTTGGGCAACGGCGGCTCCGGCGGAGCCGGCGGCGAAGCCAGATCTCTGCCCGGGTTGAAGGGTGGCGTCGGAGGTAATGGCGGCAATGCGGTGTTGGTCGGCAACGGTGGCAACGGCGGCAACGGCGGAACCGGCACGATCTCTGGCGACCCAGGAACCGGCGGAAACGGGGGAAGCCTGGCCGGCGAGCAGGGCATCGACGGGCAACCCTAAACGTCCGTAGCCGGGCCGTCTGTTGACCAGCCCGTAGGCACGCTTGCCGGCGGCGTTGGCGCCCAAGGCGGGTCGGGTGGCAAATCCCGGCAACGGGCGGCGCCGTGGCCGGCGCCGGCGGCGCCAATAAGCGTCCGGGCTGCACCCCGGTGGGCTGCGTACGAGCAGGTGCTCGTCGATTCGGCCGACGGCAACGCACAGGCCCGCATTCCGGCGATCGCGCGTTGCTCACGCGAATCCCTCGACGCAGTGTTGTCGAGGGCGGATCCACACAGAATGACATTCACGTTGACGAACCCGTCGATTCGGTCACCGGGGACTGCCCTGGGTTTGGTTGACATCTGATCTGTGAGGACTGGCCCTCGCTGGAAGGATGTCGACCGTGCCCAAGCCGTATTCGAAGGAGTTCCGTGACGATGTTGTGGCGGTCGCCCGTAAGGGGCAGGCTCCGTTGAACCAGATCGCCAAGGACTTCGGGATCTCCGAGGTTTGTCTGCGCCATTGGCTTAAGACGGCCGATATCGCCGAGGGGCACCGGCCCGGTCTGACCGACGCCGACCGTGCTGAGCTGCGCGAGGCTTGATATGTCCACGGCAGCTTAGTTGGGGGCGAGAGCCCGGACCTGGAGTGACTTTATAGAAGCCTGCTGAGCCGTAAACTCGCAATGAGTTTGTCCGCCCGGGCAGAGCGATCTGACACGCACGAAAGCTCTCGCACTGCTACGCACACGCGTGGACACCGCCCAGCCAAGCCTTGAGGTGCGCCATGTGTTCTGCGAGATGACTAGCGAACTCCGCCCAGGCTACTCAGCGCATCAACGCGCTCGCTGCGAGCATCAAAGAGCACGTCAGCCCTCTAGCGCCTAACCTGGTGGCGATCTACCGGGGATCAGCTACAACTCCGCGGCGGTACTCCTGGCCGAAATGGGTGACATCACCCGCTTTTCGACTCCGCCAGACTTGCCCGCTACACCGGCTGGACTCCCATTCCGGTCTACGCCTCCGATCACGAACGTCATCGGCTGCACCGCGGCAAAACCGTCGCCTCAACAGCGTTCTCTACACGGCCGCGATCGTGCAGAAGCGGTTCAACCGCTCCGCCCGAGCACTCCTTACTCGCCACGAGTCGCCAGAGGCATCTGCGGCGCCCGTCGCATCCTCAAACGACACCGCGTCGACGTCATACACCGGACGATGCAACGAGACCAAGCTTCATGGCAACACCCGATCACCACATACCAGCCGGCCGAATTGACATAGAAGCATCAATGGGCTTCTGCGGCAGTATTTCCCGGAAGGGAACCGATTTATTCCAACACACCGCAGCCGACTTGGCTGCCGTTGCTAACAGCTCAACACTCGACCCCGCAAAACCCTCGAGTGGGACACCCCAGCAGAACGGCTAGTGCCGCTTTCTGAGTGCCCACCTGCCAGAGGCCGAGCTGTTCTGTTTGATGGTTTCCTCGAATCTGATCATTTATTCATCTAGTATGCGGAAGAGTGCATGCTCGTGCGCGGGGCGCAGCCTGAGTAGGCCGTTGAGGCGCCGCATGCGGGTTGGTGTTGATCAAGCTTGGAGGGCGAGATAGTGACGTTTGCGGTGGCGGCGCCTGCGTTGATCAGTGCTGCGATGGGTGAACTGGCCAGCCTTGGGGTACGGGTCGAGTCCGCCGATACGGCGGCGGCTGCAACGACAGGCTTGATGGCTGCCGGTACCGATGAGGTGTCGGCGGCGGTCGCTGCGTTCTTCGGTGCTTGGCTGTGCGACAGTGCTTTACGCGCATCAATGCCGAGTTCAATCGTATGCAGAAGTGCGGTCAGCGCGTTGATCGCACCGGTAGGCTCAGCGACCATCTCCTCGCGGGCGACCGTCAGACCGCAGAGCACGACCCGATGGTCGGTCGCCCGCGGCCAACGTAACCGCGAAGTATCAACGGCCAGCACCGAGCGTGCGATGCGGACCGCGTCCAGCGCATCGACTTGCCGACACCGCGACGTTCGACTGCCGGCATCACCGACGGTTTCGGCCACGAGCAAACCGGCGAAGGCCAGCCGGTTCGCCAAACCCGCCCCGTAGGACCCCACACCCTTGATGACAACCAGCGCCGATTGGCCGTCGACCTTGCGGGTGATCCAGGTCAATGCGCGACCAAGCCCGTCCCGCGAGTTGGGGAACACCGCTTCATCGATCACCCTGCCAGTGCCCTGATCAATACAATCTTCGAAGTAAGGAAACCAATGTCGTATGTCGTGGCGTCTCCGCAAATGTTGGCAATGGCTGCTTCAGATGTAGAAAACACTGGTTTCGCATTACAGACGGCTGTGGCGTTGGCGGCGAACTCGACGATGAGGATTGCGGCCGCGGGCACCGATGAGGTGTCGGCGGCTATTGCGCTATTGTTCAGTGCGCAGGGCCAAGAGTTTCAAGCGCTGAGCGCTCGGGCTACAGCATTTCACGACCACTTTGTGCACGTCTTGACGGGCTGCTCGGGGTCGTATGCGGCCACCGAGGCCGCCAGCGCCGCGCAATTGCTGCCTCTGCAGACAGTGGATCAGGAGCTGCTCGGTGCGATCAATGCGCCTACCCTGGGTCTGTTCGGGCGCCCATTAATCGGCAACGGCGCCAACGGGGCGCCGGGCACCGGAGCAAACGGTGCACCAGGCGGGTTCTTGATCGGCAACGGCGGTGCCGGCGGGTCGGGCGCTCCCGGCGGTAGCGGGGGTAACGGCGGTAATGGCGGGCTATTCGGCTCCGGGGGTGCGGGCGGCAGCGGCGGCAGGGGCGGCAACGGTATGGCCCCAGGGCGCGGCGGCGCTGGCGGCGCCGGCGGATTGTTCGGCGCCGGCGGCGCCGGCGGCGCCGGCGGTACCGGCGAATTCAGCGGTGACGCCGGAGCTGTTGGTGGTGTTGGTGGTGCTGGCGGTGTGTTCTACGGCGCTGGCGGCGTAGGCGGCGTAGGAGGAAACGGTGGTAGCGGCAACAGCGATGGCGGGGCGGGCGGGCACGGCGGCTCAGGTGGGCTATTCGGCAACGGCGGCAATGGCGGCGCCGGCGGCGCCACCATGGGCTCTGTTGGCGCAAGCACCGGCGGCACCGGTGGGACCGGCGGCAACGCCGGCATGCTCCTGGGCAACGGCGGCGACGGCGGACTCGGCGGCCTGGGCGGCGGCCAGGTCGGCACCAACGGCGGCGCGGGCGGCGCCGGTGGCAACGCCGGCGTCTTCTTCGGCAATGGCGGTAATGGCGGCGCCGGCGGCGCAATCGCGCATGTCGGCGCCGCCGCGCCCACCGGAGGGGTAGGTGGCGCCGGCGGCAACGGCGCCTTTCTCTTCGGCGCTGGCGGCCTTGGCGGTAACGGCGGTGCCTGCTTGGCCGGTGTGGGTCCAAACGTCAGCGGATCGGGCGGGGCCGGCGGCACCGGCGGCAATGGCGGCATCCTCTTCGGCAATGGCGGTGCTGGTGGCAGCGGCGGCGGCACTGAGGGGGGCGGCAGCCAGGACACCGGCGGGGCAGGCGGGGCAGGCGGCAACGCGGGCATCTTGTTCGGCAACGGCGGTGCAGGTGGTAACGGTGGCGGCTTTGACGGCGCCCTTGGCAACGCCGGCAATGCCGGCGATGGCGGCAACGCCGGCGCCTTCTTCGGCACCGGCGGCAGTGGGGGCAGTGGCGGCTACGGTGGCGGCGCGGACAGTGTCGCAGGTAAGGGCGGCAACGGCGGCGCCGGCGGCACCTTCTTCGGCGCCGGTGGCGCCGGCGGAGTCGGCGGCGGCAACGGCTTGACCCCGGGGGTCGGCGGGAACGGCGGCAACGGCGGCTTTCTGTTCGGCGCCGGCGGCGCCGGCGGGAACGGCGGCTTTAGCACCGGGGGCGGCGTAGGCCCCGACGGCGGGGCGGGTGGCACCGGTGGAAACGGTGGCACTCTCGGCGGCGCTGGCGGCGTCGGCGGCGCCGGCGGCGCCGGGTATACGGGCGGTGTCGGCGGGGACGGCGGGAACGGCGGAATGCTCATCGGCGCTGGCGGCGCCGGCGGCGCCGGCGGCTTTGGCGGGGGTGGCGGTGGGCTCGGCGGGCGGGGAGGCGACGCCGGCGCCCTATTCGGTTCCGGCGGCGCCGGTGGCACCGGCGGGGACAGCAATAACAACGGTGGGAACGGCGGCGACGGCGGTCGCGCTCGCCTGATCGGCGATGGCGGGAATGGTGGGAATGGCGGAAGTAGCCCGTTCTACAACGGCCAGGGAGGCGAGGGCGGCGCCGGCGGCGAGCTGCTCGGGCAGGACGGGATCCCCGGGTTGCCACAATGGGTTCGGATGTCTAACTAGACACCCGCCGCTGGGACACCCACCAAAACCTCCGGTTGGCGATTGTGTCCTGGATCGAAACCAAATACCACGGTCGACGCCACCAACGGACCCTCGGCCGGCTCACCCCCGTCGAGTTTCAGATGATCTACACGGCTGCACACGCGGCTTAACCACTGCAAACCCCGGCTGTCAACCAAACCGGGGGCAAACCGCCGGCTCAGCTCGGCGATACTATTTCGATCTCCAAAACCCGCAATGTTGTCCTCGGAGTCCGCTGCCGTGACTGTCCCTTAGCGGCACGTTGCAAGACCGCCGCTGATGGCCGCAAATTGACGTTGGGCCATCATGATTCGGTGCTCGCAGCCGCCCGCCTGCAACCTCAGACCCACTGGACTGCGGTCGGTGTTCAAGGAGCTTCGGCGCGCGCCCACACCAGAGTCGCTCGTATGGTCACCTCGCCGGCTGGTACGTCGGCTAGCAGAGTGAGCCGATCGCCGTCGAGGGTGCCGCGGCGCAGCTGGGTTGTATGGAGCCAGTGCGGTAACAACGAGACCGCCACGTCGTGGTGGATGACATCCTCTTCGACCCGGTAGGGGCCTCCGTAAGCGAGGTAGTCCTGTGTGTCGGCCGATGACGAGCTGGCGCGGCTTCGCTCACGCCGCATGATTTGCGCCGACATGTATCGGTCGTGCGTATACACGATCAGACCGACGGCGTCAGCGCCCATTGGATAAATAGGTGCGTCATCGCGGGTGCTCTGAACCGTGTACGAGACCAGTTGCCAGGCACCGACAATTCTCTTGCTGAGCATTAGCCACCCTTAGATGTAGCGTTGAATGTCGGCGAAGTGTGACCGGGACTTGCGGTGGCGGTGGCCCCTCCGGCCAGCACGTCGGTCGACGTTAGAGGCTCGATGTGTGGGCTGCAGGTGCCGCAAACACTTTTTCGCAGAACTCGGCCACGACGTGGGCCGTCTCCTGGGGTGCTTCAAAGGGCCAGAAGTGCCCCGTGTCGAACAGATGTAGGTCACTACCGGGTGGCAGCATGCCCAGTAGCGCTCGGTCTTCGTAGAACTCCCGCGGCTGCAGGGGATCGTGGGCGCCCTGGAGCAACAGCACCGGAGCTGTCCAGGACCGGATCAGCCGCGTGCGCCGGTCCACCCACTCCTGACGAAACGACGATGAGTGGAAGTACCGGGGCACCGAGGTGGCGATTCCGGGGTAGCTGAACTCTACGGCGGTGCGCAGCAGGTCCTCTTGGGCGACGGGCCGTTCGGTGAGCCACGAATAGACGGTAAGGACGAAGCGGCGGGACTCGGTCAGCATCGCTGGCGCGTCCGGCGACTGCATGAGTTGTTGCTGAGGGTGCAAGCTTGGGTGCAAATGCCAAAAGTGTTGCTGGCCACGGCCGTAGCCGCGGACGCGGTCACCCATCATTGCCACGAGGTGGTCAGCGACGGGGGTGCCGCGATCATGAGTGATCAGGGCGAATTCGTCGATTTGCAGCGTGTCCAGCAGGGCGCCGAGCTGCTGAGCAACGCCGGCTTGCCGATAGTCGCCGCTGCGTTTGTCGGACTGGCCATAGCCTTTGAGGTCGATGGCCAGGCAGTGGTAGCGCGCACTCAGCGCCTCCAAGGCGTAGTGCCATTGCCACCATGAGTCGGGCAGCCCGTGCAGAAACACCACTGTGGGGTTCGAGGGGGAGCCGGATTCCACTAGGTGCCAGCGAACCGTTTCGCTGTCGCCAGGCGCATCGACGAATCTGTGTACGACGGAGACGTCGCCGAGCTTTTCGGTTTCACCGTCCTGATTGGGTTGGGCCGGTGCCATCTCGCCCAGAGTTGTCACCAGTTGTTCGGCGGACAGTATCGCGGCGCCCAAGCCATCTTGGAGTGCGTCGGTAATCCGTTGCGGCGGTTCGGTATAGGTCAGGTCAGACAGCGTCGTCATTTCTTCGTTCCCTTCGTTGGTTTGGAGATCAGGTTGCGTTGGAGTGCGTTGCGGCGTGCCCTCTGCTAGCGGTGGCCGTTACGGTGTCGCCTGTTTGGTCGGGTTGGGCACTGGCCGCAGTCGGCCGCGCAGCAGGGGCAACCACCACGACGGCGCAGGCGGTGCGGGAAGACGGCGCGCTTGGCGGTGACGTGGGCGTGAGCGCCGGAGGAACGCATCGAACAACATCACGACGAGGGTCAGGCCGGTGATAGCGGCTCCCGCGGTGAAAGCATGTGCCAGCCCGGTGACGAACGCCTCGCGCACGGCGTCGGTCACGCTGGAGCCGAGCGCGCCCAGTTGTGGGTCGGCTGCGACATGCATGCCTGCGGCCGGTGATTCGTGAATCGCGTCGGCCGCGTGCTGCGGGACCGCGGTGGGCAGTTTCAGATGGTTGCGATAGCCGGCGCTGAAGAGCGAGCCGAGAATGGCGATGCCTAGGGCGGCGCCCAGTTCGCGGGTGACGTCGTTCATCGCCGAGGCCACACCCTGTTTGTCGGGTGGCAGCGAGTCAACGATGATGTTGGTCGCCGGAGTCGCGGAGAGGGCGAGGCCGCCGCTGAATACGAGCATGCCGATCAGCAGGTCGGTATAGGTCGACGCGGTGTCCAGCCGTGCTAGCAGGCAGAAACCGGCCACCATGCACGCCAGGCCAGCGGCGATCACGATGCGATTGCCAAAGCGCTGACCAAGTTTCGGTGCAATACCCGACACGGGCAGGACCACGGCGGCCATCGGCAGCATCGCCAGCGACGACTTCAGCGGTGCATAGCCGAGCATCAACTGGATGTATTGCAGCCCCACGAAGAAGAAGCCGAAAGTGCCCAAGAACTGGATCACCAGCGCCGCGGTCCCAGAACTGAACCCACCATCGGTAAACAGGCGCGGGTCAAGCATCGGCCTGGCAGTGCGAAGTTCGTGGAACACGAACAGGGTGATTGCCGCGACTGCTGCAATCAAGGAGGCAAGCACGCTGGCGTGGGTCCAGCCCCGGTCGGCGCCTTCGATGATGCCGTACACCAGAGCACCGATTCCTATGGCGCTCAGGCCCGCCCCGGGAAAGTCGGGAGCGGGTTCTTCAGCGCTCTTGGTGTTGGGCACGAAGACCAGCGTGGCAATCAGGGACACCCCGGCCAGGGCGGCGGTGCCGATGAAGGTTGAGCGCCATGAGTAGTGCTCGAGCAGTAGGCCGCTGAGGAGCAGGCCCATGATCGATCCGGCGCTGGCGAACCCGGCCCAGATGCCGACAGCGCGGCCTTTGTGGTCGGGATGTACGACGGCGGTGATGGTCGACAACGTGCTGGGCATGATGAACGCCGCACCTACGCCCATGATTACGCGGGCAATGATTATCGTGTGCGGCGAGCTGGCGGCCGCGGCCAACGCGTTGGCCAGGCCGAATATCAGAGTGCCCACCAGTAGGGTGCGACGGCGGCCGAAGTCATCGCCAATCGCTCCAGCCGGCAGGACCAATGCCGCAAGCGCGACTGTGTAAGCGTCGGCGATCCACGTCAGGTCGGTCGCACTGGCGCCCTGGTGAAGTGCGATATCAGGCAGCGCCACGTTGACGCCGGCCACCGCCGACATAACCACAACTAGTGCGCCGCAACACGCTAGGACGACACTTCGGGGATCGCTACGCATGGTCAATTCCTTTCGAATACGGCGTTAAACCGTTGCAGGACAACAGAGATGGTTCTATCGCCGGCAGCACCGGGCTTGCTGGCGTTGGCACCGGCTTCGGCTGCGCCACTGGCGAGTCGTGCCCACCATGCCGCAGATGTGAAGGCGGAGACGGTCGGAGTTGGGCCCGACGGCTTGATCGCGCAAGTCGGTACTTGCCGCAAACGATGTAAGCCACAAGTCCTCCTTCGCCATCGAAGCTGAAGATATCTTCAAATAACTGAGGGTCGTTCGTCAAGTGCTCTTTGAATGAATCTTCATGACAGAGACTTCTGTGTAGAACCACGGCCATGGGGGTCGTGCGGCGGTTGGCGCGTCCAATGCCTCCGGGGCGGGCATTGCCGGTGCTGCAAGCGCCACCGTGAAGCGAGTCGGTCCTATCGAGATCTGGTGGCGACACCAGTGGCGGTCCTTAGCGAGAGTCTGAGGAATTCTTCAAAAGTCTTGACTGACGATAGATTCTTAGATGAGAATTCCCTCAGTACTACCTGGGAAGTCGATGGCAACCGGCTCGAGTGCAGCCTCCTGGCGCGCACCGCGGGTACGGGAGCAAACGGCTCTGGTTGCTGACAGCGTCGAGTGTCCAGGCATTGCAAGGGATACAACGCAAGAATTCGCGAGCCGCAACGGAAGGAACTAGAAGATGTCTTACCTGCTCGTCACGCCGGAGCTGGTCAGCTCCGCAGCCGCGGATGCGGCGAACATCGGGGCGACCATCAACGCCGCGAATTCCGCTGCCGCCGCCTCGACAACGGAGCTGCTTGCTGCAGGAGCCGACGAGGTCTCCGCGGCCATCAGCGCCCTCTTCAGCTTTCACGGGCAGGCCTACCAGATGCTCAGCGCCCAGGCGCAAGGCTTTCACCAGCAGTTTGTTCAAATCTTGTCGGCAGGCGCCAACTCCTACGCCGGCGCCGAGGCCGCTAACGTCTCGCCGCTGGGGCAGCTTCAGCAGCAGGCTCTCGACACCGTGAATGCACCAACACAAATGCTGCTCGGGCGTCCTCTGATCGGCGACGGTCTCAACGGCGCGCCGGGAACCGGGATGCCTGGTGGGCCAGGCGGGTTGCTGTACGGCAATGGCGGCAACGGGGGATCCGGCGGCGCGCTGGGGCAGGCTGGTGGGGCTGGTGGCTCGGCCGGGCTGATCGGCAATGGCGGGGCCGGTGGCGTCGGCGGCACGGGGGCGGCCGGCGGACAAGGCGGCGCGGGCGGGTATCTGTACGGCTCCGGCGGGGCTGGTGGTGCCGGCGGTATCGCGGGAACGTCCGGGATCGGCGGTATTGGCGGTATCGGCGGCGACGCTGGATTGTGGGGCCACGGCGGGTCGGGTGGCACCGGCGGCATCGGGGCCGCCGGCGGCAATGGTGGCGACGGCGGCCGGCTGTACGGCACGGGCGGAAACGGCGGCGCCGGTGGCGTCGGTACCGCTGGTGGTGGCACCGGCGGCGCCGGGGGCAGCGGCGGCGACGCCGGATTGCTGGGCCACGGCGGGTCGGGTGGCGCCGGTGGCGTCGGCGGGGCCGGGGCCGACGGGCAGAACCCTGGCCTGGCGCCTCCGGTCGCGCCCGCCGCCGACGGTGTCGACGGCAACAACAACCAGGCAGGCGGCAACGGCAAAGCGGGTACGGTCGCCGGCCAGGCCGGCGGTAACGGTGGCGGCTCAGGCGATGTCGTCACCGGCTTTCCGGATCCGGCAAATGGTCTAGCTGGCGGGAACGGCGGCAACGGCGGCGACGGCGCTGCAGGTGGCAACGGCGGCACAGGAAGCCTGGCGGTCAGCGGAGGGAGTCCTTCCGCACCTACTACGGGCGGCAATGGCGGCAATGGCGGCAACGGCGGAGCCGGTGGGCAGGGCGGCACCGGGGGCGATGGCGGTGGGTCCCGGAGTCAGACTGGCGGTTTGAATTCCAAAGGCGGTACCGGCGGGACGGGCGGCAATGGCGGCACCGGCGCTAGTGGTGGAGCCGGCGGGAACGGCGGCACCGGTACGTTTGCCGAGCACCCGGGTTTCGCCGCTAACGGCGGCGACGGCGGGACCGGCGGTAAAGGCGGCAATGCCGCCAACAACGCTGGTAACGGCGGCGCCGGCGGGGTGGGTGGGGCCGGCGGGCGCGGCGGCACCCTGTGGGGTGACGGCGGCGCCGGCGGTCTCGGCGGCGCCGGCGGCAGCGGCGGAAACGGCGTCACCGGCGGTCACGGCGGTTACGGCGGAAACGGCGGCAATGCGGGCAGCATCAGTGGGCAATCTCTGGTTGCGGGCAAAGGCGGCGACGGCGGCTGGGGCGGTAACGGCGGCGACGGCGGCGACGGCGGAGCCGGGGCCGCTGGTGGCGCCGGTGGTGCGGGTGGGTTGTTTGGCAAGGCGGGTAGCACCGGAGCCGGCGGTATGGGCGGTACCGGAGGCAATGGCGGCGATGGCGGCGGCGGAGGCAACGGCGGCCAGGCAGGCTCGGGCAACTTCCCGAAGGGGGGTAACGGCGGGTTTGGCGGTCTCGGCGGCCTCGCGGGTAAGGGCGGCCTCGGCGCATTCGGCAGCGGCGGTAACGGTGCATTTGGCAACGCCGGCGCACAAGGTGCCAACGGCGCCGACGGCTGATACCGCCCGCGACGGTCGAGCAGCGCGGGCCGGCCAGAACTTGCCCGGCCCGCGCCTCGAGCCAATCTCGTCATGAGGAGCGCTGATGTCGTATCTGCTCGTTGCGCCGGAGTTGATCAATGCCGCCGCGGAGAACGTGGCGACTATCAGTGCGGCGATCAACGATGCCGAGAGGGCGGCGTCGGCCTTCACCGCCGACTTGGCGGCTGCGGGTGCTGACGACGTTTCCACGGCAATCGCAGCACTGTTCACAGAACACGCACGTGCCTATCAGGCGGTCAGTGAACGGGCGGCTGCGTTTCGTGGCGTCTTCTTGCAGACCCTGGCGGCCGGCGCGGAGTCGTACTCCACCGCCGAGACCGCCAACGTCTCGCCCCTGCAAGCGCTGGAGAAGCAGGTCCTTGGCGTGATAAACGCACCCGCCGAGGCGCTGTTGGGGCGTCCCTTGATTGCCGATGGTGCCAACGGGGCACCCGGCACGGGCCAGCCCGGCGGAGCTGCAGGACTCCTCTACGGCAATGGCGGCAACGGAGGTTCGGGCGGGATCGGACAGGCCGGCGGCGCCGGTGGCCCGGCTGGGTTGATCGGCAATGGCGGTATCGGTGGCGCGGGCGGTGCGGGCGCGGCCGGGGGAGCCGGCGGTGCTGGGGGAACCTGGTTCGGTTCGGGCGGGCGAGGCGGGTCCGGAGGTATCGTCGCCCCCGGGGGCGCCGCGGGCGTGGGCGGTAACGGCGGCAGCGCCGGATGGTGGGGTAACGGTGGGGTGGGCGGCAACGGTGCGGCCGGCATGGCAGGTGGTAATGGCGGCAACGGTGGGACGTTGTACGGGGCTGGCGGGGCCGGGGGCGACGGCGGGCCCGGTGTGCCGGGCGGCGGCGCCGGCGGCGCAGGCGGTAGCGGCGGCGACGCAGGATTGTGGGGACACGGCGGTGCCGGGGGAGCGGGTGGAATTGGCGGGACTGGCACCGATGGTGACAATCCCGATCTTGCATCCCCAGTAAGCCGGGCGGCCGACGGGTCCGACAACTCGAATGTCCGTCCCCCGTCGGATGGTGGCAGTGGTGCCGACGGTCAGGTAAGAGGGCAGGCCGGCGGTGACGGTGGCACCGCGACCACCATCGATAACGCCGTAGGCAACGCCAAGGGTTTACGCGGCGGTGACGGAGGCGATGGAGGGGCCGGAGCGCCAGGCGGCACCGGCGGGACCGGCAGCCTGGCTCTGGCCAGCGACGACAGCATGACGGGCGGCCGGGCAGCCGGCGGCTTGGGCGGCAACGGCGGCGACGGCGGTGATGGCGCGTCCGGCGGCGCAGGCGGAACCGGCGGTCCCGCCGGCAGCCGATACCACTCGGATGAGAGTTTCGGCGGAGATGGCGGAAACGGCGGTCGGGGTGGCGTCGGTGCGCCCGGCGGCGCAGGAGGGCGCGGTGGCTTCGGAGGCGGCGGGCCGGACCTGAAGGCGAACGGTGGCAGTGGCGGGCACGGCGGCGTCGGAGGTGATGCCGCCACCAGCGCTGGCACGGGCGGCACTGGTGGGATGGGCGGGGCCGGCGGCCGCGGCGGGATGCTGTGGGGTGATGGTGGCGCCGGCGGTCTCGGCGGACCCGGTGGCAACGGAGGGGCCGGCGCGACCGGCGCTGCCGGCGGTGGCGGGGGAACGGGTGGCGACTCGGGATATCTGACGCCTGGTGATGGCGGCGACGCCGGCCACGGGGGCAAGGGCGGTGCGGGTGGGATGGGAGGCGCCGGGGCGGAGGGTGGTGCGGGCGGCGCGGGTGGGCTGTTGGGCCGTTCGGGCAGCGACGGGGCAGGAGGCGTCGGAGGCAACGGCGGGTCCGGTGGCGACGGGGGTGACGGCGGGGCCGGTGGTGCTCCGGGATCCGTGGTCACCACCGGAGGCCACGGCACAGCAATCGGCGGCAAGGGCGCCGCCGGCGGGGCGGGCGGGCAGGGCGGTGCTGGCGGCGCGGGCGCGGATGGAAGTGCTGGCGACGGTGCGCGCGGTCTGAACGGTGCTCGGGGGGCTACCGGTGCGGACGGTTGAGCTTCAACGACCTCACTCGAATACGCAGCAAACCGGCGACCACCCGACGGGTTCCCGTGAGGTCGCTGATCGCTAGTTGAAGGAGTCGGTGGTGTCGTATTTGCGTGTTGTGCCGGAGCTGGTGGGTGTTGCGGTTGGTGAGGTGGCCGATGTTGGGTCGGTGGTGACGACGGCGAGTTCGGCGGTGGTGGCCTCGACGACGGAGCTGATGGCGGCGGGTGCTGATGAGGTGTCTGCGGCGGTGGCGGGTGTGTTCAGTGAGCATGGGTTGGCTTATCAGGCGGTGAGCAGGCAGGTGGCGGTGTTTCATCGCCGGCTGGTGGAGGCGCTGGCGGCTAGCGCTGGTTCTTATGCCAGTGCTGAGGCTGCTGGGGTGTCGGCGTTGCAGAGCTTGGAGCAGCAGGTGTGGGGTGCGGTGAATGGGCCTGCTGAGTCGTTGTTGGGGCGGCCGTTGGTGGGCGATGGTGCGGCGGGGGGGACGGTTAATGGGGTGGGGCAGCCTGGTGGTGCGGGGGGGCTTTTGTATGGCAATGGTGGTAGTGGTGGGGTGAGTACGGCTGCGGGTGTGGCTGGTGGTGTGGGGGGCAGTGCGGGGTTGTGGGGCAGTGGTGGGGCTGGTGGGCGAGGTGGTGCGGGGGCGGCGGGGGGTAGTGGTGGTACTGGCGGGTGGTTGTATGGCAATGGTGGTGTGGGGGGGACCGGTGGGGCTGCTGTGGCGGGCGTCAATGGTGGTGTTGCTGGTCGGGGTGGGGATGGGGGCAGTGCGGTGTGGTTCGGCAGTGGTGGTGGTGGCGGTCAGGGCGGGACCGGGTTGGCTGGGGCCGACGGGACCAATGCCACCCCCAACGGCACCACCGCTGCGGCAGGAGCATCCGGCCTGAGCATCACCACTTCGGCCAGTGGCAATTTCCAATTGATTGGTGGCCCGGGAGCCGGGGGAGCAAGCGGTGGCCCGGGCACTGCGGGTGGCAACGGCGGCACTGGCGGCTCGGCCTATATCACCGGCCCCGGGAGTGGTTCCAACGACTTCATCGTTTATGGCGGCGCGGGCGGGGCGGGGGGCGTCGCCGGCGCCGGAGCCGCCGGAGGTGGCGGCGGTCCTGGAGGCTTCGTCACGATCATGGATACCGGCACCGGCACCACGGCGGCGGCCGTCGGCGGCACCGGGGGTGCCGGGGCGCCAGGCGGAGTTCTCGGCGGAGCAGGCGGCCCCGGAGGAAGTGGCGGTACGACGACAGTGACTGTGCCCAATGGCTCCTCCCTCAGCGCCATCGGCGGTGAAGGCGGCGCTGGCGGTGCGGGTGCCAGCGGAGCGGCCGGCAGCGGCGGCGGAACCGGCGGTGCTGGCGGCAACGGCGGAAGGGGCGGGCTGCTGGTAGGCGACGGCGGAGCCGGCGGGAGTGGTGGAATTGGCGGCGGCGGCGGCAGCGGCGCTAACGGAGGTGGGGGCGGCGAGGGTGGTGAAGGTGGTAGGGGCCTGGTCAACAACCAGACCTATCACCAAGCAAGCGGGGGTTCTGGCGGTGCCGGCGGAGACGGGGGTGACGCTGGCGAAGGCGGCGCCGGTGGGCCCGGTGGCCAGGGCGGCGCAGGTGGCTTGCTGGCGGGCGCCGGCGGGTCCGGCGGTGCCGGCGGCAGCGGTGGTGACGGCGGCGCGGGTGGTCGGGGTGGTGACGGCGGCACGGGTGGTGTCGCCGACAACAGCGGCAATGACGGTCCCGGCGGCGCTGGCGGGGAAGGGGGCGGTGGCGGCGTCGCGGGGGTTGGAGGCATCGGTGGCGCCGGCGGGTCCGGCGGGGTTCTCACCGGCGGGGGCGCTGTCGGTTCCGTCGGCGGCCGCGGTTCGGCAGGCACCAGGGGCACAGATGGCCTACCGGGGTGACTTGTTCGCCAAGCACGGCGCGGGGCTAGCGCCTCATCGTTGACACGACGAGCGTGAATTCTGAGTACCCGCCCCGGTTACCACTATTCGCGCGCAGCGGTGGGCGGAACTTGGATCAACCGAGGCGACGTGAGCGGTCGATTCTGCCGGTCAGTGCAGGTTGTGGCCTTGATCCGGTCGGCATCGTCTGTTGAGTGTGGACACCATGATTTGATCGAGCGCTTGACTCGGGGCGCTCATCGGTCTCTTCAATCGAGCGTTCTGCTCCCGAAGCTCGCCAGGCGCCTCGGCGGCGTCGTGTTACGCGAACGCGGACCGCAGGGTTTTAGAAAAAGCTGGATTCATTCCACGGGAGCACACGCCGGTTGGCACCACGACGCCGTGAGTCCGCCTGCGCGCGGCTCTCCGAAGCGACCTCGTTGAGTTGGCACGAACAGCCATTCCGGATCAACACCTATGCGGTGCCTGGCGACGACGGGGGTCGCCGATGGTACGGCCTCCGTCACGACCGTCAGTGCTGCCGACCTCGCGGCAGAAACCCTCGCGAGACGCGCAAACGTCTCCGCGGCATCTGCCTGCCTCCGTCACCAGCGCAGCCGGTGTGAGCTTCGACGCATCACGTGCTGCCGGCCCCATTGCGCTTGACTGAAGATATCATCGTAAGTGAAGATATAGTCAATCTGCTGAGTGGGGAGAACGACATGGTTGATGGCGTCAGGTGCAACGTGGCCCACGCGGCGAGTGCGCCGATCGCCGCAAAGAGCGGCGATCTCAGGACCCCGTTCGAGAGTGCGGTGTTGCTTCACGGCGATGCCGAGCTCAGGTCTCGTCCGGCCTCCTCGATCTGTGCGGCAAGCAGGCCGTCAGTTGGCCGCTTTTTGGAACACAAGACCGCCGCGTTTATTACCTGCGCAAAGGGTCGCAACGGTGTCCGGAGCGGATATCGTCAGCAAATTGCGCCATGCCGTACTAGGCGGCCTTCCCGGCTGCTTGGAACGCTCTAGCGCCGCATAGGTTCAGAACACTCCAGAGATGAGCAATGGTGTGCACCCCCAGGCGGCTGAGGCGTTAAAGCTCTTAGAGCAATTCAATTCGGTCCTCAGCGATCAGATGCACAGATCGAAGGTGGCTACTTTCACTGGCACGGATGCGGCCAAAAGCGTCGGGGCGACCCTTGATGGACGACGCATGCTGACCGGACTCTTCGTCGAGGAAGGTCTGCTGCGGCTGGGTGCGAAAACGGTCGAGGATCGCATCAATGAGGCGCTGGCCAACGCGCAGGCTGCCGCCGCCGCGACGATTCAAGCGCAGCAGCAACAGCTTGCCGCTTCGCTCGCTCACGTCGCGGATTGCCTCAAGAATTCCCTGGGCGGATTCTGATGGGCCTTTACCATTCCAACAATCTGTCGGCATCAATGATCGAGAGATGCTTCCAGATAGCTGTGAGCAACGTTGCGGCCGTTGCCGTTGCGCGGGGCGAACGAGACGCAATTGGAGATGATGTGCCATGACACAGCCGCAATTACTGCAGGTAGAGGTCGAAGAATTGCTGGCCAGGGCCGCCGAACTAGAGGACCCGATCGCCGAGGGGCCCGCGGAGGTCCCAAGGCCACCCTGTGACTTCGCCATGACAAAGAATGCGGCTCAACAGCTTTCGCTATCGGCGGATAACGTTCGACTCTACCTCGCTGCGGGAGAACGAGAGTGGCGGCGTCTGGCGGAATCGTTGCGCAACGCGGCAAATTCCTATCAGAATGTAGACGAGCATGCGGCGGAGTCGATCAACACTGAAGGTGTTGTGGCGCTGCGGGTTTGCCTTCCACCAGGCAATAGTTTCGACCCGGCGCAGTTGGGCGATACGCCCACGGTGGCGATGGCGGACTCGTTGGCCTATGCAGACCTCAAGCAGCGAGCTCTGGACAATGAAGCAGGTGATCAGGGCACATCCTTCTTGGGGTTCGCGGATGCCTGGGAGGACCATCAGCGAACACTGCTCGAAGCCCGTCACCGGTTTCGACCATTTCAGCACTGGTATAGCGAGGCCAGCCACGCTGTTGAACAAAGCTTCGATTTACAGCGAGGCTGGCTGGACCAAATCGCGGCGCTGTGTGGAAAAATGGCCGACCAGGCAAGGACGGTTGCGGCGACCCAAAAATGGGCTCAAAAAGAGCATATCTGGTTTGAGAATACCACAATAAGATACAGCGACCTCGTCCTGCTTGACGAACAATACATTCGCCTGCCGAAATTCCGTCAATCCATCATGGAAATCTACGAGAGATTGCACGCGCAGTCGGACGAAGTCCTCGCAGAGTATCGGCGCCGAGCAGCATTGCCGCTCGCCCCGCTCACTCCGCCGAAGCCACCCGTTGCCCATCGCATAGGGCTGCCTCCGAAACCCGATTCCGATTTCCCTGATTATGAGGTGCCCGCCGGCGGCGGGGGTGTTGATTTTCAGCCCGGCAATGAAACGCCCCTTGACGGGGCACTTCTGCCTAACGCTGCCGGTATGTCTAATATGCCGGCGGCTAACGGCCCCGCACTTCCCGATAAGACAGTGATCGCCAGCGACTCGATTGCGACAAAGGCGGCGGCGTTGCCAACGCTGAAATCAGCCGCATTAGGGGCCGGCGGGGGGGCGGGGCGGCTGCCGCTGCAGCCCCTGGCGAACGGCGGCTCTGCGCCAGGCAATCTCGTACGTGCGTTCGAGGCCGCAGAACTTGCGGGCGCCGCACCAGGCGCTGCGGCCGGCGCGATGGGTAGCGGCGGCATGGGGATGGCGCCGTTGCGCGGTGCCGGGGGAAAGGACCCAGGCGCTGGCAAAGCGGGCAAGCGCGCGCAGCGGGACGAAGAGGCCCTCTATATCGAGGAGAGGCCATGGACGCAGGGCATCGTCGGTCGACGCCGGTCAAAGGATGCCCCTGACACCGAGGAGCCCAAGTGACAGGTCCAGATTGGCCACGAATCGCCGCATGGTTTCGGGCGGCGCGGCGGGATTCGGTTATCGCTGAGAACACCACCGAGTTGGAACGTGAAAGCCGCGCGGCGCAATTGCGGAGAAGGTCAGAAGGAATCCATCTAACCGTGGGGTGCATACGCATCCTGGCCGATCACGATTGGCCCGACATCCTTGTCTACTGATCGCGTTCGCCACTTGAAGGAGTAGATGATGGGGCGGGCGAGACCGTCGGGTCGGTATGCCGAGCAAATGCTTGAAGCGGCCGGGTGGCCCGATGTCGACGAGGACACTTTATTGGACCGCGCTTGCGATCACACGCAGGACTTGCGCGACGTCACCGATGTGCTAGTGACCTGTAAGTTTCAGCACGCTGACATCTTCGGTGGCGGCACCTGGTCGGGCACCGCCGCCAGTGCTGCCAGAGGCGAACTCGAAGCGAACATCCGCCAATTGATGACGCTGCAGGCCGCCCTGGCTTCCGCAATTACGTGGCAAAGATTCGTTGCCAACCTGGTCACGGAGACCAAATGGCACATCGCCGAGAACGTCCAAGACGCTGAGGCCCATATCAGGGTGCTGGAAAATGACCCCGCGCTGGATGCCTCCGAGCGGACTAGAGCAATAACGGCGCTGGTCACAGCGGCGCGCGAAGCCAATACGAGCTTGGTAGCCGCCACCGCCGACGACATTCTGGCAAGCCATCCCTGGAAATTGGCGGACAGTGCGCTGCAAAACCTGCTCGAGCAGAAGGCACCCCCGCGTCGGACCGAGGTGCTCTTGGCGCATCAGCAACCGGGCGTGAACCCCGAGCTATGGGCGGCGCCGCTGGGTCTAACTCATCTTGCGGCTGCCGCGCCGTCGTCACATGAACCTGCAGACGCGCCCGAGAGGCCCGACTGGGGGGCGATCTCGCAGCCCGTGGCGCCTACTGTGCCCGGCCAGTTCAGCCTCTCGAAACCGCTATCGGGTGGCGATACCTCCGGCAGGCCACAGACCTTTCCCGGACCGGAAACGCCGCTGCCCGCGGCGCCAGTGCAATTTCCACCGTTGGGACAGCGGCGCGGGGCGCGACCGGCTCCTGCGGCGGTTTCAACGTCAGCACCATCGGATCTCAGGTTGATGCAGGACTCGGCCAGGCCGCCTGTCGACGGAGTTTGCGGTCGATCCAAATCTCCGATCACACCCGAAGCGTCGAGCGGCGACGCCGTTGGTTACGGCGTCCCGGCTAGCGCGATTGCGCCGAAGACTTCGGCCAGCAGGAGCGTAGCCCGACCTGCAGCGGCCCACGCGGCCGCGCCCCGGACCAGAACCTCTGCCGGTGCCGTCACTCCGGATGGCCCGGGGCCAACGGATGGCGCTGCAGTGGTCTCGATTCCAGTCACATCGGCGCGCGCCGCGCGCGACGCCGTAGCTGGTGCGTCTGCTGGCCGGGCCACAAGAGATATGGACCCCCTGCAGTTGGGACGGCGCATTGCGGCTGCGCTGAATGCGCCTGACAGCGGCGGCCATGAGGACTTCGGCTTCCACTGGATAACTGGCGTAACCGTCGATGGTGCAATCGTGGTCGCAAACAGTTACGGACTTGCCTACCTGCCCGAGCAGGTGTACCTGCCGGAATCGGTGATCATGGCCACCGCTGATGACACGGTTTCCGCCGCTGAGCGAGCGAGCTGGGTTACTTACCCGGTCATCGCCGTACAACGCTGGGCGTCTCATCACCAAACCGAGCTACGCGCGGTCATTGGGACTCGCGGGCATTTAGCGAACTTCGATTGCGGCACCGCCAAAGTAGTTCTCGAGGCTGATGACATCCCCACTTCGGGCAAGATGCCTGGTCGGTCCCGCTTGCAGGTCGCGGATCCCGCCGCCGCCGCCTCGCTGGCATCGTCGACAGATTTGCACTTAGCGAACCTGCTACCGGCTGCGCCAACAGATTTTCATGCTGCCGGACAGCATGTGCCGGCCATGGCGGGTTCCGATGTCGCAGATCACCTGACGAAACCCGTCCCGGCGGGAGAATTCACACTCCGTCAGTTGCTGGCCATGACGCCCCCGCCGGGCGGCACCGGCTTGCCACCCGATGAGCGCTCGTTGTTGTGGTTCGAGGTGATGAAACCCCTGGCCAGCGGTGATACAGGCCGCCAGGATGCTCACCTGCGTGCGTTTCATCGGTACGCCGTCTATTCGCAACGAGTCGCCGTAGCGCAGGCTCACACTTCACGTGCTGCGGCAGCTAAGCGAGCCGCCATTGCCGACTGGTTGTACTGGAAGCGAGTCACGCGGCTGGTTGATGCCGTGACAGCGCCGGAGTCTCGGGGCACGGCATGATCAGCTGGTCCAGCCGCAGGGTTGGATCGGCGACTGTGCTCAGCGTTCCACTGCGGGGTGTCCGGTGCGGCGCAGGGCGTATCCGCCGATCCACCGCGGTGCGCTACATGAGCGACTCGTCGGTGTTGAGAGACGGGATTGTGCTTAGCTCCTCGCCAGCCGATCGATCGGTCTCTGCATACATCCGCGCCGCGGCGACGATACTGCGACCCGTCTTGGTCACGGCGGCTTGCACGGTGGGCAGGCTATCGGTTACCGGCGCCTCAATCGCCGGCATAGTCGCCTCGATAGCCGCCGACACCGGATCCGTTCCGAATCCGGCCACGGGGGGCCTGGGACGTGGGAGTACGAGAACGCTCAACTTATCGCCTGCGATATTCAAGCAATCACAAGCAACCAACAGGGTCTCCGTCATATCTGTCCTCCTAATCGCCCTGGAATTAACTGTGATACGAATTTTGGGCCCCCCGCTTTCATCGATCATATCGGATGCATCAGCCAAAAAGATTGTGATGTTGGCCTCTCGGAGGCGTCAGTCTTGGTTGGGGAATAGGCCCGCAAATAGTTGCGGCTCTAGGGGGCAAGGTGAGCATTTTGGCTACCCGTTGAACCGCTCGGTCATGCAATCTTTGCCCGGTGATAATGCGACAATGTGAAAGGGATATGTATGAGCTACTTGGCGGGAATTCATGACCTTGCCTATTGCTTCCAGCGGCTCGGGGGCGCGGGAAGTAGCGCCTATTCAGGCGATTGGCTCGGCACCGGTGCCAATCTAGGGGCTGCTGCCGGAAAGGGCATGTGGTACGCGAGGAACCAGGTTGCCGTTCTAAGGGATGTACTTGGCAAAACAGGCACCAAAGTGCTCCCGACGCCAACAGCGATCATCGACGCCGCGATGGTGGCGATATCCACGGTCGACCTTCTCAACGGCTTTGGACCGCCCGACACCGGAGCAGCACTCACCAACGGTATGCAAAAATTCGAGATCACCTCACTCCAGCTGTCTGCGGCAAATCCGGACGAACGGGACTGGAGCGGGGCCTCTTCGAAATCCTATGCCGATGCGAACGAGGCGCTACGAAATTTGGTCGACAAAATGCAAGAACTCGACGGCCTTATGCACGTCCTCGTCGGAAAACAGGGTAGTGAAGTCGAGAATGCCCACACAACCATTGCCGTGACCTTGTTGGGGCTGGTTGTAGCTCAAGGTATTGCGCTGGCGCTTTATCTCATCCCTGTCGTAGGTCCAGAGGTCTCGTGCGCATGGCAAATTGTTTCGTCACTTGCAGCTGGGGCTGCCGTGGTTACCCAGGAAATGGCCACACTGTCCGAATCCATCGCGATTGCGAACGCGGTAGACAACCTTGCGCTTGGCTATGGTGAAGTGGCTGCACAGGCACGACGGTCGGGCCTATTTTCTCGATTCGAGGTGGCAGGAGCGGAGCAGACGGTCGTCGACGCCGCCGAGGCTGCCTTCGCCGCGACGCCCGCCGGGTCCCCAGTGCCAACCGTTGCCACGCTGGGGGGACTAGCCGGGGACAGCGCCTTGGGTGATCGGCTCGCTATGGCGAACGATCTCGTCACCAGTGGCTCGGACATGCATGGCTCGCAACAAGATCGAGAAAAGCCGAGCACGCCGGCGTCGCCGGTGTCCCCGGCGGCGGCAATGGCAGCGATGTCCGCCATGTCCGCGATGTCGGCGCAGTCCGCGCAAGGCGCGAAGATGCTCGCACGCGGTTCCCAGCTCATGAACGTGGTCAATCAGACCACGGCACTAGCCCGGCAGGCTGGCACGAGTGGTGCGCAAAGCCATGGCCCTGCAATACCTCCCGGGGAAAGAGCCAGCGACGAAGCGACGGTCGCCGGACAAATCCGCGCGGACTCGGCGGTCGCAGACGCAGCCGACGGCACCAACGCGGCGGCCGGGGGCCTCAGTGCCGAGCGGGTGCCCATTGACATTGCAACGCTTGGCCCCGAACCGCAGTGGCCGAGGGCCGGGGACCGGATGGGGTAACGCCCTTGACCGGGGTTCCCGGGCAGTGGCCCGCGAACGATCCGCAGCAACAGAATCTGGAAACAGGAGACGTATCAATGGAAGAACTGACCATCTCGCCGAGCTATCTCGAGCAGCTGGCAATCAAACAGGAACAGGCCTCGACAGCGGTGGCCGAGGCGGCGGCCGCGACTTCGGCAATGACTAAGGCGGTCTGGGTGACCCACGGCGTGATCAGCGGATCCTCCAACACCGCGTTCGAAGCCGCGGAAGCCGTACGTCGCGCCGCGAGCGTGAATCTGCGAACCGTCGCCACCGACCTCGCCGCCAAGCTGCGGACCGCCAAAGAAACCTACGTTGGCGTCGATGAAGAGTTGGGAAGTAACCTCAGCAAACAATTCCTCGCCCGTTGATTGTGGTTGATCCCAGCTGTCTCGCTTGCGCCTGTCGCACCACACCTAAGTCGACGATCGCAATCGACCAGCAGGTGGGGATTGACGAGCATGGCTTTTCGGCAAGCCAAATGCCACTCATCGACGATCACCTAGCCGCTATTTCTGAGATCCGGGAGTGGGATAATGTTTCTTAGTGCACGCCCAAATGTCGAAGGCAGCTGCAGTTTCCCGCACGGTGGTCGATCGAATCACGCTGTGGCGGCCGGCTCGGTACGTTTTAGTTCTTTGACATTTTAAGGAAGATTTTAATGCCGAATTACGATAGCAACGATGAATTTGGAGCCTTGGTCTTCGATGAAATCGAGGAGTCCAGGTCTACGGATTATGCTGATGCGGAATCGGCGGGCTTGGATTTTGACTGCGACAACGGCGAGGACGACGCATCGATTGCGGATGCTTTCGCCGCTTTTGAGCTAGCGGAGCCTGATGGCATCGATCTGGAAGCAATTGCGCTGGCATCGCAGGCTGAGGTGGTTGGACAGGACAAAGAGGATGCGGAGAACGAAACTGCGCAACTATTCACAGTCGTTAATCCGCAAGATACGGTCTCGGTGTCGGCGCTTATTGATGGCAGGACTCAGCGCGTTGAGCTATCGTCCAGCATGGGGCGGCTCAGTGAATCTGAACTCGCGGAAGAAATAGTAATACTCGCTGAGCTCGCCCGAAACAAGGGCTTGGCGGGGCAGCGCATCTATTTGCTAGAGGACAGCGAATTAGCGGAATCGTTGCGCACACTTGGTGTGGACGGCGATGAAGTCTTGCGTGATTTCATGGAAACCGGAATGGGCTTGCCTACGGCCGAACAGGCGATCACGGCTCAGTCGCAGGTATTCGCAAGCCGGTACTTTAACGAGGGATGAAGGCTCTCGTCACCTACTCAGCAGCCGTTTCGTAGAATGACGAGGGTCTCGCTCCGAGACTTGCGTGCTGATCGGAGGCTCTATTGCGAGCCACTCGGACCAGCGGGCGATCGAGGAGCGCTCCTTTGAGTTCGTCGCACAATGTGCGCGCCCACAGATGCGGCTCCTCGGCCAGGCGCGTGGTCACGCTCCACGAACGGCTCGAACGCACCGGTGGCGCCGGTTTTGCACACCCCGGGAGTGGTGACACCGTTCACAAAATTGCGGATCCAAGTGCCACTACTCAGATGAGCCCGAGAAAGCGCGTTTCCTTCGTCTCTTACGCTCAGCGAGCCTCCGGGCACGGTGTGCGGGCGGGTGCGGCAGCCGCTCGCAGGTTGCGCACCAACCGCAGAGCCCGGGGACCGCGTAGACCCGAAAGATATCCACCGAAATCCGCGGCGCCAGGTACCGAGTAGTTCATCCGGGCGATCCCGCCCTCATGCATTAAGTCGACGATCAGCTTGAGTTCGTGCAACACCTCAATGTAGGCCGTCTCCGGTGGGTATCCCGCCTCCACCATCACATCAAAGCCAGTCTGTAGCAATTGCTCTGCACCACAACACAATACGGTTTGCTCCCCGAAGAGGTCGGTCTCGGTCTCATCTTTGAAGCTCGTCAGGATGACCCCGGCGCGGGTGCCGCCTATGGCCTTGGCGTAGGACAACGACAGCGCCTGCCCTTCGCCCGTCGGGTCCTGGTCAACGGCCATCAGACAGGGCACGCCCTTTCCTACGACGAATTGACGACGCACTAATTGACCGGGGCCCTTCGGCGCGACCATCGCGACGGTGATGCCGGCGGGGGGCTGGATCAACCCGAAGTGGATGTTGAGGCCATGACCGAAAAACAGTGCATCGCCGTCGTGAAGGTTGGGCCCGATGTCATAGGTGAAGATCTCGGCCTGAGCGGTGTCTGGGGCCAACAACATGATCACATCAGCCCAATGTGAAACCTCGGCAGGGGTGTCAACTTCCAGACCCTGCTCCCTAACCTGTGCCCGTGACTTCGAATTCTCCATCAGGCCGACCTTCACCTGCACGCCGGAGTCACGCAGATTCAGAGCGTGCGCCTGCCCTTGGGAGCCATATCCGATGACGCCCACCTTGCGAGCCTGAATGATCGTCAGGTCGGCCTCGTCTTCGTAGAACATCTTCGACGCCATCGCCGAGCTTCCTTTCTCCCTTTGGTCTCTGACTTCACTGCGGCTGATAGGGCCGCGAATCACCACCCGATGCCCGATCAATCGGCCTTCACGAGTACTCGAGCGCTGAGCGACACGACAACTTCTCGAGTCAGCGGTCGGCCGGGCCGAGGAGTCCGGAGCACGCTAACAACCCTGCAGGGAAACGAATTACGGTCGCGTAGCGGCTCGCAGCTAGCCAAGTCGGCTTGCCCCTCATTTTCCTGGTGTTGAGCCACTCGGCGTTCCCTTCGAGCGCTGGCCGATCCACGTGGGAAATCCGCTGCCGCTCGGCGGCGAGGCCTCCGCGGCGACACGTTCACTAGAGCGGCCAAATACCCCGTTGGTTGCCTGTGGCGGCCCGAGTGACCATACGAGTCCGCAACTGAACGGTCGCATGTTCTTGGTGGTCGCAAGCAGCAGCAAGAGACTTGCCCGGCAAAGTTCACGGAGTTTGACAGCTGATCCGGCAATGCGCGGTTGAGCCCCGCAGCCAAAGAGAGACTTTGGCGGGGTAGCCGGTACGTGCGCGTGTCGTGTCGGCAGGTGCTGTCCGCGCCGCAGCGGAGGAAACATGGGCAGCAGGAGGAAGGCCAAACCGATCAGGACGGCGCCCGTGGTAAAGGCATAGTGCATGCCGGCAATGAACGCCTCACGCGCAGCGCAATACACGCTGGGATAAAACGTGGCAAGCTGCCGATCGCCAGCGACATGCGCTGCGGCGAAAGCAGATTCGCGGATCGCGCCGACTTCTTGTGGCGGGATGGCGGTGGGTAAACTGAGCCGGCTGCGATAGCCGGCGCAGAACACCGAGCCCAGCAAGGCGATCCCGAGGGCCGCACCCGCCACCATCGTTACGTCCTTCACCGCTGAGGCCGTGCCATGTTCGTCGCAAGCCAGCGAGTGTCCAAGGTGGTGGGTGGCAGTTGTGGCCGAGAGTGCGAGGCCTGCGCCGAACACCAGAGTGCCAATCAGCAAATCGGAGTAGCCGGAAGTGACTTCAAGCCGGGCCAGTAGCACGAGCCCTGCCAGCATACCCACCAAACCTGCGCCAATGACGATTCGATTACCGAGGCGCTCAACGACTTTCGGCGCTATTGCGGACACCAGCAGTAGGCTGACGGTCATCGGCAGCATCGACAGAGACGACTTCAATGGTGAATAACCGAGCGCGAATTGGGTGTATTGCTGGCCGATGAAGAATACGCCGAAAGCGCTCATGAACTGGACGATCAGTGCCGCAGCGGCGGAGGCTAGTTCACCATTGGCGAAAAGTCGCGGGTCCACCAAGGGCCGCGAGACGCGTAGCTCATGGAACACGTACAAACAAAGCGCTACAGCAGCTTCCATCAGAGCACCGATCACGGCGGTGTCGGTCCAACCTTGTTCTGATCCTTCGATAATGCCGTACACGAGCGCGCCGAGTCCGATCGCACCCCAACGAGCTCCTGGAAATTCTGTTACTCGCTTAACGGCGCTCTTCGTATCGGGCACCGACGCAAGCGTCACCAGTAACGCCACCGCCCCCATCGCCGCGGTGGCTACAAAAAAGGAACGCCACGAGAAGTATTCGAGCATTAGACCACTGAAGAGCAGACCGACAACCGATCCGCCAAAAACGAACCCGGCCCAAGTACCAACGGGGTGTTCCCTTCGGCCAAGGCGGGCAACCGTGGTCATGGTCGATAGAGAAGATGGCATGATGAGTGCTGCACCGACGCCCATGACCGCCCGGGCTGCGGTTATCACGGATACAGAGCCCGCGACTGCGGCCAGGGCGCTGGCCAACGCTGATAACAGAATGCCGACGATTAGCGTGTGGCGACGGCCATAATTATCTCCGAACACTCTGGCCGGCAGAACCAGTGCCGCAAGCGCAAGCAGGTATGCGTCAGCCACCCAAGTGAGATCCGTTGTCCCGGCATGGAGGTCGACGGCAATGGCAGGCAGCACCACGTTGACACTCACCATCGGTGTGATGGCAATTGCTAACGCGCTACCGCAAGAAAACACCACTGCGCGGGGATCGTCACGCACGTGCGACTCCTGATGAAGTGAACACTTTCCTGACTGCGGATGGGCAATCGTCGACTGCCGCAATGCAGGCGGCGCCAACCTGGCCGACGCGCACCCGTTCCGGCTTGAATTGATCACCGTCGCTTTGGGACCACCGCGGTAACCCACGAAGACTCAACTCACTGCGCCGCTTCATGTTCCGGGCTGACGGCTTCCCACCGGTCGAATCGGCCCAGTGTGTTCCGCTGTGCGGGTGGGGTGGTGGGACAGACGCTGCTGATCTGCATTTCGGTGGAAGGTACGTGCGGGTGGCGCGGGCTCACGGCTGCCGTACCAGGGTTCGTTGGATACCGAGGTTGATACTGCCGTCTTGCGTGGCTGCGGTGGCTGTGATGAGATCGCCGGCGCGCAAGTATCTGGTGTTGTTGGCCTGCCGTGTCATGAAGGTCTTCCAGTCGACGGCTGGCGGAAGTAGGGAGTGGGGTGTGGTGAGCGCGGTGCCGGTTGGCGTACCGGTAAGAATGATGTCTCCAGCTTGTAGTGGCTGGAATTGGGTGAGTGTCTGGAGTGCCTGCAGGGGCGGGTAGAGGATGTCGTTGCCGACGATGGTGTCTTGGCGGGTATCCCCGTTGACCGCAAGTAGCAGCCGTAGTTCATCGAATCGGTTGAGTTCGGCGG
Organism: Mycobacterium gordonae; assembly: GCF_017086405.1. Lineage (NCBI taxonomy): Bacteria > Bacillati > Actinomycetota > Actinomycetes > Mycobacteriales > Mycobacteriaceae > Mycobacterium > Mycobacterium camsae. The sequence goes on from NZ_CP070973.1 coordinate 2,408,157, forward strand.
CGTTGAGTAGTACGAGCGCGGGGCCTATCGGGGTAAAGGTGGGGTAGGACTTTGCTTCGTAGAACTGGTTCTTCGTGAGTTGGATGTCGCGTGCGGTGATGTCGTTGGCGATGACAAGGCCGGCGACGTAGTGAGCGAGGTTGTCGGCAGTCAGAGCTGTGCCGACTGGTAAGCGTCGCCCGACTACTAGTCCAATTTCGATTTCGTAGTCCAGAAGCTGGACATGATCGGGTTTGATGATGTCGTCGAATGGTCCGCTGATCGACCGTGATGCCTTGCGAAAGAAGGCCAGCGGCGTGGTCGTGGGGTTCCTGCCGCAGTCTTTGGCGTGAGAGGCGAAGTTGGTCACCTGGGCCACGATTCGGCACGGCGCAGTCACGGGTGAGCTGAGGTTGAGGTTTTCCACCGGGGTGGTGGGACACTGGTGTCTAGCGGTGTTGATGGCTGAACGGTCGGCTAGCAGGTCGGCGGTGGTGGTGGCGTCGGTGGGGATTCTGGTCGCGCCGGTGGGGGTTTGGATCCACCAAGAGTGAGGGGTGCGCAGGATGGTGGTGGTCATGGGTTGGTGAGTCTCGTTGCGTGGTGGGGGTGGTTGGTGGTGCGTGGTGTGATGATGGCTGAGCGTGCTTGGCGGGGGAAGGATTTGCGGTTGGTGGTGGTGTAGTGCTTCTCGAACTCCAGCCAAGCGATGTGGTGCACGTTGATGACGGGGTTGGCGGGGCGTCCAGGGTGCTCGCCGGGTCGGGGGCCGTGCGAAGGCGCTCGGGTGTCGGGTATTTGGGTGTGGTTAGTCATCTAAACCTCCGAGCCTCAATTATGAAGAAATATTCACTAGTAAACCCGCAAGAGTCAAGCTAATGAGGAATTCTTCACATTTTGGGGCGGTGCAGCCACCGCACGACGCAGCGAGCGATGCTACGGCCTAACCGCGGCCGGCGACGGCCACCGTCTGCCCGCGCCGTGCGACGTTGACGAAGGGGCCGCTTCAGTTCATCGCAGAGCCGACATCGAGCGCCTCGCGGGCGCGGTTGGGCCGCGGCCGAAGCCGGTCCGCCCGCATAGGGATTCCTGCGGCCGCGTACCACAACCGATGCACCCAGCTACATCGCGGCACGCGGCTACCCGGATCGCCCAAACGCAATACGAAGATTCTCTCGATCAGTAGGGCCCCGGGTTCGGCACGCCGAACACAATCGTCTCAAACGCGTTGTCCAAGGTAACGAATTCGAAACCGATCCCGAGCGCGATCAGTCCGACGCTTGCCGCAATGGGATCGCCAAATGCGTCCAGAAGTCCCCCAATGATATTGCCATTGACGACCTCGCTGATACCGTTCAGGAAAAGCTTGATGTCGTAGGCCGGGAGACTGAGGAGCAAGGCAGTCCCGATGTCTGCGGTCGGAAGAAGCGTCGCGTAGGCGGTTGAGATATCACTCGTCACGGTGTTGACAAAATTGTCGTTTGCCAGCTCGAGACCCGCAATAACTCCGTTGATTGTTGACGGAATCGCGCCAGGCGCAGGCAGGGCGACGCCGCCTGTCGCAGCTTCTGGAAGCACATTTATCAGGCTCGATAGCGGCAGTTCGGACAACGATTGGGGTGACAGGGCGGACAGATCGCGGAAAAAGTCGCTTACTCCCTGCTGAGTGCCGCTGACTAGTAGCGGGCCGAGAGCTATGGTGGCGCTTAATGGCGGCAAGAACCCGAATGGCGTCGGCACATCGGCCGGGCTGGTCGAAAATCCATAGTTCGGATCGCCGTATCCCCAATTCACCAGCGCTTTCAGATCCGGTTGCACGAGGTCTGCCAACGGAGTCCCGATGAGTGGGATCGCGCGCAGCGGCGTCAATAGCGGGAGGTTCTCGGTGGGAATCATGTTGTAGGTCGTCATGGAGGGCGCTCCTGACTGCGGCAATTGAAAGGCTGTGCTCAGGGCGGCATCCGTCAAGTACGGATACGTACCATGTAGGAACACAATGCCTGCCAACGCGTTCAGGTCGGCGAGGATATTGATCGGATAACGGGGGAAATCGGCGAAACCATCGTATTCGATTGTCCAAATGGTGGTTGGGTAGTCATTGCTAGGCGTGGCTGCGCCGAAAGTGACGCCCAGACTCGGGAAGCTCAGGCCGGGGAAGCGCGATAGCAGTCCGCCGTTTGGATTCGCGGGATCACCGAGCAAGTTGAAGTAAGCCTGGACCGGTGTCCCGCCCGTCCCGTTCGTGAAGCCCTCGGCACGCAATTGCTGCATTTCCAGCGAGGCGACAATCGCGCTTTGCGAGTAGCCCAGGATCGATACGCTGTCAGTGGAGCCGGGGCGAATCGCGAGGTTGATCGCGTTGTCGAGTGCGGTGACTCCGCGTGCCAGCGATATGTCCAAAGTCAGGTCTTTGACGCCGGTGAAGGGATACAAACCCTCCGCAGTCGTCACGGCCTGAAGCGGGCCGATGAAAGGCCCGCCGCCTCCGTATGTCCCGCTCAAGTATCGGCTGTAGACGCCGTTCAAGTATGCGGTGGAAGGTGTCGCGGTGCCGCTGCCGGTCATGATCAGGTTGGCCACGACATTGGTGTTCCCCGCTCCTTTCGCTACCGGTCCGAACAATGGTTCGCTCTGGGTTCCACCAGTTAGCCCGAGTGCCTCGGCAATGTCTGCTTCGGCTGTCGCGTAAGCGTTTCCGGCGGCCGCCAACGTCGCGACGAACTGATTGTGGAAAGCGGCGGCCTGTTGCAGCAGCGTCTGGCATTCCTCACCGAACTCGGCGAAGAACTGCGCCGTGATCGTTGACACCTCGTCCGCAGCTGCTGCCGCGATATTCGTCGTGGGACATGCCGCGGCTGCCGTGGCCTCGTCGATCACCGAACCGATTGCCGAGGCATCGATTGCGGCCGTCGCCAGGATCTGCGGTTGCGTCATCAAGCTTGTCATCGGAGCTGCCTTTCGGGCGCAGGGCTGTGAGGTGGTGAACGAAGACGCCGCACGCCGCCGGAACGCAGACCGAGGTCCCCGGGGAGGCCGTCGGCTGCCCGAGTGGGAGAAGACTGGGCATCATCTATGCGAGCGACGAAAGTATCACCTATGAACAAAACGTCAGTCAATAACCGCTCACGGTTCGCTTGCCGGCCGTGTCGCGGCGGCGCGGTCGAGTGCTGCGGAAACCCGCGTTCAACTGGCATAACGCGGTTGTCGGCATGGGCGAGCACGCCTGCGGATGGCCGGGGAGATTCAGGACCCGCAACTCATGAATGAAGAAAACCTCACATAACGAACGTCCGGATTGGTATGGTCGTGAGGAATTGTTCAGTTAGACCATATGCCGACCGGTCTACGGGGGGCACCTGTCAGGAGGTCAACCATGGCGAATTTTGCGGCGTTGCCGCCGGAAATCAACTCATCGCTGCTGTTCAGCGGCGCGGGTTCGGCGCCGTTGTTGGATGCGGCCGTTGCATGGGAAGGGTTGGGGCGCGAGTTGGGCGTGGCCGCGTCGTCGTTCTCGTCGGTGACTTCGGCGTTAGTCGCTGAGGCATGGCAGGGCCCGGCGGCGCAGGCGATGACCGGTGCGGCCATTCCCTACGCGGGGTTCTTGAGCGCCGCCGCCGCTCATGCGGAGAAAGCGGCTAGCCAAGCCAGCACGATGGTCCGGGTGTTCGAGGCCGCCAAGGCTGCCACCGTGCATCCGCTGGCAGTGGCGGCTAACCGCTCCGCTTTTGGCCAACTGGTGCGGTCAAACTGGTTGGGACTCAACGCGCCGGCGATCATGGCCGCCGAAAGCGTCTATGAACAGATGTGGGCACAAGATGTGTCGGCGATGTTCAGCTATCACGCGGCTGCTACGGCGGCAGCCGCTCCGTTAGCGGCAGAACGTCTACTCGACAGCGTCTCAGGCCTGCCGGGCCTCGCCAACTTTCAACTTCCTACAAATCTGGGCATCGCTAACTTGGGCCTTGGGAACATAGGCAACGTCAATATTGGTGACGGGAATGTCGGCAACGTCAACATAGGCGGCGGAAACATCGGAAATCTGAACTTGGGTAGCGGAAACTCAGGTTTGGCCACGGTGCTCAGTCATTTGAATATCGGTAGTGGCAATCTCGGCGACGGAAATATCGGTTCTGGGAATGGAGGCGCCTTCAACATCGGCGCGGGTAATATCGGCGACCAAAACATAGGCAGCGGTAACAAGGGAAGCGATGGAACTATCGGTTCGCAAAATGTCGGTAGTGGAAACATCGGGAACGCGAATCAAGGCAGTGGGAATATTGGCGACACCAACTGGGGCAGTGGGAATCATGGGGAATCCAATTATGGCAATGGAAACTTCGGCAGCTTCAACCTGGGTAGCGGGAATTTCGGCGATGCGAACATTGGGTTCGGTAACGGCGGGAGTATCGAGGGCGCCCTCGGCCGTAATCTAGGCGCCGGAAATCATGGTAGTAACAATTTTGGCGGTGGCAACCGCGGCAACGGCAACATAGGATGGGGGAACCTTGGCTTCAATAACATCGGTATCGGAAACCACGGAAATAACAATGTTGGATTCGGCCTCACGGGCGATAATCAGGTCGGCATAGGGGGGTTGAACGCCGGAAGCGGAAACATCGGTTTCGGCAACTCGGGGAACAATAATATAGGCTTCTTCAATTCTGGTAACGGTAACGTGGGTGTGCTGAACTCTGGCAACCTGAACACTGGGCTCTCTAATTCGGGTAACATCAACACCGGATTATGGAATTCCGGCATGGTGAATACCGGTTTAGCCAACTCCGGCTCGACGAACACCGGGTGGGGAAGTGCGGGCGATCACAACGTCGGCCTCTACAATGTCGGCAATAACAATGTGGGTGGGTTCAACGGGGGTAACGGAAACGTTGGATTTTTTGATTCCGGCGACTCCAACATGGGCAGCTTCAACTCCGGCGATGGCAACGTGGCCAGCTTCAACTCCGGTCAAGGGAACTTCGGTTACTTCAACTCGGGAAGTTCCAATGTAGGTGCTTTCAATTCAGGTGACTTGAACACGGGCCTCTTTAACTCAGGCGACGTCAACACGGGTTTGTTCAACTCCGGCAGTATCAATACCGGCCTCTTTAACTCCGGGGATGTCAACACGGGCTGGTTCTCCGCGAACAATTCCGCTGCAGCCAGCTCGGGGTTTGGCAACTCCGGCGCCGGTAGTTCGGGATTTTTCAACTCCGGCGATGGCAGCTCTGGCTACCGGAACGCGGGTGCTTTGAGTGCAGGCTTCGACAATGCGCAACAGTCGAGTGTCGGCTTTTTTAATTCCGGCTCGTTGGTCACCGGTATTGGAAACACGGGCGACGCCGAAGTAGGTCTGTTCAACAGGGGTCTCAACAGCGTAGGCATCGGGAATTCGGGCGAGTTCGGCGTCGGGATCTTCAATGCAGGATTGTTCAACAGCGGCATCCTGAATTCTAGTTGCAACAACGCCGGGTTTTTCAACGCAGGCGACGGCGGAAATTCGGGCTTCGGCAATGCCGGTGACGAAAATTCCGGAGGCTGGAACTCGGGCAGTGGAATGTCTGGATTCTTTGGTAGATAGTTTCTGGCGACATAGCTAGGATCCGCGAATTCAGGTCGACTGCAGCAAGATGGCAAGATCCTTCTCCGCCGGTGCGGATCGGCTCCACACATGACTGCGGAAATAAGAACAAAAAGACCAAGAATGGTCAGTGCGGTGCCCGTGGCGATAGCGCTACTATTGACGGCGATGTCCACTCCGGTTGCCTTCGGTACACCTGATCACGGAATAGCGGCAACGGTATTATCCCAGGCGACACTCAACGGTCAGGAATTCGATTATATTCTGCGTGAAATCACTATCTTGCCGGGCGGTAGCACAGGCTGGCATTGGCACCAGGGCAATCTATTCGGCGTCATCAGGCAGGGCACACTTACCCACAGTCTTGCTGACTGCAGCGTTGACGGGATCTACGGCGCCGGCGATGCCATCACCGAGTTAAGCGGCTCCGACCACGCTCATATTGGTCGCAACCTGGGTCCAACGCCGGTCCTGATGCAAGTCGTTTACATTGACCCGCACGGCAGCCCTTTATCCAACGACGCTCCCGATCCCGGCTGTGGATATGCGTGACACAGCACATCAACATCTCATCGCATCGCCGATCCGATGCCTGAACGCGACGCGAGCTAGCTGTCGAGACCGCGTCGAGGCCAACGGCGATACTCGCACGGAGCCAACCGACTGACCGGCGAGATCGTGGAACAGGGTCCCGCCAGCCAAACGCCCGAGGCTGTTACGCGGCGCGGACGGAGGTAGGCCGACGCCTGCTCCCGCGGGGCCGATAATCGCGGCACACGAGCCCTGGAAGGATGGCAGCGTGTCGCAAGGACTATGGATCGCCATCGCGGTCGTCGCCGCCCTGGCCATCATCGCCGCGCTGGTCTTCGGTCTGGTGCGCTACCGCAAGCGTCAAATCAGATTGGCCCCCAAAGCCACGCCCGACGCGATCGACCGCTCCGGTGGCTACACCGCGTCGTCGGGCATCACGTTCAGTCAGACCCCGACGCTGCCCAAAGAGACGCTGCCCGAAGAGACGCTGCCCAAAGAACGGATCGACACCACCGGCCTGCCCGCCGTCGGCGACGACGCCACCATTCCGCGTGACGCGCCCAAACGTCCCATCGCCGAGGTTCACCTTCCCGAACCGCCCGCACCGGTAGTCGAACCCGAGCCGGCACCCGAGCCCGAGCACGTAGCGGAACCGACGGCCGAGCCCGCACCGGAAACGCCGCAGATCGAAGCCATCGAGCCCACTGAAGGCCGGCTGGAGCGGCTGCGCGGGCGGCTGGCCCGGTCGCAGAACGCGCTGGGCCGCAGCATGCTGGGCCTGATCGGTGGCGGTGACCTGGACGAGGACTCCTGGCAGGACGTCGAGGACACGCTGCTGGTTGCCGATCTGGGCCCGGTGGTGACCGAGGCGGTGGTGTCCCAGCTGCGCACCCGGCTGGCCAGTAGCAACGTCCGCACCGCGGCCGACGCCCGCGCGGTGCTGCGTGACGTCCTGATCAAAGAGCTGCATCCGGAGATGGACCGCTCGATCCGGGCGCTGCCGCACGCTGACCATCCCTCGGTACTCCTGGTGGTCGGCGTCAACGGCACCGGCAAGACCACGACCGTCGGCAAGCTGGCGCGGGTCCTGGTCGCCGATGGACGTCGCGTCGTCCTGGGCGCGGCCGACACGTTCCGGGCGGCCGCGGCTGACCAGCTCGAAACGTGGGCGTCCCGGGTCGGCGCGGAGGTGGTGCGCGGTGCCGAAGGCGCCGACCCGGCGTCGGTGGCGTTCGACGCCGTGGACAAGGGAATCGAGGCCGGCGCCGACGTCGTCCTCATCGACACGGCCGGACGGCTGCACACCAAGGTCGGCTTGATGGATGAACTGGGCAAAGTCAAACGCGTTGTCACCCGGCGGGCGGCTGTCGACGAGGTGCTCCTGGTTCTCGACGCCACCATCGGCCAGAACGGTCTGGCGCAGGCCAAGGTGTTCGCCGAGGTCGTCGACATCACCGGCGCGGTGCTGACCAAATTGGACGGAACAGCCAAGGGCGGCATCGTTTTCCGCGTCCAACAGGAACTCGGGGTGCCGGTGAAGCTGGTCGGGCTCGGTGAGGGAGCCGACGATCTGGCGCCGTTCGAACCGGCGGCGTTCGTCGACGCCCTGCTGGGCTGAAAGCTCTTACCCAGCAACTTTTACGTTAATCCTGACGAAACACGGCGGCTCCATTGCCGCAACAACTTATGCGCATGGTTCTCGTCAGGTCACCAGTCATCATTCTGGGGCCCTCCCAACGCTGACTGGAGGTGATAGCGAGTGAGTTTCCCATTAATGGGCCAGCCCAATACCGGCGATACGGCCTGGATGTTGGCGAGTTCGGCACTCGTGCTGCTGATGACGCCGGGGCTGGCGTTCTTCTACGGTGGCATGGTCCGTGCCAAGAGCGTGCTCAACATGATCATGATGAGCATCAGCGCGATGGGCGTCGTGACGGTGTTGTGGGTGCTCTACGGTTACTCCATGGCGTTCGGCACCGACACCGGCAACGTGGTCGGCAGCCCGACCGAATACTGGGGCCTGAAGGGTCTCATCGGTGGCAACTCGGTCGCTGCCGATGCGGCCAAGGGCGTCGCGGCAACGGACATTCCGCTGGCCGGCACCCTGCCGGCAACCGTGTTCGTCGCGTTCCAGTTGATGTTCGCGATCATCACCGTCGCGCTGATCTCGGGCGCGGTTGCCGACCGGCTCAAGTTCAGCGCCTGGCTGGTGTTTTCCGGTCTCTGGGCGACGCTGGTGTACTTCCCGGTGGCGCACTGGGTGTTCGCGTTCGACGGGTTCGCCGCCGAGAAGGGTGGCTGGATCGCCAACAAGCTGCACGCGATCGACTTCGCAGGTGGCACCGCGGTGCACATCAACGCAGGTGTCGCCGGTCTGGTGCTGGCGCTCGTGCTGGGCAAACGCAAAGGTTGGCCCACGACCCTGTTCCGTCCGCACAACCTGCCGTTTGTGATGCTCGGCGCCGGGTTGCTGTGGTTCGGTTGGTACGGGTTCAACGCCGGGTCGGCGACGACTTCGAACGGCGCCGCGGGGTCGACGTTCGTCACCACCACGATCGCCACTGCGGCGGCGATGCTGGCCTGGCTACTCACCGAGCGCATCCGCGACGGCCACGCCACCACCCTGGGTGCGGCCTCGGGCATCGTGGCCGGTCTGGTCGCGATCACGCCGTCCTGCTCGTCGGTGAACGCGCTGGGTGCCCTGGCCATCGGCGTGGTCGCCGGGGTGCTGTGCGCCCTGGCGGTGGGGCTGAAGTTCAAGCTGGGCTTCGACGACTCGCTCGACGTGGTCGGTGTGCACCTGGTCGGCGGTCTGGCCGGCACCCTGATGGTCGGCCTGGTAGCCGCACCCGAGAGCGTCGCGATCAACGGCGTGGCGGGCGTGTCCAAGGGGTTGTTCTACAGCGACGGTCTCGGCCACCTGGAGTTTGCCCAACTGGGACGGCAAGCGATCGGCGCGTTCAGTGTGCTCATCTACTCCGGTGTCGTCACGCTGATCCTGGCGCTTATCCTGAAATACACCATTGGGCTGCGTCTGGGGGCAGAGCAGGAAGCGGCTGGCATCGATGAGTCGGAGCACGCCGAGAGCGGCTACGATTTCGCAGTGGCCAGCGGTTCGGTGCTTCCCCGCGCCAGCCTGCCGGACACCCCGAACGGCCTGCAGGCGCGAGTGGCCGAGAAAGTTGAGGCGGAATAGAAATGAAGCTGATCACCGCGATCGTCAAGCCGTTCACCCTCGACGACGTCAAGACCAGCCTGGAGGACGCCGGCGTCCTGGGCATGACGGTCAGTGAAATCCAGGGCTATGGGCGGCAGAAGGGCCACACCGAGGTCTACCGGGGTGCTGAGTACTCGGTGGACTTCGTGCCCAAGGTCCGGATCGAGGTCGTTGTCGACGACTCCATCGTCGACAAGGTCGTGGACAGCATCGTCAGGGCGGCACGAACCGGCAAGATCGGTGACGGCAAGGTCTGGGTCAGTCCCGTGGACACCATCGTGCGGGTGCGCACCGGTGAGCGCGGTTCTGACGCCCTGTGAGGTATACCGGCCTTGCTGAAGCTAGGTAGACGGGCCGGCCGGGTGTGAGACCGAACCGGCCGGACCCTTCGCCGTCGGCATCAGGAGAAACGCAAGCAGGAAGCGCCGCTGCGGCAGTCGATCTGGCTGCCGCGCGGCGCGAACTGTTGTCTGACGGATTGCGCGGCATGAAGCCTGCCGAGATGCGTCAGGCTGTGCTAAAGCTGCACGAAAGCTGGCTGATCGCAAAGGCTTCCGAGATCGGCATCACCGACGACAGTGGCTTTGCGATAGTGGCGGTCGGCGGCCTGGGCCGGCGCGAGATGCTCCCGTATTCGGACCTCGATCTGGTGCTGGTGCACGACGGCAAGCCGCCCGAAGTGCTCAGTCCGATCGCCGACAAATTGTGGTATCCGTTGTGGGACGCCAATATTCGGCTCGACCACAGTGTGCGCACGGTCAGCGAGGCGTTGAGCACCGCCAACGCCGATCTGACTGCCGCTCTGGGCATGCTCGAAGCGCGGCACATCGCCGGATCCCAAGCGCTGTCGACCGAACTGATCGACGGGATCAAACGCCAGTGGCGCAGCGGAATCCGTTCGCGCATGGACGAACTCGTGGAGATGACGCACGCGCGCTGGCTACGGCTGGGCCGCATCGCGCACCGGGCCGAGCCCGACCTCAAGTCCGGCCGCGGCGGGCTGCGCGATGTCCAGTTGCTCAACGCCCTGGCGCTGGCGCAACTCATCGACCGCCACGGCATGGCCCGGGCGGACACGGCGGTCGGGTCGCTGGACGACGCATACCTGACGCTGCTGGATGTGCGCACCGAACTGCACGTGGTGTCCCGGCGCGGTCGCGACCAACTGCTGGCGCAATTCGCCGACGAGATCAGCGAGGCGTTGGATGTCGGTGACCGGTTCGACCTGGCGCGCATGCTGTCCAGTGCCGGCCGCACCATCAGCTTCCACGCCGTCACGGGGCTGCGCACCGCCTCCAACGCGCTGCCCAAACGCGGGATCACCGCCCTGATGCGGCGGCCCAAGCGGCGGCCGCTGGATGAGGGCGTCGTCGAATACGCCGGCGAGATCGTCCTCGCCCGCGATGCCCGTCCCGAGAACGACCCCGGCCTGGTGCTGCGGGTAGCCGCCGCGGCCGCCGACACCGGCGTCCCGATCGGCGCCGCAACCCTGAGCCGGTTGGACAGCGCGCCCGCACTGCCGACGCCGTGGCCGCGGGAAGCCCTGGACGACCTGTTGGTGGTGCTGCTGGCCGGCCCCACCGCGGTGGCGACCATCGAGGCCCTGGACCGCACCGGGTTGTGGGGCCAGCTGCTGCCGGAATGGGACGCGATCCGCGACCTGCCGCCACGCGATGTCTCCCACAAGTGGACGGTGGACCGTCACGTCGTGGAGTGCGCCGTGCATGCCGCGCCGCTGACCACTAATGTGGCCCGACCGGACCTGCTCGCTTTGGGTGCACTGCTGCACGACATCGGCAAGGGCCGCGGGATGGACCACTGTGTGTTGGGCGCGGACCTGGTGATCCCGATCGGTCAGCGGCTCGGACTGTCACCCGCCGACGTCGACACGATCTCGAAGATGGTCCGCCACCACCTGCTGTTGCCCATCACCGCTACCCGCAGCGACCTCAACGACCCCAAAACCATCGAGGCCGTGTCCGAGGCGCTGGGCGGTGACCCGCAATTGCTGGAGCTGATGCACGCGCTGTCGGAGGCCGACTCCAAGGCCACCGGCCCCGGCGTGTGGAGCGACTGGAAGGCGTCGCTGGTCGAGGACCTGGTGCGGCGCTGCCGGCTGGCCATGGCGGGGGAGACTCTGCCGCAGGCCGAACCCACCGCGCCGCACTATCTTTCGCTGGCGGAGCGGCAGGGCGTGCACGTCGAGCTCAACCCGGGCGACGGGGAGCGGCTGTGCGCGGTGATGGTGGCGCCCGATCAGCGCGGGTTGGTGTCCAAGGCCGCGGCCGTGCTCGCGCTGAACTCGCTGCGGGTGCATTCGGCGTCGGTGAACATCCACGAGGGAGTGGTGATCACCGAATTCGTGGTGTCCCCGCTGTTCGGTTCGCCGCCCGCCGCGGAACTACTGCGTCAGCAGTTCGTCGGCGCCCTGCACGGCGACATCGACGTCTGCGGCATGCTGGAAAAGCGGGACAGCGAGGCCACCAGTTCGGCCACCGCGCGGGCCGGCGAGGTCCAGGTGGGCGTGCCGGTCACCCGTTCGACCGCACCGCCGCGGATTCTGTGGCTGGACACCGATACCCCGGGTCAGCTGATTCTGGAAGTCCGCGCCATGGACCGGGTGGGTCTGCTCGCCTTGCTGACTCGAGCGTTGGAGCGCGCTGACACCGACATTCTGTGGGCCAAAGTCAACACCTTCGGCTCGACCGCAGCCGACGTTTTCTGTGTGTCGGTGCCGCCGGAACTGAATGCGCGCGCCGCGGTGGAGAAGCACCTGCTGGCCGTGCTGGGCGCACCCGCGGTCGTCTTGGAGGACGAGCCCGTCGGGGACTGACCTTCGTGGCAATCGCCGGGGGCCGCCTCCCGCGTGCGGGGGACGGATCGCCGGCATCGTGCTAGCGCTGTTCGGCGTTGAACTGACGTACGGCGTCAATGCGTGCTTTGAGCTGATCGCGGGTCGCTGCGGCGATCGGCGGCCCGCCACAGCGACGGCGCAGCTCGTTGTGAATCCAGCCATGCGGCTTACCGGTGCGATGGTGAGCGACCGAGACCAGGGCGTTGAGTTCGCGGCGCAGCTCCCGCAGTTGCCCGTGGGTGGTCATCGACGGCGCCGGGGCTCCAGCCTGGGCCCGCTTCTGCAGCTGTTCGTCCTGGCGCCGGTGCAGCAGGGCGCGCATCTGTTCGGCGTCGAGCAGCCCGGGAATGCCGAGATAGTCAGCCTCCTCGTCACTGCCGGCGGGGGTGGCGGTGCCGAACGAGGAGCCGTCGAAGATGACCTGGTCCAGCTCGGCGTCGGCGCCGAGTGAGGTGAAGCCCTTGTCTTCTCCGGGCTCGTTTTGCGTCTTGGTGGCCGGATCCCCGTCGAGCGGGTCGCCTTCGGATTCGCGGTGCGGTTTGCCCAGCACGTGGTTGCGCTGTGCCTCCAGCTCGCTGGCCAGTTGCAGCAGGTTGGGCACCGACGGAAGGAAGATGCTCGCCGTCTCGCCCGGTCGTCGGGATCGGACGAACCGCCCGATGGCCTGAGCGAAGAACAGCGGGGTGGAGGCGCTGGTCGCGTAGATCCCGACCGCCAGCCGCGGCACGTCCACCCCCTCGGAGACCATCCGTACGGCGACCAGCCACCGGCTGGTGCTATCCGCGAACTCCGAGATGCGGGCCGACGAGCCGGGGTCATCGGAGAGGACGACGGTGGGCGCCTCGCCGGTCGTCCTGTGCAGCAGGGTGGCATAGGCGCGGGCCGCGGTCCGGTCGGAGGCGATGATCATCCCGCCCGCGTCGGGCACATGCTCACGCTTTTGCCGCAGTCGCTGATCGGCCGCCGCGATCACCGCCGGCATCCACTCGCCGGCTGGGTCCAGGGCGGTGCGCCACGCCCGCGCGGTCTGCTCGGCGGACAACGGTTCGCCCAGTCGCGCTTCGTGTTCTTCGCCGGCGCTGTCCCGCCAGCGGGCCTGCCCCGAATACGCCATGAACACCACCGGGCGGACCACACCATCGGCCAGCGCCTCCGCGTAGCCGTAGGTGTGGTCGGCCTTCGACCGCATCAGGCCGTCGGCGTCGGGTTCGTAGTCGACGAACGGGATGGGACTGTCGTCGCTGCGAAACGGCGTGCCGGTCAGGGCCAGCCGGCGGGTGGCGTCACCGAACGCTTCCCGTATGGCGTCACCCCAGGTCTTCGCGTCGCCGCCGTGGTGGATCTCGTCGAAGATGACCAACGTCTTGCGTTGCTCGGTGCGCACGCGGTGCAGCGTCGGGTGCGCGGCGACCTGGGCATAGGTGACCACCACGCCGTGGAACTCCGGCGAGGTCTGCGCGTTGGAGTTGGAGAACTTCGGATCCAGCGACAGCCCCTGGCGCCCGGCGGCCTGTGCCCACTGGATTTTGAGGTGCTCGGTGGGTACGACGACGGTGAGCTGCTCGACGGCCCGGTGGGCGATCAGTTCACCGGCGATGCGCAGGGCGAACGCGGTCTTGCCCGCACCCGGCGTGGCGACGGCCAGGAAGTCCCGCGGCTCGGTGCCCAGGTACTTCACCAGGGCGCGACGCTGCCAGCCACGCAACGAGCGGGTGGTGTCGGCGGGGAAGTGGCTGACCGGCTGCAGCGACACATTCCCCCCATCAGCTTGCCAGAGTAGCTCGGCCGTGTGCGACGGCGCGGTGGCTGTGAAATCTAGCACGACAACGCTTTTCGGCGCTGCAACGACGTGGCTCCGAGATCAGATTCGCTGGTCGTGGGGCTGCAGCCAGTCGTGGATACGCGTGGCGACGGCGGGCCAGCCGGGTTCGAGCATCATGTTGTGGCCCATCGCGAAGAACTCGGGGTTCGGAGCGGTAAGCGACTGCCGCTTTCGCAACCAACATACCGACGCCTGCGCCGAGTCGCGGCAAGGTTGCGTCTTGACGGCCGGGGCAGCGCCTACCAGTTCGTCAAGACGAGGTGATTCAGCACGAGCGCTCCGACGACGTTGATCGCCAGCCACCAGCGGTGTGAACGAGGCGGCAGAAGAGCAGCCGGCGCCGACAGCCATACCGTGAAGGGCAGCCAGATGCGCTCCACCTCGGCCTTGCTCAACTGGCTTGCGTCGGCCAGCAGAATCGCGACCACCATTGCCACCAGGAGCAGGGTGAGGCCTCGGCGCCGACGGATTGCGGAGACGTCGATCGCCCGGCTCGTGCCGGCCACTCCGGCCAGCCCGATCACGCACACGACCGACGCCAGATTGCCCCACGACCAGTAGCGGAACGGCCGGTCAACGGCGATTCCCTGCCAATAACGTTGCTGTACTAGCTCGTAACCGTCCAACCAGCAGAACCCGGCAACCGTGAATACCAGAACCACCGCCACCGCTGCGGTAGCCGCCAGTATCAGCGCTCGGAATGCCGCACGCCGGTCGATCGCGGCGATCACGACCGCCGCGGCCGGAATCGCCATCAAGGCCAGACCGTAGCTCAGGAACATGCCCCAGCCCAGCAGCAGACCCGCGCCTACCGAGGCCATCGCCGGCATCCGCACCGACCGGCGAGCGGCCAGTGCCAGCAACGCGATTCCCCAGGCCGCCACGCCGGCAAAATAGCCGTCTGCGGATACCGCGATCCAGATCGCCGCCGGAGACACCGCGACGAACGGCGCCGCTCTTCGGGCGGTGTTCTCATGGGCCAACGCCCGGACGGTGACGATGATGGCCACCGCGGCGCTCGAACCGCTCAACAGGCACAGCAATCCAGCCCAGCCGCCGCCGGTCAGGCCGACTCGATCCAGCCACACGAAGGTAAGCAGCGCACCGGGCGGATGTCCGGAGACGTGGGTAATCCACGAATTCGGTTGAAAATCGAGGATTCTGGCCGTGAAGTGGTGAACCGCCTCGGGGATGTCCGTGACGGTGGGCACTTGTTGGAGGTATTCGTGGCGTGCAGTGAGGCGGCCGGCAAAGCCGAGCCCCCAGCCGTCGATCATGGCCAGCGAGAACGCCCATGCGGCGGCCGTCGTCCAGGTGGTCATCGTCAGCGCACGCCATGACATGCGCATGGCGATCGACGGCCCCCAAAGGATGGCGGCACCGCCGATGACCAGGGCGGGCCCAGTGCCCCACCCGATGTGGGGCTGCCACCAGCCGAAGATCGGCGCCATCCCGGCGAATGCCGCGAATCGTTCCGGTGGGGCGTTGATCAGTGGAGTGATACCGAGGTGCAGATGAGGCACCGCGAAGGCGGCCGCGACCAGCGCTACCGCGCCTGAGACCGCCAGCGTCTCCCGTAGGCGGATTCTCATGTGATGACAGCCTGTCGGTGATTCCGGGGGACGCAGGACGGTGCCGATCTCATCCGAACCAATGATGCCGCGCTGCTTCGGACCTGTGTCGGATAAGCGGTTCGACCCCGTCTCATCGGCGGCGCTAACGGGACGGATCGATCAATCGGTCACTCACGTTGGTGCTCGACACCTGCACATATTGGTCGAAGGCATCGACACGCACGTTCAGCCCACCCCGTCATCGGGGCGGTCTGCAGCCAGCACCGCGATGATCCTGCCCTGGATGTCGACAACGCTGCGGATCAGCAATCCCGCGGCATTTGCGACTTCCCCGAGTGCGGTTGCACCGACCCGGGCCCACGGAAACCAGTGGGATACGTGGTCGTCGGTTTCCCAGCGCAGCATTTCGCGGTTGGGCGAGGTGGTCGGACCGTCGACTTCGGCGACGATGATTCCGCCCGGCGCCAGGAGTCTGGCGAGTCGCAGCAAAATCGTGGCCGGTGCACCGCCGACGCCGATGTTGCCGTCGATGAGCAGTACCTGCTGCCAGCAGCCCTCGGCAGGGAGCGGGGCGAAGACATCGCGGCGGATCGCGGCACCACCGCGCAACCGCGTCAGCTCCACGGCGGCGGCGCAATTGTCCACTCCCAACGCAGGTAGATTGCGGTCCTGTAATGACGCGGTGATACGCCCTGGCCCACAACCGACGTCGAGGGTGGGTCGGGGTGAGCACTGCGCCAGCACATATTCGTCGGCAAGACGGTCGCGCGCGCTCATGCTGGGGCCACCGATCCAGCGCGTCATCGGCAATTGCCGCAGCTGACCGCGATGATTTCGGGCCCAGCACGGCGCGCCGACCACCGCCGCCCGATAGATGTGATCGATTGTCACCGGCGCGGTGGCGACTCGGCTGACTGCCGGCGTAGCGGTTGTCATGTCGTGAACCGGACGAGTAATCCGCGGCTAGCCTCTGGCCTCCGGCGGCCGCGGCGCTGCGGTCGCACTGCCGGGGTTCAGTCGAGGGCTCAGTGCGACGCCCAGTCCGATCATGCCGACGGCCAGTACCAGGTGCAACCAATTGTCGGCATCGTTGAGCGGGACGAAGTTAGCCGCTGCGTCATGGTGGATGACGAGCCCGTACAGGAAGAGGACCGCATAGACGATGCCACCACCGATCAAGTACCACCGAGCACCGCTGCGGGTACGCCCCAGCGCCAGACCGGCCGCACCGAACAGCAGGTGCACGATGTTATGCAGAATCGACACGTTGAACAGGCCGAGCAGTGCGGCCTCGGAGTGGTGGCCAGCAAACTGCAGCTGGTCGAAGTTGGTGGTAATGCCAGGCACGAAGCCGAGAATCCCGACGAGCAGGAAGATCACTCCGAACACCATTGCGGCGATCTGGATCGATCGCGGTGGCGCGGTCGCCGATTGTCGTGCGGTCATCGGAATGCCCTTCCGTCGATAATGACGCGGTGTCGATAGCGCGGTTGCTGGTAGCTACCCCCGGCTACCCCCGCAATTCGGAAACAAACTTCGCTCGACGGCCTGCTCGACGGCCTGCTGTGCGCCTTGCTGGGCGGAGAAGGTTTCGTTTCGCGGCGCGAGGCGCTTGGCCGCTTCGGCTCACCAAGTGCGGTGATCGCGTCCCGCGGCAGCACCATTAGGCTGGCTGTCGTGTTTGAATCGCTGTCCGATCGCTTGACCGGTGCCCTCCAGGGACTGCGCGGCAAAGGCCGCCTGACCGACGCCGATATTGATGCCACCACCCGCGAGATTCGTCTCGCGCTGCTGGAAGCCGACGTGTCGCTGCCCGTCGTCCGAGCGTTCGTCCACCGGATCAAGGAACGGGCCCGGGGCCACGAGGTTTCCGGCGCCCTCAACCCGGCGCAGCAGGTCGTCAAGATCGTCAACGAGGAACTGATCGGCATCCTCGGCGGGGAGACCCGAGAGATCGCGTACGCGAAGAACCCGCCGACGGTGATCATGCTCGCCGGTCTGCAGGGTTCCGGTAAGACGACCCTGGCCGGCAAGTTGGCCTACCGCCTCAAGAACCAGGGCCACACGCCGCTGCTGGTGGCCTGCGACCTGCAACGCCCGGCCGCGGTCAATCAGCTCCAAGTCGTCGGCCAGCGTGCCGGCGTACCGGTGTTCGCGCCGCACCCCGGCGCATCACCGGAGTCGGGCCCGGGTGACCCGGTCGCGGTCGCCGCGGCGGGCATCGCCGAGGCCAGGGCCAAGCACTTCGATTTCGTCATCGTCGACACCGCCGGACGACTCGGCATCGACGAAGAGTTGATGGCCCAGGCCGCGGCGATCCGTGACGCCGTCAATCCGGACGAGGTGCTATTCGTCCTGGACGCGATGATCGGTCAGGACGCCGTCGCCACCGCACAGGCCTTCGGCGACGGCGTCGGGTTCACCGGCGTGGTGCTGACCAAGCTGGACGGCGACGCCCGTGGTGGCGCCGCCCTGTCGGTCCGCGAAGTGACCGGCGTGCCAATCCTTTTCGCCTCCACCGGAGAGAAGTTCGAGGACTTCGAGGTCTTCCACCCCGACCGGATGGCCAGCCGCATCCTGGGCATGGGCGACGTGCTGAGTCTGATCGAACAGGCCGAGCAGGTCTTCGACGCCCAGCAGGCCGAGGCGGCCGCTGCCAAGATCGGCGCCGGTGAGCTGACGCTGGAAGACTTCCTCGAGCAGATGCTGGCCGTCCGCAAGATGGGTCCGATCGGCAACCTGCTGGGCATGCTGCCCGGCGGGGCGCAGATGAAGGACGCGCTGGCCGAAGTGGACGACAAGAGCCTCGACCGCATCCAGGCCATCATCCGCGGCATGACCCCGCAGGAGCGGGCCGACCCCAAGATCATCAACGCCTCACGGCGGCTGCGCATCGCCAACGGCTCGGGGGTCACCGTCTCCGAGGTCAACCAGTTGGTCGACCGCTTCTTCGAAGCCCGCAAGATGATGTCGTCGATGCTCGGCGGCATGGGCATCCCCGGCCTGGGCCGGAAGTCTGCGACGCGCAAGTCCCGCAGCTCGAAAGGCAAGAAGGGCAAGAAGGGGGCCCGCGGACCGACGCCGCCCAAGACGCGCAGTCCGTTCGGCGCGGGCATGCCCGGCATGCCGGCGGGGTTCCCGGACCTGTCGCAGATGCCCGAAGGACTCAACGAGTTGCCGCCCGGGCTGGCCGACTTCGACCTGTCCAAGCTGAAGTTCCCCGGCCAGAAATAGCCGCGCGGTGCGACTGCACGTGCGCGGGCTGGGCCTACCCGGCGACGTCGACACCGAACTGTGGATCGTCGACGGCCGCATCAGCTTAGAGCAGGTGTCCGGCGCCGACACCGTCTTCGGCTCGTCGTCTTCTCCAGGCTGGATCCTGCCCGGGCTGGTCGACGCGCACTGCCACGTCGGGCTCGGCCCGCACGGCGCCGTTGAACTCGATGAGGCGATCGGCCAGGCCGAAGTCGAGCGCGACGTGGGGGCACTGTTGCTGCGCGACTGCGGCTCACCGATCGACACCCGCAGGCTCGACGATCGTGAAGATCTGCCCCGCATCATCCGGGCCGGACGGCACCTGGCCAGACCCAAGCGCTACATCCCCGGTTTGGCCGCCGACCTGGAAGACGAATCGCAGCTGCCCGACGCCGTCGCCGAGCAGGCGCGGCGCGGCGACGGCTGGATCAAACTGGTCGGTGACTGGATCGACCGGGGGATCGGCGACCTCGCGCCGCTGTGGTCCGACGACGTCCTGCGCGCCGCGATCGACACCGCGCACGCCTACGGCGCCCGCGTCACCGCACACGTTTTCGGCGAGGATGCGCTGCCCGGCCTGATCAACGCCGGCATCGACTGCATCGAACACGGCACCGGCCTTACCGACGAGACGATCGGTCTGATGGTCGAACATGGCACGGCGCTGGTGCCCACGCTGATCAACCTGGAGAACTTCCCGGGCATCGCCGACGCCGCCGTGCGTTACCCCAGGTACGCCGCGCACATGCGCGATCTCTATGACCGCGGGTACCAGCGGGTCGCCGCCGCGCGCGACGCCGGAGTGCCGGTCTATGCCGGCAGCGACGCCGGCGGCACGATCAGACACGGGCGCATCGCAGACGAGGTCGACGCGCTGCGCCGGATCGGCATGACCGCCGAGGAGGCATTGGGGGCGGCGTGCTGGGATGCCCGCCGCTGGCTGGGCCGACCGGGCCTGGACCACGGCGCTTCGGCCGACTTGCTGTGCTACGCCGAGGATCCCCGCCGGGGTCCGGACGTGCTGCACCGGCCTGACCTGGTGATCCTGCGGGGCAAGGTGTTCCGGCCCGGTCGGGCCTAGATTTCGCTCAGTGTTCGCCGGGCGCTGCCGCACCTGGCTGCACCGAGATGGTTACCATCGCTAAATGGCGTTGGCCAGCGGCGCAAATTTTGCCGGTTACACCGTTGTTCGGATGTTGAGATCATCGGCGACTGGCGAGCTGTACCTGGCCCAGCGCCCGGACCTGCCTGGGTGGCGGGCGCTGAAGATCCTCCCAGTCAGGCTGTGGGCGGACGAGGAATTCCGTGCTCGGTTTCACCGCGAGACCCAGAGTGTGGCGACGCTGTTCCACGTCAACATCGTCGAGCTGCACGAGCGCGGCGAGCACGACGGGCGGCTTTGGGCCGCAATGGATTACGTTGACGGCAGCGATGTGGCCAAGTTGATGGCAGACCGCTTTCCCGCGGTGCTGCCGGTCGACGAGGCGGTTGCGATCGTCACCGCCGCGGCGGCAGGCCTTGACTTCGCCCACCAGCGCGGCGTGCTGCACCGCGACGTGCGGCCCGGCAACCTTCTGCTGACCACCTCCGGTACTGGCGAGTCGCGAATCATGCTGTGTGACTTCGGGTTACAGCGTCCGCCGGGTGAGGCCGGCTATGCCGCCCCGGAGGAGTCAACGGGTGTGCCGTGCGACGGCCGCGCCGATCAGTACGCGTTGGCGGCCACCGCGATGCACCTGTTCACCGGGACGCCGCCGGCACATCCGAACCCGCCCAGGCTCAGTGAGCTGCGTCCGGATCTGGTCCGGCTCGACGAGGTGCTCGGCAGGGCGTTGGCTGACAACCCGGCGGATCGGTTCGTAAGTTGTCGCGAGTTTGCCGCTGCGCTCGCCGAGCGAGCCGGGATCGCCGAGCGCGGCCCGCAGGCGGCCGGGACTTCCGCCACGCAGCCGGCCGTCGAGCCTGCCTATGTCGTCGACTACCCCGTCTACGCCTGGCCGGAAGCGGCTCCCCCGGAGCACGTTCCGGGACCCGCCTCCGACCCGTCGGGGGGACTTCTGCGATCAGCGGCGGGTTCGATGGCCCGGCGGTTGGACGCGTTCTCCAGTGGCGCCCGCAAGGCGAGGAGGTTCGGGCCGCGCCGGATCATGATCGGTGCTGTCGCGGTGCTGTTGCTGGGGGGCTTGTTGGCAGCGGGCATCGCGATCGGGCGCAGGACCACCCCGACCCCGCAGGCAGATGGCCCGGTGACCGCCTCGAGCGTCACCACGAGCAGCGCTGCGGCGGTGGCCCCGCGTCCGCTGGACGGCACCTACCGAATCGAAGTGCAACGCTCCCGACAGACCTTCGACACCACGCCGACCCCGCAGCCGCCGGACGTCGAGACCTGGTGGGCGATCCGCTCCTCATGTACCCCAACCCGCTGCCTGGCCGCGGCGACGCTGCTCGACGACAGCGACCATGCCCGGGAAAAGTCGCCGGACGTGCACCCGCTGCTGCTGGAGTTCATCGACGGCCAGTGGCGATCCCGGGCGGAGACCACCAAGTTTCCCTGCATCGGTCCCAATGGTCAGGCGAGCGCCCAGACCACCATCCAGGTGCTGACGCTGCAGCCGCAACCGGAAGGCGATCTCGTCGGAGAGATGGCCGTCACGGTTAAGACCAACGAGTGCAATCAGTTGGGCGGCCTCATCCGCATACCCACCGTGGCCAGCCGCGATGGTGGTATCCCGCCGGCGGTGAACGTGCCCGACCCCGTGAGGACCCCCGCGATGACGCCACCGGCAACGACGGCGACCACGCAAACGCCCAGCACGGGGCCCCCGAGACCGGGCGGCTGAGCACTCCGGGAATAAAAGATTGCGAGCATTCGCTATCTATGTTAGTTTCAAGTCAAGCTCATTCGACTTGGAGGAACTGTGACTTACGACGTGATCGTCCGTGACGGCCTGTGGCTTGACGGAACAGGTGCCAAACCCCGGATCCGGACGCTGGGCATACGCGATGGCATGGTGGCCACGGTTTCGGCCGGACCGCTGGATGCGACCGGATGTCCGGAGGTGATCGACGCGGCGGGAAAGTGGATCGCACCCGGATTCATCGACGTGCACACCCACTACGACGCCGAGATCCTGCTCGACCCGGGCCTGCGGGAATCGGTACGCCACGGTGTCACCACGCTGCTGTTGGGCAACTGCTCGCTGTCGACGGTCTACGCCAACTCCGAAGACGCCGCCGACCTGTTCAGTCGGGTTGAGGCGGTGCCGCGCGACTTCGTGTTGAGAACGCTGCACGACAACAGGACCTGGTCGTCGCCGGCGGAGTACATCGCCGCTCTCGACGCCCTTCCGCTGGGGCCCAACGTGAGCTCAATGCTCGGCCACTCGGACCTGCGGGCCTCGGTGCTGGGCCTTGAACGCGCCACCGACGACACCGTGCGGCCGACCGATGCCGAACTGGAGACGATGGCCCGACTGCTCGACGAGGCGCTGGACGCCGGCATGCTGGGCATGTCGGGGATGGACGCACCGATCGACAAATTGGACGGCGACCGTTTCCGCTCGCGGGCGCTGCCTTCCACCTTCGCGACGTGGCGTGAGCGGCGCCGGCTGATCGAGGTGCTCCGGAAACGCGGACGCATCCTGCAGAGTGCGCCCAACGTCAACAGCTCGGTGTCCCCGCTGATGTTCTTTCTCACCAGCAGCCGAATTCTCAACCGGAACAGGGGAGTCCGGATGAGCATGTTGGTGTCGGCGGACGCCAAGTCGATGCCGCTGGCCGTGCACGTGTTCGGGCGAGGTACCCGGTTGCTCAACAAGCTGCTGCGCGCCAGCGTTCGTTTCCAGCACCTCCCGGTGCCGTTCGAATTATATTCCGATGGAATCGATCTGCCGGTCTTCGAAGAATTCGGCGCCGGAACGGCCGCACTGCATCTGCGAGATCAGTTGCAGCGCAACGAGTTGCTGGCTGATCAAGAGTACCGCCGTCGGTTCCGGCGGCAGTTCGACCGCCGCAAGCTCGGGCCGTCGCTGTGGCACCGTGATTTTCACGACGCAGTGATCGTGGAGTGCCCCGATGAGTCGTTGATCGGCAAGAGCTTTGGTGCAATCGCCGACGAGCGTGGGCTGCATCCGCTGGACGCGTTCCTCGACATTCTCGTCGACAACGGTGAGCGCAACGTGCGCTGGACCACCACCGTCGCCAACCACCGGCCCAGGCAACTTGACATATTGGCCGCCGACCCGAGCATCCACATGGGCTTCTCCGACGCCGGCGCACACCTGCGCAACATGGCCTTCTACAACTTCCCCCTGCGATTGCTCAAGCGGGTACATGAGGCGCAGCAGGCGGGCAGGCCGTTCTTGACTACCGAGCGAGCGATCTACCGCCTCACGGCGGAGGTGGCCGAGTGGTTCGGCATCGACGCCGGCACGTTGCGCGAAGGTGACCGTGCGGATTTCGTGGTGATCGACCCCGCTCACCTGGACAGCTCGGTGGACGGCTACCACGAGGCGGCGGTGCCCTTCTACGGCGGCCTGCGACGCATGGTCAACCGCAACGACGCGACCGTGGTGGCCACGGCCGTGGGCGGCGCCGTCGTCTACCGCAACGGGGAGTTCCGCGAGGGCTTCGGTCAGACCGTGAAGTCGGGCCGTTACCTGCGCGCGGGCGAGCACCAGTCGGCAGCGTTGAGCGGGTCAGCCTGAAATGGCCCGGACCCAGCAGCAACGCCGCGAGGAGACCGTCGGCCGGCTTCTGCAGGCCTGTATCGACACCATCGTCGAGGTCGGATATGCCCGTACCTCGGCCGCTCTGATCACCAACCGGGCCGGAGTATCGGTGGGCGCCCTGTTCCGTCACTTCGAGACGATGGGTGACTTCATGGCGGCCACCGCATCAGAGGTGCTACGCCGACAACTGGAAATCTTCACCAAGCAGGTCGCGGAGATCCCGGCCGACCGGTCGGCGCCGGAAGCCGTGCTGGGCATCCTGCACGACGTCACGACCAGCCCGACCCACGCCGTGCTTTACGAACTGTTGGTCGCTGCGCGCACCGACGAGAAGCTGCGAGGCACTTTGCAGCACGAGCTGGGCCAGTATTCGGCAAAGCTCGACGAAGTGGCGCGGGAAATGCCCGGCGCGGACGGCTTCGTGAACGACTCCCTCCCGGTGGTGGTGGCGTTGCTGACCAACCTCTTCGACGGTGCCGCCGTCGTGGAGGGGGTGCTCCCGCGACCTGAGATCTCCGAGCGCAGGATTCCAGTGTTGAGTGCGCTGATCGCGGCGGTGTGGCGGGACCCTACTTCTGCCTGACCCCCGAAGCCCCGGCAAGCCGAAGACGTAGAACGTCGAGCAGACGCAAAGTCACACAATCGCAAGCGATCTGAGGTGACTTTGCGTCTGCTCGTGGCTCATTACGGTGGCGCTATTTCTGCAAGGTGAACTGATTGACGTCGATGTAGCCGGCCCGGAAAAGGTCGGCGCAGCCGGTCAGGTAGTGCATATAGCGGTCGTAGATCTCTTCGGACTGGATCTGGATCGCTTGATCCCGGTGCGCCTCGAGGGCTTGCGCCCACAGATCGAGAGTGCGGGCGTAGTGCAGTTGCAGTGACTTATTGCGGGTCAGCGTGAAACCCGCACTGGCCGAATGCTCTTCGACCATCTCTACGATCGGCGGGGCGCCACCCGGGAAGATTTGAGTCTTGATGAAGTGGAAGAACCGGATCACCCGCAACGTGAGAGGTAGACCGCGATCGGTCATCTGCTGCTTGGTGAAGCCGGTGATCGTGTGCAGCATCATCACACCGTCGGCGGGCAGGATCTGGTGAGCCTTCGCGAAAAAGTCGGCATGCCGGTCGTGACCGAAATGCTCGAAGGCGCCAATCGACACGATGCGGTCGACGGGCTCGTCGAACTGTTCCCAGCCCTGCAACAGCACGCGTCTGGTGCGCGGACTGTCCAGCTGGTCGAACGACCTCTGCACATGAGCCGCTTGATTCTTGGACAGCGTCAGGCCGACCACGTTGACATCGTGCTGTTCGATGGCCCGACGCAGCGTGGCGCCCCAGCCGCAGCCCACGTCGAGCAGCGTCATCCCGGGCTGCAGACCCAGTTTGCCCAGAGACAGGTCGATCTTGGCCAGCTGCGCCTGTTCGAGGGTCATATCCGCGCGCTCGAAGAACGCGCAACTGTAGGTCTGAGTCGGATCCAGAAACAGCTGGAAAAACTCGTCAGACAGGTCGTAGTGCGCTTGCACATCCTCGAAATGTGGCATCAGGCCGTCAACCATAAGGCTGGTCAGGCTACCCCGGCGGACGCGTCCCGGTCGCAGAAAACGCCGCGGCGATGCTTTGCTGTGACCGGAGCGTGCCCGGCTGTCACAGGGAGCCGATACCGGCCTGCGGGCCGAGCGCGAAACCCCAGTCGAGAAGGCTGGCCGCTTGGTCCCAGTACGTCGGTCCACCCTCCTTGACTAGCCCGTACATCATGGCGATCACCAGCCGGCGCCCACCACGGGCCGCCGCCCCGACGAAAGTCTTGCGGGCGGCGTTGGTGAAACCGGTCTTGCCGCCGATGGCACCGGGATAGCGCGCGAGCAGCTCATCCTGGTTCAGGATCGGTTGATCGCCGTTCTCGCCGGGAAACATCGCGGACGGCTCTGCGGTGATGCTGGCAAATGTCGGGTTGGCCATCGCCGCGCGGAAGATCACTGCGAGGTCGTGTGCCGTCGACCAGCCGGACCCGTCGGGCCCGTCCAAACCGGACGGGGTCGCCGCGTGGGTGTTCGACGCGCCCAGCGATGCGGCCTTCGCGTTCATCTTGGCCACGGTGACCTCTTGGCCGCCCAGCATGTCGGCCAGCGTGTTGGCCGCGTCGTTGCCCGACACCAGCAGCAGGCCGTCGAGCAGTTGGCGCGCCGTGTAGCTGTGGCCGACTTTCACCCCGACGCAGTTGCATTCCACCGCGGTGTCCGTGAAGTCGGCGACAACGGTGGAGTTCAGCGGTATGTCATCGAGCACCACCAGCGCCAACAACACCTTGATGGTGCTCGCAGGCGGATGGGCGACGTTCTGCTCGCGACCGGCCAGCACCTGACCGCTGTCCATATCGGCGACGATCCAGGTCTGTGCGGGGCCGTCGGGGATCGGCAACGAACCCGCTGCCTGCTGGACATCGGTGTCCGCTCTGACGACGGGGGTCGCACCGAGGCAGGTGACTCCGAGCAGGGCAGCGGCGATGGCCATGAGCTTTCGCATGGGGGCAAATTTTAACTTCTGCCGCGGGCCGTGACCATCTCGGGCAGTCGCGCTATTGGCGACGATATGGCACTCGCGCCTGGGTCAGCTCCATTGCAGGCGGGCCGACCGGTAACGGACGGGCTGCATTTCACCGCCAGTCGTATCTTGAAGTATTGTGTGTGCCGTAACTGTGTTGCGATGATAATGCCGAATGGATTGACAGATGTCCATAGGGTGCTTGTCAATTGGCCGGCAGAACTGGCACGGCTGGTCGCAAACATACGATAGCCGTTGCCTTTTCCCGTATCATGGGAGTTGAAGAATATTCATCAATTTCTTTATGGATCCGGTCTGCGGACTTTCTCCGAATGACCCATTGTTTTCGGAAATCGGCTACCCTTCAAAACGTTATTGTGAGCTTCTCTGTCGTGTTATCTATGGCGATCCAGCGTGAGTTGATGGAGTACGGCAATGTCGCACGTATTTGTCGGTTCGGGTGCATTCGAGGCGGCCGCAGCTGATGTGATCAGGCTGGGTACGGGTTTGAGTGCCGCGAACCGCTGCGCCGCCGGCCCGACGGTGAGGGTGGTGGCTGCGGCTGGCGATGAGGTGTCGGCGGCCATTGCTGAGTTGTTCGCCGAGCAGGGCCGGCAGTATCAGGCGCTGAGTCGTGAGGTGGAGGCGTTTGAGCTGCGGTTGGTGCAGTTGTTGCAGGGCGCGGCGCACAGTTACGCCAGTGCTGAAGCGGTAAACGCTGAGATGATGCAGCAGTTGAGTCAGGCGACGCCAGTGTCATCAATGGGCCAAGTCAGGCGCTGACTGGTCGTCCGTTGATTGGCAATGGGGTTGACGGTGCTGCGGGTACCGGTCAAGACGGTGGTGCCGGGGGATGGTTGTGGGGTAGCGCCGGCGGTGATGGTGGTGTGGGCGGTGTTGGTGGTGTCGGTGGTGACGGTGGTGACGGTGGTGACGGTGGGGCCAATATGCAGATGTTGTTCGGTCACGGCGACCACACCAGAGGGGACCCAGGTTTTGGGTACCGCTGGCGGCACCGGCAGCCCAGGTAGTCAAGACGGCACCGGCGGCTCTGGCGGTTCTGGCGGTTCCGGTGGCATCGGCGGGCTGAACACCTGACCACGTCCCTGCCGTGGGTCTCCGGTGACGAGATGGCGTCGCCTTCCTGACGCCGGTACCGGCACCCACCGGTGAGCGGTGTTCAATCGAGACATGTTGAGCCTGGAAGAGATCTCCGACCGTCTGGAGATCCAACAGCTATTGGTGGATTACTCCACCGCCATCGACCAACGGCGATTCGACGACCTGGACAACGTGTTCACCACCGACGCCTACATCGATTACACGGCCCTCGGCGGTATCGCTGGCCAGTACCCAGAGGTCAAGAAGTGGCTGTCGGAGGTGTTGCCGAACTTCCCGGTGTATTCGCACATGCTGGGCAACTTTTCGGTGCGCATTGACGGCGACACCGCGTCGTCGAGGGTGATCTGCTTCAACCCGATGGTGCTCGGCGGCGAGAAGGAGCAGATTCTGTTCTGTGGACTCTGGTACGACGACGAGTTCGTACGCACACCCGAGGGCTGGCGCATGACGCGTCGAGTCGAGACCAAGACGTTTCAGAAGGTGATGTAGCCGGCGGGCCAGTTACCGCCGTCGCCGAGATTGCCGGCAGGGTTGTGTCCTCGGCCGCGAACACGACCACGATGGCAATCTGGGCGCAGCACGCCGCGCCGCAATGGCGGCGACCCGCGGCGCCCGGCTCCGCCACGCAGCGATCGCCACGGCAATTTCCGCGGGACAACCCTGTTCTGGCACAATGGGCCGCTGTCCGCTCCGCGATCACGATCGTCGGGTGGTCACACACGCGAGGCGAAACCGGACCCGGGCATCCCGCCCCGGTCGCTGAATTGCAGCGTGACACCAACAGGAGAATCGCTTAACCATGGCTGTGAAGATCAAGCTGACCCGGCTTGGCAAGATCCGCAATCCCCAGTACCGCATCGCTGTCGCCGATGCGCGCACCCGTCGCGACGGTCGCTCTATCGAGGTCATCGGCCGCTACCACCCCAAGGAAGAGCCGAGCCTGATCGAGATCGACTCCGAGCGCGCGCAGTACTGGCTGGGTGTCGGCGCCCAGCCCACCGAGCCCGTCCTCAAGCTGCTCAAGATCACCGGTGACTGGCAGAAGTTCAAGGGCCTGCCCGGCGCCGAGGGCCGTCTGAAGGTCAAGCCGGCCAAGCCCAGCAAGCTCGAGCTGTTCAACGCCGCGCTGGCGGCCGCCGACGGCGGACCCACCACCGATGCCACCAAGCCGAAGAAGAAGTCCGCTCCGAAGAAGGCCGCCAAGGGCGAGGAGGCCGAGGCGCCGGCCGAAGCGGCCGAAACGTCCGAATCCACCGAAAGCTGATCGGCGCCGTGAGCACCGTCGTGGTCGACGCCGTCGAACACCTGGTCCGGGGCATCGTCGACAACCCGGACGATGTCCGGGTGGATCTGGTGACCAGCCGTCGTGGGCGCACAGTCGAGGTTCACGTCCATCCCGACGACCTGGGCAAGGTGATCGGTCGGGGTGGACGAACCGCCACCGCGCTGCGCACCCTGGTCGCCGGTATCGGTGGCCGCGGAATCCGCGTCGACGTGGTGGACACCGACCAGTAGCAGCGCTCAGATGGAGCTGATCGTCGGGCGCGTGGCCAAAGCGCACGGCATCACCGGCGAACTTGTCGTCGACGTCCGCACCGACGATCCCGACGTCCGGTTCGCACCGGGTGCCACGTTGCGTGCCAAGAAACCTCGTGATCCGGGTCCGGCTCGCAGCTACGTCGTCGAGAGTGCGCGCCCGCACGGCTCCCGGCTGCTGGTTCGCCTGGCCGGCGTCGACGACCGGGACGGCGCCGACGCGATGCGCGGCAGCTTGTTCGTCATCGACTCCGACGAGCTGCCGCCGATCGAGGAGCCGGACACCTACTACGACCATCAGCTCGAGGGACTGCGGGTCCGCACCACACAGGGTCAGGAGGTCGGTGTCGTCGCCGAGGTTCTGCACACCACCGGTGGCGAATTGCTCTCTGTGAAAAGCGAATCCGGTGAAGTGCTGGTGCCGTTCGTGAGCGCGATCGTCACCTCGGTGTCGCTGGACGACGGCACCATGGAGATCGAACCACCAGACGGTCTACTGGATCTGGGATGAGAATCGACGTCGTCACGATCTTTCCGGCCTATCTGGATCCGTTGCGAGAATCGTTGCCCGGCAAGGCGATTGCCGCGGGTCTGGTCGATCTGCAGGTGCGCGATCTGCGCCGGTGGACGCACGACGTGCACCATTCGGTGGATGACTCACCGTATGGCGGAGGGCCGGGCATGGTGATGAAGGCGCCGGTCTGGGGTGAGGCGCTGGACGAAGTATGTTCGGAAGAAACGCTTTTGGTGGTTCCCAGTCCGGCGGGCGTGCTGTTCGACCAGTCCACCGCGCAGCGATGGAGCGCCGAGCGGCACCTGGTGTTCGCCTGTGGCCGTTACGAGGGCATCGATCAGCGGGTCGTCGAGGATTCCGCGCGGCGGATGCGCGTCGAAGAGGTGTCGATCGGCGACTATGTGCTGCCGGGCGGTGAGTCGGCGGCGCTGGTAATGATCGAGGCGGTGCTGCGGCTGATAACCGGCGTGCTCGGCAATCCCGCCTCGGCCGAACATGATTCGCATTCGCCGGCTCTGGACCGGTTGCTCGAGGGGCCCAGCTACAC
This sequence comes from Mycobacterium gordonae, assembly GCF_017086405.1. Taxonomy (NCBI): domain Bacteria; kingdom Bacillati; phylum Actinomycetota; class Actinomycetes; order Mycobacteriales; family Mycobacteriaceae; genus Mycobacterium; species Mycobacterium camsae. The sequence goes on from NZ_CP070973.1 coordinate 2,437,960, forward strand.
TCGCCCGCCGAGCTGGCGCGGCCTGGACGTTCCGGAGATTCTGTTGTCGGGTGACCATGCCCGGATAGCGGCCTGGCGCCGCGAGGTGTCATTGCAGCGCACCCGCGACCGCCGGCCGGAGCTGCTCGACTGAGATGCCGCTCGCGCGAACTAAATCCGGCCGTTCGGGAAGATCGTCTTGACCGCTTGGGTGATCGTGGCACGCGCGGTGGCGTCGTCGGAGGGCTGCAGCGACTCGATCACCATGATGTAGCGGCGGTCTTTGCCGATCACCCCGGTCGACAGGTGCATCCAGTCGGCGCCGATGCAACACATCCAGCCCTGTTTGACCGCGACGGGTTCGGCGTACAGCCCGTCGGGGATTCCGAACCGCTGCGGGTAGCCGTCGACTCCCGTCGGTGTCGACTTGGCCAGGTCGTTGACGATCAGCCGGGCGCGATCCGTCGGCAGTCCACCGGAGCCGTCCAGCAGCATTTCGTAATAGCGGATCAGGTCCGGCGCCGAACTGATGGTGTTCCACCACCGTCCGTCGCTGGGCGGCGTGGTCGACGTCAAGCCGTACCGGCGGGCCACCTGGGTGATGATCGAATCGCCGCCGTCCTGGCCCCAGAAACGCTCGGCCGCGCCGTCGTCGGAAGACTGCAACATCACGTCTAGTGACTGGCGATCGTCGGGGGACAACACGGCTCGGCCCTCGGACTCTCGCAACAGCAGGTCGTCGGCGATGAACAACTTGGCTACCGACGCGGTGGCGATGATCTGACTGTTGCCGTTGGAAACCAGCTGGTGAGTGGCGCGATCGAGGATGGCCACCGCTAGGGTCGCGCCGCCGGCGGCGGCCTGGTCGGTGGCCTGCTGGATACGCGCCTGTACGCCTTCGAGTCCGCCCACCGCCAGCGTCGGTAGCGCCATCGGCTGGCCGCTCGGCGTGATGGAGCGCAGCAGCAGTTCCACCAGCTGCTGTTGAGGCTGCGGCGGCTGCTGAGCCGCGGTCTGGTCGGTCGAGTAGCCGAACGCCTTCGCGTGCACGGTCGCTTCGCAACCGGCGACCACCACCAACGCCACCGCCGCCACGGCGGAAAGCAACGTCAGCGGCCGGGTTCGCATCGCACTCCTTCGGCAAAAGTGGGCTGTTCGAGGTGTCCAGGGCATCCGGCGGGCGGTCGTCGAGGGTTCACGATCCGCCCGGTTCAACCCCAGCTATATGTACCACTTGCAGGCGGTTTAGGACGGGCGTGAACCACTACAGTTTCCTGTGATTTTCACTGCATGCGCCCTGTCTGGCACAATTGGCCAGTTGTCTTTCAGCGGTTGTCGGCGGGCCGGGTGCCTACCGCCTGCTGGGGGATGCACCCAAAGAGCCCTAACCATCGGCTTGGCGACCGTCGCACGTCCGCGTGCGGGCCGGTCAGCGAAGCCGCGACCCCGAGGAAGTGTCTTTCCAATGAACAGGCTGGACTTCGTCGACCAGGCGTCGCTGCGCGACGACATCCCCGCCTTCAACCCGGGCGACACCATCAACGTGCACGTCAAGGTGATCGAGGGCGCCAAAGAGCGCATCCAGGTCTTCAAGGGCGTCGTGATCCGTCGCCAGGGCGGCGGCATCCGCGAGACGTTCACGGTGCGCAAGGAGAGCTACGGCGTCGGCGTGGAGCGGACGTTTCCGGTCCACTCGCCGAACATCGACCACATCGAGGTGGTGACCCGTGGCGACGTCCGTCGCGCCAAGCTCTACTACCTGCGTGAGCTCCGGGGCAAGAAAGCCAAGATCAAGGAAAAGCGCTGACCGCGGACGCGACCCGGCGTCCACAGCCGTACGTTCCGTGCTGGCTACGCTGATCTCGTGACTGACACTGAGGATTCTCCTCCGGAGGACTCTTCCTCGGAGCGCCGGACGGACGCTGGGAGGTCGGAGTCGACTGGACCGTCGACGAAGCCGGAGGCTGACACGTCGGGCGAGGTCGACCCGGATCCCAAAGCCAAGCGCAAGCAGGAGAAGCCCGAAAAGCGCTCGACGCTGCGGGAACTGACCACGCTCGCGGTCGTTGCGATCGTTCTCTACTACGTGATGCTGACGTTCGTCGCGCGTCCGTACCTGATTCCGTCGGAGTCGATGGAGCCCACCCTGCACGGTTGTTCCACGTGTGTCGGCGACCGCATCATGGTCGACAAACTCACCTACCGGTTCAGTTCTCCCAAACCCGGCGACGTCATCGTCTTCAAGGGACCGCCGTCGTGGAACGTCGGCTACAAGTCGATCCGCTCATCCAACACCGTGGTGCGCTGGGTCCAGAATGCGCTGTCGTTCATTGGCTTTGTACCGCCTGACGAGAACGACCTGGTAAAACGGGTGATCGCCGTCGGCGGCCAGACGGTGGCCTGCCGCGCGGACACCGGACTGACGGTCAACGGCAAGCCGCTCAAAGAGCCGTACCTGGACCCGTCCACCATGATGGCCGACCCGTCGGTCTATCCGTGTCTGGGCAGCGAGTTCGGTCCGGTCACCGTGCCGCAGGGACGGCTGTGGGTGATGGGTGACAACCGGACGCATTCGGCGGATTCACGCGCTCACTGCCCGATGCTGTGCACCGGGGACCCGACCGCGGGCACCGTGCCGGTCGCCAACGTCATCGGCAAGGCCCGGTTCATCGTGTGGCCGCCCAAGCGATGGGGTGGTGTGGGTTCGATCGACCCCCAGCAGGGTCAGTGACCATGGCCACCACCTGGCCACCGCGGACCGTGATCCGCAAGTCTGGGGGTCTGCGCACCCTGGAATCCGCTCTGTATCGCAGCGGTCTGGGCCCGGTGGCCGGGGTGGACGAAGTGGGTCGCGGCGCCTGTGCCGGTCCGCTGGTGGTGGCGGCGTGCGTTCTCGGTCCGGGGCGTTTGGAAAGTCTTGCGGCTCTAGACGATTCGAAGAAGCTGACCGAGAAGACCCGGGAAAAGCTGTTTCCGCTGATCCGGCGCTACGCACTGGCCTACCACGTGGTGTTCATCCCGTCGACCGAGGTGGACCGCCGCGGTGTGCACGTGGCCAACATCGAAGGCATGCGGCGGGCCGTGGCCGGGCTGTCGGTGCGGCCCGGCTATGTCTTGAGCGACGGTTTCCGGGTCCCGGGCCTGTCCGTGCCGTCGCTGCCGGTGATCGGCGGTGACGCGGCGGCCGCCTGTATCGCCGCGGCCAGTGTCCTGGCGAAAGTCAGCCGGGACAGGTTGATGGTGGCGATGGATGCCGAGCACCCCGGCTACGGTTTCGCCGACCACAAGGGCTACAGCACGCGCGCCCACGGCCGCGCACTGGCCGAGCTGGGTCCGTGCCCACAGCACCGGTATTCGTTCATCAACGTGCGGCGGGTCGCGGCCGGCGGCGCCACCGATTTCGTGGCCGAATGCCCCCCGGACCCTCAGTGCCATCCCGCCGAATGCGGCGATTTCCGTTGAGAGAAGATGGGGCAGCAGCTCCGGGAGAAGGACGTCTGAACTGATGAGTGCTGAGGATCTCGAAAAGTACGAGACCGAGATGGAGCTCTCGCTGTACCGCGAATACAAAGACATCGTCGGTCAGTTCAGCTATGTCGTGGAAACCGAGCGCCGCTTCTATCTCGCCAACAGCGTGGAGATGGTGCCCCGCAACGCCGACGGCGAAGTGTATTTCGAACTGCGGCTGGCCGACGCGTGGGTGTGGGACATGTACCGGCCGGCCCGCTTCGTCAAGCAGGTGCGGGTGGTCACGTTCAAAGACGTCAATATCGAAGAGGTTGAGAAGCCGGAACTTCGGCTGCCCGAATAGCGCCCAGCCTAGGACCCATCCTCCTCGGAGTCCGGCAGGTTGCCGCGGGACTCGATGACCTTGCGGGCCACGTCGGCGAGCTTGATGTTGAGACCCTGCGAGTGGCGCCGCAGCAGATCGAAGGCGTCGTCCTCGTTCATGTCGTGCAGCATCATCAACATGCCCACAGCCTTGCCGATCTCGCGGTTGCTCAGCAGGCCCCGGCGCAGGCTGGTGGCGTCCTCGCCATGCGCGATGGCGTTGATGGCGACGCTGGCGAAGGAGGCCAGCACCGCGGCCCGGCCCGCGGCCTCCGAGTCGAAGACGTTGGGCTTTTCGCTGAACAGGTTCAGTGCCGCGCCCTTGCGCTTGTCGATCAGCAGCCGGAACCCCATGGCGCCGCGCACCGGTGTCTCCTCCACCAGCCGGGCGGCGAAATGTGGCCACTGGTTCGGCTTGGTCAGGTCCGGTTCGACCTGCGGCGTTTCTTCTTCGATCGCATCGATGCAGGGACCGTCGCCGGAGCGGCGTTCGAGGTCATCAACGCGGTGGGCGAGCCGCGAACTGGCGCCGACGGTGACGTAGCGATCGTCGCGCTTGACCAGCAGGCTGGCGTGGTCGCAGCCGGGGACCACCAGGGTTGCTGCCACGCAGATCGCGGCATACATCTGGGTCGCGTCGGAGCCCTGATAGATGATCTCGGCAAGGGCGGCGAAAACCGTTGCCGGGTCAGCAGTGAGTGCACCCGGTGCCGCACTAGCGGCGTTGGATTGCTCGGCCACGTCGCTTCCTCCCTTCGGCGCTGCTATGGCCGTAGAGTAGCCGGGCCGCGCGTGACCTTACGCGCCGACGGCGCGTTCGAGATCCTTCAACGATGTCTCCAGGTGACTGAGCATCCGCTGCAGGTGCGGCACGCTGCCTCTGGCGCCGACAAGACCAAAGTCGAGATTCTCGGCGTTGTTGGTCACCGTGATGTTCATCGCCTGACCATCCAGGGTAATCGACAGCGGGTAGTTGCCCACCATCTGCGCCCCCCGCCAGTGCAAGGGTTCCTTGGAACCGGGCACGTTGGAGATCACGATGTTGAACGGCGGCGGGGCGGTACGGATGAACCCGGGAATGAGTCCGAGGAACAGTCCGCCGGTCATGAAGGCGGACAGCGCGAGCTGCTGAACCTTGGGCAGCTGGTTGAACACCTCCTTCTGTTCGCTCATCGAGGAGCTGATGCCCTGGATGCGCTTACCCGCATCTTCGATGTGGGTGTTCAGGTTGCAGAGCACGGTGCCTACCGAGTTGCCGCCGCTTTCGGCTTCGCCTTCCTTGCGCAGGCTCACCGGCACCATCGCGATCAGCGGAGTGTCCGGCAGCGCGTTCTGTTCGATCAGGTACGCCCGCAGGGCCCCGGCCGACATGGCCAGCACGACGTCGTTGAAGGATGCGTCGGCGGCCGCCTTGACCGCATGGATCCGTTCCAGTGGCCAGGACTGCGCGGCGATGCGCCGAGCGCCGCCGATCCGGACGTTGAACATCGTCTTGGGCGCCCGGAACGGAAAGGTCAGCTGCTGTTCGAGCAGCGCAGCACGGGCCAGTGACAACGTCGACGGCGCCAGGGCAGCGGTGGAGCGCACCGTGTCGGTCAGCGTGTCCAGCGGCGACGACTTGTGGCCGCCGCCCGGGCGATGGCGTGGTTTGAGCTCCCAGGGCACCCGTACCTGGTCGTCGTCGGGATCGCTGGTGAACGCACGCTGCATCAATCGCAGCGCGGACACCCCGTCCATCAGCGAATGGTGGAACTTGGTGTACACCGCGTAGCGGCCGTCGTTGAGACCCTCCACCAGATGCGCTTCCCAGAGGGGCCGGTGGCGATCGAGCAGGCTGCCATGCAGGCGGGAGGCCAGCTCCAGCAGCTCCCGCACGCGGCCCGGGCGCGGCAACGCCGAGCGCCGGAAGTGGTAGTCGAGTTCGACCTCGCGCTGGTGCGACCAGGCGAGGTTGGTGACCGGCCCGAGGAACGCCGGATGTTTACGGAACGTGGGCTGGACGTCGGTGCAGCCGAGCATCGACTCGTAGGCCTCGGTCACGAAATCCTCGTCGGCGCCCTCGGGCGGCTGGAACAGCTGGAGAGCGCCGACATGCATCGGATGCTCGCGGGATTCGCCGATCAGGAACATCGAATCGGCCGGTGCAATCAGCTCCATGGTGCCTCTTTCGCCGTGACGCCCGGTATGAACGCGCTATGAATAACCATCTGCCGCAGTTCGCACACATTTGTGAGCTTCGACCTTCCGCGTTTGGCAGGTAACCGCGACGGGAAGCCGCATTCAAATGGGACTCACAGTCGCCGTGACCGGCCCGACCGGGGAGATCGGCATATCAGCTGTTACGGCGTTGGAGCGCGAGCCCGCGGTGTGCAGGATCATCGGGATGGCGCGGCGGCCGTTCGACCCGTTGTCGCGAGGCTGGTCGAAGACGACGTACATGCAGGGCGACATTCTGGATCGCGACGCCGTGGACGCGCTGGTCGCCGAGGCGGACGTGGTGGTCCACCTCGCGTTCATCGTCATGGGGTCGCGGGAAGAGAGCGAACGGGTCAACCTGCAGGGCACCCGCAATGTCTTCGAGGCCGCGGTCAAGGCGCAGAAGACGTCCGGAAAGCCGCGGCGTCTGGTCTACACCTCGTCGGTGGCGGCTTACGGCTACCACTCCGACAACCCGGTGCCGCTGACCGAGGACGTGCCGACGCGCGGTTCTGCCGAGCACTACTATTCCGCGCAGAAGTCGGCGTGCGAGGCGATGCTCGCCCACCTCACCGCGGATTCGCCGCTGGAGGTGTTCGTGTTGCGACCCTGCATCGTGACGGGCCCGGAGGCGCCGGCCCTGGCTGACGCGATGCCGTGGAACCAGCTGCCCGCACCGCTGCGGGTGGTGTCGAAGGTGCTGCAGAAACTCAAGCCGGTGTTGCCGGATCCGGGCGTGCCGCTGCAGCTGGTGCACCACGACGACGTCGCCGCCGCGATCGCGCTGGCGGCCGTCGCCCCGGCCCCGCCAGGGGCCTACAACATCGCCGGCAACGGGGTGGTGACCATCAGCGACGTCGCCCGGGCGTTGGGCGGACGGCCGGTACGGGTGCCGGCGGCCGCGGCATCGGCGGCGTCCGCGGCCATTTCCCGGCTGCCGTTCGTCCCATCGCTGCTGGAATGGCTGCATGTGGCGCGCGCATCGGTCGTCATGGACACCACCCGCGCCCAGCGGGACCTCGGGTGGCACCCGACGCACACCTCGGCGGAGGCACTGGAGTCGTTGGCGTCAGCGGTGTGAGGCCGGTCAAGGTACGTTGAGGCCGTGACAGCCGAGGTGGCGGTGTCGGCCAGGCAGCTTCCGTGGGGCGCTTAACTGTGCGTCGGCGGGTCACCCATCTGGCCGGCCGCCACGTTGTCACCCGTCAGGAGACCCTGGCCGTCGAAGAGCCGCTGGAGATCCGTCTCAACGGCACGCCGAGCACCGTCACGATGCGCACGCCCGGGTCCGATTTCGAACTGGCGCAAGGGTTTCTGCTCACCGAGGGAATCATCGCCCGCCGCGCCGATGTGCAGGCCATCCGCTACTGCGAGGGTAGCGGCGATGACGGGGTGAACAGCTACAACATTGTGGACGTGACGCTGGCGCCCGGCGTCGAGCCACCGAGTCTCGACGTGACCCGCAACTTCTACACCACCTCCTCGTGCGGTGTCTGCGGCAAGGCCTCGCTCGAGGCGGTGCGACTGATCAGCCGGCATGCCCCCGGAGACGATCCGGTGACGGTCCGCGCGGAAGCGTTGCGGGCGATGCCGGACCGGCTTCGGAGCGCCCAGAAGGTGTTCGCCGCGACCGGCGGTTTACACGCCGCGGCGCTGTTCGAGGCGGACGGAACGATGCTCGTCGTGCGCGAGGACATCGGCCGGCACAACGCGGTCGACAAGGTCATCGGCTGGGCGCTGGAGCGCGGGCGGGTGCCGTTGGCTGGGTCGGTGTTGTTGGTGAGCGGACGGGCATCGTTCGAGTTGACCCAGAAGGCGCTGATGTCCGGTATTCCGGTGCTGGCCGCCGTCTCCGCGCCGTCGTCGCTGGCCGTCTCGCTGGCAGAGGAGTCCGGGATCACGCTGGTGGCATTTCTGCGGGAGGACTCGATGAACGTCTACACCAGGACGGACCGGCTTGATTAGCGCCTGCCGCGGGTAGCCGGACGTACTGACACAGCTGAGGAGGCGGCCATGTTGCATCAGATGGTGTTGGCCGCGCAGAGCAATCCGGAGGCAGCGGGTTTCATTCTGCGCGGCATCAAAGGGATCTTCGTAGCGATCGGCAGCATCATCGCGGCCATTATTTGCGCGGTGGTCGCGTCGATGAAGGGGCGCAGCGCCCTCGTCTGGGGGATGCTGGGGCTGTTCTTCAGCCTTCTGACGCTGATCGTGGTCATCATCATCCCCAGCAAGAAGACCTGACCTGTTGATGCCCGGAGTGCGCCGCTGCGCCTGATTGGTCGCCTGCAGCCAGAGACCGTCGCGGGGCCGTTGATCGAATCGATTGGCCGTGGTGGCGCGGGCGAGATGTGGACTCGACGGCGGACTCCTGTGGATAACAAGGGGACTGGGGATGACGGCCCGCACCGTCGCGGTTGAGCCCCCACGGGGGCGCCGACGATGTCGCCGCCCCCGTGCACGGTAGCGGCATGACGACCGGAAATACCATGACGCGAGCTCAGCTCGGAGCGTGGGGTGAACAGTTGGCCCTGGATCATCTGATCGGCCTTGGCTTTGTGATCCTCGGGCGCAACTGGCGCTGCCGCTACGGCGAACTTGATCTGATCGCGTGTGACAACGCGAGGCACAGAGTCGTTTTCGTCGAGGTCAAAACCCGCAGCGGGGACGGTTACGGCGGGTTGGCCCAGGCGGTGACCGCGGCGAAGGTACGCCGGCTGCGACGCCTGGCCGGGCTCTGGCTGGCCGGTCAGGATGAGCGCTGGGCGATGATCCGCATCGACGTGATCGGGGTGCGGATCGGTCGGCGCCCCGTCCCGGAGCTCACCCATCTGCAGGGCATCGGCTGATGGCGCTCGGGCATGCGTTCTCCGTCGCGGTGCGCGGCCTGGACGGTGAAATCGTGGAAATCGAAGCCGACATCAGTTCGGGGCTGCCGGGTGTGCACTTGGTCGGGCTGCCGGATGCGGCGCTGCAGGAGTCCCGTGACCGGGTGCGGGCCGCCGTGTCCAACTGCGGCAACGAGTGGCCGCAGGCACGACTGACTCTGGCGCTGTCACCGGCCACATTGCCGAAGATGGGCTCGGTCTACGACATTGCGCTGGCTTCGGCGGTGCTGTCGGCGCGGCGGAAGAAGCCCTGGGATCTGCTGGAAAAGACGGTCCTGCTGGGCGAGTTGTCGCTGGACGGTCGGGTGCGCCCGGTGCGCGGGGTACTGCCCGCGGTGCTGGCCGCCAAACGGGATGGCTGGCCGGCGGTTGTCGTGCCGGCCGACAACCTGGCTGAGGCCAGCCTGGTCGACGGCATCGACGTCTGGGGGGTGCGCACATTGCGGCAGTTGCAGGGCTGGCTGAGCGGGTCGACCGATCTGGATCGACGGGTCGTCTCACCGGCCCCCGGCGACGAGCCGTGGGTGGATCTCGCCGACGTGGTAGGGCAGTCGCAGGCCCGGTTCGCCGTCGAGGTCGCCGCGGCCGGGGCCCACCATCTGATGCTCACCGGTCCGCCCGGTGTGGGCAAAACGATGCTGGCGCACCGACTTCCGGGACTGCTGCCGCCGCTGTCGGAGAGCGAGTCGCTGGAAGTGACCGCGATTCACTCCGTCGCGGGGTTGCTGTCGGCCGATACTCCGCTACTGCGCAGGCCGCCGTTCGTCGCGCCTCATCACAATTCCACCGTCGCGGCACTCGTCGGTGGTGGCTCGGGGATGGCCCGCCCGGGTGCGGTCAGCCGCGCACACCGCGGGGTCCTGTTCCTCGACGAGTGCGCGGAAATCGGCGTCAGCGTGCTGGAAGCGCTGCGAACCCCGTTGGAAGACGGCGAGATTCGGCTTGCCCGCCGCGACGGCGTGGCCTGCTACCCGGCCCGGTTCCAGCTGGTGCTGGCCGCCAACCCGTGCCCGTGCGCGCCGGCCGACCCGCAGGACTGCATCTGCGCGGGAGCGGTCAAGCGCCGCTATCTGGGCAAGCTTTCCGGCCCGCTGCTGGACCGGGTTGATCTGCGGGTGCAGATGAACCCGGTGCGGGCGGGTGCGTTCACCGTCGCGGCCGGGGAGTCGACGGAGCAGGTTCGCACGCGGGTGACGGCGGCCCGGGAAGCGGCCGCGCAACGGTGGCGCCCGCACGGCTTCAGCACCAACGCCGAAGTCAGCGGGTCGCTGCTGCGGCGTAGGTTCCGTCCCAGCAACGCTGCCATGCAACCGTTGCGCAAAGCCCTGGACGATGGACTGCTCAGCATCCGGGGCGTGGACCGCACGTTGCGGGTCGCGTGGAGTCTGGCCGATCTGGCCGGCCGTGGCTCGCCCGGACTGTCCGAGGTCGCCACCGCGCTGAGCTTCCGGCAGGCAGGGGCGCGGCGATGAACGACGGCTGCGCCCTGCGCGCCTGGGCTTACCTGTCGCGAGTCGCCGAACCGCCGTGCGCGGAGCTCACCAGTCTGGTCAACCGGGTCGGGCCGCAGGAGGCGGCTGAGCGCATCCGCCGCGGCCAGGTCGACGACGAATTGTCGCGGCGCACCGCGGCCAGACGCGATATCGACCAGGCTGCAACAGATCTCGACGTGATTCGGCGGCGTGGCGGTCGACTGGTCACCCCCGATGACGACGAGTGGCCACTGCTCGCGTTCGCCGCGTTCGGCGGCACCCGATCCAAGACCACGATGCCGTTGGTGTTGTGGGCGGCGGGTCCCGCGCGCCTCGACGAGGTGACCGAGCGGGCGGCCGCACTCGTCGGCACCCGGGCCGCGACCGCATACGGCGAACACGTGACCGCCGAATTGGCCACCGGTCTGGCGCAGCGTGGCGTCGCGGTGGTCTCCGGTGGCGCCTACGGCATCGACGGCGCGGCGCACCGGGCCGCGCTGGGCGCCGACGGCACCACCGTCGCCGTCCTGGCCGGCGGGCTCGACATTCCCTATCCGGCGGGTCATTCCGCGCTGCTGCACCGCATCGGCCAACACGGATTGGTATGCACCGAATACCCGCCGGGTGTCCGCCCCGCCCGGTTCCGCTTCCTGACCCGCAATCGCCTGGTGGCCGCGTTGTCCGGTGCGGCGGTGGTCGTGGAGGCCGGCCTGCGCAGCGGTGCCGCCAACACCGCGGCCTGGGCGCGATCGCTGGGTCGGGTGGTCGCCGCGGTGCCCGGCCCGGTGACATCGTCGGCGTCGGCGGGCTGTCACGTACTGCTGCGCAACGGCGCTGAGCTGGTCACCCGCTGCGAGGACATCGTCGAGTTGGTTGGACGCGTCGGTGAGTTGGCGCCCGAGGAACCGCGGCCCACAACGCCCCTGGACGGGTTGGGGGAGGCCGAGCGGCAGGTCTTCGAGGCGTTACCCGGTCGCGGCGCGGCCACGGTCGATCAGATCGCAGTCGCCTCCGGCCTGCCGCCGGAACGTGTGCTGGGACCGCTTGCGCTGCTGGAACTGACCGGTCTGGCCGAATGCCGCGACGGGTGCTGGCGGATCGTCGGTAGACGGCGCGGCCGGGCCCGACTCGTATAGTCGACATGGGGTCAGATCACGACAGGAGAATCAGTGGCAGGCCGGCCTGTGCAGGCTTTCGACGTGGTCAGTACCGAGCAGCTCACACCGCACATGGTGCGCGTAGTGCTCCGCAGTCACGACTTCGTCGCCTTTGTGCCCAGCAAGTTCACCGATTCCTACGTCAAGCTGGTGTTCGTCGCCGAGGACATCGACCCAGCTGCGCTGCCACAACCACTGACGCAAGACAGCTTTGCCGAACTGCCGCCGGAAAAGCGCCCGCCGGTGCGCACCCTCACCGTTCGACGTGTCGACGAGGAGGCCGGGCAGATCACGCTGGATATCGCGGTGCACGGCGAGCACGGGGTCGCGGGTCAGTGGGCCGCCAACGCCCAGCCGGGCCAGCCGATCTACCTGATGGGCCCCAGCGGCGCCTACGCCCCCGATCCCGCCGCCGACTGGTACCTGTTCGCCGGCGACGAGGCGGCACTGCCGGCCATTGCGACCGCGCTGGAAGCCCTACCCGACTCGGCGGTCGGTATGGCCTTCGTCGAGGTGGCCGGTCCCGACGACGAGATACAGCTGACCGCACCCGACGGCATCGCGATCACCTGGGTATACCGGGGTGGGCGCGCGGACCTGGTTCCCGAAGATCGCGCCGGGGACCACGCGCCGCTGATCGAAGCGGTCACCACCGCCGGTTGGCTGCCCGGCCAGGTGCAGGTCTTCATCCACGGCGAGGCGCAGGCCGTCATGCACAACCTGCGGCCCTACATCCGCAAGGAACGCGGCGTCGACGCCCAGTGGGCTGCCTCGATCTCCGGATACTGGCGGCGCGGGCGCACCGAAGAGACCTTCCGCCAATGGAAGAAGGAACTGGCCGAGGCCGAGTCGTCGGAGCAGTAGGTTCCGCGCCGGCCGTCGGCTGGCATTCTCTAAGTCATGGCATTCGGCGACTATCAGCTCGAAATCTATTTCCAGGGTCTGGCCGGGGTAGCGCCCTCGCTTCCGATGGCGTTTGCCGATCTGGAAGCCAGGGCGGAAATGGCGATGCCCCCGTCGGTCTGGTCCTACGTCGCCGGGGGAGCCGGCGACGAGCGCACCCAGCGCGCCAACCGCGAGGCGTTCGACCGATGGGGCCTGATGCCGCGCATGTTCGTCGGTGCCGCCGAACGCGACCTGTCGGTGCAGATGTTCGGGCTGACCCTGCCTACACCGCTGTTCATGGCGCCGATCGGGGTGATCGGCCTGTGCGCCCAAGACGGTCACGGCGACCTCGCGACCGCGCGTGCGGCGGCGCGCACCGGCGTGCCGATGGTCGTGTCCACCCTGACCGCCGACCCATTGGAAGACGTGGCCGCGCTGTTCGGCGACACCCCCGGCTTCTTCCAGCTGTACACGCCGAAGGACCGGGACCTGGCCGCCAGCCTGGTGCAGCGCGCCGAAGCCGCCGGCTACCAGGCCATCGTCGTCACCCTCGACACCTGGATCCCCGGCTGGCGCCCACGCGACCTGACCACAGCGAACTTCCCGCAACTGCGCGGACTGTGCCTGAGCAACTACACCAGCGACCCGGTCTTTCGCGCCGGCCTGCAACGGCCGCCCGAGGAAGACCCCCAGGGCGCCGTGCTGCGCTGGGCGCAGACCTTCGGGAATCCGCTCACCTGGGACGACCTCGGCTGGCTGCGGTCGCTGACCGACCTGCCGCTGATCATCAAGGGCATCTGCCATCCCGACGACGCCCGGCGTGCCATCGACGGCGGCGTCGACGGCATCTACTGCTCGACGCACGGCGGCAGGCAGGCCAATGGCGGCTTGCCCGCGCTGGACTGCCTGCCGGGCGTCGTCGAGGCCGCCGGCGACGTGCCAGTGCTCTTCGACTCGGGCATCCGCAGCGGGTCCGACGTCGTCAAGGCGCTGGCGATGGGCGCCACCGCGGTGGGCGTCGGCCGCCCATACGCCTACGGCATGGCGCTGGGCGGCGAGGACGGTGTCGTCCACGTGCTGCGCAGCCTGCTCGCCGAAGCGGACCTCACCATGGCCGTCGACGGCTATCCGGCGCTCAAAGATCTCACCCCGGACACGCTGCGGCGCGTCATCTGAAAGACCGGGGCCGCGTCTGTCAGCGTGAGAGACGTGCAGGCGGTCCTTGAGGAATTCGACGAATACCTTCAGCTGCAGTGCGCCCGCTCCGCGCACACCCGTCGCGCCTATCTCGGCGACCTGCGGTCGCTGTTCGATTTTCTGGCCGCACGCCGAGCGGATCTGCAGACCCTGAGCCTGCCGCTGCTGCGGTCGTGGCTGGCCAGCGCCGCCGGCGCCGGTGCGGCGCGCACCACGCTGGCCCGTCGCACCTCCTCGGTGAAAGCCTTCACCGCCTGGGCGGTCCGCCGGGGCTTGCTGACCACCGACCCCGCCGCCCGCCTGCAGGTGCCCAAAGCCCATCGAACCCTGCCGTCGGTGCTGCGCCAGGATCAGGCTTTGGCGGCCATGACGGCAGCCAAAGTCGGTGCCCAACAAGGTGATCCGCTGGCCCTGCGCGACCGGCTGATCGTCGAACTGCTGTACGCCACCGGCATCCGGGTCAGTGAATTGTGCGGCCTGGACGTCGACGACGTCGACAACGCCCACCGGCTGGTGCGGGTGCTCGGCAAAGGCAACAAACAGCGCTCCGCGCCGTTCGGGCAACCCGCGGCCGATGCGCTGGACGCCTGGCTGTCGGGCGGACGGCCGGCGCTGGTCACCGCCGAGTCCGGGCCCGCCTTGCTGCTCGGTGCGCGCGGCCGCCGGCTTGATGTGCGGCAGGCCCGCACGGTGGTGCACCAGACCGTCGCGGCTGTGGACGGAGCTCCCGACATGGGCCCGCACGGGCTGCGTCACAGCGCTGCCACCCACCTGCTCGAAGGGGGAGCGGACCTGCGGGTGGTGCAGGAGTTGCTCGGCCATTCCAGCCTGGCGACCACGCAGCTCTACACCCATGTCGCGGTCGGCCGGTTGCGGGCGGTTCACGACCAGGCTCATCCGCGGGCCTAACCGCCGTCAAGGGGCTTGAGCCGCATCGGCATCGACGCCAACAGTCCCAGCGGATCGAGGTAATCGGCGCGCGACGCCGGACCCCACATCGCACCCCAGTGCAGGCACGCGCCGGCCGGGCAGCCGGCGTGGCCGGCCACCAACTCGCCGATCAGGGCACCCGATGCCACCGCCTGACCGGTCCGCACCTTCGCGCGCACCGGCTCGTAGCTGGTGTGCAGGCCGCCGGGGTGGGCCAGTGACACCACCGGTCGGCCCGCCAGCACACCGACGAAAACCACCGTCGAGTCTCCCGCGGCGTACACCGGCTGTCCCGGGCTGCCCGCCAGGTCCACACCGCGGTGCCCGGGCTGCCAGTCGGGAGACGGCGCGTCGAACGCTCGCACCACCGCCGGCCGGGGCCGCAGCGGCCACTGAAGCCGCCCACCCGCGGCGTCCGCCGGGGGAGCATTGAGCAGCACCCAACACACGGCCAGGACCAGCAACACCGATCGCACCCGCTCAGTGCACGGCGATCGGCCACCCCAGGCAAGTCGCCGGCCGGACCGCTGTGGACGTGCCGCCCGGCGTGTGGACAACCGCGCCGGTGGGAAAAACCACCTGCCGCCGCGGTGTAAACTCTCCTACGCAGCTCGTGAAAGCGGGCTGACTTCGCGCGCCTGCATCGCGGCCCAGTACGTCGGGACCCGCACCAGCTTGCCGAGCGGTCCCGTAGCCGGGTTCATCCCGGACGCGGGTTCGGCATCGCAGCAGACGCCAGGGCCCCGGTTTCAACCGATTCCGGGCGACAACCGACATTGAAAGCTGGGCATTGCCATGGCTGTTGTGACCATGAAACAGCTGCTTGACAGCGGCACCCACTTCGGGCACCAGACCCGTCGCTGGAATCCCAAGATGAAGCGGTTCATCTTCACCGACCGCAACGGCATCTACATCATCGACCTGCAGCAAACGCTGACCTACATCGATAAGGCGTACGAGTTCGTCAAGGAGACCGTCGCCCACGGCGGCAGCGTCATGTTCGTCGGCACCAAGAAGCAGGCGCAGGAGTCCGTCGCGGCCGAGGCGCTGCGCGTCGGCATGCCGTACGTGAACCAGCGCTGGCTGGGCGGCATGCTCACCAACTTCTCCACTGTGCACAAGCGCCTGCAGCGCCTCAAGGAGCTCGAGGCGATGGAGCAGACCGGTGGCTTCGAGGGTCGCACCAAGAAAGAAATCCTGATGCTGACCCGCGAGAAGAACAAGCTCGAGCGCAGCCTCGGTGGTATCCGCGACATGGCCAAGGTGCCGTCGGCGATCTGGGTCGTCGACACCAACAAGGAGCACATCGCCGTCGGCGAAGCCCGCAAGCTGGGCATCCCGGTCATCGCGATCCTGGACACCAACTGCGACCCCGACGAGGTCGACTACCCGATCCCGGGCAACGACGACGCGATCCGGTCGGCCGCGCTGCTCACCAAGGTGATCGCCTCCGCGGTCGCCGAGGGCCTGCAGGCCCGCGCCGGGGTGGGCCGTGGCGATGGCAAGCCCGAGGCCGAGGTGGCAGAGCCGCTTCCGGAGTGGGAGCAGGAGCTGCTGGCCGGTGCCGCCGCGACCGCCGCGACCGAAACCCCTAGCGGCACACCCGAACCAACCACAGATGCATCTTAGGAAAGGCTGAGCATTGGCGAATTTCACCGCTGCCGACGTCAAGCGACTTCGGGAGCTGACCGGTGCTGGAATGCTCGACTGCAAGAACGCGCTGGCCGACTCGGACGGCGACTTCGACAAGGCGGTCGAGGCGCTGCGCATCAAGGGTGCCAAGGACGTCGGCAAGCGTGCCGAGCGCGCGACGGCCGAGGGTCTGGTCGCCGCCAAGCAGGGCGCATTGATCGAGCTGAACTCCGAGACCGACTTCGTGGCCAAGAACGCGGAGTTCCAGACACTGGCCGACCAGGTCGTCAACGCCGCTCTGGAGGCCAAGGCCACCGACGTCGAGAGCCTCAAGGCCGCTTCCATCGGTGACAAGACGGTCGAGCAGGCAATCGCCGAGCTGTCCGCCAAGATCGGCGAGAAGCTAGAGCTGCGCCGGGTGCAGTACTTCGACGGCAACGTCGAGACCTACCTGCACAAGCGCGCTGCCGACCTGCCCCCCGCCGTCGGCGTGCTCGTCGAATTCGAGGGCGAAAACAACGACGCGGCCCACTCGGTCGCGCTGCAGATCGCCGCACTCAAGGCGCGCTACCTGTCCCGCGACGACGTCCCGGAGGACGTGGTGGCCAGCGAGCGCCGCATCGCCGAGGAGACCGCCAAGGCCGAGGGCAAGCCGGAGCAGGCGCTGCCCAAGATCGTGGAAGGCCGGCTCAACGGCTTCTTCAAGGACTCGGTGCTGCTCGAGCAGCCGTCGGTGTCCGACAGCAAAAAGTCCGTCAAGGCACTCCTCGACGAGGCCGGCGTGACGGTGACCCGCTTCGTGCGCTTCGAGGTGGGGCAGGCCTAGCACGGGTCAGCCTCGATACATGGCCCGCGTACACGCTTTCGGCGACGACGCCCTCGGCGACCTGGATGCGGTCGCCCTGGCCGAGGAGATCCGGGCCGGCCGCGTGGACCGGGCAGAGGCGGTCGAGGCTGCCATCGCCCGCGCGGAGGCCGTCAACTCGCAATTGAATGGCCTGGCGTACCGGGCGTTCGACGAGGCCAGGGCGGCAACTGGGCGTCCCGGAGCTGGTTTCTTCGAAGGCGTGCCGACGTTGATCAAGGACAACATCGACGTCGCCGGACAGCCGACGATGAGCGGCACCGACGCGTGGGAGCCGCGCCCGGCGGGCGCTGACAGCGCCGTGACCCGGGTGGTGTTCGACACCGGGCTGATATCGGTGGGCAAGACGCGGTTGTCGGAGTTCGGGTTCAGTGCGGCCGCCGAACATCCGCGGCTGGGGCCGGTGCGCAACCCGTGGAACACCGACCACACCGCCGGCGCCTCGTCGTCGGGATCGGGAGCGTTCGTCGCCGCCGGCGTAGTGCCCATCGCGCACGCCAACGACGGCGGCGGTTCCATCCGGATTCCGGCGGCGTGCAACGGGCTGGTCGGGCTCAAACCGTCGCGAGGACGGATGCCGCTGGATCCGCAGTACCGGCGGCTGCCGGTGGGCATCGTCGCCAACGGCGTGCTGACACGTTCGGTGCGTGATACCGCCGCCTTCTACCGGGAGGCCGAGCGGCTGTGGCGCAATCCCAAACTTCGCCCCATCGGTGATGTGACGGCACCCGGTCGGCAGCGGCGGAAGATCGCCGTCCTGACCAGCTCGGTGCTGCGGGAGGCCAGCCCGGAGGTCAAAGAGCTGACGCTGAAGTCGGCCGCGCTGCTGGCAGAGCTGGGACACCACGTCGAGTACATCGACACCGACTGGGTGCCCGCCAGTTTCGTCGACGATTTCATCCTGTATTGGGGTTTCCTGGCCTTCGCGCAGGTCGGCACCGGCCCGCGCTTGTTCGGCGACAGCTTCGACCGCACCAAGCTGGACAACCTGACGTTGGGCCTGGCCCGCCATACCCGGCGCAACATCCACCGGCTTCCGCTGGCCATCGCGCGGCTGCGCGGACTGCGACGGCGCAGCGCCCGTATCTTCGGCAACTACGACATCCTGCTGAGCCCTACCCTCGCCGACCCGCCGCCGTCGGTCGGCTACCTGGCGCCCACGGACTACCACCAGGTCATCGACCGACTGACCAACTGGGTCGCATTCACGCCGCTACAGAACGTGACCGGCGAACCCGCCATCTCCCTGCCACTGGCTCAATCCGCCGATGGACTGCCGGTGGGAATGATGCTGTCGGCCGACACCGGACGCGAGTCGTTGCTGCTGGAATTGGCCTACGAACTCGAAGAGGCCCAGCCGTGGGCGCGCATCCACCGCTAGCTCAGTCCGTTGCGAGCCGCTCCAGCATGCTCTTGAAATCTCGCCGCTGAGTTTCGGTCAACCTGGCCAGAATGCGGGCGTCGGCGGTGCGCACCACTGCCTCGGCCTGCTGTAGCAAATCCTGGCCCGGTTTGGTCAGGGACGCCGGCAGGGAGCGCCCGGAGGACACCGATGCCGGCCGGGCGACCGCGCCGAGGTCTTCGAGTTTGCGCAGCACCGTGTTCATGGCCTGCGGCGTGACGCTCGCATGCCGGGCCAGCTCGGCGCTGGACAATCCCGGCGACAGGGACAGAATGCGCAGGCACACGAATTCGGGCAGCGTCAGCCCGAGCGGACTCAACGCCGCGGACACCTCGGGCCGCAGCACGGCCGTCACCCGGTACAGCAGATATCCCAGCGGTGCGTCCGAACTCATATCAAGGATGTTGACACACCAGCCCGCCCGGCCAGGCAGCCAGGCGACACATTGGCTATTCGTGAAATTGGAATATGCCCTAATTCGGTCACCACAAATGCGGGACAACCGATACCAATGTTGCGCAAGTGGGCTTTCCCTGATGTGTGTCCCAACTCAAATAGGTCGCGTTTGTGCAGCTAGAAACACTATTTCAGGTAATTCCGGCAGCCGCGGTGTTTGAGGTGGTGCGGCACGGGCAATGGCTTTGAGGTGCGGTTGTGTGCCCAACGTCGGGAGCGCGCCGCTTCGAACGACACCAACGGAGAGGAATCAGCGTGAAGTTCACCACCACCACTGCTAAGACTGCAATCGCTGCCGCGGGAATAGCGGCGGTAAGCCTGTTCGGCGCGGCGGCCGCCTCGGCGACCCCGGGCGTCCCCGAGGGGCTCGGTACTCCGCAGACCCTGGTCGACGGCGCGCTGGTCACCGACTACACCGTCAGCAACCTGCAGCCCGCCAGCGTGACCATTCCCGGCTATACCCCCGCAGGTCAGTTGTGGCAGGCCGATGTCACCGCCCGGGCCAACAGCGGCGTGGTGACACCCGTCGTCTCGAACTTCAACGCCCGCGCCGGTGAGCAGAACTACCGGGTCATCAGCGCTCCGGCTACCCCCCAGGGTCTAAGCCCCGCTCCCATCACCCAGGGCGGCAACTCGACCGGCAAGCTCTACTTCGACGTGACCGGCGCCGCGCCTAACGGGGTCGTCTACAACGACGGCGTGCAGGACGTGCTGGTGTGGGACACCAACCCGGCGGGCCTCCCGGCGCCGAACTCGATTCCGGGCCAGCAGCCCAACACCATGCCCGGCCAGCAGCCGAACACCATGCCCGGCCAGCCGAACACCGGCCAGCCCAACACCATGCCCGGCCAGCCGAACACCGGCCAGTCCGGCATGATGCCTAGCGAGCCGATTCAGCAGAGCTGACCAACATCGCCCCCTCCCCGCACCACGGCCATGGTGCGGGGAGGTTTGCGCTCTGCCGACCAGAATGCCGCGGCCCTATGAGTTGTCTATGGGCGATGTGGGTATGTGCACGCTATGACCCACACCACTGATCATCGGCCCAGCGAAGTTGTCGACCAGGCGCAGCGGTTCGCCGACGATGCGCGTGCGGCGATGCAGAAGAAGCGTGAGAAGCAAGACGGCGGAGTGAGCGGCTGGGTGGCCGACCGGGCCGGTGAATGGGACCTCGACGGCCAGGACGAAGTCACCATGCACCGGCAGAAGTTCTTCTGGAACGCGCTGGTGGACTACTGGTTTCGCATGGAGGTCGACGGCTGGGAGAACGTAGGGCAGGCGCCCGTGCTGTTGATCGGAATTCACTCGGGGGCGCCTTTCGTATGGGACGCATGGACCGTCGGGCTGCAATGGTGGCGACGGTTCGGACCGGAACGCCCGTTGCACGGCACCGCGCACGACGCGCTGATGGCCATCCCGGGTATCGGTCGTTACTTTCGGGCGATGGGTGTGTTGCCCGCCGCCCCCGACGCGATCGCCACCGCGCTGGCCCACGGGCGCGACGTGGCCTTGTGGCCCGGGGGAGAGGTGGACTCGCTGCGGCCCTGGACGGAGCGTGACCGCGCTATCCTGGCCGGCCGCAAGGGATTTGTGAAAATGGCCATCCGCGCAGGAGTGCCGATCGTGCCGATCGCCACAGTCGGCGGGGCCGACGCCATGCCGGTCCTGATCCGCGGCGATCGGCTGTCGCGAATGTTGCGGCTGGACAAGTTGCTTCGGCTTAAAGTGTTCCCGCTGGCGATCTCGTTGCCCTGGGGTATTGCACCGGCCGCCCTTCCGCAGTTTCCGCTACCGGCCAAGATCAGGACGCGGTTCATGCCGCCGATCGACGTCGACCACGACCCCGAGCGTGCCGAGGATGAAGACTACCTCGACGCCAAGTATCGCGAGGTCCAGGACAGCATCCAGCGCGGCATGGACGCGCTGGCCCGCAAACGCGCCTTGCCGGTATTCGGCTAGGGATTCATTGGGCGATCGAGTCGCGGTCGAGGCCTGTCCACGCGGGGTTGAGCACCGATTCTCCGACGATCCACCGCGGCTGCGGTGGGGACACCGCCATGTACCCCACGCCCCGGACCGTGTCGACCATCGCCTCGTGCGCGGCGCCGAGTTTGGCGCGCAGTCGCCGCACGTGCACATCGACGGTGCGCACCCTGCCGTTGCTTTCGTAACCCCACACCTCATGCATCAGGCGCGTCCGGCTGAAGGCCCGACCGGCGTGCTGGACAAGGAAATTCAGCAATTTGAACTCAGTCAGGGTGAGGCCCAGGTCCGTGCCCTTCAAGGACACCGTGTAGCTGGCCGGATGCAGCGTGAGGTCCCCGAACTGCAGCATGCCGCCCAGGGCCTTGCGTCGGCGCGTGACGGCCAAGCGCAATCGCGCCTGTAACTCCGCGGCGCCGGCCGCGGCCAAGAGCACGTCGTCGAAGTTCCAGTCGACGTCGACTTCCACGAAGTCGGCTGGCGCGACCACGGCGACGACGGCCAGCGCCGGGCTGTTCGCCGTCAGATGCCGACAAGCCGTGCGGGCGGCCACCAGGTCGGCGCGGGCGTCGATGATGGCGACATCCGCGCCGTCGGTCCGGCTGACGTCACCCCCGGCCAACGGCGCAACGCTGACGGTCAAGGCGAAGGTGTCCAAGGTAGGCAACACGGACTGAAAGTCGGACTGATTGGTCAGCAGCAGAACGTCCAACCGCCATCTCCAAACCTTCAGGTGGTGCCCACGTCCCACCGACTGTCCCCCGGCCCCCGACACGTCCGCCACCTCCGTGGAGATGTTCACCCCGACGAAATGTCGAATACCCCATTCAGCGTGCGATTATTCCATTTTTGTTACCGCGGGTATCGCAAAACGGTCAGTTCTGGCAAAGTTCGATGGGCCCGGTCCGTATACACAGACCGGGCCCATCCTGGAGACAAGCTTTACTGGTTGGACTTCTGGCGCTCCTCGGCGACCTCGGCTGCACCGCGAGCAGCCTCGGCCTGAGCTTCCTTCTTCGCCGCGTCGCGCTGCGCCTCAGCCTTGTCCTGCTGCGCTTCGCCTTCGTTGACCAGGTCGCCGCGACCGGTCACAGTCCCAATGGCCTCCTTGGCCTTGCCCTTGACGTCCTCGACGATTCCCTTGACCGCTTCGGCCGGGCCCGAGTTGCTGTCTGCCATGGTGTTCCTTCCCTTGGTCGCCGCAGTAGCCGACGATGCGTCGACGGGGCTGAGTTCACCGATCGAAGAAACGACCGGCCTGCTTCATGGCGAGGCGGGTCCTTCTGCTCAAGACCTCGTTCATCACCGCGTGCTGCGGATTCCCGAACCGGCTGATGGTCAAACATGTGTGGTCGGTTTGGGCACCCCGCCCACGCCAAAGCGGACCGATGAGGCAGGATGAGGGGCGCCGTTCCGGGGTGGTGACCGGGATGGCACTCTCATGCGAGGAGACTGATGACGGAGTCCAGGGAGCCCCAAGCCGCCGGCGCGGCAGCCCCGAGGACCAGCGCCAACGGCTCGTCCTCGACCTACTCACGCGTGCTGCTCAAGCTCGGCGGCGAGATGTTCGGGGGAGGGCAGGTCGGGTTGGACCCCGACGTCGTCGCGCTGGTGGCCCGGCAGATCGCCGAGGTGGTCCGCAGCGGTGTGCAGGTTGCGGTGGTGATCGGAGGCGGCAACTTCTTCCGCGGCGCGCAGCTCCAACAGCGGGGCATGGAACGCACCAGGTCGGACTACATGGGCATGCTCGGCACCGTGATGAACAGTCTTGCGCTGCAGGACTTCCTGGAGAAGGAAGGCATCGTCACCCGGGTGCAGACCGCGATCACGATGGGTCAGGTGGCCGAGCCGTATCTTCCGTTGCGGGCGGTGCGCCACCTGGAGAAGGGCCGGGTCGTGATCTTCGGCGCCGGCATGGGCCTGCCCTACTTCTCCACCGACACCACCGCCGCGCAGCGGGCCCTGGAGATCGGCGCCGACGTGGTGCTGATGGCCAAAGCGGTCGACGGTGTTTTCGCCGAGGACCCGCGGGAGAATCCCGAGGCGGAGCTGCTCACCGCCATCAGCCATCGTGAAGTCATCGACCGCGGCCTGCGGGTGGCCGATGCCACCGCGTTCAGTCTCTGTATGGACAATGGCATGCCGATCCTGGTGTTCAACTTGCTGACCGACGGCAATATCGCGCGGGCGGTGGCAGGTGAGAAAATCGGGACGCTGGTCACCAGCTGACCGGAAAGACGTAATAATGATCCGCGCTTGCGACGATGCAGCTAGCACCGATGCGGGGGCACCACCCGCTTGCGGGGGAAGGAGCGGCGCACGTGATTGACGAGGCTATCTTCGATGCCGAGGAGAAGATGGAGAAGGCCGTGGCGGTGGCCCGCGACGACCTGTCCACCATCCGGACCGGGCGCGCGAACCCGGGGATGTTCTCCCGGATCGTCATCGACTACTACGGCGCAATGACCCCGATCACCCAGTTGGCCAGCATCAACGTCCCCGAGGCGCGGATGGTGGTGATCAAGCCCTACGAAGCCAACCAGCTCAATGCCATCGAGACCGCGATCCGCAATTCCGACCTGGGCGTGAACCCCACCAACGACGGCACGATCATCCGGGTCGCCATCCCGCAGCTGACCGAGGAGCGCCGCCGGGAGCTGGTCAAACAGGCGAAGGCCAAGGGCGAGGACGCCCGGGTATCGGTGCGCAACATTCGTCGCAAGGCGATGGAGGAGTTGCACCGCATCCGCAAGGACGGCGAGGCCGGTGAGGACGAGGTGGGGCGCGCCGAGAAGGATCTGGAAAAGGCCACCCACCAGTACGTCGCCCAGATCGACGATCTGGTCAAACACAAAGAGGGCGAGCTGCTGGAGGTCTAGCGACCAACCCGCAGCTCAGTCACTTGAAGTCCGTGGCAACCACCGATGCCGGCACCGGCAACCCGACCGACGAACCGGCCCGTGAACCGGCCCACGTCTCCACCGAGCCGGTGAAGAAGAAGTCCCGAGCCGGGCGCGATCTGCCCGCGGCCATCGCGGTAGGCGCCAGCATCGGGGCCGTCCTCATCGCGACGATGGTGTGGTTCCCGCATTTCTGGGTGGTGTATTGCGCCCTGGCCACCCTGGTGGCCAGTCACGAGGTGGTCCGGCGGCTGCGCGAGGCCGGTTACCTGATTCCGGTCATTCCGCTGCTGATCGGCGGACAGGTGACCGTCTGGTTGACCTGGCCGTATCGCGCAGTCGGCGCGCTGGCCGGCTTCGGCGGCATGGTCGTGGTCTGCATGATCTGGCGCCTGTTCATGCAGGACGAGCCGGCCGCCGTCGATCAGCAGGCGGGCCCGGACGATGCGCCGCCAGCCAGGAACTACCTGCGCGACGTGTCGGCCACCGTTTTCCTGTGCGTCTGGGTTCCATTGTTCGCGTCGTTCGCCGCGATGCTGGTCTACGACCCCAAGCACGGCCCGGGATGGGTGTTCTGCATGATGATCGCCGTCGTGTCCTCAGACACCGGGGGATACGCGGTGGGGGCATTGTTCGGCAAACATCCGATGGTGCCGATGATCAGCCCGAAAAAGTCCTGGGAAGGGTTCGGCGGATCACTGGTGTGCGGCATCACCGCAACGATCCTGACCGCAACATTCCTGGCCGGAAAATCATGGTGGGTCGGTGCCCTGCTGGGTTTGCTGTTCGTGATCACCACCACGCTGGGCGACCTGATCGAGTCCCAGGTGAAGCGTGATCTGGGGATCAAAGACATGGGCCGGCTGCTGCCGGGGCACGGCGGTCTGATGGACCGGCTCGACGGTATCCTGCCGTCTGCGGTCGCGGCGTGGACCGTCCTGACGCTGTTGCCCTGATTTCGCGGGGTCGATCACCGAACATCAAACGCGGGCCGGCTTCGCCATGAGTTCCGGTCGTTGAGGCGCCCACCAATTTGTCGTGCCGTGAGACGCACACCGTGCCGTCCCGCGCGATAACCGCACGTCGGACCCGCGCCGTGAGACAGCCTCACGACGGGGTTGCCGAGGACCGATCTCACTTGCCGAAACGCCGTTGACTTCGGCATATCCGCTGGTCAGGATCGCGGCGACGGAATTGCCGTTTCACCGGGTTACTCGGAGGTCGCGATGTCTTTTGTGCATGTGGCGCCACAGATCGTGGGCGCGGCCGCGTCAGACCTGGCCCGCATCGGGGCCTCGGTCAGCGCGGCGAATGCGGCAGCGGCGAGTTCCACCTCCTCGGTGCTGGCCGCGGGCGCCGACGAGGTGTCGACGGCGATCGCATCGTTTTTCGGCACGCACGCACTGGAGTATCAGGCGCTCAACGCACAGGTAGCAGATTTCCAGGAGCGGTTTGTGCAGACACTGAACTCGGGTGTGGGGGCATATGCCGCTGCCGAGTCGTTCAGTGCGCTGGACCTCGTTAACGCACCTGCCCAGGCTTTGCTGAGCCGTCCCCTGATCGGCAACGGCGTCGACGGTGCCGCGGGCACTGGCCAGTCCGGCGGCCCCGGTGGTCTGCTGTGGGGCAACGGTGGGGCCGGCGGGTCGGGTGCGGTCGGCACGTCCGGTGGCGCCGGCGGGGCGGCCGGGTTGTTCGGCAACGGTGGCGCGGGTGGCGCCGGCGGGGTCGGCGGAGCTTCCGGGTCGGGCGGAGCCGGCGGGATCGGTGGTCAGGGTGGACTGTTGTACGGCAACGGTGGACGCGGTGGCGTCGGTGGCCAGGGCGCGCTCAGCAGTGGGGCCGGCGGCGCCGGCGGGCAGGCCCAGTTCTTCGGGGCAGGCGGGGCCGGCGGGGCCGGTGGTTCTGGCGCTGTGGGCACCTCGGGCGGGTTCGGTCAGTCCGGCGGCTCGGGCGGCACCGCCGGTGACGGTGGTGCGGGTGGCCGCGGTGGATTGTTGATCGGAGCCGGCGGCGCCGGCGGTGTCGGCGGAGCCGGCGGTGACGGCGGTGCCGGCGGGGCCGGGGCGGACGGTGCTGCTCCGGGGGCTGCCGGAGGTCGCGGGGGCAGTGGCGGCCACGGTGGGGCCGGCGGGGTCGGGGGAGCCGGGGGTGAGGGTGGTCTGCTCGGATTCCTGGGCGATCAGGGTGCGGGTGGCGACGGCGGGGCCGGCGGGTCCGGCGGGGCTGCCGGAAATGGCGGCGACGGCGCGACGGGAACGGTTGGGGGCACCGGCATCGGCGGTGCTGGTGGCGTCGGGGGTGACCCGGGCCTCGGCGGTGCCGGTGGTGCCGGCGGCGTCGGCTCGACGCCGGGCGCGCATGGCGCCGCCGGACTCAACCCGACCAGCGGGGGTGACGGCGGCAACGGTGGCCGGGGTGCGGACTCGGTGCTGGCCGGGTTCTCCGGCGGCAAGGGCGGGGCCGGCGGTGACGGCGGCCGCTACGGCAACGGAGGTGCAGGCGGGCAGGGCGGTAGCGGTGTCGCCGGCACCGCCGGCCGGGACGGTGGCACGGCGGGTGCCTCCGGCGGTGCCGGAACTGGTGGCGGCGCCGCCGGCGACGGTGGGACCGGGGGAAGGGGCGGGGCAATGGCCGGTGCTGGTGGTGATGGTGGCGCCGGCGGTACTGGTGGAACCGGCGGCGCCGGAGGTAGCGGCGCCGATGGTGCCGGGTCGAGGTTGTTGGGTGGCAGCGGTCAGGACGGCGGTGACGGGGGTGCCGGCGGTCGCGGCGGGGCTGGCGGCGCCGGCGGGTTGGGCGGTACAGCGCGGGCGGCCGGGTACGCCGACGGCGCCCGCGGTGTGGGTGGCGCCGGCGGGCAAGGTGGGCACGGGGGGGTCGCCGGCAACGGCGGTGACGGTCTGCTCGGCACATTCGGCGGTTTCGGGGACGGCTCGGGCGGCAACGGCGGTAACGGCGGCGACTCGGGCGCCGGCGGCGCCGGCGGAGCCGGCGGCATCGGATCGACGAAAGGTCTGGACGGCGCGGCAGGAGCCACGCCGCTGGGCGGCAACGGTGGAAACGGTGGCCGCGGCATCGACTCCCCGTTGGGCTTCATGCCCGGCGGTAACGGCGGTAACGGCGGTAACGGCGGGCTCCACGGCAACGGCGGTGCAGGCGCTAACGGCGGCAGCGGCTTCACCGGCGCCGCTGGTGCGGACGCAACCAGGCCGGGCACAGCCGGGGGCCGCGGTGGTGTGGGCAGCAACGGTGGTAACGGCGGCAGCGGCGGGATGGGTGGAGCCCTCGCCGGTGCCGGTGGTAACGGTGGTGCCGGTGGTAACGGCGGCGCTGGCGGGGCCGGCGGCACCGGCATTGACGGCGCTAACGGAGTCGTCGGCGGCGACATCAACGGGGGACCCGGCACCGACGGTGGTGCTGGCGGCGTCGGAGGGCTCGGGGGTCGTGGCGGTTTGGCTGGTCAGGCACCCGCGCCCGGATACTCCAGTGGCGCCGAGGGCGTGGGCGGGGCCGGCGGCAACGGCGGCGCCGGAGGGCTCGCCGGGGATGGCGGCCACGGCGCCGACGCCGCAGACGGCACGGGACTCGCCGGCGGCAATGGCGGGCGCGGCGGCGACAACGGAGCCGGCGGAGCCGGCGGGCGGGGCGGTAGCGGCTCGATTCGTGGTGTGGACGGCGTCGCCGGGGCCACGTCGACTGCCGGTGGTAACGGCGGCGACGGTGGCGACGGCGCCAGCGGTGCAGCCGGTCAGCAGGGTGGCCACGGTGGGGCCGGTGGTGATGGCGGACGGTACGGCAACGGCGGGGAAGGCGGCGACGGTGGGGTGGGCGGGCGAGGTGCGGACGGTGGGTCGGGCGTCGGTCTGAGCGGCCGGCCCGGCGATGACGGCGGCGCCGGTGGTGATGGTGGTGCTGGCGGCCGGGGCGGTACGTTGGCGGGCCGCGGTGGTGACGGTGGTGACGGTGGCACCGGTGGTGGCGGTGGTGCCGGCGGCAAGGGCAGAGATGGTGCGGTGGTCGGCGGGGGAAACCTGTCGGGCTCTGACGGTGGTAACGGCGGGGGTGGCGGTGCCGGTGGAAACGGCGGCAATGCCGGATCGGGTGGTCGTTCTCAGGCCGCCGGCTACGCCGACGGCGCCCAGGGCGTAGGAGGAGCCGCGGGCGCCGGTGGCGCCGGTGGGGTCGCCGGCAATGGCGGCGACGGCGCAGACGCCGCCGCGGGCTCCGGACTCCGCGGCGGGAACGGCGGCCGCGGCGGCGACAACGGTGCCGGCGGACTTGGAGGCCGCGGCGGTAGCGGTTCCAGCCCAGGATCCGACGGTGCCAACGGCTTCAGCCCCACCACCGGTGGTCACGGCGGCAACGGCGGCCAAGGGGGCAGCGGAGGGATCGGGGGCATCGGCATACCCGGCGTCGGTGGAGCAGGTGGGAATGGCGGCGCCGGCGGTCTCTATGGCAACGGCGGCAACGGCGGTGACGGGGGTGCAGGGATGAATGGCAGCAAAGGTGCGAACGCCGGCGCCGTCGGTGCCGCAGGCGCGGACGGCCAGAGCGGTTTTGCCGGCGGTGCCGGGGGCGCCGGCGGAACGGGTGGGGCCCTCGGTGGCAACGGAGGCGACGGTGGGGCCGGTGGTCAGGGCGGCAAGGGCGGAAACGGTGGCGCGGGGGCCGACGGTCGTGCCGGCCGAAATGGCACCTCCTCGCCCGGCGGCACCGACGGCGGGAACGGGCAGGCCGGCGGTGCCGGCGGTAGCGGCGGCAACGGCGGTCGGGGCGGGGTCGGAGGCGTCGCAGGTAAGGCCCAGGCGGGCGGGTCATTCCATGATGGCCGCGACGGCGACGGCGGGGCCGGCGGCGCCGGCGGACGCGGCGCGGACGCTGGTGATGGTGGGGACGGCGGTAACGGTGCCGGCACCAGCGGTGGTGTTCCCTTGGCTGGAAACGGCGGACGCGGCGGGCAGGGAGGCAATGGCGGTGTTGGCGGGACCGGTGGGGAAGGTGGCAAAGGCTTCACCGATGGTCAGACCGGTACGACGGGAATCAGGGGTATTGCCGGCGATGGCGGGGACGGTGGCGATGGAGGCAACGTCACGCAGGTGCTCGGCGGTCCGGGTAACGGCGAACCGGGCAGCGGGGGCGCCGGCGGCAAGGGCGGCATCGGTTCCATCGGCGGCGATGGCGGCGACGGCGGCAGCGGTGGCCAGTCGGGGTTGACTGCGTCTTCTAGGGGCAATGGAGGGGCCGGCGGCGATGGCGGCACCGGCACCGACGGCGGCGGCGGCAGCGGCGGCAGCGGCGGTGACGGCAGCCCGGGCGCTATCGGAAACTTCGCCCCGGCCGGGGCAGGCGGTAGCGGCGGTAGCGGCGGTAACGGCGGCATCGGCAACAACGGTCCCGGTGGGAACGGTGGGGATGGCGGTAACGGGGGCATCGGCGGCAACGGTGTCGGCAACGGCGCCCCCGGCGGAAACGGCGGGCGGGGCGGAGCCGGCGGCAAGGGAGGTCTCGGCAACAACAGCATCGGGGGTGACGGTGGCAACGGCGGTGATGGCGGTGACGCGGGCAACGGCGGCAACGGCGTGGGCCCTGGTGGCAGCGCACTTCCCGGCGGTACCGGCGGGCGTGGTGGGCCGGGAGGTGCCGGCGGCGATGGTTTCTCGGGCACGCTCGTGGGTGATCCCGGCTCCTCCGGCGCTTCCGGCAAACGTCCCAACGGCCAGTTTGGTGGGAGTGGTGGCGACGGGGGCGTCGGCGGCACCGGTGGGGGCTGATCGGCCGCCGCTGCCGGGGTGGGGGATGTCAGACTGAACAGGTCATGGTCCAGGAGCTGGTGTTCGAGGCGCCGCGTCGGGGGAAGCCGCCGCGGCACCTGGCCGACCTCGATGCGGCCGGTCGCGCGGACGCCGTTGCGGAACTGGGACTGCCGGCATTTCGGGCCAAGCAGCTCGCGCATCAGTACTACGGACGGCTGATCGCCGATCCGCATCAGATGACCGACCTGCCCGCGGCGGTGCGCGACGCTGTCGCGGCCAGCATGTTCCCGATGTTGCTCAGCGCGGCGCGCGAAGTGACCTGCGATGCCGGCCAGACGCGAAAGACGTTGTGGCGGGCGGGAGATGGCGCCACTATCGAGTCGGTGCTGATGCGCTATCCGCAGCGCAACACCGTGTGCATCTCCTCGCAGGCCGGCTGCGGCATGGCGTGCCCGTTCTGTGCCACCGGACAGGGCGGGCTGACCCGCAACCTGTCGACCGCCGAGATTCTCGAGCAGGTGCGGGCGGCCGCGGTCGCGCTGCGCGACGACTTCGGCGACCGGTTGTCGAACGTGGTGTTCATGGGCATGGGCGAGCCGCTGGCCAACTACTCGCGGGTGGTGGCCGCGGTGCGCCGCATCACCGAGGCGCCGCCGTCCGGCTTCGGTATCTCGGCCCGTTCGGTGACGGTCTCGACGGTGGGTCTGGCCCCGGCCATCCGCAGGCTGGCCGATGAGCGGCTGGGAGTGACGCTGGCATTGTCGCTGCACACCCCCGACGACGAGCTGCGCAACACGCTGGTGCCGGTCAACAACCGGTGGCCGGTCAGCGAGGTGCTGGAGGCGGCCCGCTACTACGCCGACGTCACCGGTCGGCGGGTGTCGATCGAGTATGCGCTGATCCGCGAGGTCAACGACCAGCCGTGGCGGGCGGACCTACTGGGCAAGCTGTTACATCGCGCGCTGGGGGCGTTGGCGCATGTGAACCTGATTCCGCTCAATCCCACACCGGGCAGCGATTGGGACGCCAGCCCCAAGCCGGTCGAGCGGGAATTTGTCAGACGTGTTCGCGCGCAGGGTGTTTCATGCACGGTGCGGGATACCCGCGGCCGCGAGATCGCCGCCGCGTGCGGACAGCTGGCCGCCGGGGGCGGGTAGCTGGAGCGCACGCCGTTGAGCCGCCGCGTGCGGACAGCTGGCCGCCGGGGGCGGGTAGGCGAGCCGCAGCCCGGATCATCCGCCCCGTCGATCTACCGGACCGGGTGTTGAACCTTTCCCTGCCGTCAATACGTCGTCACAACAAAGCCGGCGAACAGAGGGGTGCCATGAAATCGCTTTTCCCGCTGAAAATGTTCACCGCCGCAGCCGCGGTGGCCCTGATACTCGGCCTGGCCGCCGCTCCGCGCGCAACCGCCGCCGACGACCGCCTCAATTTCACCGGCACCACGCTCGGCGGCGCCCCGTTCAACGGAGCCAGCCTGCAGGGCAAGCCCGCGGTGTTGTGGTTCTGGACGCCGTTCTGCCCGTTCTGCAATGCCGAAGCTCCCGGCCTGAGCCAGGTCGCGGCCGCGAACCCGGGCGTCACCTTCGTCGGCATCGCCGCGCATTCGGACGTCGGGCAGATGCAGGGGTTCGTCTCCAAGTACGGCCTGAACTTCACCAACCTCAACGACGCCGACGGCGCGATCTGGGCACGCTACAACGTGCCGTGGCAGCCGGCGTGGGTGTTCTACCGTGCCGACGGATCCTCCACGTTCGTCAACAACACCACCTCGGCCCTATCGCAGCAGGACCTGCAGGGCCGGGTCGCCGCGCTGACGTCCTGAAGGGTGAACCACGCCCTGATCGGCTTGGCCTTCGCCGCCGGACTGGTGGCCGCGCTGAATCCGTGTGGCTTCGCCATGCTGCCTGCCTACCTGCTGCTGGTGGTGCGAGGACGGCAATCGGTGAGCCCGGTCGCTGCCGTCGGCCGGGCGCTTGCCGCGACCCTGGGCATGGCGCTCGGCTTCCTGACCGTCTTCGGCGTGTTCGGCGCCCTGACCATCTCGGCGGCATCCACCGTGCAGCGCTACCTGCCCTACGTGACGGTGGCGATCGGTGTCGTGCTGCTCGCGTTGGGTATCTGGCTGCTCTCGGGCCGGGAGCTGACGCTGCCGGCGCCGTTCGGCCCACGCTGGGCTCCGACCGCGCGGCTGGGTTCTCTCTACGCGTACGGCGTGAGTTACGCGGTCGCGTCGCTGTCGTGCACCGTCGGGCCGTTCCTGGCGGTCACCGGGGCCGGACTGCGCGGCGGCTCGGTGCTCGACGGCGTGGCGGTCTACGGCGCCTACGTGGCCGGGTTGACGCTGGTCGTCGGGGCCTTGGCGATCGCCGCGGCAACGACGCGCTCGACGCTGGTCGCCAGGACGCGGGCGGTCCTGCCGTTCGTCTCCCGCATCAGCGGTGCGCTGCTGCTCCTGGTGGGCGCCTACGTCAGTTATTACGGCTGGTACGAGGTGCGATTGCTCGGCGCGAATGCCAGCCCCGAAGACGCCGTCATCGCCGCAGCCGGCCGCTTGCAGGGGCCGCTGGCCGGCTGGGTGCACGAGCATGGCGGCTGGCCATGGGCCCTGGTGCTGGTAATCGCATTGGCAAGCGCGCTCGTTGGCGCCTGGTGGCGCCGACGGCGCGGCGCCGATAACACCAGAACGTGGTAATCGGCGACGCCGTTTCGATCGGCCTAGGTGTTCAGCTGGTGGTGACGTTTTTCCAGGCGACGTCGCCGTCGGATGACCGCGGCGCGGCGCCGCGATTCTCGGCGCTACTCAGGGCCGCCACAGCGGCGCAAATCGATTGGCCGACGCCGGCCAGAGCAGCACGGGGTTCATCCAGGCCGGCCACAGCAACGCCGGGTTCGCCTTGTGCGGCGGCCAGTTGTGGTCGTAGGCGTAGGCCCACACCTCCCACGGGTTGTCGTAATAGGCGGCAGTCTCGACCAGGCTGTACAGGTTCTCGTTGGGATGAAATAACCAGTAGCCCGTTCCGACGACGGCGCCACCGACCATCCAACCGACGTAGGTGGTCTGGAAGATGGGGCCGAAGACCCTGCTTTGCCAGACGTGCACCTGTTCGTGATTCACCAGGTTGTCGATGGCCGTCGGACCAGTTCCCACATGCGTCGTGACGTTGCCCAGGGTGGTAGCGAAACCCGGTAAACCAACACCGCCGTGATAGACGTGAAACCCCAGGAGCCGGCTCAGTGGGGCGTCATAGACCGCGCCCGGCGTGAGGTGATTAGCGAGGTGCAGGCCGTAACCCAGCGTGGTGCCCGGGAGCCCCCACGTGTAGTCCAACAGCAGTGCGGTCCACCCGCGCCAGTCGCGGAAGTCGTAGATCTCGATTTGCTCGCGGATGAATCGACCGGCGTCATTGATCGCGTCAGCGGCCGCCCCGACCACTTCGGTGGTAGCGATCTCAGCCGCAGCGCGACCAGCGCCGGCACTCTCAGTGGCGAGCAGCGGATGTGTCGAGAAG
Source organism: Mycobacterium gordonae (assembly GCF_017086405.1). Taxonomy (NCBI): domain Bacteria; kingdom Bacillati; phylum Actinomycetota; class Actinomycetes; order Mycobacteriales; family Mycobacteriaceae; genus Mycobacterium; species Mycobacterium camsae. The sequence continues at coordinate 2,471,001 of NZ_CP070973.1, forward strand.
GCCCTCGCGGGCACGTCGACCAGACTCAACAGTGCGTTCTGTGCGTCCTGCAAGACCGATGCGCTCGCGGCCTCCGTGGCCGCATACGAATGGGCACCTTCCCGCAGCGTCCGCACCAACCGCTCACCGACCGCGCCTGCCTGCGCGCTGACTGTCTGGTACTCCCGACCGTAGTCGGCAAAAACGGCCGCCACCATGGTGGATATCTCGTCGACGGCCGCCGCGGCCGGCCCGGTCGTCGCCGCGGAAACCGCCCTATTGGCTGCCGTCACGGCAGCCCCGACGTCCTCCCACTGCGCTGCCGTCGTCGTCAACGCCTCGGGACTTTTCAACAACAGCGACAAGAAAACTTCCTCCGCAGACTCGGTCCAGGCACGGATGCAAGCGTATGCGGTGTCGCCACGCCAGGGGGTCTTACTGACCTGGGCATGACTCCAATGGCCGTTCCCGACCGGTACGCGCCCGACGGACCCGCGGGTCCCGGCAAACTCCGGCCCTGACCTGCAACCGGTCGCGCAGATGAGTGCGGTTACCTGAGCCAGCCGCGGCGGCGACCCCAGATGTCGCGCACCAACACGAAGAGCGTGAGCGCCGCGAAACCGATCAGGAACCAGTCCTCGACGTGGCCGACGTGGTTACCGCGCAGCATCGCCAGCAGAAAGATGACGACGAACAACCCCGTGGCGTGCCACGTGCGGTAGTTGATTCTGCTCCAACCCCAGCGCGCGGACGGCACCTCGGCCTCGTCGACGCCGGCGAACGGCTCCACCTCAGTACTGGCCACGGCGATCCCTCCGGTTGTCACTCGGACTGACACTGCCTGAACATTCTGGCACAGGCCGTCCATCCGCGGTCAGGTCTCCACCCGAAGGGATCGCCGCGACGCAGCGGTGTCGATTAGGCGGGGGGCATCAGGACCGTGTCGATCATGTAGACCTGCGCGTTGGCCGTCGAGACCCCGCCGCAGACCACGCCGGCGTTGTTGACCCGGATGTTGTTGCCCATCCCGGTGACCGTCACGTTGGCGCCCTGCAGTGTCTTGTGCGTACCGATCACCCGGTTCGGGCTGGCCTGCCCACTGACCACGTGATAGGTCAGGATGCTGGTCAACAGGTTCGAGTCGGTCTTGAGCTGCTCGACGGTGGCCGGCGGCAGCTTGCCGAACGCGGCGTCGGTCGGGGCGAACACCGTGTACTGACCACTGTTGAGGGTGTCAACCAGGTTGACCTGCGGGTTGAGCTGGCCGGAGAGCGCCGACGTCAGCATGGTCAGCATCGGGTTGGCGGCCGCGGCCTCGGTGACCGGAACCTGCGACATGCCCTGCACCGACGCCGGGCCGGCGGGGTTGGCCGCCGCGTAATCCGCACAACCCGGACCGACCAGGTCGCTGGCGGCCGCGGTCGGTGCCAGCGCCACGCCGCAGGACATCAGCGCGGCCGCGAAGCCGGCTGCCGCCATTGAGGTTTTAGAGATTTTCGTCTTCATGATGTGTTCGCTCCTCGTAGTTGAGTGCCGAGAGACCCCTGACATCAAGGAATTCGGAGCCCCCGGGGTGCTGGACGGGTGTCACCCGTAAGTGAAAGAGAAAACCTGCAATCCCTTGCTGGGCGCCACCTCGAGGGTTCCCGACGACTGACGGGGATCGGCGACGATCTGGTGAGAGGTCGGCGGCCCGTCGATCGCCACGGTGGTGGGCTTGCCGTTGCGCGTCACGGTGAGAGTGCCGGTACCCCGACGACGACGTAGATGTCCTTGGCGTGATAGTTGAGCCTGATGGCCGAGTCGTCGCCTGTTGCCGTGGCGCCCTGGTAGTCGAGTGCCCACGGCCCGCTCAGGGCGAAGCTGTCGGCGGCGAGGGTGGACGGATAGCGGAACGTCTGGGCACCCTCGTCATATTCTCCGCCGCCGCCGTAGTTGACGGCTTTGCCGACGGCCAGGTAGGTCTCGGCCGTGGTGATCGCTTTCGGCGTGAGGTCGGGAGCGCCCACCGGCGCGGGCAGGGTGACTCCCGGTTTGGCGTCGCTGAGCAACTGCCTGATCAGCTGCTCGGTGTCGTCGTAGCCGCCCTCGCCGAACTTGAGATGCCGCACGGTGCCGTTGGCGTCGATCAGGTATTCGGCCGGCCAGTAGCGGTTGCGGTAATTGGTCCAAGTCGAGTAGTTGTTGTCCAGCGCCACGGGATACTTGATATTCAGATCCGCCGCGCCCTTGGCGACGTTTGCCGGGACCTTCTCGAACGCGTACTCCGGGGTGTGGACACCGATGACTTCCAGACCGGCGTCCTTATAGGCCTGATACCATCCGACGACGTGCGGGATGGCCCGCTGGCAGTTGATGCAGGAGTAGGCCCAGAAGTCGATCAGAACTACCTTGCCGCGCAACGATTGCAGCGTGATCGGCCGGTTTCCGGGGGTGTTCAGCCAGCCGGTGATGCCTCGCAGATCCGGTGCGGTTCCACAGTTTTCGAGCTTGGTGCCGCCTTGCGTGCAGTTCGACAGGGCCGCATTCTGGTCGGTGACGATGCCCCCGAGCTTTTCCTGCACCTGCTTGGAGCCACCGACCTTCTCCTGCAGAGACGCGGTGTAGTCGGGAATGGCGCGCTGCAGCACGGCGGGCAGGTCGAACACCAGCGCCACCGCCAGCAGGATGGTCACGATTCCGGCGGCGATTCGAATCTCGCGCTGGCGACGCCGAAATGCGCTCACCCGCTGCGCTATTCGCTGGCCGGCCAACGCGAAGAACAGCAACGGCAATGCGGCGCCGACGGCGAATGCAGCGGTGAGCACCACGGTGCCCACGCCGATCTGCGCGGTCGCGCCGGCCACCACGATCGCGGCCAGGACCGGGCCCGCGCACGGCACGTACAGCACGCCCAACGCCAATCCGAGACCGAAACCGTTGCCGCCCATGGCGATCTGCTTCTGGGGGATGCGCGAGAAGGGTCGCTCGAGCAGCTGCTCGAAACGCGGGAAGATCAGGCCGACCCCGATGGCCACCAACGCCACCAGCGCGACCCAGCGGATGGCGTCCTGCGGCAGATCCAGCGCCGAAAGCAAGGCCGAGCCGAGCAGCGTCACCACGCTGAAACTCAGCACCAGCCCGCCGATTACCCGGTAGGGGCGCAACGCCTCCGACCGGGTCACTTTGGGCTTGACCGCCACCGCACCCCCGCCCGCCTCACGCGGGGCGCTGTTTGCGCCGGAGAAGAAGATCACCGGCAGCACCGGCAGGATGCAGGGCGATATTCCGGTGATCAAACCGCCGAGAAAGCCGATCAGAGCCAAGGTCCACATGTCAGTGATTCGTCACGGCCGCGCCCCCGGATTGGTTCGGCGTCAGAAACGCCAGGAAAACGCCACGAAAAAGGCAGCCCACCTGGGGTGGGCTGCCTTGTCCGGGGAATCGAGAGACGTCACTGGCCGGGGGGCATCAGCACGGTGTCGATCATGTAGACCGTGGCGTTCGCGGTGTGCACTCCGCCACACACCAGGCCCGCGGCGTTGACCTTCAGGTCTCCAAGATTCCCGCCGCCGCCGGTCACCGTCACGTCCGCGCCTTGCAGCGTCTTGTGGGTGCCGGCCACCTTGGCCGGGCTCGCCTGACCGTTGACCACGTGGTAGGTCAAGATGCTGTTCAGCAGCTTGGAGTCGGTCTTGAGCTGGTCGATGGTGGCTGCCGGGAGCTTGTCGAAGGCGGCGTTGGTGGGCGCGAACACGGTGTACTGCCCGCTGTTGAGCGTGTCCACCAGGTTCACCTGCGGGTTCAGCTTGCCGGACAACGCCGAGGTCAGGGTGCTCAGCATCGGGTTGTTCGACGCCGCCGTGGCGACCGGGTCCTGGGCCATGCCGGCGACCGATCCGGGGCCGGTGGGGTTCTGCGCCGCGTATTCCGAGCAGCCAGGACCGATCAGGTCGGCGGCGGGGTCGGCCTTGGCCGATGACGGTGCGGAGCTCGAGGTCGCCGAGGCGCTCGCGGTGGTAGCGCTGCTGGTGCCCTGGGATGCTGGCTTGCTGCTGGAACATCCGGCGACCCCCGCGATCGCGATCGCCGCAAGAGCCGCTGCCGCCACTGACTTGGCCTGAGTATTCATCACGTGTCAATTCCTTTGCTGGAGAACATTTTCCAGGCGACGTCCGGCGCCGCCATGAGTGCCGTACACCAAGGCATTCGGAGTGACGGCGATCAGGGATGGGTACGAATGCGAAAAGGCGGCACAATGGGTGGGTGACTTTCTCGGGTGACGGGGTTCCCGGCGGGCGGCTGCGGGTACTGGTGCTGGGCAGCACCGGGTCGATCGGCACCCAGGCGCTGGAGGTCATCGCCGCCAACCCGGACCGGTTCGAGATCGTCGGCCTCGCCGCCGGGGGTGGGAAGCTGGACACTCTGCTGCGCCAGCGCGCGGAGACCGGCGTCACCAACATCGCCGTCGCCGACGACGCCGCCGCCCGGCGGGCCGGTGACGTCCCGTTCCCGATTCCCTTCAAAGGTCCCGACGCCGTCACCCGACTGGTCCAGGAGACCGAGGCCGACGTCGTCCTCAATGCCCTGGTCGGGGCGCTCGGCCTGCGGCCGACGCTGGCCGCGCTGGAGTCCGGCGCCCGCTTGGCTCTGGCCAATAAGGAATCCCTGGTCGCCGGCGGCCCGTTGGTGCTGCGGGCGGCGCGGCCCGGCCAGATCGTGCCCGTCGACTCCGAGCACTCCGCGCTGGCGCAGTGCCTGCGCGGCGGCACCCCCGACGAGGTTGCCAAGCTGATTCTGACCGCCTCCGGGGGGCCGTTCCGGGGCTGGTCGGCCGAGGATCTCGGGGACGTCACGCCCGAGCAGGCCGGCGCGCATCCGACCTGGTCGATGGGCCCGATGAACACGCTGAACTCGGCGTCGCTGGTCAACAAAGGGCTCGAACTCATCGAAACTCACCTGTTGTTCGGCATTCCCTACGACCGCATCGAGGTCGTCGTCCACCCGCAATCGATTGTCCATTCGATGGTGACCTTCGCCGACGGCTCGACAATCGCCCAGGCCAGTCCGCCGGACATGAAGCTGCCCATTTCGCTGGCGCTGGGCTGGCCGCACCGGGTACCCGGAGCGGCTGCCTGCTGCGACTTCTCCACCGCTTCCAGGTGGGAATTCGAACCCCTGGACGATGTTGTCTTCCCGGCCGTCGAGTTGGCGCGCCAGGCCGGGGGAACCGGAGGCTGCATGACAGCCGTTTACAACGCGGCCAACGAAGAAGCGGCCGAGGCGTTTCTTTCCGGACGGATCCGGTTTCCCGCCATCGTCGCCACCATCGCCGAAGTGCTGCACGCTGCCGACCAATGGGCCGCGTCACCCGCTACCGTGGATGACGTACTCGAGGCGCAGCGCTGGGCCCGCGAGCGGGCTCGACAGGCGATGGCGACACCAGCGCCGGTCAATGTTCTCGGGCATGGCGTGAGAAAGGTCGTAGGAGACTGATGATGTTCGTTATCGGCATTGTGCTGTTCGCACTCGCCATCCTCATCTCGGTCGCCCTGCACGAGTGCGGTCACATGTGGGCCGCCCGCGCCACCGGCATGAAGGTGCGACGCTACTTCGTGGGCTTCGGCCCGACGTTGTGGTCCACCCGGCGTGGCGAAACGCAATACGGGTTGAAAGCCATCCCGGCGGGCGGCTTCTGTGACATCGCCGGCATGACTCCGGTCGAGGAGCTCGCCCCCGACGAGCAGGACCGTGCGATGTACAAGCAGGCCACCTGGAAGCGGGTCGCGGTGCTGTTCGCGGGTCCGGGTATGAACTTCGTCATCTGCCTCGTCCTCATCTACGCCATCGCGGTGATCTGGGGCCTGCCCAACCTGCATCCGTCCGACAAGGCCATCGTCGGCGAAACCGGCTGCGTCGCACAGGAAATCAGCCAGGGCAAGCTCGACAAGTGTGACGGCCCCGGCCCGGCTGCGCTGGCGGGGCTGCGTCCCGGCGACGTCGTCGTCAAGGTCGGCGACACCCCGGTGAACACATTCGAGGACATGGCCGCCGCGGTGCGCAAGCTGCACGGCACCGTGCCGATCGTCGTCGAGCGGGACGGCAGGACCGTCACCACCAACGTCACGGTGGAGAGCACCCGCCGCTACGTCCCCAGCGGACAGGGCAACCAACTCGAACCGGCCAACGTCGGCGCCATCGGTGTCGGAGCCCCCCGCAACGAGCCCACCCGCTACAACGTGCTGTCGGCCGCGCCGGCCACCGTCGCCTTCGCCGGGCAGTTGACCGTCGAGGTCGGCAAGTCACTGGCGGCCATTCCGACCAAGGTCGGCGCGCTGTTCCATGCGATCGGCGGCGGACAACGTGACCCGCAGACCCCGATGAGCGTGGTCGGTGCCAGCATCGTCGGCGGCGACACCGTCGACCACGGGCTGTGGGTGGCCTTCTGGTTCTTCCTGGCTCAGCTGAACCTGGTGCTGGGTGCCATCAATTTGCTGCCGCTGCTGCCATTCGATGGCGGCCACATCGCGGTGGCGTTGTTCGAGAAGATCCGCAACTCGATCCGCACGGCCCGTGGCAAGGTGGCCGCCGCGCCGGTGAACTATCTCAAGCTCATGCCGGCGACTTATGTGGTGCTGATCTTCGTGGTCGGCTACATGTTGTTGACCGTTACCGCTGACCTGGTCAACCCGATCAGGCTCTTCCAGTAACAGAGAGAAGGCGAACAACGTGACCATTGGCCTGGGCATGCCGCAACCCCCGGTGCCCACGCTCGCCCCCCGGCGTGCCACACGTCAGCTCATGGTCCGCGACGTCGGCGTCGGCAGCGACTACCCGATCTCGGTGCAGTCGATGTGCACCACCAAGACTCACGACGTCAACTCGACCCTGCAACAGATCGCGGAATTGACCGCGGCGGGTTGTGACATCGTCCGGGTGGCCTGTCCGCGTCAGGAGGACGCCGACGCACTGGCCGAGATCGCCCGGCACAGCCAGATCCCGGTCATCGCCGACATTCACTTCCAGCCGAAGTACATCTTCGCCGCCATCGATGCCGGGTGTGCGGCGGTGCGGGTGAACCCGGGCAACATCAAGGAGTTCGACGGCCGGGTCGGCGAAGTCGCCAAGGCCGCCGGGGCCGCGGGCATCCCGATCCGCATCGGTGTCAACGCGGGCTCGCTGGACAAGCGGTTCATGGCCAAGTACGGCAAGGCCACTCCCGAGGCGCTGGTGGAGTCGGCGCTGTGGGAGGCCTCGCTGTTCGAGGAACACGGCTTCGGCAACATCAAGATCAGCGTCAAGCACAACGACCCGGTGGTGATGGTCGCCGCGTACGAGCAGCTGGCCGCCCAGTGTGACTACCCGCTGCATCTGGGTGTCACCGAGGCCGGCCCGGCGTTTCAGGGCACCATCAAGTCCGCGGTGGCCTTCGGTGCGCTGCTGTCGCGCGGCATCGGTGACACCATCCGGGTGTCCTTGTCGGCGCCGCCGGTCGAGGAAGTCAAGGTCGGCAGCCAGATCCTGGAATCGCTGAACCTGCGGCCACGGAAGCTCGAGATCGTCTCGTGTCCGTCGTGTGGGCGGGCCCAGGTCGACGTCTACACCCTGGCTAACGAGGTCAGCGCCGGCCTGGACGGTCTGGAGGTGCCGCTGCGGGTGGCGGTGATGGGCTGTGTGGTCAACGGGCCCGGCGAGGCCCGCGAAGCCGACCTCGGAGTGGCGTCCGGCAATGGCAAGGGCCAGATCTTCGTCAAGGGCGAAGTCATCAAGACCGTGCCCGAAGCGCAGATCGTGGAAACGCTGATCGAAGAGGCGATGCGGCTTGCCGAGCAGATGGGTCTGGAAACCGAGAACGATCCCGGGACGGCGGCGAGCGGTTCGCCTATTGTGACCGTAAGCTGATAGGGGCCAAGCACATAGGTTTCGCGTAGGTTTTTGGTGGCCCTCAGTACGCATCACAGAGAGTTATGAGATGTCGGCTCCGCCCATCTTGCGCCTCGTCGGCGAGAGACGGGTTTCAGTGGTGCGCGACGCCGCCGCCGTCTGGCGGGTGTTGGGTGACAATCCGGTCGAATCCTGCATGGTCGCCGCGCGGGTGGCCGACTACGGCGTCGAACCCAATTCCATCGGGGGAGAACTGTGGACCCGGCGCGCCCCGGAGGAGTCGCTGTGTTTCGCCGGCGCCAACCTCATCCCGTTGCGCGGCAATCTGATCGACCTCAACGCATTCGCCGACGAGGCCAAGAGCACCGCTCGCCGGTGCTCATCACTGGTCGGCCGGGCCGACCTGGTGCTGCCCATGTGGCGGCGGCTCGAGTCGGCGTGGGGCCCGGCTCGCGATGTGCGGGATTGCCAGCCGCTGATGGCGCTGAGCAATCATCCCAACTGCACCCTGGACACCGAGGTGCGCCAGGTCCGGCCCGAAGAACTCGACGCCTACCTGGTGGCCGCCGTCGACATGTTCATCGGCGAAGTCGGGGTGGATCCGCGGATGGGTGACGGGGGGCGTGGTTACCGGCGCCGGGTGGCCGGCCTGATCGCGGCCGGGCGGGCCTGGGCCCGCTTTGAGCACGGGCAGGTCATTTTCAAGGCGGAGGTAGGTTCGCAGTCGCCGTCGGTCGGGCAGATCCAGGGGGTCTGGGTTCATCCCGAGTGCCGGGGCCGGGGCTTGGGCACCACCGGCACCGCCACCCTGGCCGCCGTGATCGTCGGCAGCGGGCGCATCGCCAGCCTGTACGTCAACGACTTCAACACGGTGGCCCGGGCGGCGTATGCCCGCGTCGGGTTCAAAGAGGTCGGCACGTTCGCCACGGTGCTGCTCGATTGAGGCGCGCCGCGCGCCCATAACGGTCCGGTCTCGGTGTGTCTGCGTCGACGTGACCGCCGCTTTCCATAACATCAGTACCGATGGTCACATTAGGCTCACGAACCACGTTAGGCTCACGAACAACATTGGCAACATCCGTCGCGGGGCTGCTGGTGGCCCTGGTCGTGTTGCCCGGCTGCACACCCAAGCCGGAAGGGCCGGGTCCGGCCGCTGAGAAGTTCCTCTCGGCGTTGTCTGTCGGGGACACCGCGACCGCTGCCCAGCTCAGCGACAATCCCAACGAAGCGCGCGAGGCGCTTAACGCGGCCTGGGCAGGTCTGCAGGCCGTGCACCTGGACGCGCAGGTACTGAGCTCGAAGTACGCCGAGGACACCGGCACCGTCGTGTACCGCTTCACTTGGCACCTGCCCAAGAACCGCACCTGGACCTACGACGGACAGTTGAAGATGGCCCGCGACGAGGGGCACTGGCAGGTCCGCTGGGCCACCACCGGGCTGCACCCGAAACTGGGTGAGCACCAGACGTTCGCGCTGCGCGCCGACCCGCCCCGGCGCGCCTCGGTGAACGAACTCGGCGGGTCCGACGTACTGGCGCCCGGTTACATCTACAACTATTCGCTGGACGCCACCAAGGCCGGAGCCGACCTGATCGGGACCGCCCATGCCGTCATCGACGCACTGCATCCGTTCAATGACACGCTCAACGATCCGCAGCTGCTGGCCGAGATGGCCAGCTCGGCAACCCAGCCCGTCGATCTGGCGACGCTGCTGCCCGATGACAGCAACCGGGTTTTTCCGGCGATCGGCCAGTTGCCCGGCGTGGTGATCACCCCGCATCCCGAGCTGCTGCCGACCGATCCGCGCTTCGCGCCGGCGGTCATGGCCGAGGTCAAGAAGGCGGTCGTCGATCAGCTCGACGGCCAGGCCGGCTGGCGGATCGTCAGCACCAACCAGAACGGCGTCGACGTCGCGGTGCTGCACGAGGTCGAGGGCTCGCCGGCGCCGTCGGTGTCCATCACGCTGGACCGCGCCGTGCAAGACGCCGCTCAGCATGCGGTGGACACCCGCGGCGGCAAAGCGATGCTGGTCGTGATCAAGCCGTCGACCGGGGAGATCCTGGCGATCGGACAGAACGCGGGAGCCAACGCCGAGGGCCTGCTGGCTACCACCGGCCTGTACCCACCCGGGTCTACCTTCAAGATGGTCACCGCCGGCGCCGCCGTCGATCGTGACATGGCGACTCCCAACACGATGGTCGGCTGCCCGGGGCACATCGACATCGGCCACCGGACAATTCCGAACTACGGCGGCTTCGACCTGGGTGTGGTGCCGATGTCGCGTGCCTTCGCCAGCTCCTGCAACACGACGTTCGCCGAACTGAGCGCCAAGCTGCCGCCGCGCGGGCTGACCCAGGCTGCCAGCAGGTACGGCATCGGGCTGGACTACCAGGTCGAAGGCATCACCACGGTGACCGGGTCGGTGCCCCCGACCGTCGACCTGACCGAACGCACCGAGGACGGATTCGGCCAGGGCCGGGTGCTGGCCAGCCCGTTCGGCATGGCCCTGGTGGCGGCCACCGTCGCGGCCGGCAAGACCCCGGTGCCGCAGTTGATCGCGGGCCGGCCGACCATGGTCGCCGGCGACAACACTCCGATCAGCCCGAAGATGGTGGAGGCGCTGCGCCCGATGATGCGATTGGTCGTCACCAACGGTACGGCCAAGGAGATCGCAGGCTGCGGGGAGATCTACGGCAAAACCGGAGAAGCCGAGTTCGCTGGTGGTTCGCATTCCTGGTTCGCCGGGTACCGTGGTGACCTGGCATTCGCCGCCCTGATTGTCGGGGGCGGCAGCTCGGAATACGCCGTCCGGATGACCAAGGTGATGTTCGACTCGTTGCCGCCGGGCTACCTGGCCTGACCCGGTGTGCGGCCCACCACAGCGGTAAGTTTCGAAGGGTGAGCATCCAGGCGGCGCCATGACCGAGCCCGGCGGTGACATGGCGGCGATGCGGGTATCGGATGCCGACCGCAACGGCACCATGCGCCGGCTGCAGAATGCGCTCGCACTCGGGCTGATCGACATCGACGAGTTCGAACAGCGCTCGCGGCAGGTCTCGTATGCGCGTACTCGTGAAGAACTGGACCGACTCCTCGGCGACCTGCCCGGGCCGGGCGCGATCGTCACCTCCGCCACCGACCGGGTGGAACTGCGGGGCTGGGCGGGCTCGCTGAAGCGCCATGGCGAGTGGACCGTGCCGACCCGGCTTTCGTTGGTGCGGCGACTGGGCTCGATCGATCTTGATCTGACCAAGGCCCGATTCGCCGGGCCGGTCGTTGTCATCGAGATCGACATGAAGTTCGGCTCGTTGAACCTGTGGTTGCCCGAAGGCGCCAGCGCCTCGATCGACAACGTCGAGGCGTATGTGGGCAGCGCCTCGGACCGGCGCAAAGACCCGCCGGCGGACGGCAATCCGCACGTCGTGTTGACCGGTCAGCTGGTGTTCGGTTCGGTGACCATCCGCGGGCCGCGCCGGACATTGCTACGCCGGCCCCGGTTCTGACGCCGCCGGGTCAGCGAGAACACCGACCGCGCGGTGACGAGCCCGGCCGCACCCCGGCAGTGCTCCGGCGTGGCCTCGCCGCAGGTGGTCGGCGGCAGCAACAGCCCAGCATCGTTAAGCTAGCTGCCATGCCTGTTCGAACTGCGCTGTCTCCCGGCGTGCTCTCCCCGACGCTGCCGGTGCCCAAGTGGATCGCGCGCCCGGAATACGTCGGCAAACCCACCGCCAAAGAGGGCACCGAGCCGTGGGTGCAAGAACCCGAGGTCATCGAAAAGATGCGGGTGGCGGGCCAGATCGCGGCCCGCGCGCTGCAAGAGGCGGGCAAGGCCGTCGCACCCGGGGTCACCACCGATCAACTCGACCGCATCGCGCACGAGTACATGGTGGACAACGGCGCCTACCCGTCGACGCTGGGCTACAAGAGTTTCCCCAAGTCGTGCTGCACCTCGCTCAACGAGGTGATCTGTCACGGCATCCCGGACTCGACCGTGATCGAGGACGGCGACATCGTCAACATCGACGTCACCGCCTTCATCAACGGAGTGCATGGCGACACCAACGCGACCTTTCTGGCCGGCGACGTGTCCGAAGAGCACCGGCTGCTCGTTGAGCGGACCCACGAAGCGACCATGCGCGCGATCAAGGCCGTCAAGCCCGGACGGCAGTTGTCGGTGGTCGGCCGGGTCATCGAGTCGTACGCAAACCGGTTCGGCTACAACGTGGTTCGCGACTTCACCGGCCACGGCATCGGCACCACGTTCCACAACGGGCTGGTGGTGTTGCATTACGACCAGCCCGCCGTGGAGACGGTCATCCAGCCCGGGATGACGTTCACCATCGAGCCGATGATCAACCTGGGTGCGCTGGATTACGAGATCTGGGACGACGGCTGGACCGTCGTCACCAGGGACCGCAAGTGGACCGCCCAGTTCGAGCACACCCTGCTGGTCACCGACACCGGCGCGGAAATCCTCACCCTGCCGTGAGCTCGGTGGTGCGAGCAGACGCAAAAGGCCCTTCTCATCGGCGGAAAAGGGTGCTTGTGCGACTGCTCACAGCACAACGGTGAGTGGGGCCCTGCTGGTTGCGGGCACCAGCTCGGACGCCGGCAAATCCATGGTGGTCGCCGGGCTGTGCCGGCTGCTGGCGCGCAAGGGAGTTCGGGTCGCGCCGTTCAAAGCCCAGAATATGTCGAACAATTCCGCTGTCACCGTTGAAGGCGGCGAGATCGGTCGCGCCCAGGCGATCCAGGCCCGCGCGGCGGGCCTGGAACCCAGCGTGCGGTTCAATCCGGTGCTGCTCAAACCAGGCAGCGATGGCACCTCGCAGCTGGTCATCCGCGGACAGGCCACCGGTTACGTCGGCGCCGCAAGTTACTTCCGGCATCGAGATCACGTTGCCGGTGTCGTTCTCGACGAATTGTCAGCCCTGCGTGCCGAATTCGACGCCGTGATCTGCGAGGGCGCTGGGTCCCCGGCCGAAATCAATTTGCGCTCAACCGATATCGCCAACATGGGCCTGGCCCGAGCCGCCGAGTTGCCGGTCGTGCTGGTCGGCGACATCGACCGGGGTGGGGTGCTGGCACATCTGTTCGGGACGGTCGCGGTCCTCGATCGTGACGATCAGGCGCTGATTGCGGGTTTCATAGTGAACAAGTTCCGGGGTGATCGCTCGCTTTTGGAACCGGGGTTGACGCAGCTGGCGGACCTGACCGGTCGACCCACCTATGGAGTGCTGCCCTATTCCGAGCAGATGTGGCTGGACGCCGAGGATTCCCTCTCGGTGGTGGCGCACCGGTCGGTCGGCACGCCGGAATTGCCCCGTGGTCAGCAGTGGTTGAAGGTGGCAGCCCTTCGCCTGCCGCGTATCTCGAATTCGACCGACGTCGAGGCGCTGGCGTGTGAACCCGGTGTGGTGGTGCGCTGGGTCACCGATCCGGCCGACGTCGCCGACGCCGACCTGATCGTCATTCCGGGCAGCAAAGCCACCGTGGCCGATCTGTCGTGGCTGCGGGAACGCGGTCTGGCCGTGATGATCGTCGAGCACGCTGCGGCGGGCAAGCCGGTGTTGGGAATCTGCGGCGGCTTCCAAATGTTGTGCCGCAGTATCGACGACGCGGTGGAGTCGCGGGCCGGGGCAGTGGATGGATTGGGGCTCCTGGACGCCGACATCGAATTCGCCAGGACCAAGACATTACGGCGCTGGCGAGAACCGTTATCCGGCTACGAGATTCATTACGGACGGCTGACCCGGTGCACGGAGACGCCGTGGTTCGAGGTCGGTGCCGAGGCCGCGGGAGTACGGCGCGGAGCGGTCTTCGGCACCCATTGGCACGGCCTGCTCGACAACGACGCTTTCCGCCGGGCATTCCTCACCACTGTCGCGGGAGCGGCCGGCCGGGATAGGTTCATCGTCGCCGACGACGTGAACGTCTCCGCTCGCCGGGACGCCCAACTGGACATGAGCGCCGATCTGCTGGATGCGCACCTCGACATCGACGCGGTGCTGGGTCTGCTCACCGGTTCGGCGCCGCGGCGACCGTATCTCCGTAGCGAGTTGAGACCGTAGATCGGTTCGCAACAGCTCAAATTGCCTTTTCATGCCGCTTGAATTCAAAAGCGCCCTATCGCTCCGCTTAATTTAGAGGTTCATTCTACGAATTTCAGAAATGCGAAGCGTGGTTTGTTGTAGCTTGACTGATCGGATAAATCCTGGAGGTGAAATGGTGGGACCGGCGCATACCTGGGCAAGTGAGGCAGCGTGTGCGTCCAGCCGCTCCCGGGTCGCGGCATGAGCTTCTTCGCCTTCCCGCCGGAGATCAACTCCGCGCGTATCTTCACCGGAGCGGGCCCGGGCCCGATGCTGGCGGCCGCGACGGCCTGGGATGGTTTGGCTGCCGAATTGTATTCGGCCGCAACTTGTTTTGACTTGGTGACGTCGGGGCTGGCCGGTGGCACCTGGCAGGGTCCCGCGGCGACGGCGATGGCGGGCGCCGCCGCCCCCTACGTCGGGTGGCTCAACGCGGCGGCGTCCGGGGCCGAGGAGGTCGCCGGACAGGCGCGATTCGCTGCCGGAGCTTTCGAGGCGGCCAGGGCCGCGACGGTACATCCCGCCGCATTGGTCGCCCATCGAAGCCAATTGTTGTCACTGGTTTTCTCGAATCTGTTCGGGCAGAACGCCCCGGCCATCGCGGCCGCCGAGGCCGCCTACGAGCAAATGTGGGCCCAGGACGTCGCGGCAATGTCGGATTACTATTCGCGGATTTCGGCCGCCGTCGCCCAGCTGGTGCCCTGGCAAAGTTCGCTGCAAGACCTGGCCGGCCGGGTCACCGGCCTGCTGGGGATCGGAGGAAAAGCGCCGGCGGCGGCGAGTGCCGCGGCGGACAGCAACGCCGCTGAGACAACCGCCGTTGCCGCACCGGGAGGAGCCGCCGCCGACCCGGTCGCGGCTCCCAGACTCGCTGCCGCCGCCCCGCTGGCTGCCGGGATCGGCAACCAGGGCACCGGCAACAGCGGCAACGGCAACATCGGCAACGATAACATCGGCAGCGGCAACAGGGGCGGCGGCAACGGCGGCAGCGGCAACATGGGTTCGAACAACCTCGGCAGTGGCAACCAGGGCAGCGGCAACGGCGGCAGCGGCAACATCGGCGACAACAATGCCGGCAGCGGCAATACCGGAAACTTCAACGAGGGCAACGGAAACCGGGGCAACGGGAATATCGGCAACGGTAACCGCGGCAGTAATAACCCAGGCAGCGGCAACACCGGCGGTACCAACGTCGGCAACGGCAATCAGGGCAGCTTCAACCCCGGCGACGGCAACATCGGTGGAAACAACGCGGGCGACGGCAACACCGGCAGCACCAACCAGGGCGACGGAAACCGGGGCCTGGGCAACGAAGGCGATGGCAACCGTGGCAGCTTCAACCGCGGCAGCGGCAACACCGGCAACGGCAACGCCGGCAACGGCAACACCGGCAACTCGAATGACGGGGACGGCAACAACAGCGGTAACGCCCTGGTCGGCGGAAACTCCGGCGACGGCAACCTCGGCACCGGAAACGCCGGCGACGGCAACAATGGTCGCGACAACCAGGGCGGCGGCAACTTCGGTGACGCCAACATCGGCAACGGCAACCGCGGCAACACGAATCCGGGCGACGGCAACCTGGGCAACACCAACGCCGGAAACGGTAACGAGGGCAACGACAATCGCGGTCACGGCAACCTGGGTAGCGGCAATACCGGGGATGCCAACAAGGGCGACAACAACTTTGGCAAGGGCAACCTGGGCAACACCAACGCCGGTGACGGCAACAAGGGCGGGGCCAACGGCGGTTCGGGCAACCTGGGTGATTTGAACCCCGGTAGCGGGAACAAGGGCTCCAACAACGTCGGCCAGGGTAACGCCGGCAACGCCAACACCGGCGACGGCAACCTGGGCAACGGCAACGCCGGGTTGGGCAACGCGGGCGACAACAACACCGGCGCCGGCAACAAGGGCAACACCAATTCCGGGTTCGGCAACACCGGCAACAACAACCAGGGCAACGGCAACCGCGGCAACGACAACCTCGGCAACGGCAACTTCGGCAACGCCAACACCGGCCTGGGCAACCGCGGCGACAACAACACCGGAAACGGCAACCTGGGCAACGGCAATGCCGGCTTCGGCAACAAGGGCAGCAACAACCAGGGTTCCGGCAACCAGGGCAACAACAACGTCGGTCACGGAGACATCGGCAGCAACAACACCGGCAGCGGCAACATCGGCAGCGGCAACGCCGGCAGCGGCAACCGCGGTGTGGGGTTGGGCACCGGCGACAACAATCTGGGCAGCGGCAACCAGGGCAGCAGCAATGCCGGCAACGGCAACATCGGCAACGGCAACACGGGCAGCGGCAACCGCGGTATCGGGTTGGGCACCGGCGACAACAATCTGGGCAGCGGCAACCAGGGCAGCAACAATGCCGGCAACGGCAACATCGGCAACGCCAACGGCGGCAGCGGCAACACCGGCAGCAACAACGCCGGCAGCGGTAACGCCGGCAGTAACAACACCGGCGGCGGCAACTTCGGCAGCGGCAATATCGGCGAGGGAAACCGGGGCAACGGCAATGCCGGGAGCGGCAACGTCGGCAACGGCAACCCCGGCATGGGCAATACCGGTAGCGGCAATCAGGGCGGTGGGAACAACGGGACCAACAACCAGGGTTGGGGAAACACCGGGACCAACAACGTCGGCTTCGGTAACACCGGAAACAACAACATCGGCTTCGGGCTCACCGGAGACAACCAGGTGGGTATCGGCCGCCTGAACTCGGGATGGTTCAACCTGGGCCTGGGCAACTCCGGAAACTTCAATATCGGATTCGGAAACTCGGGCAGCGGCAACATCGGTTTCGGCAACTCGGGCAACTACAACATCGGCTTCGGCAACGCCGGCAGCGGAAACTTCGGCTGGTGGAACGGCGGCAACGGCAACACCTTCGCGATGAACTCCGGCAACTACAACACCGGATTCTGGAACGCGGGGAACCTGAACACCGGCCTGTGGAATTCCGGAAGCAACAACACGGGATTTTTCAACGCCGGCAGCACGAACACAGGTCTGTTCAACTCGGGCAGCACGAACACCGGGTTGTACAACTCGGGCAGCACCAACACCGGAAACTACAACTCGGGCAGCACGAACACCGGGCGGTACAACTCAGGCGGGACCAACACCGGTAATTACAACTCCGGCGGCACCAACACGGGCGACTACAACGCCGGCGGCACCAACACCGGTAACTACAACTCGGGCGGCACCAACACCGGAAACTACAACTCCGGCGGCACCAACACCGGCAGCTTCAATGCCGGCGGCACCAACTACGGCAGCTACAACGCCGGTGGCACGAATACCGGCAACTTCAACGCCGGTGGCACGAACACCGGTGACTACAACTCCGGTGGCACCAACGCGGGTTACTACAACTCCGGTGGGACGAACACCGGCAATTACAATTCCGGTGGCACCAATACGGGTAATTACAATGCCGGTGGGACGAACACCGGCAACTACAACTCCGGCGGCACCAACACGGGTAACTACAATTCGGGCGGCACCAACACCGGTAATTACAACTCCGGCAACACCAACACTGGTGACCAGAACTCGGGCAACACCAACACCGGCAACCAGAACTCGGGCAACACCAACACCGGCAACTTAAACTCCGGCAACACCAACACCGGCAACCTCAACTCCGGCAACACCAACACCGGCAACCAGAACTCGGGCAACACCAACACCGGCAACCTCAACTCCGGCAACACCAACACGTTCGGCGACGCCAGCCGCCCCGACGGCTACAACTCGGGCGACACCAATACCGGCAGCTACAACTCCGGGAACACCAACACCGGCAATTACAACTCCGGCAACACCAACACCGGCAACCTCAACTCCGGCAACACCAACACCGGCAACCAGAACTCGGGCAACACCAACACCGGCAACCTCAACTCCGGCAACACCAACACCGGCAACCAGAACTCGGGCAACACCAACACCGGGAACCTCAACTCCGGCAACACCAACACCTACTCCAACCCCAGCTCGCCGGACGGCTACAACTCGGGCGACACCAACACCGGCAGCTACAACTCCGGGAACACCAACACCGGTCACCGGAACTCTGGCAACACCAACACCGGTACCGGTAACTCCGGCAACACCAACACCGGCGACTTCAATGCCGGGTTCACCAACACCGGCGACCGCAACTCTGGCAATACGAACACCGGTACCGGTAACTCCGGCAACACCAACACCGGAAACTTCAACTCCGGCTTCACCGACACGGGCAACGGAAACTCGGGCAATACCAACAGATTCGACTTCAACTCGGGCAACACGAACACCGGCACCAACAACGCCGGCTTCACCAACACCGGTGACGGTAACTCCGGCAGGACCAACACCGGCACCAACAATGCCGGCAACACCAACACGGGCAACGGCAACAGCGGCAACACCAACACCGGCAACAACAACGCCGGCACCACCAACACCGGCAACGGCAACAGCGGCAACACCAACACCGGCAACAACAACGCGGGTAACACCAACACCGGCAACGGCAACCGCGGCAACACCAACACCGGCAATGACAACAGCGGCAGCACCAACACCGGTGACAGAAACAGCGGCAACACCAACACCGGCAATGACAACTCGGGTAACACCAACACCGGCAACAACAACTCGGGCAACTGGAATGTCGGCAACGACAACACCGGAAACGGTGCCCCGGTGGGGGCTTCCGGCACGGGTAACCTCCTCGGTTCGTCGGGTACCAACAATTCGACCGGCTCATCGGGTAGCGGCAATGCCGGCTTGGGGGGTAACTCAGGGTTCAACAACAGCGGCATCTCCGGCGGAAACTCCGGCAGGGACAACGTTGGCGCGGGCTTCGGTAACTCCGGCAGCAGTCACAACGGCGTCGGTGGGGGCAACTCGGGTACGGACCACGACGGCGCAGGTGGCGGCAACTCCGGCACCAACAACGATGGCGCCGGCGGCGGCAACTCGGGCTCAGACCACAGCGGAGCGAATGGGGGCAACTCCGGTACCAACAATGATGGCGCCGGCGGCGGCAACTCGGGCATCAACAACAGCGGCGCCGGAGGCGGCAACGCCGGCTCCGGCAACTCCGGCAGCAACGGCAGCTCCGGCGAGAACAACTTCGGCAGCGGCGGAAACTCCGGCTTCAGCAACAGCGGCAGCGCTGGACAATCGGGGACGGGCAACAGCGGCGGCGCCGGAAATTCCGGCACCAACAACAGCGGCTCCCTCGGCAGCTCGGGGCAGGCGAACGGCGGCGCGGGCGGCAACTCGGGCGTCGGCAATAGCGGCAGCGCCGGTAACTCCGGCAACGGCAACTCCGGCAGTGCCGGAAACTCCGGCTTCAACAACTCCGGCGGCGGCGGCAACTCGGGCACCAACAACACCGGCGTCACCTTCGGCAGCTCGGGCGCCAACAACATTGCCGCAGGAGGCAATTCGGGTACCAGCAACTCCGGTAGCGGCGGCAACTCCGGCTCCGGCAACTCCGGTAGCGCCGGCAACTCGGGGCTGAACAACCAAGGTGGCGGCGGCAACTCGGGTACCAGCAACACCGGCGCCACCTTCGGGAGCTCGGGACTCAACAACGCGGCGGCCGGGGGCAGTTCAGGCAGAGGCAACAACGGCACCGCCGGCAACTCCGGCTTCAACAACAACGGCAGTGGCGGGCAGTCGGGCACCGGAAACAACGGCGGCGCCGGCACCTCGGGTTCCGGCAACAACGCGGCCGGCGGCAGTTCCGGTTCGAACAACAATGGCACCGCGGGGAATTCGGGCACCGGTAACAACGGCAGCGCCGGTAATTCGGGCTCGGGCAACAACGGCAGCGCGGGCAGCTCGGGCGCCAACAACAACGTGATCAGCTTCGGCAGTTCGGGAACCGGGAATATCGCCGCGTCCGGCAGCTCCGGGTCGGGCAACTCCGGCAGCGGTGGGGACTCGGGCACCGACAACGCCGGCAGCGCCGGCAGCTCCGGCAACAACAACAACGGCACCGCCGGCAGCTCGGGCAGCGGCAACGTCGGCGGCGGCAACGCCGGCACCGGCAACATCGGTTTCGGCAGCTCGGGGGGCACCAACATCGGCGCCGGCAGTTCGGGCACCAGCAACCCGGGTGCGGGCAACGCGGGCACCGGCAACGTCGGCGCGGGCACGTCGGGTATCAACAATCCCGGCACCGGCAGCTCCGGAAACCAGAACTTCGGCTTCGGCACGTCCGGGAACTACAACGCCGGCGCCGGCAACTCGGGTACCTTCAACCCGGGTGCGGGCAGTTCGGGTCTGTTCAACATCTATGCCGGCGACTCCGGTTACCTGGCCTCTGGTCTGGGCAACTCGGGCCTGCTCACGTTCGGCGCCGGGAACTCGGGCGCGGTGACCCCGGGGGCCGGCAACTCCGGCTGGCTCCTGGCAGGTCTGGGCAACTCCGGAACGCTCAACCTGGGCTCGGCCCTGTCCGGCCTGGTGGCGTTCGGCGCCGCCAATTCGGGACTGCTGAACATCGGCACCACCCTGTCCGGTTTCGCCAACCTCGGCGTCTACAACGCCGGTCTGTTGGACATCGGTTACCTGCCGCGGGCACTCTATGTCGGCAATCTTGCCCTCGAGGTCGCCAACTTCCTTCTCCGGCAACTGACGGCTCTGCTTCCCGGCGTGTGAACCGTGGCCATTGGGCGTAGTTTTGGCGGGGTGTCCAGGATGATGACCACACTCGACGGGTTCTCTGCCCACGTGGGAGTTGCCGGCCCGGAGAACGGCGTGGTGGTGGTGATCCTCGGTGCCGAGCAACGCGCGGTGGCGGCCTACGACGCGATCTGCGAACGTCTGCACACAGCCTCGCTGAGAACCGTCGTCATCGCCGCGGACCCTCGATTGACCGCCAAGTCGGTGATCGGCCTCCTCGACGCTCTGGGGGTCGGTTGGGCGGTGGTGGTCGGCGACCGCGACGGGGCCGAACTCGCATGGGAATTGGCGGCCACCAAATTGGGTCGGTTCGCCGGCCTGGTCGTCATCGATCGCGGACATCCGGCCGTGGCCGGCGCCGACGGGAGGGTCCGCGACGGCCACTGTCCGCCGGTCGAGATCGGCACCACGATGTTGGTCAGTTCGCCGGCCGCGCGAGACGCGGCGCGCGACAGTCAACGGCTGGTCTTCTCCGATTACCGCGTGGTGGATCTGGCCGGCCGCCGCAATGCCCAGGAGTCAACAGCGCAGTTGGCCACCGAGATCGTGCTGCGTACCAGCGCCTGGTAGGGCGTGGGGGGTCTGATCACGTGCCGCAATACGATTCGTCGCGCCTATCGTTGGCCGAGCTCGCGCAGCTGGTTGGCACCGGTGACGTGGACACGGTTATCGTCGCGTTCACCGATATGCAGGGTCGGCTGGTCGGCAAACGAGTGGCCGGCCGATTCTTCGCCGACGAGGTGGCCGCGCACGGTGCCGAGTGCTGCAGTTATCTGGTGGCCGTCGACGTCGACCTGAACACCGTGCCCGGCTACGCCATGTCGAGTTGGGAGACCGGCTACGGCGACATGGTGATGAGGCCGGACCTGACCACGTTACGGCTGGTGCCGTGGCTGCCCGGCACGGCGCTGGTGATCGCGGATCTGTCGTGGGCCGACGGCAGTCCGGTGGCCGTCTCGCCGCGCGCGATCCTGCGCCGCCAGCTCGACCGGCTGGCGCGGCGCGAACTGGTCGCCGACGTGGCCACCGAGCTGGAGTTCATCGTGTTCGACCAGTCCTACCGGCAGGCGTGGGCCGGCGGTTACCGCGACCTCACACCGGCCAGCGACTACAACATCGACTACGCGATCATGGCCTCGTCGCGTATGGAACCGCTGCTGCGCGATATCCGGCTGGGCATGCAGGGCGCGGGCCTGCGGGTCGAGGCCATCAAAGGCGAATGCAACAACGGCCAGCAGGAGATCGGCTTCCGCTACGACGAGGCCCTGGTCACCTGCGACAACCACGCCATCTACAAGAACGGCGCCAAGGAGATCGCCGACCAACACGCCAAGAGCTTGACGTTCATGGCGAAATACGATGAACGCGAAGGCAATAGCTGTCACATCCACCTGTCGCTGCGCGGCACGGACGGCAGTGCTACGTTCGCCGACGGAAACGGCGGAATGTCGGCGTCGTTTCGCAGCTTCGTCGCCGGCCTACTGGCCACCGTGCGCGAGCTCACCTTGTTCTTCGCGCCGAACATCAATTCCTACAAGCGATTCGCCGACGGCAGCTTCGCGCCGACGGCGGTGGCCTGGGGGCTGGACAACCGCACCTGCGCGCTGCGGGTGGTCGGACACGCAAGCAGCATCCGGGTGGAATGCCGCGTGCCCGGCGGCGACGTCAACCAGTACCTCGCGGTAGCCGCGCTGATCGCGGGCGGGCTGTACGGTATCGATCAGGGTCTCGAGCTCGGTGAGCCGTACGCCGGCAACGCCTACCAAGCACAGGATGTCGAGCGGCTGCCCACCACACTGGGCGAGGCCGCCGCGCTGTTCGGGGAATCGGCGCTGGCACGCGAGGCCTTCGGCGACGACGTGGTCGCGCACTACCTGAACAACGCGCGCGTGGAACTGCAGGCGTTCAACGCCGCGGTCACCGACTGGGAGAGGATTCGTGGTTTTGAACGGCTCTAGGCCCGCCGGCGCCGGCCCCGTGGTCGGCCTTTCGATGTATCTCGAGCAGGTGCGGACCGGGGTCTGGGACATCCCCGCTGCATACCTGCCGGCCGACTACTTCGAGGGCGTGACGCTGGCCGGTGGCATACCGGTGCTGTTGCCACCGCAACAGGTGCACGCCGACACGGTGAACCGCCTCTTGGACAGCCTGGACGCCCTGGTGATCACTGGGGGGTACGACCTGGACCCGGCGGCCTACGGCCAGCATCCGCACCCCACCACCGACGAACCGCGCAGCAACCGGGACGCCTGGGAGTTCGCATTGTTGACTGCGGCGCTGGACCGGCGGCTGCCGGTGCTGGGCATCTGTCGCGGCGCCCAACTGCTCAACGTCGCGTTCGGCGGCACCCTGCACCAACACCTGCCCGAGGTGATCGGTCACTCGGGTCACCGTGCCGGCAACGGCGTGTTCAGCAGACTTCCGGTGCGCACGGTGCCGGGGACGAGGGCGGCGGCGTTGCTGGGCGAGACCGCCGACGTGCCCTGCTACCACCATCAGGCCATCGACAAGGTGGGGGACGGGCTGGTCGTCGGCGCCTGGGACGCCGACGGGGTGGTCGAGGCGGTCGAGCTGCCCGGTGACGCCTTTGCCCTTGCGGTGCAATGGCATCCGGAGAAGTCGCTGGACGACCTGCGATTGTTCAGGGCATTGCTGGACGCCGCCCGGTCGTACGCCGCGACATGACCGCCACCCAGCTGGTCAACCCGGCCACCGAAGAGGTGCTGCGCTCGGTCGAGCACGCCGACGTCACCGCCGTCGACGACGCGGTGGGGCGAGCGGCTGCCGCGCAGCGGCGCTGGGCGCGGCTGGCCCCGGCCGAACGTGGCGCCGCACTGCGCACGTTCGCGGCCACCGTCGACGCGCACCTGGAGGAACTGGCCGTATTGGAAGTGGCCAACTCCGGGCACCCCATCGGCTCGGCGCGCTGGGAGGCCGGCAACGTCCGCGACGTGTTGCAGTACTATGCCGCCGCCCCGGAACGGCTGTCCGGCAAGCAGATTCCGGTCGCCGGCGGCATCGATGTCACCTTCCACGAGCCGATGGGTGTGGTAGCAGTGATCACGCCGTGGAATTTTCCGATGGTGATCGCAATGTGGGGCATCGCACCGGCGCTGGCCGCGGGCAACGCCGTTCTGGTCAAACCCGCCGAGTGGACGCCGCTGAGCACGCTGCGGCTCGGCGAGCTCGCCGCCGAGGCGGGACTGGACGCCGATCTGCTGCAGGTGCTGCCGGGTCAGGGCTCGGTGGTGGGCGAGCGGTTGGTCACCCACCCGCAAGTCCGCAAGGTCGTGTTCACTGGATCGACCGCGGTGGGCAAGAAGGTGATGGCCGGTGCGGCGGCACACGTCAAGCGGGTGACGCTGGAGTTGGGCGGCAAGAGCGCCAACATCGTGTTCGCGGACTGCGATCTAGAACTCGCCGCGGCGACGGCGCCGGGCGGGGTGTTCGACAACGCCGGTCAGGACTGCTGCGCGCGCAGCCGAATCTTGGTGCAGCGCAATGTCTATGACCGTTTCATGGAACTGCTCGAACCGGCCGTACATGCCGTGGTGGTCGGCGACCCCACAGCCGAGGCGACCGAGATGGGTCCGCTGGTGTCGCGCCCGCACTGGAACAAGGTGGCCTCCTACGTTCCGCCGAATGCCCCCGTCGCGTTTCGCGGTACGGCGCCGACCGGTCCCGGATTCTGGTTCCCGCCGACGGTTCTCACCCCGCAGCGCACCGACCGCAGTGTCACCGAAGAGATTTTTGGGCCGGTGGTCACCGTCTTGCCGTTCGACGACGAGCATGATGCCATCAGACTGGCCAATGACACCGAGTACGGTCTGTCGGGTTCGATCTGGACCGACGACCTGTCCCGCGCCCTGCGCGTGTCGCGCGCGGTGGAATCCGGCAACCTGTCGGTGAATTCGCATTCCTCGGTGCGCTACAGCACCCCGTTCGGCGGTTTCAAACAATCCGGGGT
The DNA here is from genome assembly GCF_017086405.1 of Mycobacterium gordonae. Taxonomy (NCBI): domain Bacteria; kingdom Bacillati; phylum Actinomycetota; class Actinomycetes; order Mycobacteriales; family Mycobacteriaceae; genus Mycobacterium; species Mycobacterium camsae. Next base: position 2,495,609 of record NZ_CP070973.1, read on the forward strand.
GGGCCGTGAACTGGGACCGGATGCCCCGCTGCATTTCACCGAGACGAAAAACGTGTTCATCGCCATCAAGGAGGAGCAGTGATCGACCTGAGTCGGCGGCTGGCGGGCCGGGTGGCAGTCATCACCGGCGGCGGCAGCGGTATCGGCCTGGCCGCCGCGCGCCGCATGCACGCCGAGGGTGCGACCATCGTCATCGGCGACATCGATTCCGACGCCGGTGGTGCCGCCGCCGAAGAACTCTCCGGACTGTATGTGGCAGTGGATGTTTCCGACGAGGAGTCGGTGAACAGACTGTTCGACGGCGCCGCGCACGCCTGTGGATCGATCGACATCGCGTTCAACAACGCGGGTATCTCGCCGCCGGAGGACGACCTGATCGAGAGCACCGAACTGGCGGCGTGGCAGCACGTGCAGGACGTCAACCTGAAATCGGTATACCTGTGCTGCCGTGCCGCGGTGCGCCATATGGCGCCCGCCGGCAAGGGGTCGATCATCAACACCGCGTCGTTCGTCGCGGTGATGGGCTCGGCGACGTCGCAGATTTCCTACACCGCCTCCAAGGGCGGCGTGCTGGCCATGTCGCGGGAACTCGGCGTGCAGTTCGCCCGCCAGGGCATCCGCGTCAACGCGCTGTGTCCGGGTCCGGTGAACACGCCGCTGCTGCAGGAGCTGTTCGCCAAGGACCCGGAGCGGGCCGCCCGGCGACTAGTTCACGTGCCGCTGGGCCGGTTCGCCGATCCCGACGAAATCGCTGCGGCTGTCGCATTTTTGGCCAGTGACGACGCCTCCTTCATCACCGCGTCGACCTTCCTGGTGGACGGCGGCATCAGCTCGGCGTACGTGACGCCGCTATAGCCGTTCAGCCGGCTGGCGGTGGGTGCATCACGACGCTGGGTCTGAACCCGTGGCGGGGTCTTGCCCGGTGGCACCGCCACCGACCCGGTGGCGGCCACATTGCCCGGACCGGCCCCCGCCCAGGATGCTGCCCGGCGCGAGAACCGCGGGCTCAGATCAGTTCAGGTCGACGATCACTTTGCCGGTGCAACGGCGCTCGGCGAGGTCCTGCAGGGCCCGGACGACCTCGTCGAAAGCGTAGACGGCGCCGATGAGGGGACTGATCGCCCCGCGGGTGGCCAGATCCTCCAGTTGAGCCAGGGCCGCCGCCCGCACCACGGAGTCGACGGCGAGCACGCCGAATGAGCAGCCCCGCACATCGACGTTGCGCATGAGCAGCCGGTTGACCGACACGGTCGGTATTTGGCCGGCGGCGAATCCCACGACCACGATTCGGCCCTCCGGAGCCAGCGAGCGCAGGCTGTCCCGAAAGCGTTTCTCGCCGCCCACCGGGTCGACGATCATCGCCACCGGAGTCTCCAATCCGGCGGACCAGTCCTCACCTACCAGCACCGCGTCTGCTCCCAGAGATGTTGCGACACGGGCCTTCTCGTCGGTCGAAACGCAGCCGATCACCCGGCCGCCGAGTGCCTTGGCGATCTGGATGCACGCGCTGCCGACCCCGCCGGCCGCACCGTGCACCAGCACCGTCTCTCCGGGCTGTAACGCTCCGCGCCGCTGCACGGCGGCTAAGGCGGTGAGGTAGTTCAACGGAAGCGCCGCGCCTCGACGGTAATCCAAGGAATCGGGCAATCGAAAGGTCGTTTCGGCCACGGCGGCAACCCTTTCGGCGTGTGCCCCGAATGTCAACGTCATCACCCGGTCGCCAACGCTGAACTCGCCACCGGGCGGCGCTTTGATGACGTCACCGGCCGCTTCCCATCCCAGGGTGAATGGAAGCTTCTGGCGCACTTGATATTTGCCGCGGGTCATCAGCAAGTCTGGGAACGACACTCCGGCGGCGCGGACCTGGACCACCAGGTCGCCATCGGGTTCCTCGACATCGGCGAGCACGACGGACGCGGGCCCGCGTTCTTCGATCACCTGTACCGCGCGCATGAACCCCTCCATCTGGATATCGAAATGATATTCAGGCAAAGTATCAAAAAAGAATGCCGCCTACAACGCAAAGTTTTAAACTGATACTGTGCAGCCATGCGGTATGAGGACCTCGCCGATATGCCCTGCTCGATTACCCGGCCGCTCGTCGTCCTCGGCGACCGGTGGACGTTTCTGCTGGTGAAGCAGGCGTTCGCGGGCACCACGCGGTTCGAGGACTTTCTGACGACGCTCGGCATCCCTCGAGGTCGGCTCGCTGACCGGCTCGACCGCCTCGTCGCAGAGGAGATCCTGCGGCGCGAGCCATACCGGGAGGGCAATAGCCGAACCCACGCGGGTTACCGGCTGACGGACAAAGGTCTTGCCCTCTACCCGGTTCTGCTGGCGCTGCGTGATTGGGGTGACCGGTACATGGCACCCGATGGCCCACCGGTGTACTACCGCCACCGCGACTGCGGCGGCGAAGCGCATGTCCGACTGTCATGCGACAAGTGCGACGCGGCGCTCACTGCTCACGACGTCATTCCCGAGGCCGGTCCTGGCTTGGCGTCGGCCGCGACCGGTCGAGAAGCCAGATGACCAAGCGACCGGCGGTGGCCGAAGCGGCTCGGTGGGCTAGGAATAGACTAGGCTGCCGTTGACCGCCAGCCCCCCGATCGTTCTCATCCGCCGGGTCGAGCAGTAGAGGTCGACGACGGCCGGCTTGGGCGGCTCCGCGGTGCCCCAGGCCGGTGGCACCGAAAGGCGGCCGATGGACATCCCCTTGCCCCACATCGCCGTCGGGCGGACCGCGGGGGTGCGGACACCGAAAGTGGCCGGGCCCTTACCGAGAAAGTTCAGTAGGTGCATCGGGAATTTGACCGGCACGGAAAGCCGACTCAGTTTCAGCAGTGAGGACGAGACCGCCGCTAGGGCGGTGCCGAACGATGTCAACGGCGATGCCGACAGCGACTGCAGTACTTGCGGAATGGCGGAAATCAGTTGCGATCCAGCCGAAATCATATCGGGGTCGCCGATTGCGCCCTGCTGAGCGAGCACTGGTAGGTCTACGGCCAGCGGACCCGAGGTGAAGGGCGTCACCCGCGCCGCGTCGGCAGCTGTTTCGGCGTAGGTGTACATCGCCTCGACATCGCGGGCCCACATCTGCTCGTACTGGGCGTCCATGGACGCGATCGTCTGGGTGTCCTGGCTCAGCGCATTGGTGCCGGCCAGCGACGCCCGGCGGGATCGATTGGCCGCGATCACCGGCGGGGGCACCATCGCCGCGCGGGCTTCTTCATACGCTGTCGCGGCCGCCTGCGCGTGTTCGGCGGTCTGCCTACCCTTCGCGGCGGCGGCGGTGAGCCAGCCCAAGTACGGAGTCGCGGCCTGGGTCATGGCGATTGCCGCCGCGCCCTGCCATCCGCAGTTCACTTTCGCGGTCACACAACGGAATCCGTCCGCGGTTTCGTCGAGGCCGTCGGCGACATTGCTCCACGCGGCGGCGGCAGCCAGCAGCGAATCCGCTCCGGGGCCGGAATGCATTCGCGCCGAGTGGATTTCCGGCGGCAGCTGGCCGTAGTCCATGGCTATCTCACCCGCACTGGGACATGCTCAGCGCAGAGACGACTGTTCCCATGATGTCGAACCTATCGCGCCGGGGAAAGGTGAATCGCGCTAAAGAGATTTGAGTTTGATTAGAGCAATTCGATCAGGGGGATCGCCATTTCGGAGGCAGTCGCCGCGCCGTGAAACCCGATCAGCCGTGCGGATTCCGGCGGTTCGTGGCCGGTCGCCAACACGGCCGACCCGTCAGTGCAGACGACCACGACGTCGCCGATCCGAGGCAGATGTGCGCGCCTGACCGGCCCGAACAGTCCGGTCGCAACGGCCTGTTCGCGGGTGTAGACGTCCGCGTGGCCGGCGAGTCGTTCGGCCCAGGTGGCTGCCACATCGGCGGTGGCGCCGGGCTCGGTATGCAGGTAGCGCACCCGCGGTTCGCCGGCGACCACCCGTACTCCGGCGGTCAGCCGCGGGTCGGTGTCCATGTCGATGCGCGCGTCCAAATCGACGTTGAGACCTCCGTGGTCGGCGGTCACCAGCAGCACCGCGTTGGCGGGCAACGACTCGACCAGCCTGGTCAGTAATGCGTCGACCCGGGTAGCGGCTTCGTGCCACTGGACCGACCGGACGCCGAAGACGTGCGCCATGGTGTCCAGCTCGGCGGTGTAGCCGTAGACCAGACCGGGTGCCGCGCGCAGTTCGTCGTTCAGCCGCTGTGCATAGTCGTCGTCGCCGTGCAACGGCAGGAACAGGGCGCCGTGGTAGGCGGCTTCGGTCAGGCCGCTGCCGATGAACCATTCCGGCAGCACGGCGCGGGCCTTGGCCCCTGCCCGCGTCAGCCGGTCGAACCACGTTGGGAGAGGCTGCCATTGGTCGACCGGCGGCTCGTCCCGCCACCGAATGTGGTTGAGTATCCGATCGGTGCCCGGGATGTTGAGGGTGAAGCCGAGGATGCCGTGCTGTCCGGGCGGGGCGCCGGTGCCGAGTGACACCAGGCTCGTCGGCGTCGTAGACGGAAACGTGCACGTCAGCTCGCGCACCCGTCCCGTGTCGCCGGCCAGTACCGAGGCGAGCAGTGGGGCGTCGTCGACCAGGTCGGGCAGCAGATGCCAGCCCAGCCCATCGACCAGCACGACCAAGACTCGGTCGACGTCCCGACGGACTCCGTCAAACCCAGTGCGTCCACCGCGTCCGGTACGCCGAGCAGCGCGGCTGCGCTGGGTAGCACGTCGCAGATGGAACCGGGCACGAGGGCCAGTGTGGCACGAAGTCAGCTGTTGAGCCGTTCGTTGGTCACCCGCAACTGCCAGCCCGTGCTGTCGGGCAGCGCGCGCGTCTGGTCCGGCCGCAGCCGCCAGCGCAGCCGTGACCTCATCGCCGATCGCCGAGTCCGGCACGGCGCAGGACCGGCCGGCCCACGGGTCGAGCACCCGGGTGACGGGCTCGGACAAACCGAGCGCGCGGCCGTGTCCCACTCGGCGTCTGGCATGCCCTCCCCATCGCGCCCCAACGTCCAACAGAAGGTCAGGGTCGCCTGAAATTCCGCGAGCCACAGGGTCCGACAATTTCTCTGGTCATGCCGCGACGCAATGTCCCCGGCGGAGCTGTTTCAGGGCAGGGTTTGACGGTATTGCGGTACTTTGTCTCGGGTTTGGGATGAGGGGACGGATTACCGGGGCACATATTCGTTAAGTGGCGATACCAGCCGCGCCGGCGATGATTTCGCCGCTTGTCGATTGAATTGGTCAGCCTGGTGAATCCGTGCTGTGGAACGGCTGGCAGCACGTGTACCGCCAGCCGTTCGCAGCATTGGGAATGGGTAATCAGTTACCGCTGCTGATCACGAGTCGCCAGCTGCCCGCAACTGCGGGATCCGGTACACACCAGAAGTTGTCCCAGTTACCAGGGGTGGAGGCCATAACGCCAGGTCCGGCCGCCTGGCATGCACTGCGGCTCGGGTAGGAAGCCTCCGTCTGAACGCTTTCGGCATTTGCCGTGCCCACACCTGTCGTCATTCCCGCCGCTAGTGCGAGCGAGCCGGCAGCGATAATCTTGGCGGCACGCCTTTTGGTGCCGAGTGCCGGCCTCTTGGTCCCATTTTTGAAATTCTTGTTGCTGGCCAACGCCGTTGACTTCATGACTCTCCTCTTGGGCAGGGGTGAACAATTCCAAACAGTGTAGTCATATGACTACACTAGCTAAGTGTAAACAACGAAATCAGCTGCGCACAAGTGACTTCCGCGGCAAAGCGGTGCAGCTCACACGGGTGCAACGGCTGAGTTTTGGTGAGCCGTCCGCAGGGGCGTTGAAGTGTGTCGCTTGTCGCAATGCAAATGTGGCTGTATTCGACAGACAAATTGTCACGAACTGTGGATCGGGGTATTTCAGGCGACCTCCGTTCCGGTTTCTCGGCCACCGTCGCGATCGCCTGACACAGCGACAGCTCATGCATCGTGGGTCAGGGGGTCCATGGCGACCAGTCCTACTCTCCGTTCGAGAACTGCCGTGTGCCAGCTGTTTTGCGTCAGAACAGCTGGTGGAAGAAGCCGGTGAGGTTGGCGCCGGTGTTGAGCAGGCCGGTGATGAGGTCGGGGGTTTGGAAGTTGTTGATGCCGGTGTTGTAGAGGCCGGTGATGTAGGTGCCGGTGTTGAGGATGCCGGCGAGGTTTTGGCCGTAGTTTTGCCAGCCGCTGGTGAAGCCGTTGGTGATGGGGTCCAGGACGGCGGTGTTGAGGAAGCCGCTGGTTCCGTAGCCGGTGTTGAAGAAGCCGCTGCTGTTGCCGCCGCCGGTGTTGCCGAAGCCGCTGCTGGGGTGGGTGGTGGTGTTTCCCAGTCCGGAGAATTGCAGCAGGGTGTAGGTGTTGGTGTAGTCGACCAGGAACGCCGATGCCAGCTCGTCTTGGACATACGGGTTACCCGAGAACCAGCTGATGCTCGTCCGCAGGGGGATGTCGAGGGAGAAGTTGATGCCGATGTGGTCGGCGCGCCAGAACAGGCCGATGTTTTGGTTGCCGGCGATGAAGGCGCCGGTGTTGAGGTTGCCGGTGTTGCCTAGGCCGGTGTTGGTGTTGCCGATGTTGTCGGCGCCGGTGTTGGTGTTGCCGATGTTGTGGGCGCCGGTGTTGTAGTTGCCGATGTTGAGGTGGCCGGTGTTGAAGGTGCCGATGTTGTGGTTGCCGAAGTTGTAGTTGCCGGGGTTGTAGTTGCCGGTGTTGTAGTCGCCGGTGTTGAAGTTGCCGGTGTTGTGGTTGCCGGCGTTGAAGAAGCCGGTGTTGTTGGTGCCGGAGTTGAATAGGCCGGTGTTGTTGGTGCCGGAGTTGAAGCCGCCGAAGCCGATTTGGTTGTCGCCGGTCAGGCCGATGCCGATGTTGTTGTTGCCGGTGTTGGCTAGGCCGATGTTGTTGTTGCCGGTGTTGGCCAGGCCGAAGTTGAAGTCGCCGAGGTTGGCCAGGCCCCAGTTGTTGTTGCCGGTGTTGGCGCTGCCGAAGTTGGTCGAGCCCCAGTTGGCGTTGCCGATGTTGGCGCTGCCTAGGTTGCCGCTGCCGATGTTGGTGGAGCCTTGGTTGCCCAGGCCGAAGTTGAAGTTGCCCCAGTTGCCGTTGCCGACGTTGCCGCCGCCGAGGTTGCCCCAGCCTAGGTTGGCGGGGCTGGTGTAGGTGATGCCGAACAGGCCGGCCAGGTTGTGGCCGCTCATGCCGATGCCCGAGACGATGTCGAGGTTGGCGGGGTTGAGGGTGGAGAGGTCTCCGGCGTTGAAGACCCCGGAGATGGCGTTGCCGACGTTGCCCAGGCCGGAGGCGAATGCGTCGGAGTCGGCGGTGAAGTTGAGCATGCCGGAGGTGGCGGTGCCGGAGTTGCCGAAGCCGGAGTTGCCGCCGCCGAAGCCGTAGTTGAAGAAGCCGGAGGAGGGGGAGGTGGTGGTGTTGAAGAAGCCGGTGCCGGCGGGGATGGTGAACAAGGTGATGGAGTTGGAGACGGTGATGCCGGTGTCGCCGAGGATGGTTTGGGGTAGCGGGATGGTGGCGGAAAAGCCGGCGGTGCCGTTGTGGTCGGCGGTGTTGAAGAAGCCGTTGTTGGAGCTGCCGGTGTTGAAGGCGCCGGTGTTGAGGTCGCCGGGGTTGGCGATGCCGGTGTTGAGGTCGCCGACGTTGTAGGCGCCGGTGTTGGAGTTTCCGGCGTTGCCGAAGCCGGTGTTGAGGTCACCGGAGTTGTTCCAGCCGGTGTTGTAGTCCCCGGAGTTGGCGAAGCCGCTGTTGGCTTGTCCGGAGTTGTACCAGCCGGTGTTGTACTGTCCGGAGTTGGCCCAGCCCCAGTTGCCGGTGCCGGTGTTGGCCATGCCGTAGTTGTGGTCGCCGGCGTTGAGTAGGCCGAAGTTGTAGGTGCCGGCGTTGAGTAGGCCGACGTTGGCGTCTCCGGCGTTGAGCAGGCCGACGTTGCTGGTGCCGGCCAGCAGCAGGCCGAGGTTGGAGGTGCCGGCGTTGAGCAGGCCGACGTTGGCGTCACCGGCGTTGAACAGGCCGGTGTTGTTGGTGCCGGAGTTGAACAGGCCGGTGTTGTTGGTGCCGGAGTTCAGGCCGCCGATGCCGATTTGGTGGTCGCCGGTCAGGCCGATGCCGATGTTGCCGGTGCCGGTGTTGGCCAGGCCGAAGTTGTAGTCGCCGGTGTTGGCCACGCCGATGTTGTAGCTGCCGTTGTTGGCCCAGCCCAGGTTGATGCTGCCCAGGTTGGCCAGGCCGAAGTTGCCCGAGCCCCAGTTGGCGATGCCCAGGGGGTTGGCGTCGCCGAGGTTGGCCAGGCTCAGGAAGTTGTGGTCGCCGATGTTGGCGGTGGCCAAGATGTTGTAGCTGCCTTGGTTGGCGTTGGAGAAGAAGTTCCAGGCGCCGATGTTGGCGTCGCCGAAGTAGTTGCGGTAGCCGATGTTGGCGTTGCCTGCGTTGTGGTGGCCGATGTTGGCGCTGCCCACGGCCCAGTTGCCGATGTTGCCGCCGCCGGTGAGGAAGTCCCCGGTGTTGCCGCTGCTGGAGAACGGGTTGAGGAACGGTGGCAGGAAGGACAAGCCCAGGCCGTTGTAGTTGCCCAGGTTGCCGTTGCCGTAGTTGAAGTTACCGACGTTGCCGTTGCCGATGTTCCAGAAGCCGACGTCGGCGAAGCCGATGTTGTGGGGCAGGGCGGTGAAGATGTCGATGCCGGACAGGTTGGAGCCGATGTTGCCGAAGCCGGAGACCACCGCCAGGGCGCCGGTGCCGGCGTTATAGAGGCCCGAGACGGCGACCCCGGTGTTCAGCGCTCCCGAGAGCAGGCCCCCGATGTTCAACACCCCCGAGCTCAACCCGCTGGCGCCGGAGGCGATGTTGAACAATCCCGAACTGCCCGACCCGTAATTACCGAACCCGGAGGAATTCCCGGCGCCGGTGTTGAAAAAGCCCGACGAATCCGACGTCGTCACATTACCGAAACCAGGCTCCCCACCGACAGAGAACAACGTATGCAACGTCGTCTCCACGGTATACGGCATGTTCTGGTAGGCGGCTAACTGCGCGTAATAGAAGTTAGGCGCATTGTAGGCCACGAAGAACGTGTTCTTGTATGAGGTGGTTTCCGTGACGGAATAACTCAGGGTGATCAGGCCCTGGTTGTCGCCGCGCCAGAACAGGCCGTTGTTGCGGCTACCGGAGATGAAGGCGCCGGTGTTGAGGTCACCGGTGTTGGCGTATCCGGTGTTGATGTTGCCGGGGTTGTAGTCGCCGGTGTTGGTGTCGCCGACGTTGAAGCTGCCGGTGTTGTAGTCACCGGGGTTGGCGAAACCGGTGTTGTAGCTGCCGGTGTTGTGGCCGCCGGTGTTGAAGCTGCCCGAGTTCCACCAACCCGAGTTGGCCACACCGGAATTGGCCCATCCGGTGTTGTAGGACCCGGAGTTGGAAAAGCCCCAGTTGCCGACCCCGGAGTTCAGCCAGCCGGTGTTGGCGCTGCCGGCGTTGAGGAACCCGGAGTTGCCGCTACCGGAGTTGAACAACCCGGTGTTGGCGACCCCGGAGTTCCACCCGCCGAAGCCGAACTTGTTGTCCCCGGTCAACCCGATCCCGATGTTGCCGCTACCGGTATTGGCCAACCCGATATTGCCGTCACCGGTATTGGCGAACCCGAAATTCAAACTTCCCGCATTCCCGCTGCCGATATTCAGGCTGCCCAGGTTGCCGCTACCGAAGTTCACACTGCCCAGGTTGCCCCCACCCAGATTCGACGACCCCAGATTGCCCCACCCGAAGTTCAAACTCCCCAGATTCCCCCACCCACATTCGAATCCCCGATACTGCCGCTACCCAGATTGAAATTCCCCAAATTCCCCCCACCCACATTGAACTCACCAACATTCCCCCAACCAGCATTGAACCGCCCCACATCCGCCAACCCGAAGTTCAGCCCACCGCTGAAGTAGCCGCTGAGGTCTTGGCCGGTGTTGGCCAGGCCGGTGATGAGGTCGGGGGTTTGGAAGTTGTTGATGCCGGTGTTGTAGAGGCCGGTGATGTAGGTGCCGGTGTTGAGGATGCCGGCGAGGTTTTGGCCGTAGTTTTGCCAGCCGCTGGTGAAGCCGTTGGTGATGGGGTCCAGGACGGCGGTGTTGAGGAAGCCGCTGGTTCCGTAGCCGGTGTTGAAGAAGCCGCTGCTGTTGCCGCCGCCGGTGTTGCCGAAGCCGCTGCTGGGGTGGGTGGTGGTGTTTCCCAGTCCGGAGAATTGCAGCAGGGTGTAGGTGTTGGTGTAGTCGACCAGGAACGCGCCGGCAGACTCGTCGGGGACGTTGGGATCGCCGAAGAAGTAATTGATGCTGGTGTGGATCGGGATGTCGAGGGAGAAGTTGATGCCGATGTGGTCGGCGCGCCAGAACAGGCCGATGTTTTGGTTGCCGGCGATGAAGGCGCCGGTGTTGAGGTTGCCGGTGTTGCCTAGGCCGGTGTTGGTGTTGCCGATGTTGTCGGCGCCGGTGTTGGTGTTGCCGATGTTGTGGGCGCCGGTGTTGTAGTTGCCGATGTTGAGGTGGCCGGTGTTGAAGGTGCCGATGTTGTGGTTGCCGAAGTTGTAGTTGCCGGGGTTGTAGTTGCCGGTGTTGTAGTCGCCGGTGTTGAAGTTGCCGGTGTTGTGGTTGCCGGCGTTGAAGAAGCCGGTGTTGTTGGTGCCGGAGTTGAATAGGCCGGTGTTGTTGGTGCCGGAGTTGAAGCCGCCGAAGCCGATTTGGTTGTCGCCGGTCAGGCCGATGCCGATGTTGTTGTTGCCGGTGTTGGCTAGGCCGATGTTGTTGTTGCCGGTGTTGGCCAGGCCGAAGTTGAAGTCGCCGAGGTTGGCCAGGCCCCAGTTGTTGTTGCCGGTGTTGGCGCTGCCGAAGTTGGTCGAGCCCCAGTTGGCGTTGCCGATGTTGGCGCTGCCTAGGTTGCCGCTGCCGATGTTGGTGGAGCCTTGGTTGCCCAGGCCGAAGTTGAAGTTGCCCCAGTTGCCGTTGCCGACGTTGCCGCCGCCGAGGTTGCCCCAGCCTAGGTTGGCGGGGCTGGTGTAGGTGATGCCGAACAGGCCGGCCAGGTTGTGGCCGCTCATGCCGATGCCCGAGACGATGTCGAGGTTGGCGGGGTTGAGGGTGGAGAGGTCTCCGGCGTTGAAGACCCCGGAGATGGCGTTGCCGACGTTGCCCAGGCCGGAGGCGAATGCGTCGGAGTCGGCGGTGAAGTTGAGCATGCCGGAGGTGGCGGTGCCGGAGTTGCCGAAGCCGGAGACGGCGCCGCCGAAGCCGTAGTTGAGGAAGCCGGAGGAGGGGGAGGTGGTGGTGTTGAAGAAGCCGGTGCCGGCGGGGATGGTGAACAAGGTGATGGAGTTGGAGACGGTGATGCCGGTGTCGCCGAGGATGGTTTGGGGTAGCGGGATGGTGGCGGAAAAGCCGGCGGTGCCGTTGTGGTCGGCGGTGTTGAAGAAGCCGTTGTTGGAGCTGCCGGTGTTGAAGGCGCCGGTGTTGAGGTCGCCGGGGTTGGCGATGCCGGTGTTGAGGTCGCCGACGTTGTAGGCGCCGGTGTTGGAGTTTCCGGCGTTGCCGAAGCCGGTGTTGAGGTCACCGGAGTTGTTCCAGCCGGTGTTGTAGTCCCCGGAGTTGGCGAAGCCGCTGTTGGCTTGTCCGGAGTTGTACCAGCCGGTGTTGTACTGTCCGGAGTTGGCCCAGCCCCAGTTGCCGGTGCCGGTGTTGGCCATGCCGTAGTTGTGGTCGCCGGCGTTGAGTAGGCCGAAGTTGTAGGTGCCGGCGTTGAGTAGGCCGACGTTGGCGTCTCCGGCGTTGAGCAGGCCGACGTTGCTGGTGCCGGCCAGCAGCAGGCCGAGGTTGGAGGTGCCGGCGTTGAGCAGGCCGACGTTGGCGTCACCGGCGTTGAACAGGCCGGTGTTGTTGGTGCCGGAGTTGAACAGGCCGGTGTTGTTGGTGCCGGAGTTCAGGCCGCCGATGCCGATTTGGTGGTCGCCGGTCAGGCCGATGCCGATGTTGCCGGTGCCGGTGTTGGCCAGGCCGAAGTTGTAGTCGCCGGTGTTGGCCACGCCGATGTTGTAGCTGCCGTTGTTGGCCCAGCCCAGGTTGATGCTGCCCAGGTTGGCCAGGCCGAAGTTGCCCGAGCCCCAGTTGGCGATGCCCAGGGGGTTGGCGTCGCCGAGGTTGGCCAGGCTCAGGAAGTTGTGGTCGCCGATGTTGGCGGTGGCCAAGATGTTGTAGCTGCCTTGGTTGGCGTTGGAGAAGAAGTTCCAGGCGCCGATGTTGGCGTCGCCGAAGTAGTTGCGGTAGCCGATGTTGGCGTTGCCTGCGTTGTGGTGGCCGATGTTGGCGCTGCCCACGGCCCAGTTGCCGATGTTGCCGCCGCCGGTGAGGAAGTCCCCGGTGTTGCCGCTGCTGGAGAACGGGTTGAGGAACGGTGGCAGGAAGGACAAGCCCAGGCCGTTGTAGTTGCCCAGGTTGCCGTTGCCGTAGTTGAAGTTACCGACGTTGCCGTTGCCGATGTTCCAGAAGCCGACGTCGGCGAAGCCGATGTTGTGGGGCAGGGCGGTGAAGATGTCGATGCCGGACAGGTTGGAGCCGATGTTGCCGAAGCCGGAGACCACCGCCAGGGCGCCGGTGCCGGCGTTATAGAGGCCCGAGACGGCGACCCCGGTGTTCAGCGCTCCCGAGAGCAGGCCGCCGATGTTCAACACCCCCGAGCTCAACCCGCTGGCGCCGGAGGCGATGTTGAACAATCCCGAACTGCCCGACCCGTAATTACCGAACCCGGAGGAATTCCCGGCGCCGGTGTTGAAAAAGCCCGACGAATCCGACGTCGTCACATTACCGAAACCAGGCTCCCCACCGACAGAGAACAACGTATGCAACGTCGTCTGCACCGTATACGGCATATTGTAGTAAGCCTGCAATTGTTGTTCGTAGAAATTAGGGGCGTTATACGAAGCGAAAAATGTGTTCTTATACATTGTCGTCTCGATGACCGAGTAGTTCAGGGTGATCAGGCCCTGGTTGTCGCCGCGCCAGAACAGGCCGTTGTTGCGGCTACCGGAGATGAAGGCGCCGGTGTTGAGGTCACCGGTGTTGGCGTATCCGGTGTTGATGTTGCCGGGGTTGTAGTCGCCGGTGTTGGTGTCGCCGACGTTGAAGCTGCCGGTGTTGTAGTCACCGGGGTTGGCGAAACCGGTGTTGTAGCTGCCGGTGTTGTGGCCGCCGGTGTTGAAGCTGCCCGAGTTCCACCAACCCGAGTTGGCCACACCGGAATTGGCCCATCCGGTGTTGTAGGACCCGGAGTTGGAAAAGCCCCAGTTGCCGACCCCGGAGTTCAGCCAGCCGGTGTTGGCGCTGCCGGCGTTGAGGAACCCGGAGTTGCCGCTACCGGAGTTGAACAACCCGGTGTTGGCGACCCCGGAGTTCCACCCGCCGAAGCCGAACTTGTTGTCCCCGGTCAACCCGATCCCGATGTTGCCGCTACCGGTATTGGCCAACCCGATATTGCCGTCACCGGTATTGGCGAACCCGAAATTCAAACTTCCCGCATTCCCGCTGCCGATATTCAGGCTGCCCAGGTTGCCGCTACCGAAGTTCACACTGCCCAGGTTGCCCCCACCCAGATTCGACGACCCCAGATTGCCCCACCCGAAGTTCAAACTCCCCAGATTCCCCCCACCCACATTCGAATCCCCGATACTGCCGCTACCCAGATTGAAATTCCCCAAATTCCCCCCACCCACATTGAACTCACCCACATTCCCCCAACCAGCATTGAACCGCCCCACATCCGCCAACCCGAAATTGATGACCAGGGTGCTGGTGTCGCCCAGCAGTGACGGCAGTCCCGCGAAGGACGGAATTGCGGCGGCCACGGCCGAGGCGCCGGAGTAGTAGCCGAACATGGTGGCCACGTTCTGGGCCCACATCTGTTCGTAGCCGGCTTCGGCGGCCGCGATCGCCGGCGCATTGAGGCCGAACCAGTTCGACGTCACCAACGAGATGAACTCGGCGCGGTTCGCTGCGACCACGGCCGGCGGTACGGCACTGGTGAGCGCCGATTCGAATGCTTCTGCGGCCGCCCGCACCTGAGCTGCCGCGCCCTCGGCGCCTGCCGCCGCCGCCTGCAACCAACCGGCATAGGGGGCAGCGGCGGCAAGCATCGCCGACGCGGCCGCCCCCTGCCACGCGCCGCCCACCAGACCCGATGTCGTCGACCCGAACGACGCGGCCGCCGACCCGAGCTCAGCCGCCAGGCCATCCCAGCCCGCCGCGACAGCGAACCACGGACCGGACCCCGCGCCTCCGTAGATGAGCGCGGAGTTGATCTCCGGTGCCAACATCGGAAAGTCCATGCCCAGCCCTTCTTATCCCCAGGTACCCAGCGCCTCCGTGACGGGACCGGCCCGGCCCCGGCTGCGAGGTGCAGACGGCGGTAGAAATTAGCAGCATTTATGACCGTTTATGACCGTTTCCGGCGGATTAGCCTAACGCGCGTGGCGGGAGCACCACTACCGGTCAATTTATTGAAGAATATTCAACACCTTTCTGAATATTCTTCAGAAAATTCCCGGTCACCTGTAGCCGCAGTGCGGATCAATAATCGGGCGGCGGTGGCAACACGCCAAGCGGCGTTCAGCGTCGGGTGCAGCATCGGCGCACCTCCGATCGTTGGAATAAATGCCCTGTAAAAGTGGGGTTTTGGACGCCATGTGGTGATGACGGTCAGCGGGTGGCCGATGATCGGGTCGGCGCCGTGTGACTGCAGAAAGATTCGCATTGCGGTTCCGTCTATGAATTGCTAGGTTTTTTACAGAATTGCTGCAAGGGAATGTCGGGCGTTCATATACTCCGCATGTTCGATTCGCCAGCAGTCAACCTAATTGAGAGGACCGGGGCATGTCCTACCTGTTTGCAGCACCCGAGGTATTGGCAGCGGCGGCGAACGATGTGACGAGGATCGGTTCGGCGCTCTGCGTGGCGAACGCCCAAGCGATGGCCCCCGCGGTGAATCTGCTGCCCGCGGCCGCCGACGAGGTGTCGGCCGCCATTGCGGCGCTGTTCGCCGAGCACGCTGATCATTACCACGCCGTCAGTGTTGAGGTGGAGCTGTTCCCCGAGCGCTTCGCCCAGATACTGGCGTCCGGCGGCAGCTCCTATGCCTTCGCGGAGGCCACGAACGGAAACCTGCTGCAACAGATCGAGCAGGCCACTCTGAACGTCATCAATGCGCCCAGCGAGCTGTTGACCGGGCGTCCGTTGATCGGCGACGGCGCCGACGGCGCAGCGGGCACCGGCAGCCGGGGTGGCGACGGCGGCTGGTTGTGGGGCAGCGGAGGCAACGGCGGCTCCGGGGCGCCTGGGGCCAACGGCGGCGCGGGCGGATCCGCCGGTCTGGTCGGCCGGGGTGGAAACGGTGGAGCGGGTGGGGCAGCGGTGGTCGCGGGCGGAGCCGGTGGCAACGGCGGCGCTGGCGGAGCCAGCGGCATCTTCGGTGGCTTCGGCGCCGGCAACGGCGGCGCGGGCGGGGCGGGCGCGGCCGGCGCGACAGGCCAGGCGGGTGGGGCCGGCGGCGCCGGCGGGGCCGGGGGGGCCAACATGCAGGTGCTGTTCGGCCAGGGCGGTTTGGGTGGCATCGGTGGTGCCGGAGGCGCAGGTGGTGTGGGCGCTGCGGGCGACGTCGCAAACGGTGTCTCGGCCAACGGTGGCAACGGCGGCATCGGTGGCGCCGGGGGGGCCGGCGGCGCGAACCGTGCCGTGCTGTTCGGTGCGGCGGGAGCCGGAGCCAGCGGCGGCTCCGGCGGGGCGGGTGGCGCCGGAGCTAGCGGGGGCGCAGGCTCGGGTCTAGGCATCGCCGGCGGAACGGGCGGCGATGGCGGCAGCGCCGGCGCGGGCGGTGCCGGTGGCGCCGCGAACTGGTTCGGCACCGGTGGCGGTGTCGCGGGTACTTCCGGTGTTGGCGGTGACGGCGGCCGGGGCGGAGACGGTGGTGCGGGTGCGGCGAACCTCGCGGCCGGAGGCAGCGGATACAGCGGCGGGGCCGGCGGGCACGGCGGTAAGGGTGGCTCGGCCGGGGTGGGCGGCATCAACGGCTCGGGCGGTCTGGGTGGCAATGGTGGCGCGGGTGGTTCCGGCGGCGACGGTGCCACCGGTGTGGGTGGGGCTGGTCAGGCCGGCGGTGCTGGTGGTGACGGCGGTGCTGCAGGCGCTGGGGGGTTGGCCGGCGGCGGTGCCGGTATCGCCGGTGCGGCGGGCAGCGCGGGGGCTGGCGGTGCCGGTGGGCGTGGCGGCGACGGTGGGGTCGGTGCTGGCAGCGCTGCAACGGGTGACGCCGGCTTTGCTGGTGGCGCCGGGGGTGTTGGCGGTGCGGGTGGTAATGCAGGAGCGAATGGGATTAATGGGAATGGTGGGTCTGGTGGTAGCGGTGGTCAAGGCGGTGTCGGTGGGACGGGACGGACGGACACCGGTAGCGGCGCGGGCGACGGCGGCCGAGGCGGTGCCGGCGGCGCGGGTGGAATGGGCGGATTGGCTGGCACCGGCGGCACCGGCGGAACCGCCGGGGCCGGGGGTGATGGCGGTCAAGGCGGGACCGGTGGAGTAGGCGGCACCAACAACATGCCCTCGATAACTGCCGGTGCGGGTGGCATCGGCGGTCAGGGCGGTCAGGGCGCGGCTGACGTGGGCGGGGGCGCCGGACACGGTGGTCGAGGCGGCGGCGGTGGTGCTGGTGGCGTCGACGCAACCGGCCAGGGCTCTGGCGGTCAGGGTGGCACTGGCGGCACCGGTGGTCAGGGGGGAGCCGGCGCTGCGAGTACCACGCCCGGCGTTGCCGGGTCTGACGGTGGACACGGCGGTGCCGCGGGTGATGGCGGCCAGGGCGGCGATTCCGGCGCGGGCGGCTTCAACGGCCTGGGCGGGGATGGCGGCACTGGTGGCAGAGGTGGCGCCGGTGGTGCCGGGTACGCAGACGACGGCGCCAACAACGCTGCTGCCGGCGGCGCGGGCGGCCGCGGCGGGGCGGGCGGCGTCGGCGGTGCGGCTGGAGCTGGCAGCGACATACCCGCCGATGCGGGCGCGGCCGGAACTGGTGGTCAAGGTGGCCAAGGCGGCGCCGGAGGTGCGACCACCACACCCGGTCACACCGCCGGCACTGGTGGTCAAGGTGGCGCTGGTGGTCAAGGCGCTATCGGCCGGGCTGGCAGTGGTAGCGGCTTCCACGGCGGCCAGGGCGGCGCTGGGGGCATGGGTGGTGTCGGCGGTTCGGCCGCAGCCGGTGGTAGCAACGGAAGCGGCGGTGTCGGCGGTCATGGCGGGGGTGGTGGTGCTGGAGCTGACGGTGCCATGGGCGTGGTTAGCGACGGCGGTTCCGGCGGTGCCGGTGGTGCTGGCGGCGACGCCGGTGCTGGTGGTGCTGCAGGTGGCGGTGCGGGTGCTGCGGGGAGTGCCGGAAATGCCGGTGTCGGTGGGACAGGTGGCCGGGGCGGTAATGGTGGGGCTGGGGACAGCAACACGGCCGCGGGTGGCGCCGGGTACAACGGTGGCGCTGGAGGTGCCGGTGGTACTGGTGGTAGTGCAGATACCGGTGGTACCAATGGTGCCGGTGGGCTCGGTGGTAACGGCGGTGCCGGGGGTAACGGCGCTGATGGTGCCATAGGCGTTAGCAGCGCTGGTCAGGCCGGCGGCGCCGGCGGAAGCGGTGGTGACGCAGGTGCCGGCGGCATGGCCGGCGGCGGCCTGGGTGCTGCGGGTGTGGCTGGGGATGCCGGTCTCGGCGGTACCGGTGGCAACGGCGGCAACGGTGGCGCAGGGGCAGACAATGCTGTTGCCGGTGGTGCCGGGTTCCGCGGCGGCGATGCAGGTGCGGGCGGTGCGGGCGGCAATTCGGGTATGGGTGGCACAAATGGCAGCGGAGGAGCCGGTGGTGTGGGCGGCCTCGGCGGCGACGGCAGTCTCGGTACCTCGAACACAGGCAAGTTCGGTGTCGGGACCGAGGGCGGTCAAGGTGGCGCTGGCGGCGTCGGGGGAGCTGGCGGCGCGGCCGGCACCGGCGGGGTGGGCGGCGCCGGGGGCAATGGCGGGCAGGGCGGCGAGGGGGGCCTGGGCGCTGTCGGCGGCGATGGGGGCTTCAACGGCACCGGCGGCGGTGGTGGCCGTGGCGGGCACGGCGGCGGTGGTGGAACGGGTGGCGCCGCCACTAGTTCGAGCGGCATCGCCGGGCAGGGTGGCAACGGCGGTGCTGGGGGTGTGGCCGGGGGCGGCGGCATCGCGACCGGATTTAATGGGCAGGGCGGGGACGGTAATCGCGGCGGCAACGGCGGGCAGGGCGGCGCTGGGGGAGCCGGGGCGGCCGGCGGTGTTGCCGGCGCTGGCGGCAACGGCGGCGCGGCCGGGGCTGGCGGCTCCGGGGGTTCCTCCCCCATTGGCACCGACGGCTTTGCCGGCACAGGCGGCTTTGGCGGAGGCGGCGGCATCGGCGGTGGCGGCGGGCAAGGCGGGGTCGCCGGGACCGCGGGCACCGGCGGGCGCGGTGGCGCCGGCGGCGCGGGTGGAGCCGCGGCTAACGGCGGCGATGCGCTCGGGCCGACCGGGTTCGGCGGCGCCGGCGTCAACGGTGGTGCCGGGGGCACGGGAGGACAAGGTGGCGCGGCCGGCGTTGGCGGAATCAACGGCGACGGCGGCTCTGGCGGTGCCGGCGGATCTGGAAGTAATGCCGGCGTGTCCGGCCTCGGTGCCGGCGGCAATATCGGCGGCAATGGTGGTCGCGGTGGTGATGGCGGGGCTGCGGGCAGCGGACTGGGCACCGCGGGTACCGGCGGCAACGGTGGCAACGGTGGGTCCGGCGGTGCCGGGGGCATCGGTGTCGGCGCTGCCGCCGGTACCGGCCAAACCGGTGGCACCGGCGGTAACGGCGGCGATGGTGGCGCAGGGGGTAACGCGGGGAGTGCAACCGCGGTTAATGGCAGCGGTGGCGCCGGCGGTGCTGCCGGTCACGGCGGAGATGGTGGTTCGGGCCGCCTCGACACTGGTGCCGGCGCGGGAGCCGGCGGTGACGGCGGCAGCGGCGGCAGTGGAGGCAGTGGTGGTGCAGCCGGTAGCGGTGGTATCGGCGGCACGGCCGGTGACGGGGGCGACGCCGGTAATGCTGGCAGTGGCGGCAGGGGGGCCGACGGCCTGGCCGGGACTGGACACAACGGCGGCAACGGTGGCGAGGCCGGCAATGGTGGCGTCGGCGGTAATGCCGGCGGCGGTACCGCCAGCAACGGCGACGGTGGTACAGGTGGTGTGGGCGGCCAGGCTGGCAACGGTGGCTCGGGGACTGTCGACGTCGGCGCGGGTGCTGGCGCTGGCGGTCGCGGCGGCAATGGTGGTAGCGGCGGCGATGGCGGTGCGGCCGGTACCGGAGGTGTCGGCGGGTCTGTGGGAAGTGCCGGCCACGCTGGTGGTGGTGGCAACGGCGGCAGCGGTGCTGACGGCATGGCCGGAACCGGTCGCAACGGCGCCATCGGTGGTGACGCCGGCCAGGGCGGCGTGGGCGGCAACGCTGCTAGCGCGAACAGCGCCAACGGAAATGGTGGGGACGGGGGTGTCGGCGGTCAAGGCGGCATAGGCGGCACTGGTACCTCGGTTGTGAGCGGAAAAGCGGGCAACGGTGGTCGTGGCGGCAACGGCGGGGCCGGCGGCGCCGGAGGTGCTGCCGGCACCACCGGTGTCGGCGGGAGTGCGGGCAACGGCGGACAAGGCGGTAGCGCCGGTGCGGGTGCGGTAGGCGGCAGCGCTGGGGAGAACGGCACCGCCGGAACTGGCGGCGTCGGTGGAACTGGTGGATCTGGCGGTGTGGGTGGCGCCGCGGTCGCAGCTGACGGTGTTGCCGGTCTAGGCGGCGGTGGTGGCGCTGGCGGCGCCGGCGGCGTCGGTGGCGCCACCAGTGGTGGTAACGGCCAAGGAGGGATCGGTGGCGGCGGTGGTAATGGTGGCGCCGGCGGCGTTGGTGGTGCCGGGCCGGACGGAGGTATTGCCGGTGCAGGCGGTGCCGGTGGCGCTGCCGGCGCCGGCGGTGCGGGAGGTGACTCCGCGCCGGGAACCGATGGCTTCAGCCGCAACGGCGGCAAGGGTGGTGCAGGTGGCATCGGAGGCCTCGGCGGCGCTGGTGGAACTGCCGGCGCACAAGGTACCGGCGGCCGCGGCGGCGGAGGAGGCGAAGGCGGCGCCGGAGGAGCGGGCGGCACCGCACCCGGCACCATCGGTGTAGCCGGTGGCGGTGGCAACGGTGGCGCGGCTGGCGGCGGCGGCCAAGGCGGCGCGGCCGCGGCCGGCGGCACCAATGGTGACGGAGGGGCTGGCGGAGCCGGTGGGGTCGGCGGCGTCGGCGGCGCTGCCTTCAATAACCAAAACGGCCGCTTCGGCGGCAACGGCGGCAACGGCGGCAACGGCGGCGCTGCAGGTTCCGGCCTCGGCAGCACCGGCACCGCCGGCGATGGCGGCAACGGCGGCGCCGGCGGTGCCGCGAGCCACGGCGGTGACGTCTTTGACGGCAGCGGCCACAACGGCGGTTCCGGTGGCCTTGGCGGCGATGGCGGCGATGGCGGTAACGCGGGTGGTGCCAGCGCCACCAACGGCAGTGGTGGGGCCGGTGGTGCGGGTGGTCGCGGCGGTAATGGTGGTACGGGCGTCGCCGACGCGGGTAGTGGGGCTGCGGCTGGTGGTAAGGGTGGCGTCGGTGGTAATGGCGGTGTGGGTGGCGCCGTCGGTAGCGGCGGTGTCGATGGGACCGCGGGGAAGGGCGGCGCCGGCGGCGCCGGTGGGGATGGCGGGATGGGCGGTGCTGCCCTGGTCGGTACGGGTCACACCGGTGGTGATGGTGGTGCCGCGGGGCAAGGCGGTGCGGGGGGTGCTTCCGGTGGTGTCTCTGCTAGTAGCGGAGTGGGCGGTCGAGGGGGTAACGGTGGCGCGGGCGGTGCTGGCGCCGATGGTGTTGCGGGTGTGGGAAGTGTTGGTCAGGCTGGTGCGGCTGGGGGTAACGGTGGAGCCGCCGGTATTGGCGGGTTTGGCTCCAGCGGCCGGGCTGCCGCTGGCAGTGGCGGTGTCGGCGGGCACGGCGGTAATGGTGGTGCTGGCGGCGATAGCACCGTCGCGGGTGCTGGGGGTTACGCAGGTGGGGCCGGTGGTGCGGGTGGCCAGGGCGGGACGACTGGTTTCGGCGGCATCAGTGGTGACGGCGGCCGCGGCGGTAACGGTGGTGCGGGTGGCGCCGGCGGTGATGGTCTGGCAAGTGGCAGCGGTGTTGGTCAGGCCGGTGGTGCCGGCGGTGTTGGCGGTGCCGCGGGTGCTGGTGGATTGGCTGGCGGCGGTGCTGGCGATCTGGGCTCGGAGGGTGATGCGGGCACTGGAGGTGCTGGTGGTCGTGGTGGTGATGGCGGGGCGGGCGCTGACAGCACCGTGGCGGGTGGCGTTGGGTTTGCCGGTGGCGCTGGTGGTGTGGGTGGCCAGGGCGGGTCGGCCGGTTTGGGTGGGACCAATGGTGCCGGCGGTCTGGGCGGCGATGGCGGAGTCGGCGGTCGTGGCGCGGACGGTCAGGCGAACGTCGGCGCCGTGGGTCAGGCCGGCGGCGCCGGCGGTAGGGGCGGTGACGCCGGTGCCGGCGGGGTGGCCGGAACCGGCGTGGGTGCTGGGGGCAGCGTGGGTGGTGCGGGCACCGGCGGTGCGGGGGGTCAGGGCGGTGACGGTGGGGCTGGTGGCGCCAACAGCGTCGCCGGCCAGGCAGGGTATGCCGGTGGTGCCGGTGGCGACGGTGGTCAGGGCGGGTCGGCCGGTGCTGGTGGCACGAACGGCGCGGGCGGCCTGGGTGGTGATGGGGGCCGTGGTGGCGCCGGCGCTGACGGCGAGGCCGGCGACGGTACCGCCGGTCAAGACGGTGGTGCCGGTGGCAAGGGCGGGGACGCCGGTGCCGGGGGTGCGGCCGGCACCGGGGCGGGCGCTGCCGGGACCGCGGGCCGCGCTGGCGTCGGCGGTGCCGGTGGACAGGGCGGTGACGGTGGAACGGGCGATGACGCCTCCGCCGCCGGTGCAACCGGTCTGGCCGGCGGCGCCGGCGGTGCGGGCGGGCAGGGCGGGTCAGCTGGTCTAGGGGGTACCAATGGCGGTGGTGGACTGGGCGGTGACGGCGGCAATGGTGGCCGCGGTGCTGACGGCGCCGCGGGTGCGAGTTCCGTCGGGCAGGACGGCGGCACTGGGGGTAAGGGCGGTGACGCGGGCGCGGGCGGTGCGGCCGGCAGCGGCACGGGCGCGGCGGGCAGCAACGGTGTCTCGGGCGATGGCGGGCACGGTGGAGACGGCGGAAGCGGCGGTGTCGGCAGCACCGGCGGCAGTAGCGGTGGCAACGGTTTCGACGGCGGAGCTGGAGGTGTCGGCGGTGCGGGTGGTAACGCAGGCGGCGGCGGCACCAACGGCAGTGGTGGGGCCGGTGGTGCGGGTGGTCGCGGCGGTAATGGTGGTACGGGCGTCGCCGACGCGGGTAGTGGGGCTGCGGCTGGTGGTAAGGGTGGCGTCGGTGGTAATGGCGGTGTGGGTGGCGCCGTCGGTAGCGGCGGTGTCGATGGGACCGCGGGGAAGGGCGGCGCCGGCGGCGCCGGTGGGGATGGCGGGATGGGCGGTGCTGCCCTGGTCGGTACGGGTCACACCGGTGGTGATGGTGGTGCCGCGGGGCAAGGCGGTGCGGGGGGTGCTTCCGGTGGTGTCTCTGCTAGTAGCGGAGTGGGCGGTCGAGGGGGTAACGGTGGCGCGGGCGGTGCTGGCGCCGATGGTGTTGCGGGTGTGGGAAGTGTTGGTCAGGCTGGTGCGGCTGGGGGTAACGGTGGAGCCGCCGGTATTGGCGGGTTTGGCTCCAGCGGCCGGGCTGCCGCTGGCAGTGGCGGTGTCGGCGGGCACGGCGGTAATGGTGGTGCTGGCGGCGATAGCACCGTCGCGGGTGCTGGGGGTTACGCAGGTGGGGCCGGTGGTGCGGGTGGCCAGGGCGGGACGACTGGTTTCGGCGGCATCAGTGGTGACGGCGGCCGCGGCGGTAACGGTGGTGCGGGTGGCGCCGGCGGTGATGGTCTGGCAAGTGGCAGCGGTGTTGGTCAGGCCGGTGGTGCCGGCGGTGTTGGCGGTGCCGCGGGTGCTGGTGGATTGGCTGGCGGCGGTGCTGGCGATCTGGGCTCGGAGGGTGATGCGGGCACTGGAGGTGCTGGTGGTCGTGGTGGTGATGGCGGGGCGGGCGCTGACAGCACCGTGGCGGGTGGCGTTGGGTTTGCCGGTGGCGCTGGTGGTGTGGGTGGCCAGGGCGGGTCGGCCGGTTTGGGTGGGACCAATGGTGCCGGCGGTCTGGGCGGCGATGGCGGAGTCGGCGGTCGTGGCGCGGACGGTCAGGCGAACGTCGGCGCCGTGGGTCAGGCCGGCGGCGCCGGCGGTAGGGGCGGTGACGCCGGTGCCGGCGGGGTGGCCGGAACCGGCGTGGGTGCTGGGGGCAGCGTGGGTGGTGCGGGCACCGGCGGTGCGGGGGGTCAGGGCGGTGACGGTGGGGCTGGTGGCGCCAACAGCGTCGCCGGCCAGGCAGGGTATGCCGGTGGTGCCGGTGGCGACGGTGGTCAGGGCGGGTCGGCCGGTGCTGGTGGCACGAACGGCGCGGGCGGCCTGGGTGGTGATGGGGGCCGTGGTGGCGCCGGCGCTGACGGCGAGGCCGGCGACGGTACCGCCGGTCAAGACGGTGGTGCCGGTGGCAAGGGCGGGGACGCCGGTGCCGGGGGTGCGGCCGGCACCGGGGCGGGCGCTGCCGGGACCGCGGGCCGCGCTGGCGTCGGCGGTGCCGGTGGACAGGGCGGTGACGGTGGAAGGGGCGATGACGCCTCCGCCGCCGGTGCAACCGGTCTGGCCGGCGGCGCCGGCGGTGCGGGCGGGCAGGGCGGGTCGGCGGGTGCCGGCGGCGCCAACGGCGACGGCGGTCGGGGCGGCAGCGGCGGCACCGGAGGCACGGGCGGCACCGGCGCGACCTTTTCAGGCAACGACGGCGGCATCGGCGGCACCGGCGGCCGGGGCGGTGACGCGGGCGCGGGCGGCGCAGCCGGCAGCGGCACGGGCGCGGCGGGCGGCAACGGACTTTCCGGTGACGGCGGTCAGGGTGGTCGCGGCGGTGAGGGCGGCGTCGCCGGGCGAGATGGCAACGGCAATGGCTTCACCGGTGGGGCCGGCGGCGTCGGCGGTGCGGGCGGCAACGCAGGCGGCGGCGGCACCAACGGCAGCGGTGGTGCCGGCGGCACCGGCGGCCAGGGCGGTGCCGGCGCCAATGGTCGTCCGGACACCGGTGTCGGCGCTGACAACGGCGGCAACGGCGGTCGCGGTGGCAGTGGCGGCACCGGCGGCATCGCCGGCACCGGCGGCACCGGCGGCATTGCCGGCGCCGGCGGGGACGGCGGCACGGGTGGCACCGGCGGTGTCGGCGGAACGAACTTCCACACGATGATCACCGCTGGTGCTGGCGGCGCCGGCGGCCAGGGCGGCCAGGGTGCCGCTGACATCGGTGGCGGCGCCGGCAACGGTGGTGCCGGTGGCGCCGGAGGTGCCGGCGGGCTCGACGCGAGCGGCAACGGCGCGGGCGGTAACGCCGGCGCCGGCGGCGTTGGCGGAATGGGCGGCGCGGGCATCAGCGGTTCGACTCCCGGCGGTGCCGGCTCTGCTGGTGGCCGGGGCGGCGCCGGCGGCTCCGGTGGTCAGGGCGGCAACGGCAGCGCCTTCAACGGCGACGGCGGGTCCGGCGGTGCGGGCGGCCAGGGCGGCAGTGGCGGGGCCGGATACGCCGACGACGGCACCAACGACGCCGGTGACGGCGGGGCCGGCGGGACCGGTGGCGCAGGCGGCCAGGCCGGAGCGGCCGGCATCGGCGCCGGATTGTCCGGCAACAGCGGCACCGCCGGTGCCGGCGGCCACGGTGGCCAGGGCGGCCAGGGCGGTGTGGCCGCCGCCGGCGGGACGGCAGGCGACGGCGGCACGGGCGGCGCCGGGGGCACCGGCGGCAGCGGCGCAGACGGCGAGGCCGGAACCGGCCGGAATGGCGCCACCGGCGGTCAGGGCGGCGTGGGCGGTCGGGGCGGCAATGCCGGCGGCGCGACTGGTGTCAACGGCAGCGGCGGCGCCGGGGGGACCGGCGGTCATGGTGGTGTCGGCGGCTCGGGTATCGCTGACACCGGTGCCGGCGGCGGTGACGGCGGCCGGGGCGGCGACGGCGGGGCCGGCGGTGTCGGCGGCGCGGCGGGCACCGGAGGCACCGGCGGTACGGTCGGCAGCGCCGGTGCCGGTGGGGATGGCGGTGCCGGCGGCACCGGGGCGAGCAACGTCACCGCCGGTATGGCGGGCGGCGATGGCGGCGCCGGCGGCCAGGGCGGGCAGGGCGCGACGGGTACCGCCCCGGCAGCTGGGGGATCGGGTGGGGCCGGTGGCACCGGCGGCGCCGATCTCAGCGGCAGCGGTACCGGCGGCCAGGGCGGCACCGGCGGAACCGGTGGTCAGGGCGGCACCGGGGCGGACAACAGCAAGAGCAATGGCTTCGGCTCCACGGGCGGCCAAGGCGGCGTCGGAGGCGCCGGTGGTCAGGGCGGCAACGCCGCCGCCGGCGGAACCAACGGCGGTGGTGGTGCGGGCGGTCAAGGCGGAACGGGCGGCACCGCCGGGCAGGGCACCGCCGCAGACGGCAGCGGCAGGGGCGGTGTCGGTGGTATCGGCGGCACCGGTGGTGTCGGCGGAACGGCAGGTACCGGCACCGGTGCGGTCGGTACCGCGGGCGCCGGCGGCCAGGGCGGTACCGGCGGTCAAGGGGGTGCGGGCGAGAACCGCAGTGGCGCCGGCGGACAGGGCGGCACCGGTGGTCAGGGCGGCGTCGACACCGGTGCCGGCGGCGGCACGGGCGGCCGAGGCGGCACGGGCGGCCAGGGTGGGGAAAACCTCGGCAGCGGCGCGGGCGCGGGCGGCAAGGGTGGCACCGGCGGGCAGGGTGGCGCCGACACCCGGGGTGGCGCCGGCACCGGCGGCCAGGGCGGTACCGGAGGAGCGGCCGGCGCCAACCCCAACGCCTACGCCGGTGGCGGTGACGGCGGTGACGGCGGCACGGGTGGTCGCGGTGGCGACGGTGCTGCCGGGAGCAGTCGCACCGGCGGCACCGGCGGTGCGGGCGGCCAGGGCGGCGCCGGCACCAACGAGCTGTTCGGCGGTGACGGCGGCAACGGCGGCCAGGGTGGTGCCGGCGGAAGCGGCAGAGATCATGTCGACGGCGGCACCGGTGGTACGGGTGGCCAGGGCGGCGTCGGCGTGCAAGGCGGTGCGGCCGGGACTGGCGGTAAGGGCGGCACCGGCGGCGCCGGTGGCTTGAACGCACGATTTGGCGACCCGGTCGGCGCCGGCGGACAGGGCGGTCACGGCGGTCAGGGCGGTGCGGACACCGGCTCCGGCGCCGGCGCCGGTGGTGTTGGTGGCACCGGTGGTATCGGCGGCGCCGACGAGGTCGGTGGAGTAGCCGGTGCCGGTGGTGCCGGTGGTCAGGGCGGCCAGGGCGGTGCCGGCCTTTCGCTCAATTTCGGAAGCGGTGGCGGCACCGGAGGCAAGGGCGGCATCGGTGGCGCGGGTGGCCAGGGTGGTGCCGGCGGCGCGGCGGTTGCGGGTGGCACCAACGGCGCCGGAGGTGAGGGCGGCACCGGTGGAACTGGCGGAACCGGCGGCAAGGGCGGCGGCCAAACCGGGGTGGGCGGCACCGCAGGAGCCGGCGGCCAGGGCGGGACCGGAGGAGCCGCGGGTGCCGGCGGCGCCGCCGGCAGCGGCGGCGGGTCCGCCGGAGCCGTGGGCGACGGTGGCGATGGCGGTGCCGGCGGCGCCGGCGGGCAGGGCGGTCAGGGCCGCCAGGGAGCCCACGGCGGGGCCGGCGGTGCAGGGGGTACCGGCGCCGCGGGCGGCGCGGCGAGCGGCACCGGCCACGTCGCGGGTGACGGCGGCGTGGGCGGGACCGGCGGTGGCGGCGGCGCGGCCGATTGGGACTCCGTAGCCGGGACCGGAGGGGCCGGCGGCACCGGCGGGTCCGGCGGGGCAGCGACGGGCGGCGCAGACGGTGGCCTCGGCGGCAAAGGCGGGAACGGCGGCGTCGGCGGCGTTGGCGGCACTGGAAATGCGCAGTTGCGACCGGGCGAGATCGGGGGCACCGGTGGAGCCGGCGGCACCGGCGGCCAGGGCGGAAGCGCCGCCGCTGGCGGTATCAACGGTGCCGGTGGAGGCGGCGGGACAGGCGGTCAGGGCGGTCAGGGCGGCGCCGGCTTTGCCGACGATGGTCAGGACACCGCCGCAAACGGCGGTGCCGGCGGCACCGGCGGCGTCGGCGGCACCGGCGGCCTGGCCGGCAGCGGCACCGGCGCGGCTGGGAGCGCCGGCGCGGCGGGAACCGGTGGTCAGGGAGGTCAAGGCGGAACCGGCGGTCGCACCATCCACGCTGGCAACAGCGCCGGCACGGGCGGCGTCGGCGGCCAGGGCGGCGCGGGCGGCCAGGGCGCGAACGGCCCGGCCGGCGGCGGTACCGGCTACAACGGTGGGCTGGGCGGCGCTGGCGGCGTCGGCGGCACCGGCGGATCCAACAGCACGGGCGTCGGCGGCACCGGAGGTGGGGGCGGCCAGGGCGGCGTCGGCGGCGACGCCGGAGACGGCACCGGCGGCCAGCCGGGCGGCACCGGCGGCGCCGGCGGCACCGGCGGACAGGGCGGCATCGGCGGCGCCGGATCGAGCGGCGTGCCCGGGAGCACCGGTATCGGCGGCGTCAACGGCACCTTGGGCGACGGTCCGGTCGGCCCGCTCGGCGGCGCAGGCGGCTTGGGCGGCGGCGGCGGCACCGGAGGCGTCGGATCCAGCTAGCCCACGCGCTGCGGCACCCACGTCTCCTCGATACGGAGCTTATTGCACATGACTCGCAAGAACGCGGACGCGCCGGAGGTCCGCGCTGGCAATCCCGGGCCGGCAGCGCGACACTGGTCGGGTGACGACTGAACCGGCGGGCCTGGACCCGGCGGCCACCGAACGGATCGGCGAGCTGCTGCGCGCCCGCGGGCTGCGGCGGATGGCCTCGCGGATCCAGGTGTTGGCGGTACTGGAACCCGTCAACGGGCACCTCTCAGTGGCCGAGATACAGCACCGGTTGCCCACCTGCCTCGCGCCGGGAACCCAGCCGCCCGACCTCGCGACCATTTACCGCACGGTGACCACCCTGGTCGACCAGGGTGTGCTGCACGCGTTGACCCTCGACGGCGGCGTCACCACCTACGGGATGGCGACCGCGCCGCATCACCACGCCGTGTGCACTCAGTGCGGGGCGATCATCGAGGTGCCCGCCCGCCAGCTCAGCTCGGCGCTCGAACACGCGATGGCGGGCAGCTCGTTTGCCTTGTCCGATCGGGCCGGCCTGACGCTGCACGGGCTGTGCCCGGCGTGCCAGCAGCGAGCGCGGGACTGAGTCAGCTCAGGCCCAGCAGCGCGTTCTCCACCACCTCGGGCAAGGCGGGGTGAATCCAGTACTGGCCGCGCGCCATCTGGTGGGCGGTCAGCCCGAAGCTCATCGCCTGGATCAGCGGCTGAATGATCGACGATGCCTGGTAGCCCATGATGTGGGCGCCCAGCAGCCGGCCGGTGCCGCGCTCGGCGATCAACTTCACGATCCCGGTGGTGTCCTCCATGGCCCATCCGTAGCCGACGTCGCCGTAATCCTGGATCTTGACCGAGACATCGAATCCCTGAGCCACCGCCTGGTTTTCGGTGAGCCCGACGGCGGCCAACTGAGGGTCGGTGAACACCGCCGCCGGCACGAAGCGGTGATCGGTGACGGCCATCGACCCGGTGTCCTCCCAGTCGCACAGCAGGTTGTGCTGCACGACGCGCGCCTCGTGGTTGGCGACGTGCTTGAGCTGATACGGCGACGACACGTCGCCGAGCGCGAAAACCCCACGGGCCGAGGTGCGTTGATACTCGTCGACGACGACGCGACCGTCTGCGACATCGATACCGGCTTGCTCCGCGTCGAGCAGGTCGGCGTTGGAGATCCGCCCGGTCGCCACCAGCAGCGCGTCGGCATCCAGGGTGCTCCCGTCGTCGAGTTGTAGCGACACCCCCGCCCCCCGGTTGTGCCCGCCGATGACGTTGCGGTGAGTGTGCAGTCCCCATTTCTCGGACACGATGCGGGTGAACCGTTCGCAGATGGTGTCGTCGCAGTGACGCAGCAGGCAGCTACCCCGCACCACCAGGGTCACCCGCGAACCCAGCGCGGCGAACACGTGGGCGAATTCCGCTGCGACGAAACCACTTCCGACTATGACCAGGTGCTCGGGCAGATCGGGAATCCGCATGATGGTGTCGCTGGTGTGGTATGTGACGCCGGCGGCGGTGATCGCCGGCGGCACCGTCGGCCGAGAGCCCGCGGCGATCACCACCTGGTCGGCGGTGAACTCTTCGCCGGCGTCGGTGTGCAGCAGGTAACGCCCGTCGGCCGCGACCGGCCCGAAACGGGTGTGACTGCGGTACACGTCGATATTCGGGGCGGACCGGCGGTAGTCTTCGCCGCTGGGCCCGATCGGATCGATACGCCCGAAGACCCGGGAAACGATGTCCGCCCAGCGCACGCCGTCGACGTGGGCGTCGACGCCGTACCGGGCCGCGCCCCGGATGCTCTTGGCCACCTCGGCGGCGTAGACGAACATCTTGGTCGGGAGGCACCCGACGTTCAGGCAAGTGCCGCCGAAGATGCCCTGCTCGCAGATCGCCACCCGCTTGGCCGCATAGTGCTCGTTGAGAATGCTGTTGCCCGAACCGGTTCCGATGATCGCGAGGTCGTAGGTCTCCATCGATGCGTCACCCTTTCCCCGACCGGTTCTCGGGGGGGACCGAGGCGTCGGTGTCGTTGAGCCTGCTGAGATGTTCGTCCAGCCAGCGGTCCAGATGGCGATAGGCTAGCTGACGCGGTTGGGAAAGCGACAGAAACACATCGTGTTTGGCATCCGGCACCGGAATGATGCTGGTGCGGTTGCCGATACAGCCGGCCCACCGGGCGATCTGGCTGACGTCGAGCACCGCGTCGCCGCGTTGCAGGGCCGCCGGTTCGGCGCTCTCGGGCACGGTGTGGTCCGAACGCAGTATCAGGTTGGGCACCCCGACGTCGAGCCCCCGATGCAGCCGGGCCTGGCCGCGCCGCACCGCATGCAACCAGCCGAACGTTACCGGAAAGCCGCCCAATGGTTTCCACTGCAGGTTGTACTCGAACTCGCCGTGGTAGTCACGGTGCAGGCTCGACCCGTAGCCGCCGCTGCCGCTGGCCCGGGCGACGCCCTTGCTGCGCATCCGCGACAGCGCCGCGATGGTGGCCGAGGTGACGCCGAGCCGCAGGATGGCCGGGCCGTGCAGATCGAGGAACGGACTGTTGAGTACCAGGCCGGTGACACCGGCCCGCGCGATCGCGCCTCGCCGCCGCAACCGGTCCAGCCAGAGCGCCAGGATCAGCCCACCCGCCGAGTGGCCGTACATGACCACCTTGACCTCGGACCGCTCGCGGATCAGGGCCAGCGCGCGGTTGAGTTCGTCGTCGTAGTGGGCCAGGTTGGTGGTGAAGTGGGGAGTCTGGTCCGGTTGGTGCGAGCGGCCGCACTTGCGCAGGTCCAGCGCATAGAAGGTGAAGCCGCGGTCGGCGAAATGGTCGGCCAGCGCGGTATGGAAAAAGTAGTCCGTGTAGCCGTGCACGGCCAACACCGCGTGGCCGGCCGCTGTTTGCGGGCCACGGCGCACCAGCGTCGCGACGATGTCGCCCTCGCCGTCCGGGTCGGGTCCGAGCGGGATGGTTCGCTGCCAGTAGCCGGGCAGGACGTCGGGCTCCCAGCCAGTCACGAGGCCAGCTTAAATGTCGCCTGCTGGGTCGGGCCAAGCCGTCGATGCCGCGCTCGCCGCGCAGCTGCCCACCCGTCCGTCGCGATAGCCTGGCACCGGCAGTCTGAAGGAAAGGATCAGCGATCGGCGTGGCACAGCTAGCCAGAACCGACGTCGTGCTGGTGGGTGCCGGAATCATGAGTGCCACCCTCGGTGCGTTGCTGCGCCGGCTGGAGCCGAACTGGTCGATCACCGTCATCGAGCGCCTGGACGGGGTCGGCGGCGAGAGCAGCAGCCCCTGGAACAACGCCGGCACCGGTCACGCGGGGCTGTGCGAAATGAACTACACACCCCAGTGCCCGGACGGATCGATCGACATCACCAAAGCGGTGCTGGTCAACGAACAGTTCCAGGTGACCCGCCAGTTTTGGGCCTACGCGGCCGACAACGGCATCCTGGCCGACGTACCGAGCTTTCTCAACCCCGTCCCGCACGTCAGTTTCGTGCACGGGACGGCCGGCGTGGAGTACCTGCGGCGGCGCCGTGACGCGCTGGCGCGCAACCCGTTGTTCGCCGCGACCGAACTGATCGTGGATCCCGACGAATTCGCGCGCCGGCTGCCGTTCATGGCCGCCCGGCGTGACTTCGCCGAGCCGGTTGCCCTCAACTGGGCCGCCGACGGCACGGACGTCGATTTCGGCGCTTTGGCGCGACAACTCATCGGCTACGGCGTGAAAGCCGGTGCCACCGCGTTGTTCGGGCACGAGGTGCGTGGCTTGTCGCGTCGCGGCGACGGCGGCTGGACGCTGACCGTCGGAAACCGACGTACCGGTGAAAAGCGGCAGCTGACAGCGAAATTCGTCTTTGTCGGGGCCGGGGGCGATACATTGCCGCTGTTACAGAAGGCCGGGATCGCCGAGATCCGCGGTTTCGCCGGGTTCCCGATCGGTGGCCGCTTCCTGCGCACCGCCGACCGCGGGCTCACCGCCGCGCACCGTGCCAAGGTGTACGGCGTTCCGTCGCCGGGAGCGCCGCCACTGGGTGCGCTGCACCTGGACCTGCGCCTCGTCAATGGCCGGCCGTGGCTGGTCTTCGGGCCCTACGCCGGCTGGTCACCGAAGTTCTTGAAACACGGGCACTTCAGCGATCTACCCCGGTCGGTCCGGCCCGGCAATCTTCCGTCGTTGCTGGGCGTCGGCGTCCGGGAGGCGACATTGCTGCGCTACCTGCTCGGCCAGGTGCGCCTGACCGGACCGGACCGGGTCGCAGCGTTGCGTGAATTCGCACCCAGCGCAAGGGATTCAGACTGGGAGCTGACGGTGGCCGGGCAACGGGTACAGGTGATCCGTCGGGCCAGGGGCAGGGGCGGGGCCCTGGAGTTCGGCACCACCATCGTGGGTGCCGCCGACGGCAGCATCGCCGGGCTGCTCGGCGGCTCGCCGGGCGCTTCCACCGCGGTCCCGGCGATGATGGAGGTGCTGGCACGCTGTTTCGCCAACAGGTACCAGTCGTGGTTACCTACTCTCAAAGAGATTGTGCCGTCACTGGGAGCTGACTTGTCGCGTGAACCCGCCCTCTACGACGAGGTGAGGTCGTGGACCAACAAGACGCTGCGATTAGAGGCGGCATGACTCGCGGCGGCGACGATGCACAGCGAAACGATGGGGTCGGAGCACCTCGCGCGCACGGGGGAGAGCGACGTCGATGACCGAAGCCTTGCGGCGATCCTGGTTCAAAGACCTTGATGCGCGGACCCTTTATGAGCTGCTCAAGCTGCGGGTCGAGGTGTTCGTGGTGGAACAGGCCTGCCCCTACCCGGAGCTGGACGGGCGTGATCTGCTCGCCGAAACCCGCCACTTCTGGCTGGAATCCTCTGACGGAGAGGTGGTCTGCACCCTGCGGCTGATGGAGGAGCACGCCGGTGGTGAGAAGGCGTTCCGGATCGGCCGGGTGTGCACCAAGCGCAGCGCTCGAGGTCACGGCCACGCCACCCGGTTGCTGCGCGCGGCGCTGGCCGAAGTGGGCGATTACCCCTGCCGCATCGACGCGCAGAAGTACCTGACCGAGATGTATGCCCGCCACGGGTTCGTCCGCGACGGCGACGATTTTCTCGACGACGGCATTCCGCATGTGCCGATGCTGCGACCCGGTTCCCCGGCTGGTACCCGGTGAAGCCCTATCCGTTCAGCGCGATCGTCGGGCACGACCAGTTGCGTCTGGCGTTGCTGCTGTGCGCCGTGCGGCCGGAGATCGGCGGCGCGCTGATCCGGGGCGAGAAGGGCACCGCGAAGTCGACGGCCGTGCGCGGGCTGGCCGGGTTGTTGTCGGCCGCGACCGACGCCGAAGGCGGCGGTCTGGTGGAGATGCCGTTGGGAGCCACCGAAGACCGGGTCGTCGGTTCGCTGGATCTGCAGCGGGTGTTGCGTGACGGCGAGCACGCCTTCTCCCCGGGCCTGCTGGCCCGCGCCCACGGCGGCGTCCTCTACGTCGACGAGGTGAACCTGCTGCACGACCATCTGGTCGACATCCTGCTCGATGCCGCCGCGATGGGACGGGTGCATGTCGAACGAGACGGCATCTCACACACCCACGAGGCCCGGTTCGTGTTGATCGGAACGATGAATCCCGAAGAGGGCGAGCTGCGTCCCCAACTGCTGGACCGATTCGGCCTGACGGTCGACGTGCAGGCCTCGCGCGACGTCGACGTGCGGGTGGAGGTGATCCGGCAGCGGATGGCCTATGAAGCCGACCCGGACGGATTCGCGCTCAGCTACGCCGATGCCGACGCCGAGCTGGCCCGCCGGATCGCCGGCGCCCGCGCGATCGTCGACGATGTGGTGTTGCCGGACAACGAGTTACGGCGGATTGCGGCGTTGTGCGCGGCGTTCGACGTCGACGGCATGCGAGCCGACCTGGTGCTAGCGCGCACCGCGGCGGCCCACGCGGCCTGGCGCGGCGCGCTGACGGTGGCGGAGCAGGACATCCGGGTGGCCGCCGAACTGGCGTTGCCGCATCGCCGCCGCCGTGATCCGTTCGACGATCACGGCATCGAGCGCGATCAACTGGACGAGGCGCTGGCCCGGGCGGGTGAGCAGGCCCAGAGCGAACCCGAACCCGACCCGGATCCCGACCCGCCCGGCGGGGGTGCTTCCACGGAATATACTGCCCCCGAACGGAATTCGAATGGCACGACGGCCCCGCCGTCACCGAAACCCAGTGCGCCGCCGTCGAAAGTCTTTCGCACCCGGGCGTTGACGGTACCCGGGGTCGGCGAAGGCGCACCGGGGCGACGATCCCGAGCCCGCAACAGTGCCGGCAGTGTGGTGGCCGCCGCCGACCCCACCGACCCGGCCGCGCACGGCCTGCATCTGTTCGCCACCCTGCTGTCGGCGGCCGCAGGCGCCGACCGGGCCGGGCCGCTGCGCTTGCAGTCCGGCCACCTGCGCCGGGCCGTCCGGGAGGGTCGCGAAGGCAACCTGGTGATCTTCGTCGTCGACGCCTCCGGCTCGATGGCCGCCCGGGACCGGATGGCCGCCGTCAGCGGGGCCGCCATGTCATTGCTGCGTGACGCCTACCAGCGACGCGACAAGGTCGCCGTGATCACCTTCCGCCAGGCCGAAGCCCGGATTCTGCTGCCGCCGACGTCGTCGGCGCACATCGCCGGGCGGCGACTGGCCCGCTTCGACACGGGCGGCAGGACTCCGCTGGCCGAGGGTTTGCTGGCCGCCCGGGGACTGGTCATCCGGGAGAGAGTGCGCGACCGGGCCCGCCGTCCGCTGGTGGTGGTGCTCACCGATGGCCGCGCGACCGCTGGCCCGGATCCGTTGGGCCGCAGCAGGATTGCCGCTTCCATGCTGGTGGCAGAGGGCGCCGCGGCCGTTGTGGTCGACTGCGAGACGTCCTATGTCCGGCTGGGACTGGCCGCCCAGCTGGCCCGCCAACTGGGCGCGCCCGCCATCCGGCTGGAGCAACTGCACGCCGACCACCTGACCCGAGCCGTGCGCAGCGTGGCCTGATATGCCCCGAGGAAAGCCGATCGCCGTCCCCGAGGACGGCCTGACCACCCGGGCCCGGCGCAACGTACCGGTACTTGTGGTGCACACCGGCGACGGCAAGGGCAAGTCGACGGCTGCGTTCGGGATGGCGTTGCGGGCCTGGAATGTCGGGATGAGTGTCGCGGTCTTCCAGTTCGTCAAGAGCGCGAAGTGGAAGGTGGGCGAGGAAACCGCATTTCGCGAGCTCGGCCAGCTGCACGAGCGCACTGGTGTGGGCGGTGCGGTCGAATGGCACAAGATGGGTTCGGGCTGGTCCTGGATACGCAAGTCTCGCAAAGCCGGCAGCGAAGTCGACCACGCCGCCGCGGCCGCCGACGGCTGGGCCGAGATCCGGCGGCGGCTGGCAGAGCAACGGCATGACTTCTATGTCCTCGACGAGTTCACCTACCCGCTGAAGTGGGGTTGGCTCGATGTCGAGGAAGTGGTGGAAGCGCTGGGGGAACGGCCCGGTCACCAGCATGTGGTGATCACCGGCCGCGATGCCCCGCCTCGCCTCGTCGAGGCCGCCGACCTGGTGACCGAGATGGGCAAGGTGAAGCATCCGATGGACGCCGGCCGCAAGGGGCAGAAAGGCATCGAGTGGTGAGCGCCAGGTGACCTCGACACCCGCGGTCGTCATTGCCGCCCCCGCATCGGGCAGCGGAAAGACCACGCTGGCAACGGGTTTGATCGGAGCACTGCGCCGGGCCGGCCACCAGGTGGCGCCGTTCAAGGTCGGCCCGGACTTCATCGACCCCGGCTACCACGCGCTGGCCGCCGGGCGGGCCGGCCGCAACCTCGACCCGGTGATGGTGGGGGACAAGCTGATCGGCCCGCTGTTCGGCCACGGTGCCCGCGGTGCCGACATCGCGGTGGTCGAAGGGGTGATGGGCCTGTTCGACGGCCGGATCGGCCCCGACGTCACCGGTGCTGCGACGGGATCGACCGCGCACGTCGCGAGACTGCTCGGTGCGCCGGTGATTCTGGTGGTCGACGCGCGCGGTCAGAGCCACAGCATCGCCGCACTGCTGCACGGGTTTTCCACCTTCGACCCGCAGACCCGGATCTGCGGTGTGATCCTCAACCGGATCGGCACGGCCCGGCACGAGCTGGTGCTGCGGCAGGCCTGTGAACAGGCGGGTGTCCCGGTGCTGGGCGCAATTCCGCGAACCGCCAAATTGGAGCTTCCGACAAGGTATCTGGGCCTGGTCACCGCGGCGGAGTACGGTCGGCATGCTCAGCAGGCGATCGAGGCGATGACGGATCTGGTGACGCGTCACGTCGATCTCGCCGGCGTGGTGGCGACCGCCGGCAGCCGCGTCGGCGCCCCGCCGTGGGATCCGGCAACCGTCGTCCGGCCCGTCGGGTGTCGGGTTCGGGTCGCCCTGGCCGCAGGCAAAGCGTTCACCTTCGGGTACGTCGAACACGCCGAGTTGCTGCGGGCCGCCGGCGCGCAGGTCGTTGAGTTCGATCCGCTCAGCGACGTCCTGCCCGAGGCGACCGACGCCGTACTGCTGCCCGGCGGATTCCCCGAACAGTTCACCGCGGAGCTGTCCGCCAATGACGTCGTGCGGCGTCAGATCGCCGCACTGGCGGCCGCCGGCGCCCCCGTGCATGCGGAGTGCGCCGGCCTCATTTATCTGGCCGACGATCTGGACGGATTTCCGATGTGCGGCGTGTTGGCCGGGTCGGCGCAGTTCACCCAGCGACTCACCCTGGGTTACCGGGACGCGGTGGCCGTTGCCGACTCGTCGCTGTACGCGGCCGGACAGCGAGTGGTGGGGCACGAATTCCATCGGACCACGGTCACCTTCGCAGACAGCTACCAGCCGGCCTGGGTGTACCGGGGCGGGGGCGTGGATCGCAAACACGACGGCGCCGTCCACGGCGGTGTGCACGCTTCGTATCTGCATACTCATCCGGCGGCGGCGCCCGCCGCGGTGGCTCGTTTCGTCGCCCATGCGGGCAAGGCGCGGGCGTAGCGCGACATTAAGCTTGGGCGGTGACCGAGAGCCCCTATCTGGTGGGACTGAGACTGACCGGCCGAAAGGTCGTCATCGTCGGCGGGGGAGGCGTCGCTCAGCGCCGGTTACCGCTGCTCATCGCCAGCGGCGCCGACGTGCATGTCATCTCCCGCGGCGCCACCGCGGCAGTCGAGGCGATGGACGGGATCACCCTGTCGCTGCGCGAATACCGCGACGGCGACCTCGACGGCGCCTGGTATGCGCTGGCGGCCACCGACGACCCGCAGGTGAACGAGGCGATCGTCGCCGAGGCCGAACGGCGCCACGTCTTCTGCGTTCGCGCCGACATTGCCGTCGAGGGAACCGCGGTCACGCCGGCGTCCTTCACCTACGCGGGACTGTCGGTGGGTGTGCTGGCCGGCGGCGAACACCGCCGTTCGGCCGCCATCCGGTCCGCTATCCGGGAGGCACTGCAGCAGGGCATCATCACGGCAGAGAGCTCCGACTGGAGTTCCGAGGACGTCGTGCGCGGCGGGGTGGCGCTGGTCGGCGGCGGTCCGGGTGATCCCGAACTGATCACCGTCCGTGGCCGCCGACTGCTCGCCCAGGCCGATGTGGTGGTCGCCGACCGGCTTGCCCCGCCGGAACTGCTGGCCGAGTTGTCGCCGCATGTCGAGGTGATCGATGCGGCCAAGATCCCCTACGGCCGCGCGATGGCCCAGGACGCGATCAATGACGTGCTGATCGACCGTGCCCGGGCCGGCAAGTTCGTGGTGCGGCTCAAAGGGGGCGATCCGTTCGTGTTCGCCCGGGGGTATGAGGAAGTCCTGGCGTGCGCGGAAGCGGGAATTCCGGTGACCGTGGTGCCGGGTGTGACGAGTGCCATAGCTGTGCCCGCTCTGGCCGGAGTTCCGGTCACCCACAGGGCGACAAATCACGAGTTCGTGGTGGTCAGCGGCCATTTGGCGCCCGATCATCCCGAATCGTTAGTGAATTGGGACGCTTTGGCAGCAATGTCGGGCACCATCGTTTTGCTGATGGCGGTCGAACGGATCGAACTATTCGTCGCCGCGTTGCTGAAAGGCGGTCGACCTGCGGATACTCCGGTGATTGTGGTGCAACACGGAACGACAGCGGCGCAGCAGACGTTGCGGGCGACCCTCTCAGACACGCCGGAGAAGGTCCGAGCGGAGGGTGTTCGACCTCCCGCGATCATTGTTATCGGGCCCGTCGCAGGCTTCCGCGGCGTTCGGGGTTTAAACAATTCTTAAGATTACTGTAAGGTAACCCGCTATGACGGCTCTCAACGACTCAGAGCGGGCAATCCACCCTTGGACTGAGGGACGCTCGGAACGTTCGGCCCAGGAGCGTCCCACTCGAACAGTGGAGACCCCTTTGCAGCGCATGAGCAGGTACTACCCGACGTGGCTACCGTCACACCGGTTTATCGCCGCGGTGATCGCCATCGGCGGGATGCAGTTGTTGGCCACCATGGACAGCACCGTCGCCATCGTCGCGCTTCCTAAGATTCAGAACGAGCTCAGCCTTTCCGACGCCGGTCGGAGCTGGGTGATCACCGCCTACGTGCTGACCTTCGGTGGGTTGATGCTGCTCGGCGGTCGCCTCGGCGACACCATCGGGCGCAAGCG
Source organism: Mycobacterium gordonae (assembly GCF_017086405.1). Taxonomy (NCBI): domain Bacteria; kingdom Bacillati; phylum Actinomycetota; class Actinomycetes; order Mycobacteriales; family Mycobacteriaceae; genus Mycobacterium; species Mycobacterium camsae. Next base: position 2,534,154 of record NZ_CP070973.1, read on the forward strand.
CACCTTCATCGTCGGTGTCGCGCTGTTCACCATCTCGTCGGTGCTCTGCGCGGTGGCCTGGGACGAGGTGACGCTCGTCATCGCCCGGCTCTCGCAGGGCGTGGGTTCGGCGATCGCCTCGCCGACCGGGTTGGCGCTGGTGGCGACCACCTTCCCGAAGGGCCCGGCGCGTAACGCCGCGACGGCGGTCTTCGCCGCCATGACGGCGATCGGGTCAGTGATGGGGCTGGTGGTCGGCGGCGCGCTGACCGAGTACTCCTGGCGGCTGGCGTTCATGGTCAACGTGCCGATCGGCTTGGTGATGATCTACCTAGCCCGGACCGCGCTGCGCGAGACCAACCGTGAGCGGATGAAGCTCGACGCCGCCGGAGCCATGTTGGCCACGCTGGCCTGCACCGCCGCTGTGTTCGCCTTCTCGGTGGGCCCGGAGAAGGGCTGGCTCTCGATCACCACCCTCGGCTCCGGTGTGGTGGCGATCGTGGCGGCTATCGCCTTCGCGATCGTCGAGCGCAGCGCCGAAAACCCGGTCATCCCGTTCCAGCTGTTCCGCGACCGCAATCGACTGGTCACGTTCACCGCGATCTTCCTGGCCGGCGGCGTCATGTTCAGCCTGACGGTATCCATCGGCCTGTACGTGCAGGACATCCTGGGTTACAGCGCGCTCGGCGCGGGCATCGGCTTCATCCCGTTCGTCATCGCCATGGGCATCGGCCTCGGGATCTCGTCGCAGCTGGTGTCGCGGTTCTCGCCGCGCGTGCTGACGATCGGCGGCGGCTGGCTGCTGCTGGGCGCGATGATCTACGGATCGATGTGCATGCACCGTGGTGCGCCGTACTTCCCGAACCTGGTGCTGCCGATCGTGATCGGCGGGATCGGCATCGGCATGGTGGTCGTCCCGCTCACACTGGCCGCGATCGCCGGCGTCGGTTTCGACCAGATCGGCCCGGTCTCGGCGATGACGCTGATGCTGCAGAGCCTGGGTGGGCCGTTGGTGCTGGCCGTCATCCAGGCCGTGATCACCTCTCGGACGCTGTTCCTGGGCGGCACGACCGGCCCGGTGAAGTTCATGAACGACGCGCAGTTGCAGGCTCTCGACCACGGCTACACCTACGGCCTGCTGTGGATCGCCGGAGCGGCCGTCATCGTCGGCATCGCGGCCCTGTTCATCGGCTACACGCCCGAGCAGGTGGCCCACGCCCAGGAGGTCAAGGAAGCGATCGACGCCGGGGAGCTGTAACGCACCCGGCTGGCCGTTCGAGTCGTCACACCAGCCCCACCAGTCTCTGGAAAATTCGGGTGTCTTGCTGCCCGCCTCTGCGCGACAGAACGAGCTGTCGCTACAAGGTGGGCAGCGCCGGTGCCAAAATTCCCAGGGGCCAGTGTGGCGCATGTGACTCGCTAGTGGTGGTTTCGCGCTGAGCCGGTGGGCGCGCAGGTCCCCGTGATTGCCGCGTCCCGTCGAGGCTGCGAATTTGCAGGGCTCTACTCGCACTTTCTCGGCAATTCTGCAGGCTCGATGATGCGCTGAGCCCTGGGTGGGCACCGCTTCGCGCCCCGGCCCGAGCCCGATGTGACGCCCGGCGCACTCGGGCCCCAAGTAGGCTTGCCGCCTGTGATCACCCGGATGTCCGAGCTGTTCCTGCGTACCCTGCGCGATGACCCCGCCGACGCAGAGGTGGCCAGCCACAAACTGCTGATCCGCGCCGGATACGTCCGACCCATCGCGCCCGGCTTGTACAGCTGGCTTCCGCTCGGCCTGAAAGTTCTGCGCAACATCGAACGCGTCGTCCGCGAGGAAATGGACGCGATCGGCGGCCAGGAGATCCTGTTCCCCGCCCTGCTGCCGCGCGCGCCCTACGAGACCACCAACAGGTGGACCGAATACGGTGACAGCGTGTTCCGGGTCAAGGACAGGCGCGGCAACGACTACATGCTGGGGCCCACCCACGAGGAGCTGTTCACCCTGACCGTCAAGGGCGAGTACAGCTCCTACAAAGACTTTCCGCTGACGCTGTACCAAATCCAGAACAAATACCGCGACGAGGCACGCCCCCGCGCCGGCATCCTGCGCGGGCGCGAGTTCGTCATGAAGGACTCGTACTCCTTCGACCTCGACGCCGCCGGGCTCAAGGCCTCTTACCACGCGCACCGCGAGGCGTACCAGCGCATCTTCGAGCGGCTCAGCGTGCGCTACGTGATCGTGTCCGCGGTGTCGGGTGCGATGGGCGGCAGCGCCTCCGAGGAATTCCTGGCCGAAAGCCCGGTCGGTGAGGACACCTTCGTCCGGTGCGTGGAGTCCGGTTACGCCGCCAACGTCGAAGCGGTCACCACTGCCCGGCCCGACGCACAACCCATCGAGGGCCTGCCCGCAGCCGAGGTCCACGACACCGGCGACACCCCGACCATCGCCACCTTGGTCACCTGGGCCAACGAGGCTCTGGACCGCACCGTCACGGCCGCGGACACCCTGAAGAACGTGCTGCTGAAGGTTCGCCAGCCCGGCGGTGACTGGGAGCTGCTGGCCATCGGTGTGCCCGGTGACCGCGAGGTTGACGACAAGCGGCTCGGCGCGGCGTTGGAACCGGCCGAGTACGCCCTGCTCGGTGACGCCGACTTCGCCAGGTACCCATTCCTGGTCAAGGGTTATATCGGTCCGAAAGCATTGCGGGACAACGACGTTCGTTATCTCGTGGATCCGCGGGTGGTGGACGGCACCAGTTGGATCACCGGCGCCGACGAGCCGGGCCGGCACGTGGTGGGTTTGGTGGCGGGCCGGGACTTCACCGCGGACGGCACCATCGAGGCCGCCGAAGTGCGCGAGGGCGACCCGTCTCCCGACGGCGCTGGACCGCTGGTGATGGCCCGCGGCATCGAGATCGGCCACATCTTCCAGCTCGGCCGCAAATACACCGACGCCTTCAGCGCCGACGTGCTCGGCGAGGATGGCAAGCCGGTGCGGCTGACCATGGGCTCCTACGGTATCGGGGTGTCGCGGCTGGTAGCCGTCGTCGCAGAGCAACACCACGACGCGCTCGGCCTGCGCTGGCCGGCCTCGATCTCCCCGTTCGGGGTGCATCTGGTGATGGCCAACAAGGATCCCGACGCCCGGGTGGGCGCCGCCAAGCTGGCCGCTGACCTGGACAAGATCGGGATGGACGTGCTGCTGGACGACCGCCAGGCCTCGCCGGGGGTCAAGTTCAAGGACGCCGAGCTGCTCGGCGTGCCCTGGATCGTCGTGGTGGGCCGCGGCTGGGCGGACGGCCGGGTGGAGCTGCGCAACCGGTACAGCGGGGAGACCAGCGAGCTGGCTGTCAGCGACTCGCTCACCACGGACCTGGTGGCGGCCATCAGCGCCTGACGGCGATCGCAAGCGCGGCATAGCCGGGCGCGGCGGGTCGCCGCCATCAAGCCCCGCGGCGATCGCAAGCGCGGCATAGCCGGGCGCGGCGGGTCGCCGCCATCAAGCCCCGCGGCGATCGCAAGCGCGGCATAGCCGGGCGCGGCGGGTCGCCGCCATCAAGCCCCGCCCCAGACCTACTCGTTGCCGCCCGGGAACGTCGAATTGATCGGCCAACCGCCGAGCACCTTGTTCCACCGCGCGGCCATCACCGCGCTCTGGGTCAGTGCGGTCGAGGCGAACGCACGATCCTCGGCGGTCTCGGCGTGCTCGACCACCGCCCGCCACGCCGTCGCCCCGTCGTTTTCCATCCGTGCCGCCAGCCGCGCCGCATCCGCCGGGCTGCCCACCGGCGAGGGCAGCTGATAACCGGCCGCGGCCGGTGCCGGGGTGACCTTGCGGGCAGTCAGCATCGCGATGACGTCGTCGCGACGCTGGCGGTGCTGATTGAGCGCCTCCACCACCAGGTCGTTGACGCTGGGCGGGGACAGCGCGGAGACGATGCCGTAGCCGTAGATGGTGCCGTGCTCGACCGCCAGCGCATCGCTGAGGGCCGCGACATCGGCGTCTTTACCGCCGGGACTCATATCGACGGGCCTCCGGGCACCAGGGCAACCTCGCAGGATGCGGTGCACGAGGCGGCGATCGAGGCGAGCAACCCGGCCCGGTAGCCCGACGAGGTCGACACCAGGCGGTTGGCGTCGTCCGCCGACTTGCGCAGCGAGTCGATCACGTCCGAGACCGGCGGCGCAGGCGGCGGCGGAGCCTGCGGCTCGGTCGGGCTGGGGGTGGCACTAGAGATGCTTGTTTCGCTGGTCGAGGAGACTAGCTTGCCGGCCGCGCGGGCAATCTCGGTGGACAGCGCCCGTGCGTGCGCGGCGCGCTGGGTAGCGACCACGGTCAGCGCGGCCGCGATCTGCGGGGGACTGCCGATCGCTCCGGCGGCCGCGGCGGCCAGCGCGCTGTCGCGCCGCGCCTGATCCAACGGGCCAACAAGCTCCTCGACGGCCGGGGACTTGGGCGCCGACTCGCCGCAGGCGGTTGCCGCCACCCCGAGTGCAGCGAGAGCGGCACCACCGGCGAGCACACGCCGCCGGCTGATGACGCGTACTGCTCTGGGCACGCCCCACATCCTGCCATCACCGGGCACCGCGGCAGCGCCAGCCACGACGCGGTCGAACGCCGACCCGGACCCGACCTGGGATCGCGACGTTGTTGAACGGGCGTCAGTAGCCGATCCTGGCGTATCGTGGGTAGCTGGCTCTCTGAGTTCGCTGTGAAAGCCGCGCGCACGCCGATTGACCGACAACTCAAGATGAGGAGCTCGCCGTGACCACCGGGCTACCTTCGCAGACGCAGGTGATCGAGCTACTGGCCGGAGAATTCGCGCGTGCCGGTTACGAGATTGAAGACGTGGTCATCGACAGCCGCATCCGCCCGCCGCGCATCACCGTGATCGCCGACGGCGACACCGCCCTGGACCTCGACACCGTCGCGACCCTGTCCCGCACCGCATCCGATTTGCTGGACACGCTGGACGGCAACGACGGCAACGACGGCAGTTCGGCCGCCTATGTCCTCGAGGTCAGCTCTCCCGGCGTGGAGCGCCCGTTGACCACCGAGAAGCATTTCCGTCGGGCACGGGGCCGCAAGGTGGATCTGGCGCTGTCCGACGGATCACAGCTGGCCGGCCGGGTCGCCCGCGCGGCCGGCGGCACGCTGTCGCTGGTGGTCCGCGCCGGACGCGAACCGGCGCTGCGGGAGATCCCGCTGGCCGACATCATCAAAGCGGTGGTCCAAGTCGAGTTTTCACCGCCGCCACACGCGGAGTTGGAGCTGTTGGATCGGGCAGAGGGGACGGAGGCCGGAGCATGAACATCGACATGGCCGCGCTCCACGCGATCGAGGTGGACCGGGGCATTTCGGTCAGTGAGCTGCTCGAGACGATCAAGTCTGCGCTGCTCACCGCCTACCGGCACACCGAAGGGCACCAGTCCGACGCCCGGATCGAGATCGACCGCAAGACCGGCGTGGTGCGCGTCATCGCCCGCGAGACGGACGAAGACGGCAACCTGATCAGCGAGTGGGACGACACGCCCGAGGGCTTCGGCCGCATCGCGGCCACTACCGCACGCCAGGTCATGCTGCAACGCTTCCGGGACGCCGAGAACGAGCGGACCTTCGGCGAGTTCTCCACCCGCGAAGGCGAGATCGTCGCCGGGGTCATCCAGCGTGACAGCCGGGCCAACGCCCGCGGCCTGGTCGTCGTCCGGATGGGCACCGAAGCCAAGGCGTCCGAAGGCGTGATCCCGGCCGCTGAACAGGTGCCCGGCGAGAGCTACGAGCACGGCAACCGGCTGCGCTGTTACGTCGTCGGTGTCAGTCGCGGGTCGCGTGAGCCGCTGATCACGCTCTCGCGCACCCACCCGAACCTGGTCCGCAAGCTGTTCTCCCTGGAAGTGCCCGAGATCGCCGACGGCTCGGTGGAGATCGTGGCTGTGGCCCGCGAGGCCGGCCACCGGTCCAAGATCGCCGTCGCCTCCCGGGTGCCCGGCCTGAACGCCAAAGGGGCCTGCATCGGGCCGATGGGGCAGCGGGTCCGCAATGTGATGAGCGAGCTGTCCGGCGAGAAGATCGACATCATCGACTACGACGAGGACCCGGCCCGGTTCGTGGCCAACGCGTTGTCGCCGGCCAAGGTGGTCTCGGTGTCGGTCATCGACGCCAACGCCCGGGCCGCCCGCGTGGTGGTCCCCGACTTCCAGTTGTCACTGGCCATCGGCAAGGAAGGACAGAACGCCCGGCTGGCTGCCCGCCTCACCGGTTGGCGCATCGACATCCGGGGTGACGCCCCGGGGCAGCCCGAACAGGGCGCCAGCCACGGGATGGCGCACGAGCACTGAGGCGTCTTCGCGCCGGCTGCCGAACTCGGTGGCATCGGTTCGGCTCAGATGCCGAGTTGTCGCTCGATCTGCGGCCAGTAGCGCAGACCGCCGGGGCTCAGCAGAACCCAGTCATGGAACCCGCCGGTGGCCAGGACGAAGCTGATCGGCGCCGCTGACCAGAGGGTCGATCAGCGCACGATCGCCGGCCTTGCCTGATAGATCTTGTTTCAGCCGAGCACGCTGACGCGGGATGCGCCGTCGGTCGGATCTGCGCGGAGATGTAGCCGGCCACTTTGGGCGCCATGGTGCCGCGCACCACCCTGCTGGATGAGCGGGTAGATCGGCACCTCGAAGGTCGCGCCGGTCCGGTAGGCCATCACGGAGTAGGCGAGCCAGTGGAGGATCATCGGCGGCAAGAATGCGCCCCCGTGCAGGGCGTCTTCGCCGGCCGGGTGAGCCGGGACGATCTCGACGACGCGCATCCCGTCGTAGCTGGTGTAGCGGACCGTTTCGCCCAGCAGTGCCTTCAGGAGCCGCGGCGGCGCGTCGCTGAAGAGCGGTGTCAGGTAGCCGCTGGCAGACAGCTGCTGAACCGGCGAGCCCAGCACCGAGTTCGATGCGGCTCAGCAGTGACTGTCTGCCGCTGCAGGCGGGATGCTCCGCGGCTGGGACCGGCTCGATGGCCGGTGACCCGAAGATCGCGGTCCACAACGCGTTTCCCAGAGCCGACAGGTTGGCGGCTTCCGCGCTGATGAAGACTCCGCGCTCGACTGCAGCCTCGATATCACCTCAGAGTGAAAGGCCGCGGCCAGGGCGCTCATCGCCGGAAATGCCAGACCATGCGTCGAGAACAGCTCCGCAATGGCCACCGGTGGTCCGCAGGAGTCCGGTACTGAACTGATGCGAATATCACGCTGTCGTCAGACGCGGGCGCCCGCGCCGCGCGGGTGGTTCTGACCACTGGTCGGGTGACGCTAGACTGAGCCGTGATCCAGCGCGAGCCTTCGGCCTCGACGCGCCAACGCCCGGGCACCCCCAGCGGACCGGTGCGGACGTGTGTCGGATGCCGGAAGCGAGAGCTGGCCGTCGAACTGCTTCGAGTGGTGGCTCGGTCAACCGGGAACGGCAACCACGCCGTGATCGTTGATCCAGCCGGAAGCCTGCCGGGGCGAGGTGCCTGGTTGCATCCCGGTCCGCAGTGCCTGCAACAAGCGATTCGGCGGCGGGCTTTCACCAGAGCGCTGCGCATCACCGGTTCACCGGACACATCCGCGGTGATCGAGCATCTGAGCTCGTCCCACCGCGCAACAGAACAGGTAGCAACGAACATGAGCACACCGTGAAGTCCCGATGACCATGCGTCATAGCTAAACCCGAGGCGCGGCCCCCTGCTGTCGCCTCATAGACAGGAGATGTAGTGGCAGGTAAGGCCCGCGTACACGAGTTGGCTAAGGAACTCGGTGTCACCAGCAAGGAAGTTCTCGCCCGGCTGACCGAACAGGGCGAATTCGTCAAATCGGCATCATCCACGGTGGAAGCACCCGTGGCCCGGCGGCTCCGCGAGTCGTTCGGTGGCGGCAAGTCCGCCGGCGGCGGTGCGGCGAAGAGCCCCCAATCAGCCCCCCCGGCCAGTGCCCCGATCGTCGCCAAGCCCGCCGAGAAGGCGGTGCCGTCGGCGACCGGTGCGGCACTCGACCGTGCGCTGGACAAGGCGGTGGGCAACGGCGCGTCCACCGGTGCCCCGGCCAAGCCGGCCGCTCCGAGTCGCCCGGCGGCCGCGGCCACTCCGGCCCCGCCGGCGCCGCCGGCCACACCGGCAGCCCCGGCCGCCCCACCGGCCCCGGCGGCCCCGGCGGCCAGAGCGAAGCCCGCACCGCCGGCCCCGCCGACGCCCGGCCCCGCGGCTCCCACGCCGGGACAAGCCGCCCCGCCGCAGGCCCCGCAACCGGGCGCGACGCCCGGACCGCGTCCGGGCCCGATGCCCAAGCCCGGCGTGCGCACCCCCCGCGTCGGCAACAACCCGTTCTCCTCGGCGCAGCCGGTGGACCGGCCGATTCCGCGTCCGCATCCGCAGGCTCCGCGCCCCGGCGCACCCCGGCCGGGCGCGCCGCGACCGGGCGGAGCCTCGCCCAGCAGCATGCCGCCGCGTCCCGGCGGCTCCTCCGGTGGGCCGCGTCCGCCGCGTACCGGCGCACCCCGGCCAGGAGGAGCCCGTCCTGGTGGCAGCGGCGGTCCCGGCGGAGGCGGCGGTGGTAACTACCGTGGCGGCGGCGGTGTCGGCGCGGCGCCCGGCGGTGGCGGCGGCTTCCGGGGTCGCCCCGGTGGCGGTGGCCCCGGCGCTGGCGGCGGTGGCGGTGGCGGCGGCGGCCGTCCCGGTCAGCGCGGTGGCGCGGCCGGTGCGTTCGGCCGTCCCGGAGGCGCGCCGCGGCGTGGCCGCAAGTCCAAGCGGGCAAAACGCGCCGAGTACGAGAACATGCAGGCGCCGGTCGTCGGTGGCGTGCGGTTGCCGCACGGCAACGGCGAGACAATCCGGCTGGCCCGCGGCGCATCGCTGAGCGACTTCGCCGACAAGATCAACGCCAACCCGGCCGCGCTGGTGCAGGCACTGTTCAATCTGGGCGAGATGGTCACCGCCACCCAGTCGGTTGGCGACGAGACGCTCGAGCTGCTGGGCAGCGAGATGAACTACAACGTCCAGGTCGTCAGCCCCGAGGACGAGGACCGCGAGCTGCTGGAGTCGTTTGATCTCTCCTACGGAGAAGACTCCGGGGACGAGGGCGATCTGCAGACCCGTCCGCCGGTGGTCACCGTCATGGGTCACGTCGACCACGGCAAGACCCGGCTGTTGGACACCATCCGTAAGGCCAGCGTCCGTGAGGGCGAGGCCGGTGGCATCACCCAGCACATCGGTGCCTACCAGGTCGGTGTCAACTTCGAGGGCAGCGAGCGGCTGATCACCTTCATCGACACCCCCGGTCACGAGGCGTTCACCGCCATGCGTGCCCGCGGTGCCAAGGCCACCGACATCGCCATCCTGGTGGTGGCCGCCGACGACGGCGTGATGCCGCAGACGGTGGAGGCCATCAACCACGCGCAGGCCGCCGATGTGCCGATCGTGGTGGCGGTCAACAAGATCGACAAAGAGGGTGCCGACCCGGCCAAGATCCGCGGCCAGCTCACCGAATACGGTTTGGTGGCAGAGGATTTCGGTGGCGACACGATGTTCGTGGACATCTCGGCCAAGCAGGGCACCAATATCGAGGCGCTCGAAGAGGCGGTGCTGCTGACCGCCGACGCGGCCCTGGACCTGCGAGCCAACCCCGACATGGAAGCTCAGGGTGTGGCGATCGAGGCGCACCTGGACCGCGGCCGCGGTCCGGTGGCCACTGTGTTGATCCAGCGCGGCACGCTGCGGGTGGGTGACTCGGTGGTGGCCGGCGACGCGTACGGCCGGGTGCGCCGGATGGTCGACGAGCACGGCGAGGACGTCGAGGAGGCGCTGCCGTCCCGGCCGGTGCAGGTCATCGGCTTCACGTCGGTGCCCGGTGCCGGTGACAACTTCCTGGTCGTCGACGAGGACCGCATCGCCCGCCAGATCGCCGACCGGCGCAGCGCCCGCAAGCGCAACGCCCTGGCCGCGCGCAGCCGTAAGCGGATCAGCCTGGAGGACCTGGACTCGGCGCTGAAGGAAACCAGCCAGCTGAACCTGATCCTCAAGGGCGACAACGCCGGTACCGTCGAGGCGCTGGAAGAGGCCCTGATGGGCATCGAGGTGGACGACGAGGTGGCGCTGCGCGTCATCGACCGCGGTGTCGGTGGCATCACCGAAACCAACGTCAACCTGGCGTCGGCCTCGGATGCGATCATCATCGGCTTCAACGTGCGTGCCGAAGGTAAGGCGACGGAGCTGGCCAACCGCGAAGGCGTCGAGATCCGTTACTACTCGGTCATCTACCAGGCGATCGACGAGATTGAGAAGGCTTTGCGCGGCATGCTCAAGCCGATCTACGAGGAGAACCAGCTGGGTCGCGCGGAGATCCGCGCCATCTTCCGGTCCTCGAAAGTCGGCATCATCGCCGGCTGCATGATCACCTCCGGGGTGGTGCGCCGCAACGCCAAGGCCCGACTGTTGCGGGACAACATCGTGGTGACCGAGAACCTCTCGATTAACTCGCTGCGTCGGGAGAAGGACGATGTCACCGAGGTCCGCGAGGGCTTCGAGTGTGGTCTGACGCTGGGCTATGCGGACATCAAGGAAGGCGACATCATCGAGTCCTTCGAGCTCGTGCAGAAGGAACGGTCGTGACCGCCGATGGCTGACCCCGCCCGGGCACGCCGGCTGGCCAAACGGATCAGCACCATCGTCGCCTCGGCGATCGAGTACGAGATCAAGGATCCCGGGCTGGCCGGGGTGACCATCGTCGACACCAAGGTCACCAACGACCTGCACGACGCGACGGTCTACTACACGGTGATGGGCCCGACGCTGGACGACGAGCCCGACTACCCTGGCGCCGCCGCGGCGCTGGACCGGGCCAAGGGCGTGCTGCGCACCAAGGTCGGAGCGGGCACCGGAGTGCGCTTCACTCCGACCTTGACCTTCACCCGTGACACGACGTCGGACACGGTCAACCGGATGGAAGAGTTGCTGGCCCGTGCCCGTGCCGCGGATGCCGATCTGGCGCGGGTGCGGGTGGGTGCCAAACCGGCGGGGGAGGCCGACCCGTACCGTGATAGTGGGTCGGCGGCCGAAGCGCCGGCCGCCGGGGGACTTGGCAGTGCTCGAGGCATCGAAGCTGAGGACACCGATGACGATTATCAATCGCAAGATCGATCCGAAGATTGAGCTGACCGGACTGCCGCGCCTCGGCGGGGCGCGCGTCGATGCAGCCGGCGCCGTCGAACTGCTGTCGGCCGCGGAGTCGGTGGCGGTGGTCTGCCACGTGCATCCCGACGCTGACACCATCGGCGCCGGGCTGGCCCTGGGCGCCGTGCTCGAGCGGTGTGGCAAGCACGTGCAAGTGAGTTTCGCCGCGCCGGCGGAACTGCCGCAGTCGCTGAGCACGCTTCCGGGGTGCCACCTGCTGGTGGGGCCCCGGGAAGTGCGTCGCGACGTCGATCTGGTGGTCACCGTCGACGTGCCCAGCATGCACCGGCTGGGGTCACTGCAAGATCTCGCCGGTTCCGACCAGCAGATGCTGGTCATCGACCATCACGCGTCCAACGGATTTTTCGGCACCGCGAACTTCGTGGACACCTCCGCGGATTCGACCACCATGATGATCGCCGAGATCCTCGACCTGTGGGGCAAACCGATCGACCGGGGCGTGGCGCACTGCATCTACGCCGGGCTGACCACCGACACCGGATCGTTCCGCTGGGCCAGCGCGCGTGCGCTCCGGCTGGCCGCGCGGCTGGTGGACCTCGGGGTAGACAACGCCGCCGTCAGCCGCTCATTGATGGACAGCCACCCCTACGCCTGGTTGCCCATGCTGTCGCGCGTGCTGGCCACCGCGCAACTGCTGCCCGAGGCCGCGGCCGGTCAGGGGCTGGTGTACGCGGTGGTCGACCACCACGAGTGGGCCAGCTCTCGCTCGGAGGAAGTCGAAAGCGTCGTCGACATCGTGCGCACCACGCAACAGGCCGAGGTGGCGGCGGTGTTCAAGGAAGTCGAACCGCGACGTTGGTCGGTGTCGATGCGTGCCAAGTCCCTGGACCTGGCCACGGTGGCGATGGGTTTCGGGGGCGGTGGACACCGGTTGGCGGCCGGCTATTCGGCCACCGGCTCGATCGATGAGGTGGTCGCGGCGCTGCGCGAGGCACTCGAATAGCGGCCCTGCGTCAGGGCGGCGCGGATCCTGGCAGACCTGCCGCCGATGGCCGGCAGATCGCGGCACTGGCCCTGCCTGCGCTGGGTGTGCTGGCCGCGGAGCCGCTGTACCTCCTTTTCGACACCGCGGTCATCGGGCGGCTGGGTGCGGTGGCGCTGGCCGGACTGGCGATCGGCAGCCTGGTGCTCGGTCTGGTCAGCACGCAGTTGACGTTCCTGTCCTACGGCACGACGGCCCGCGCGGCCCGCTACTTCGGCGCCGCGGACCGCGCCGCGGCCGTCCACGAGGGTGTTCAGGCGACGTGGCTGGCGTTGGGCCTGGGCGCGGCGATCGTGGTGGTCGTGCAGGCCACGGCGCTACCGGTGGTGTCGGTGATCGGGTCGAATGACCACATCGCCGCCGCGGCCCTGCCGTGGCTGCGGATCGCCATCCTGGGCGCGCCGGCTGTGCTGGTCTCGCTCGCCGGAAACGGCTGGATGCGCGGCGTGCAGGACACCGTGCGGCCGCTGCGCTATGTGGTCGCGGGTTTCGGCGTCTCGGCGCTGCTGTGCCCGGTGCTGGTGTACGGCTGGCTGGGTGCGCCGCGGCTGGGTCTGGCCGGGTCGGCGGTGGCCAACGTGATCGGGCAGTGGCTGGCGGCGCTGCTGTTCGGCGGCGCGCTGCTGGCCGAGCGGGTGCCGCTGCGAGTGGACCGGGCTGCGTTGCGGGCCCAATTGGTGATGGGACGGGATCTGATCCTGCGCAGCATGGCTTTTCAGGTGTGTTATGTCTCCGCCGCGGCGGTGGCCGCGCGGTTCGGCGCCGCCGCGCTGGCCGCCCACCAGATTGTGTTGCAGCTGTGGACGTTTCTCGCGCTGGTGCTCGATTCGCTGGCCATTGCCGCGCAGTCGCTGGTGGGTGCGGCGCTGGGGGCCGGGATGCCGCCCATGCCAAGTGGGTTGCGTGGCGGGTGACGTGGTTCTCGTTGCTGGCGGCGGGGGTGTTGGCGGTCGCGTTCGGGGTGGGCTCGTCGGTGCTGCCGGACCTGTTCACCGACGACCCGTCGGTACTGGCCGCGATTGAGGTGCCATGGTGGTTCATGGTGGCCCAGTTGCCCATTGCCGGAATCGTTTTCGCGTGGGACGGGGTACTGCTCGGGGCCGGCGACGCCGCGTTCATGCGCACCGCCACGGTTGCCGGCGCATTGCTGGGCTTTCTTCCGCTGATCTGGTTGTCGCTGGTCTTCGGTTGGGGACTGGTGGGAATCTGGTCAGGACTGAGCACATTCATGGCGCTGCGGCTGATCTTCGGCGGCTGGCGCGCGCTGTCCGGACGGTGGGCGGTCCCCGGCACCGGCTGATATGCGCCGAGATTGCCCGGGTGGTGGTGGGTGGCCACTCAAGCACGGCCGTGACGGCAATGTCGGCGCGGGTACGCGCGGCTACACTCACGCCGGTGAGGACGACGCGACCGACCCGGCGGCGCCCGTGGAGCGATTACGCATTGTTCATCGCGCTGGTCGGCCCCAATGTGGCGCTGTTGGCGTTGTTCATCTACCGGCCGCTGGCCGACAACATCCGGCTGTCGTTCTTCGACTGGAACATCTCCGATCCGCGCGCCGAGTTCGTCGGCCTGTCCAATTACGTGGAGTGGTTCACCCGTTCGGACACCGCCCGGATCGTGCTCAACACCACGGTGTTCACCGTGGCCGCGGTGGCCGGCTCGATGGTGTTGGGCCTGGCGCTGGCCATGTTGCTCGATCAGCCACTACGCGGCCGAAACTTCGTGCGCTCCACGGTTTTCGCCCCGTTCGTGATCTCCGGTGCGGCGGTGGGGCTGGCCGCCCAGTTCGTCTTCGACCCACACTTCGGTCTGATCCAGGACCTGCTGCGCCGCGTCGGGGTCGGGGTGCCCGATTTCTACCAGGACGCGCACTGGGCGATGGTCATGATCGTCGTCACCTACGTCTGGAAGAACCTCGGCTACACCTTCGTCATCTACCTGGCGGCGTTGCAGGGGGTGCGGCGAGACCTGTTGGAAGCGGCGCAGATTGACGGTGCCGGCCGGTGGACCACGTTCCGCATGGTCACGTTGCCGCAGCTGCGGCCCACCACGTTCTTCCTGTCGATCACCGTGCTGATCAGCTCGCTGCAGGTGTTCGACGTCATCAACGTCATGACCCGCGGCGGTCCGGAGGGTACCGGCACCACCACCATGGTGTACCAGGTGTACCTGGAGACCTTCCGGAACTTTCGCGCCGGCTACGGCGCCGCCGTCGCCACGATCATGTTCCTGGTGCTGTTGGCCATCACCTACTACCAGGTACGCGTGATGGACAGGGAGCAGCGCCAATGAGTTCCGATCGTGCGCGGCCGGCGCGGCTGCTCGGCTACGCGGCGATGCTGGTGGTGGTCGCCCTGATCGCCGGACCGCTGACGTTTGTGTTCTTCACCTCGTTCAAAGACCAGCCCGACGTGTATTCGCAGCCGACCACCTGGTGGCCGCCGCACTGGAATCCGCAGAATTACCGGACTGCCACGCAACAGATTCCGTTCTGGACCTACGTGCGCAACTCGGTGATCATCACCTCAGCGCTGGCGGCGGCGAAGTTCGTCCTGGGCGTGCTGAGCGCCTTCGGCCTGGTGTTCGTGCGGTTCCCGGGCCGCAACGTGGTGTTCCTGTCAATTATCGCCGCGCTGATGGTGCCCAACCAGATCACCGTGATCTCTAACTACGCGCTGATCTCTCAACTGGGACTGCGCAATACCTTTCCCGGCATCATCCTGCCGCTGGCCGGGGTCGCGTTCGGGACCTTCCTGATGCGCAACCACTTTCTGTCTCTGCCCGCGGAGGTGATCGAAGCGGCCCGGATGGACGGGGCCCGTTGGTGGCAACTGCTGCTTCAGGTGGTGCTGCCGATGTCGGGACCCACCATGGTGGCGTTCGGCCTCATCACGGTGGTCAACGAATGGAACGAATATCTCTGGCCGTTTCTGATGTCCGACGACGAGTCGGTGGCGCCGCTACCGATCGGCCTGACCTTCCTGCAGCAGGCCGAAGGTGTCACCAACTGGGGCCCGGTGATGGCGGTGACGCTGTTGGCGATGCTGCCGATTCTGCTCATTTTCATCGTGCTGCAGCGGCAGATGATCAAGGGACTGACCTCGGGCGCGGTGAAGGGGTGACGATGCTGAATCGCAGAGGACTCCTGGCGCTAGCGGCGGCCGGTCTGACGGCCGGGTGCGCCGGCATGGGCGGCGGCGGCCCGGTCAAGTCGGGCAACGGCCCGATTACGTTCTGGTCCAACCACCCTGGCCTGTCCACCGCGGTGGAACGCGAGCTGATCAGCCGTTTCCAACAGGAATTCCCCGGCCTGCAGGTCAAGTTGATCGACGCCGGAAAGAACTACGACGAGGTCGCGCAGAAGTTCAACGCCTCGCTCATCGGCGCCGATGTGCCCGATGTAGTTGTGCTGGATGACATTTGGTGGTTTCATTTTGCGCTCAGTGGCGTCCTGGCTCCGCTCGACGACCTGTTCCGGGAAGTGGGCGTGGACACCGGGGACTACGTGGACTCGCTGTTGGCCGACTACGAGTTCGGCGGCCACCACTACGCGTTGCCGTATGCGCGGTCGACACCGCTGTTCTACTACAACAAGGCGGTCTGGAATCGGGCCGGGCTGCCGGATCGCGGGCCGACCTCCTGGCCGGAGTTCGGCGAATGGGGTCCGCGCCTGCAGCGGGTGGTCGACGCCGGCAACCTGGCCCACGGCTGGGCCAGTTCCGAGGCGATCTCCTGGACCTTCGAAGGCCCGAATTGGGCGTTCGGCGGTGCCTACTCCGACGGATGGACCCTGAAGTTCACCGACCCGGCGACCATCGCGGCGGGGAACTTCCTGCGTGAATCCATCCACGGTAAGCGCTACGCGGCGGTCGCCAACAGCGTCGCCAACGAGTTCGCCACCGGCATCCTCGCTTCGACCGTGGCTTCGACGGGGGCGCTGGTCGGGATCACCGCCGCGGCGCGGTTCGATTTCGGTGTGGCCGCGCTGCCCACCGGTCCGGGCGGCGCGCCGGCATGTCCGACGGGCGGCGCCGGCCTGGCCATCCCGATGAAGCTGTCCGACGAACGAAAGCTCAACGCGCTCAAATTCATCGCGTACCTCACCAGTCCGCGCAACACTGCCTATTTCAGTCAGCACACCGGTTATCTCGCGGTGCGGAAGTCGGCCGTCGACGATCCGACTCAGCAGCAGTACCTGGCCGACAATCCGCGTGCCCGGGTGGCGTTCGATCAGCTGCCGCACACCCGTCCGCAGGACTACGCCCGCGTCTTTCTGCCCGGTGGCGACCGGATCATCTCGTCCGGCCTGGAATCCATCGGCCTCAAGGGAGCTGACGTCGGCGCCACGTTCGGCAAGATGCAGCAGCAGCTGCAGGTCATCTACAACCGGCAGATCAAACGCAAGCTCTCGGGATTCCGTCACGGGTGAATTCCGGTATTGGTGGTTGACGCTTCACGGTAGGATCCCTTGACTCCATGATCGGGCTTCGGGGGCCGCTCACCGTGATTCAGGGTGGCGATGCTTGCCGGGACACATCCCGGGGCGACTATCCGCTGATCACCGACACCGTGTCGCTGTCGAGGTTGGTGACGTACACCGCACCGGTGCCGGGGTCGACCGCCACCGCGAACGGGCCGTCGCCTACCGGGATGGTGGCGGTCACGGTGTTGGTGGCCGGGTTGATCACCGACACAGTGTCGCTTCTTGTGTTGGCGACGAACACGTACCCGCTGGCTGGGCTGACCGCGACCCCGAACGGTGCGTCGCCCACCCCGATAACAGGTTCGATCACTTCGTTGGTGCTCGGGTTGATCACCGAAACCGTGTCGAGGCTTTGGCTGGTGACATAGATGTTGCCGCCCGGGTTGACCGCCACTCCGGTCGGAAAGCTGAACCCGGTGATGGCGGTCACTTCGTTGGTGGTCGGGTTGATCATCGACACCGTGCCGGACGAAAGGTTGGTGACATAGACGTTGCCGCCCGGGTTGACCGCCACTCCGAGTGGGTTGGTGAACCCGCCGATGGTGTCGGTCACGGCGTAGGTGGTCGGGTCGATCACCGACACCGTGCCGGACCCAAGGTTGGTGACATAGACGTTGCCGTCCGGGTCGACCGCCACCCCGCGTGGATTGCTGAACCCGCCGATGGTGGCGGTCACCTGGTTGGTGCTTGGGTTGATCACCGACACCGTGCCGCTTTGGTTGGTGACATAGATGTCGCCGCCCGGGTAGACCGCCATACCCGTCGGAAAGCTGCCCACGCCGCTGATGGAGTTCGTCACTTCGTTGGTGCTCGGGTTGATCACCGACACCGTGCCGCCTTGGTTGGTGACATAGACGTTGCCGCCCGGGTTGACCGCCACCGCACTTGGATTGATGAATCCGGTGATGGTGCTCACCCTGCCGCCCGAGCCGCCTGCCCCGCCGGTGCCTCCTGCCCCGCCGGCAAAACCGACCGCCCCGCCACCGGGGCCACCGGCGGTGCCGGCAGCGCTGAAACCGGCCAGACTGGCCCCACCTAGACCGCCACCACCGCCGGCCCCCCCGGTGCCGCCCACCCCGGCCACCCCTGCCGACCCCGACCAGCCCAACAGTCCCGACCCGAATACTCCGCCGGCCCCACCAGCGCCGCCGAACCCGCCCTCACCACCGGTTCCGCCGGTCCCGCCGACCCCGCCGGCCACCGTGAACACCGTGCTGTTCGTACCCGTCCCTGCTACGCCACCGAGCCCGCCGACACCACCGGAACCACCGGTACCGCCGACCGACAACAATCCCCACCCGGCTCCTCCGGCTCCGCCCTGCCCCCCCGTACCCCCCGCGAAAGCGTCACCCCCACCCGCAAGACCCGCCGCGCCCTCACCGCCGATACCACCGAGCCCTCCGGCCCCGCCGAACCCGAACACCGCCGCCCGCCCCACACCCCCGACACCCCCGATACCGCCGGCACCACCCACCCCCGTGGTACTCGCCCCACCTGCCCCCCCAAAACCTCCGGCGCCACCCACACCGGCCAACCAGCCCCCCGCACCCCCGGCACCGCCGGCACCCCCGGCGCCGCCGGCCACGCCCGCCCCGCCCGCACCACCGGGCCCGCCGGCACCGAGTAGCCCCGCATCCCCACCCCGACCTCCGGCCTGCCCCGGCGCCCCCGAGCCCCCCGCGCCCCCGTTACCCCACAGCAACCCGCCATCCCCGCCGGCTTGACCCGTACCCGCCGCCCCATTGGCCCCATCCCCGATCAACTTGCGCCCCAACAGCAGCATGCTCGGGGCATTGATCACCGCCAACACCTCGTCGGCCAACGCCTGCAATGGAGTGGCCGCAGCCGCCTCCGCGGTGGCATACCAGGCGCCGGCCGCGCCCAGCGCATCGGCGAACTCGGCACCAAAAGTCGCCGCCTGGGCGCTGATCGCCTGGTACTGGCCGGCGTGTCCGGAAAACAGGGCCGCGATCGCCGCCGAGACTTCATCGCCGGCAGCCGCCGCCACCGTCGTCGTCGATGCCGCGGCTGCCGCGTTGGCCGCACCCACCGCCGCACTGATCCCCGCCAGCTGCTCCGAGGCCGCCGCCACCACCTGCGGCACCACCACCAACGAAGACATGACAACCTCCTCCATCAGCGCACGTGACGACACGCGAGGACTTGCGGCCGCGAGATGTGTTGCGAATTAGGCTAAGTGCCGCCAACCGACTTGCATACCGGAAAAAACTTGCCGGATTTCACACAGATTCTTGCGCCCGGCGCAACCGGCTTCACTGGCTCTAGTGCGCAGTACGCGTGGACACACCACCGACACTGAAACACGCGCCGGTCTTCTCCTCGACGAACGGCACTCCCGTGATGTCGTGGCCGCCATCTTGCGCACCTGCTGCGAGCAGCCAGGTGTACACGCTGCCGGACACCCCGCGTAAGGCGTTGCAGGACAAAGCCATTCACGTCTTTCCCCGCCTGCACGCGGAAAACCTCACCGAGGCCGGCCGGTGGCTCGACGCTCGACATCAGCGCGCACGGGCACCCACCGCCGCAGCGAACAGTGCGGTCGGCTTCCGGCTACCGAGCGCCGCAGCCGAGGCCGACGCGGCGGAGTTCAGCGATCAACAGCGCTAGCGCTCATCACCGCTCCCTGCGGACCTTCATCGGCCGGCGGCTACGCGGTCAACTGGTGTCGTCGTCAACCCGGGGCCGTCCCACGCCCACCCCCGACCACAACCCGACCAGCACCGGCGGGCCGGCCACCCGCGACGAACAGCCCGCCGACGGTTACCGACCACGGTCGCCGGCCCAGCGCGCCCGGACCGGGGCCCATGACGCTGGCCACGTTGAGGGCACTGACCGCGATTCATTGCGGCGGTGCTTGTCTGGTCACCCCGCGGCGACTGTGGCCGCCAACCCCCCGTCGCGAAAGAATTCGATGTCAGCGCACCTGCGAGCGTCCGCGCTGCAGCACGGCCTCGCGGTTGGCGGCGATGTCGTCGCCGCTGGTACGGAACTGTCGTGCCGCAGCGGCTTCCAACCATAAGCCGCCGCCGATCTGGGCGTCGTCGATGTGGTGATAGGAGGCCAGCAGAGCCCGCACCGCATCCTGGTTGTTGCCCACGATGGAGGCCGCGACTCCGCGGGCGGCGGGCAGTAGCTGGTCGTGCGCCACCACCTCGGTCACCAGCCCGGCGCGCAGCGCGTCGGTGGCCGAAAGGTAGTCGCCGGTCATGCTCATCCGTCGGGCCAGGCCTACGCCCACCTTTTGCGGCAGCCGCACGCTCAGACCCCAGGTGGGCAGCAGCCCCACCCGGGCATGGGTGTCGGCGAACCGCGCGTGCTCGGAGGCGATCAGGATGTCGCAGTACAGCGCCAACTCGAGTCCGCCGGTGACCGCGGCACCGTTGATGGCGCCGATGACCGGCTTGGTCAGGGCCGGCCAGCGGGGCGAAATATCGGGGAGAGCGGTCTGCCCGCCCAACTCCTTGAGATCCAGCCCGGCGCAGAACACCGGGTCGGCGCCGGTCACGATGATGACGTCGACGCCGTCATCCGTCTCGGCGTCGGCGAGCGCGCCGAAGAACTGGTCCCGCAATGCCGCGGAGAGCGCATTGCGGGACTGCGGACGGTTCAGCGTCAGGGTGCGCACCCGCTCGTCGGTGTCGATCAGCAGGATCTCGTCGGTCATGTTCTTACCGTAGCCAAGCCCGCGGCTGGCAACGAAGCTGCGTGAATGGCAGCGATTCTGCGCCGAGGGTGAAGACACGCCGGGAGGACGGGGCCTGGACGCAGGCTCGGCGCAGACAGCCCAAGCCGGTGTCGCGCCTATCGTGGACACCATGTGCCGCAACATCACCGAACTGCGCGGACTGGAGCCGCCCGCCACAGCCCAGGAGATCGCAGCCGCGGCGCGCCAGTACGTCCGCAAGGTCAGTGGTATCACCCACCCGTCCGCGGCCAACGCTGACGCGTTCGAAGCCGCCGTCGCCGAGGTCACCGCGTCGACCGCCCGGTTGCTCGACGCCCTCCCGCCCCGCCGTCTGCCGCCCAAGACCGTCCCGCCGCTGCGTCGCCCGGAGGTGGTGGCCCGGCTGGCCAGTTCGCGATGACGGCGGCACTCAAAGAGTGGAGTGCCGCCGTACGGGCGCTGCTCGACGGGCGCCAGACCGTCCTGCTGCGCAAGGGCGGCATCGGCGAGAAGCGCTTCGAGGTGGCCGCCAACGAGTTCCTGTTGTTCCCGACGGTGGCGCACAGCCACTCCCAGCGCGTCCGCCCCGAGCATCAGGACCTGCTCGCGGCCGCGGCCGACGACAGCACCGATGACCACGTTACGGTGCGTGCCGCGGCGAAAGTCGTTGCCGCACTTGCAGTTAATCGACCGGAGCGGTTGCCCGACATCGAAGATCTGCACATCTGGACCGCCGAATCGGTCCGCGCCGACCGGCTCGACTTCCGGCCCAAGCATCGGCTCGCCGTGCTGGTGGTATCGGCCATACCGCTCGCCGACCCGGTGCGGCTGACCCGCACCCCGACTACGCGGGCTGCACCAGCTGGGTGCAACTGCCCACCACACCGCGGCTCGCGGAACCGGTGCACGACGACGCGGAGTTAGCCGCGATCATCACCCGGGTCCGCGCCGCCGTCGCCTGAGCTCGCCGCCGGCAGCAACAGCCGGGACTCGCCGAAGTGCACCGAATGCGTTGCCGCCTTGAGCTGGCGTCCGGTCAGCACCGGTTCTCCCGTGCCGAGGTTGCGTGCATAGCGCGGTGACCAGCTTCCGGAAATGAGCACCCGGATGCGCGATCCGGCGGCGAACCGGTGCGCGATCGGATCGAGTTCGATCCTGACGCTGCGCGAGCCGCCATCGAGGCGGCGATACCCGTCGCTCACATTGCGGGACCGGCCCTTGGCGTCCACTTCGCTGACCCGGACGAACAGGTCGACATGCGGGTTGTCGGCACTGTGCGCCAGTTCTAGCACGGGATTGCCGTAGACGAACAGATCCTGCGTGAGGGTGGCTCCGGTGAAACTGAGCACGTCGTCGCGCTGGGCGAGCGCGGTGTCGTCGCAGTAGCCGCCCTTGGCAGACAGCAGCGGGCCGCCGGTCGTAGGGGTCGGGTCGGCGGGGTCGTAGCGGAAGTTCGCCGGCCGCGTCTTGGTTTCCGGCGGGGTGTCGCCCAGGTGCCCGTAGGGCTGCAGGTACAGCGCCTGCTCGCTGGTGGCCGGCGGCCAGTCAGGCAGGTGACGCCATCCCTCGCCGGTAACGAAGACGTGCACCGGGCTCGGGCGTCTGAGCTCTGGCGCGTCGCCGAGGTGAAAGTCCAGCCAGTCCAGCGTTTGTCGAGTGGAGAGAGGCAGGGCCTTGGTGATCATCTCGTCGTGCGTCCACGGACCCACCGTCATGGCCACCTTCACGCCCCGCCGGGAAAGCTGGCGGTACTGCGCCGTCGTCTGGCCGATGAAAACGTCCTGCCAGCCCCCGAGCAGCAGCACCGGAACCTCCGCCCGGTCCAGCGCGTCGGGACAGCGCAACCGGTCCCAGAACGGGTCGTCCGGCGAGGGTTCTTTGGCCCACGATTCGAACCAGGGTGCACCCGAGCCGAGCAGGTCGCGCGCGGCCGCCCCGAACGGGACCGCCGCGACGGCCCGCGCCACCTTTCGTGGCGCCCGGAGGTGACGGATGCCGTGCCGGACGCGGCGGGAATCCTCCTGGCGGCTCACCATGTCGCTCCAGCCCAGGAAGTCGTTGACGGCGAATGTGCCTGTGCCCCAGGTTGATTCCCTGAAGTCGTGCGGTCCCGCCGCGATCACCGCGGCGGCCAGTTCCGGAGGCGGGTCGTTGAGCAGCGCCCACTGAGTGAATCCGAGATAAGACAGGCCCACGGTGGCGAAGCGGCCGGTGAACCACGGCTGTTCACACAGCCACTGCACCGTGTCGGCGCCGTCCTGAGCCTCGTTGGCCATCGGTTCGAACTCGCCTGCCGATCCGAAGGTGCCCCGAACACTCTGCAGCACAACGTGATAACCGCGCGAGGCATAGAGCTTGGCGAAGGGTAGGGAGAACGGCAGCTTGCGCCCGTAGGGGCCCCGGACCAGTACGGTGCCGGACGGCCTGGACGTCTGCGGCGCATAGTGATCGGCCACCAGCCGGACACCGTCGCGCATCGGGATCTCGACATGGTCGACGGTGTAGCGGGTGGTGGCCCGGGGCAGGCCGAACGCGGCGCCGATCGCGCCGAGGGCGACCCGGCGGCCGATCCCACTGGTCAGCTGTCGCTGCTTGAGTCGCTCACGGCGAAGGGATGTGATGCTCACACAGCCAGAGTAGGCAGGGTCAGAACTTGTAGAACGGAGCGAGGTCGTTGGCCCGCTGCAGATTGGTGGACGGGCAGTCCACGTCGGGTTCGGAGTAGACGGTCGAGTAGAACAGCGACTGCTGGATGACGCCGTAGCTGGTCTTGAACGTCACCATGCAGGAGATGTACCAGAAGCTGTTGTGGTACGTGGGCTTCAAGGTCCAGTACTGAGCGGCGCGGTGGCCCTGGATCGTGGTTTCGACGGCGTCGGCGGGCAGCGTCTGGGCGTAGGTCCGCCAGACGATGGGCTCCACGGCCAACTGGTAGTTGCCGGCGTCATACTGGCAGCGCAAGCCTTCCAACGGCTCGGGAGGCGTAAAGGCCAGGCCCAGCCGCTGCACCGCGTCGAACGGTATGTCGGTGCAGGGATCGAACGGGCTCGGGTCGGACGTCGCCACGATCGGGCTCTTCATGGTGGTTTCCATCGGCTGAGCCGTCGAGCGCAACTCGACCGGCCCGTGGGCCCGGGGAACCGGGGGAGCATAGTCGAAGCCCACGATCACCGCTGTGACCAGCGCACTCAACGCTGCGGCCAGACGCACCTTGGCGAACACGACACCCCCTGCTCCCGGCGATCCTCTTGCCGGGAGTGTACAAGTCGCTGCTAGGCAGCCGTAAGCGAAACGGGGCAATCCACTGCGGATCGCTAGGGTGGTTAATCGTGGCAGGACATGAGCCGACGGGCGGCGGACAGCCGACGCTGTGGGCTGTCTCCGATCTGCACACCGGCCACCTGGGAAACAAGCCCGTCACCGAGTCGCTGCACCCGTCGTCGCCGGATGACTGGCTGATCGTCTGCGGGGACGTAGCCGAACGTACCGACGAG
The DNA here is from genome assembly GCF_017086405.1 of Mycobacterium gordonae. Taxonomy (NCBI): domain Bacteria; kingdom Bacillati; phylum Actinomycetota; class Actinomycetes; order Mycobacteriales; family Mycobacteriaceae; genus Mycobacterium; species Mycobacterium camsae. The sequence goes on from NZ_CP070973.1 coordinate 2,557,971, forward strand.
ATCCGCTGGGCGCTGGATCTGCTGCGGCGGCGGTTCGCAAAGGTGATCTGGGTGCCGGGCAACCACGAACTGTGGACCACCAACAAGGACCCGCTGCAGATCTTCGGCCGCAACCGCTACGACTACCTGGTCAACATGTGCGACGAGATGGGCGTGGTCACCCCCGAGCACCCGTTCCCGGTGTGGACCGAACGGGGCGGCCCGGCCACCATCGTGCCGATGTTCCTGCTCTACGACTATTCGTTCCTGCCCAACGGCGCGGCCACGAAGGCCGAGGGCCTGGCCATCGCCAAGGAACGCAACGTGGTGTGCACCGACGAGTTCCTGCTGTCCTGCGAGCCGTACGCCACCCGCGACGCCTGGTGCCGCGAGCGGGTCAGCAAGACCAAGGCTCGCCTCGAACAACTCGACTGGATGCAGCCGACGGTGCTGGTCAACCATTTCCCGCTGGTGCGCGACCCCTGCGACGCGCTGTTCTACCCCGAGTTCGCGCTGTGGTGCGGCACCACCAAGACCGCCGATTGGCACACCCGCTACAACGCGATCTGCTCGGTCTACGGCCACCTGCACATCCCGCGCACCACCTGGTACGACGATGTGCGATTCGAAGAGGTGTCGGTGGGATACCCGCGTGAATGGCGGCGCCGTAAGCCCTACAGCTGGCTGCGCCAGGTGCTGCCCGATCCGCAGTATGCGCCCGGCTACCTCAACGACTTCGGCGGGCACTTCACCATCACCCCTGAGATGAGGGCGCAGCACGCCCAGTTTCAGGAACGCCTGCGGCAGCGGCAGTCCCGATGACCCCACGCACGCTGGTGTCGTCGCTGCTGCCCGGCACCTTGGTCGACGAGCTGGGCCATGCCGAGCTGTACTCGGACCCGCCGGATCTCGCACCGCTGCCCGAGGAGGAGCCGCTGATCGCCAGGTCGGTGGCCAAGCGCCGCAACGAATTCATCACCGTGCGGCACTGCGCCCGCGTGGCGCTCGGCGAGATCGGCGTGTCTCCGGTGCCGATCCTCAAGGGCGACAAGGGCGAACCGTGCTGGCCTGACGGCGTCGTGGGCAGCCTCACCCATTGCACCGGCTACCGCGGCGCAGTGGTCGGACGCGACGGACGGGTCCGGTCCGTGGGTATCGACGCCGAGCCACACGATGTCCTGCCCAACGGCGTGCTGGATGCGATCAGCCTGCCGGCCGAGCGCGCCGAGATTCCCGCGGTGCTGCCGTCCGGGCTGCACTGGGACCGGATCCTGTTCTGTGCCAAGGAAGCCACGTACAAGGCGTGGTTCCCGCTGACCAAGCGCTGGCTGGGCTTCGAGGACGCGCACATCACGTTCACGGCCGACGGGCGATTCGTCTCCCGCATCCTGATCGATCCGTCCGCTCTGTCGGGTCCGCCGTTGACGTCGCTGACCGGGCGCTGGTCGGTGGAGCGCGGTCTGGTGCTCACCGCGATCGTGTTATGACCGTTGCCGGGCTCGTTGTCGTCGACAAACCCGCCGGGATGACCAGTCACGACGTCGTCGGGCGCTGTCGCCGGATCTTTGCCACCCGCCGGGTGGGCCATGCCGGAACGCTGGATCCAATGGCCACCGGCGTGCTGGTGCTGGGCATCGAGCGTGCCACGAAGATCCTCGGATTGTTGACCGCGACGTCGAAGTCCTACGCGGCCACCGTCCGGCTCGGCCAGGCTACGTCGACCGATGACGCGGAAGGTGAACCGCTGCAGTCGGTTGCGGCCGACCACGTCACCGATCAGGAGATCGAATCGGCGCTGACCGCGTTGCGCGGTGACATCAGCCAGGTGCCGTCGGCGGTGAGCGCGATCAAGGTCGGCGGCCGGCGCGCTTACCAACTGGCGCGCGAGGGCCAGGCCGTCGAACTGCAGGCCCGGCCGGTGCGGATCGAACGGTTCGAGGTGCGGGCGACGCGACGCGGTGAGGGCTTGATCGACCTCGACGTGGAGGTCGACTGCTCGTCGGGCACCTACATCCGTGCGCTGGCGCGCGATCTCGGCGATGCCCTGGGGGTCGGCGGCCATCTGACCGCGTTGCGCCGTACCCGGGTCGGCCACTTCGACCTGAGCCATGCGGTGACGCTTGAGGATCTGGCCGAGCACCCGGGCTTGTCGCTGAGCCTCGACGAGGCCTGCCTGTTGATGTTCGCGCGCCGCGACCTCACCGCGGAGGAGGCCGACGCCGCCGCCAACGGCCGGGCCCTGACCGCCGCCGGGATCGACGGCGTCTATGCGGCCGGCGCCGCCGACGGCCGGGTGATCGCGCTGTTGCGCGACGAGGGCCGCCGCACCAAATCGGTGGTTGTGATCCGCCCGGCGACGATGCAGTCCAGTTCGGACTGAGGAGGAGGCGGGCAATCGAGCCCCGCCCGGCGACGATGCAGTCCGGTTCGGACTGAGGAGGAGGCGGGCAATCGAGCCCCGCCCGGCGACGATGCAGTCCGGTTCGGACTGAGGAGGAGGCGGGCGATCGAGCCCCGCCCGGCGACGATGCCGTCCGGTTCGGACTGAGGAGGAGGCGGGCGATCGAGCCCCGCCCGGCGACGATGCCGTCCGGTTCGGACTGAGGAGGAGGCGGGCAATCGAGCCCCGCCCGGCGACGATGCAGTCCGGTTCGCCTTCACCGAGGCTGCAGATCTGTAGCCAAAGTGCGAGAGGGGGCCCTCCAGATTTACAGGCTCGACGCCCGGACAGCCCCGGTCTGCGGCCTCGCCAAGCCGAGTTGCACACTGGGATGCGAGTCAATCGAGGTGGAGGGGCAAAGATGCCTGCTAAGAGTCGCAACAAGGTCTTCGTCGTGGGAGTCGGGATGACGAAGTTCGAGAAGCCAGGCCGCCGCGAAGGCTGGGACTACCCGCAGATGGCCAAGGAGTCCGGCACCAACGCCCTGCAGGACGCCGGGGTCGACTACACCGAGATCGAGCACGGTTACGTCGGGTACGTGGCCGGCGACTCCACCTGCGGACAGCGCGCCCTCTACGAACTCGGCATGACTGGAATCCCGATCGTCAATGTCAACAACAACTGTTCGACGGGCTCCACCGCGCTGTACCTGGGCGCGCAGGCTATCCGGGGTGGGCTGGCCGACTGTGTGCTGGCGTTGGGTTTCGAGAAGATGCAGCCCGGCGCGCTGCAGGGGGGTGCCAACGACCGGGAGTCACCGCTGGGCCGGCACGTCAAGGCGCTGGCCGAGATCGACGAGTTCGCCTTCCCGGTGGCGCCGTGGATGTTCGGGGCGGCCGGCCGCGAGCACATGAAGAAGTACGGCACCACCGCGGAACATTTCGCCAAGATCGGCTACAAGAACCACAAGCATTCGGTGAACAACCCGTACGCCCAGTTCCAGGACGAGTACACCCTCGATGACATCCTGGCCGCGAAGATGATCTCCGACCCGCTCACCAAACTGCAGTGCTCGCCCACCTCCGACGGCTCGGCCGCGGTGGTGCTCGCCAGCGAGGACTACGTCGCCAGGCACGACCTGGCCGGGCAGGCGGTGGAGATCGTCGGGCAGTCCATGACCACCGACTTCGCCTCCACCTTCGACGGCAGCGCCCGCAACGTCATCGGCTACGACATGAATGTGCAAGCAGCCCAGCAGGTTTACCAGCAGTCCGGGCTAGGTCCCGACGATTTCCAGGTGGTCGAACTGCACGACTGTTTCTCCGCCAACGAGTTGCTGCTGTATGAGGCGCTGGGTCTGTGCGGGCAGGGCGAGGCGCCCAAGCTGATCGACGACAACCAGACCACCTACGGCGGACGCTGGGTGGTCAACCCGTCGGGCGGGCTGATCTCCAAGGGTCATCCGCTCGGCGCGACCGGGTTGGCGCAGTGCTCCGAACTCACCTGGCAACTGCGCGGGACCGCAGACAAACGGCAGGTGGACAACGTCAACGCCGCACTGCAACACAACATCGGTCTGGGCGGCGCCGCCGTCGTCACCGCCTACCAGCGCGCCGAGCGCTGAGCCGTGATCGAGTGGTCCGAAACCGATCTGATGGTGCGCGACACCGTCCGTCAGTTCGTCGACAAGGAGATCCGGCCCAACCTGGACGCGCTGGAGACCGGCGAGATGCCGCCTTATCCGATCGCGCGCAAACTGTTCAGTCAATTCGGATTGGACGCGTTGGCCGCGGAGTCGGTGAAGAAGATGCTCGACCGCGACCGCGCGGGGACAGACGAAAAGCAGGACGGTGCGGAGGAATCCGGCGGAATGGCCGCGCAGGCGTCGATGGTGGCCGTGCTGGTCTCCGAAATCGCCCGGGTCAGCATCGGGCTGCTGAGCACCGCATCGGTCAGCCTGGGCTTGGGCGCGGCGACCATCATGAGCCGCGGCACCCTGGCCCAAAAGGAACGCTGGCTGCCGGACCTGATGACGCTCAACAAGATCGCCGCTTGGGCCATCACCGAACCCGACTCCGGCTCGGATGCGTTCGGTGGCATGAAGACCTATGTCAGGCGGGACGGGCAGGACTACATCCTCAACGGCCAGAAGACATTCATCACCAACGGCCCGTACGCCGACGTGCTGGTGGTCTACGCCAAGCTGGACGACGGCCAGGCGGACAAGCGCAACCGGCCGGTGCTGGTGTTCGTGCTCGATTCCGGCATGCCTGGACTCACCCAGGGCAAGCCGTTCAAGAAGATGGGCATGATGTCCTCGCCGACGGGTGAGTTGTTCTTCGACAACGTGCGGCTGAGCCCGGACCGGTTGCTCGGTGAGAGCGAGAACCCCGGCGACGGTGACGGCAGAGAAAGTGCCCGCGCCAATTTTGCCGCTGAACGGATCGGCATCGCCATGATGGCGCTGGGCATCATCAACGAGTGCCACCGGCTGTGTGTGGACTACGCGAAAAGTCGCACGTTGTGGGGCAAGAACATCGGGCAGTTCCAGTTGATCCAGCTCAAGCTGGCGAAAATGGAGATCGCCCGAATGAACGTGCAGAACATGGTTTTTCACACCATCGAGCGTCAACGGACCGGCAAGGCGCTGACGCTGGCCGAGGCGTCGGCGATCAAGCTGTACTCGTCGGAGGCCGCCACCGATGTCGCGATGGATGCCGTGCAATTGTTCGGTGGCAACGGCTATATGGCGGAATACCGCGTAGAACAGCTTGCGCGCGATGCAAAATCGCTGATGATCTACGCGGGCAGCAACGAGGTCCAGGTGACCCACATCGCCAAGGGGCTGTTGACCGGCTGATATCAGCGGGTGTCACGCCAGCGGCACAGTGCTGCCGCACCGGTCAGATCGTAATCTGGACCGTCGCAGCCGATCGTCGGCAGCGTGACGCCGAGGTCGGCTAGCGCCTGCCCGCGGGCGATGAGTCCGCCGCGGTCACGGCCGGTGACGATCTCTCCCCAGATCGCCCCTGAGCGCTCGATGGGGCCGGGATCCCACGCCAGCGCTTCGCAGTGTGCGGCCAGCACACCGGACTTCAACCCGTATTCTTCCGGAGTGGTGAGGCTATGCCAGATGTCGGCATGCTCGGCCACCGGGCGCAGTGTCTTGCGCTCGCCTTGACCGCCGATCAGCAACGGAATGTCGCCGACCGGTTCCGGATGCACCATCCGAGCCGGCGTTTGATGCGAGGCAACGCCGCCGCGATATCGTCGATACGGCTTGCTGCAGTGCCGAACACGAAGCCGTACTCGTCGTAGTCCCGCCGCGTCCAACCGGCTCCGACGCCCAGGATCAGCCGGCCCTGCAGATGTGATCGACAAGTGCGCGCCATGTCGGCAAGAGGTTCCGGGTTGCGGTAGGAGTTGCAACTGACCAACGGGCCCAATTCAATTCGCGAGGTCTGCTCGGCCCAGGCGCTGAGCATCGTCCAACATTCGAAGTGGGCGCCGTCGGCATCACTATAGAGCGGAAACAAGTGATCCCAACTGAACCCGGCGTCGACCCCGAGGCCCTCACACCGGCACACCGCGTCCCGGAGGCGTTGGTAACTTCAGGCGTGCTGTGGCTCGAGTTGCACGGCAACACCTTCGTCGTGGTGACGGATTCGTCAGCGGGACGATTCATCCCACCGTCCAGAGCGCCCGCGCTGCAGGGCTGCCCAACTCCACGGTGGTCGCCGCGCCGTCCCCCGATGACACCGCGACGGAGATCATGCCGGCGAATTCGCACCGCGTCAGCACCCGCAACGGGGAGTCGAGGTTGATCCCGAGGGTGTCGAGATAACGAAGCACCTCCGGGTCTGCGTCAGAGATGCGGCCACTTTCCCGCTGGCGCCGTCGTAGCAGGTTCAGCGCCGCCCGCCGCCCGGACTCGGTCAGCGGGACCGCGCGGTGCTCTCGTGGTCGGTCGGTCTCTGTGCAGCCAGTTTCCGGATTGATCCTGATGCGGTGCCGCACGCCGTGCACTTGATCGGTGGCAGTGGCTATTTGGTGGCGTACCGCGTGGAAGATCCTGCGCGCGAAACGAAGTCGTTGACGAGCTGAGCGGGCAGAGCGAGGCCCAGGTGACCACATCGCCAAGGGACGACAGGGTGTGAGTCGCCAATTGCTACGCCCATGTCCTGCCCCAGTCGATCATCGGCCTGGTTGCGGTCACGCGATTTGCATCGGTAGCAGTTCGACGCGCTGCGGGTGTGCCCTCCTGTCTCGAAGCCCAGGACCAGCGGTGTCTCGAGTGCGTCCGGATCGCTGGCCGACGTCGGCGGGTCGGTCGCGGCGCACAACCTGGGCAGGGGGGATGCCCCCGGCGGCCGTCAGCGTCGCGTCGGGTTGGTTGCTTGCGGCAACGGGAAGCAAGAGTTTGTCACAATTTGGTTGACTGAAGTAATGTTCATAACTGATACTAACCTCACAAAAATCGGGCGAGGTGCGCAGTTGTAGCCGTCAGCGCAGTCATGCGGCAGCGCAGTCTCGGTTGGCGCGATCGAAAGGGGCTGACTATGTCGTATGTGCTGGTGACACCAGATTGGATCGACGCAGCGGTTGGTGACCTGACCGACGTGGAACAGGCGGTCGTCGCGGCGAACGCTGCCGCCAAGGTCTCCACGACGGGGCTGCTCAGTGCCGGTGCCGACGAGGTGTCGGCCGCGATCGCGGCGATATTCGCCGACCACGGCCAGGCCTATCAAGCGATGAGCGCGCAAGCAGCGGCTTTTCACAACCGATTCATGCAAGCCCTCGCGGGCAGTGCCACCACATACGCTGTGGCGGAGGCCGCCGGTGCCTCACCGTTGCAGGCGCTCCAAGAACAGGTGTTCGCCGCAATCAACGCGCCATCGCAGGCTCTGATAGGGCGGCCCCTGATTGGTGACGGCACCAACGGCGCGCCAGGAACAGGGCAGGACGGCGGACCGGGCGGGCTGCTATTCGGCAACGGCGGCAACGGTGGGTCAGGTGGGGGCGCACACCCGAATGGCGGCAACGGCGGCGCGGCGGGGCTCTTCGGCAATGGTGGTCTCGGCGGCGTGGGTGCACCCGGGGCGGCCGGCGGTAATGGCGGCGCCGGGGGATTTCTCTACGGGTCCGGTGGGGCGGGTGGCAACGGCGGCAACGCAATCGTGCCTGGGGGAATTGGTGGCAATGGCGGCCATGGCGGATCCGCCGGCGTATGGGGCCAGGGTGGGGCGGCCGGCAATGGCGGGCTGGGAGCCTCGGGGGCTCATGGCGTCAACCCGACCCCTCTTCCGCAGGGGCCCGCAGCAGGTCCTGGCGCAAATGGTGCCTTCGGCACAGCTGTTGGAGGCAACGGAGGGAACGGCCAAGATGGCGTCAGTTCCACCACTCTGGGTCAGGCCGGCGGCACCGGGGGCTCCGGCGGTCTAGGCCAAACGGGGGGTAAAGGCGGCCTGGGAGGCAGCGGCGGATTCGGTGCACCCGGCGGCACCGGCGGCACCGGCGGGACCGGCGGCACCGGCGGAGGCGGCACGGGTGGCACCGGTGGCGCTGGTGGTGTCGGCGCCCAGGGCGGCACCGGCGGCACCGGCGGGGTCGGTGCGTCTGGCGTCGTGGGCGCTGCGGGTGGTGTCGGCGGCGTCGGCGGCATCGGCGCGGCGGGTGGGACGGGCGGTACCGGCGGCACTGCCTTCGGCAACGCCGGCGGTCCCGGTGGGCTCGGCGGTGCTGGGGGCGTCGGCGCTGCAGCTGGCGCTGGCGGCAACGGCGGCTCTGGTGGCGTCGGCGGTCGCGGCGGGTGGCTGGTGGGTAATGGGGGCGCTGGCGGGCACGGTGGCAACGCCGGGTTCGGCGGCATCGGTGCGGACGGCGGCGCCGGCGGCAAAGGGGGCACCGGCGGGAGCGGGCAGACGTCCTATCTCCAGGGGCATGGGGGTAACGGCGGGAGCGGTGGCTCCGGCGGTCAGGGCGGAGACGGTGGCACCGGCGGAAACGGGGGAGCCGGTGGCGCCGGCGGGCTGTTCGGCCTTGCTGGCGCCCCTGGTGCGGGCGGCAGTGGTGGTGGCGGCGGGTCCGGCGGTAGCGGCGGCGTTGGTGGAGGCGCTGGGACCGGCTTCGTAAACGGCCAGGCCGGACCCGCTGGCCAGCCAGGCGCTGTAGGCGCGACCGGCGCCGACGGATTGCCCGGCTGAGCCTTGGAAGATGCTGTTCAGGAGTTTTGCGGCAGGGTTCGGCGTAGTGACAGCGTCGATGTGGCTTCTGCTAGGCGATCGCGATGCCCATCCTTGCTGCGTTCCCGGCCATCATCACGATGGAAGGATCTGCGATGTCAGCCCAGAGAAATGAGGGCGCCCGCGCCTGGGAGGACGTGTCTGCAAGCACGGAAGCGGCAGAGTTGGCGTACGGCCAAAGCGGCCACCACAGTGCCGCTGAACCCGACTACTACGGCTACAGCCAAGGACACGGGCGCGACGACGAGGACGAACAGTGGGCTGAGCTGACGGGCTGGCATCGCACCGCTGCGGTGTTGATGGGATTCGGCGCGTTCGCCGCCGCGACGATCGGGTTCATCATCTTTGGCCTGGTGGTGCTTTGCGGCGGACAGGATGGCGTGCCCGGTGGTAGGACACCGTTATGGACCTCCCCTCAACCCTCAGCAACCACGAATCTCTCGCTGACCCCAACGGAATCAGAAATGCCGCGCGCATCGGTCCCAACGTCCCCGTCGGTCTCGGCGCTGATTCCGACGGCGACCGTCGCAGCGCCCTCCTCGACTTCGCCGGCCACCACCCTGGTGCCAACAACCGAGGCGTCGGCGCCCGACACGACGACCGCTCCGTCGACCCAGACCTCGGCCACAGCTACCACTACCAGCAGGTCGAGCGAGCCATCGCCCCCTCCGATTGGCCCCCCGCCCCCGCAGGGTCCGCTGGTTCTGCCACCTCCGCGGCCGCGGCTGGGGCCTTGAACCTAGTTCGCTGCGCCAGTGGGGCACCCCTGCGAATTGATTGCCTCGGCCCGCACGTGCGAACTCGACGCCATCATGGATTCTGCTGCCGAAATCATCGAATCAATCGAAAGCAACGCTGCTCGGGGTGCCTAGACCGCAGTCTTGGTGTGCGCCCGTTGGCCGGCTCGCGTAAAGCCGAGTCCAGATGAGCGAGGCCAGATGAGCAAGAGGGGGACGGGGTCAGTAACCGCCCGCGCCAGCGATCCCGGCGTTGCCGACTGCCCCCGTCTCGCCGGGTGACCCGTCATTGCCGGAGTTGCCGTTGTTACCCCCGCCGGTAGCGGTGCCCCCTGCACCGGCGGCGCCGCCCGCGCCGCCAACGCTACCGTCGCCGCCGACTCCGCCCGAGCCACCGGCGCCATGGACGCCCGGCTGGCCGAACAGGCCTCGGGCACCCCCGCGGCCGCCCAGACCTCCATTGCCGCCATCGCCGCCGTCTCCACCCTTGCCGCCTTTGCCGCCGTCGCCGCCGTCGCCGCCGTCTGCGCCGTCGTTGCCGAGCCCGCCGTTGCCGCCGTTGCCGCCGTTGCCGCCGATGGCGCCGACACCGCCGTGGCCGCCGTTACCGCCCTGGCCGCCCTCGCCACCGTTGCCGAAGAGAAGCCCGCCGTTACCACCGGCGCCACCGGCACCGCCGAGTTGGCCGGCGCCCCCGGAGCTGCCGTCACCTCCGGTGCCGCCGGCGCCCCCCTCGCCCCCGAAGCCAGGGCTGCCGTCGATGGTTCCCGCACCGCTTCCGTGCCCGGCGCCGCCGTTGCCGCCGTTGCCACCGTCGGCTCCTATCCCGCCCGGGCCACCCGCCCCCCCGCCGCCGCCACCATTGGGGCTGGGCACACCGAACTGGCCGGCTCCGCCGGCTCCACCGCCGACGCCACCGCCTGCGCCACCGCCCTTCGGGACGACGCCGCCGGCACCGCCGGCGATTCCACCCCCGGGGTCGCCCGCAGAGGTGAAGTTGCCAGTGCCACCTGCACCCCCGATCCCGCCGCCGCCCCCACCGCCGCCGCCGATGGAACCGAGAAAGTTGCCGTCCCCGCCGGAGCCGCCGTTGCCACCGGTGGCGCCCGCGCCGCCAGGGCCGCCGGCACCGCCGCCCCCACCGCCCCCGCCGGTGGCTTTTCCTCCGGCGCCGCCGGTACCCCCGGGGGCGCCGGACGCACCAGCCCCGCCGGCGCCGCCTCCGCCGCCTCCTGTGCCTCCGCTCAGGTCACCTTGGGCTCCGGTCCCGCCGTTGCCGCCCGGCTGCCCGACGGCGATGCCGTTCGCACCGGGTTGGCCGCCCTGACCCGTGGAAGGTGCGCCGTTGGCACCGGGGGGAGCTGCGGGGAGAACTACGTGCTGGGCGGGATTGACAGCGGGCGCGCCGGGCGCGCCGGCACCGCCGGCACCGCCGGCACCGCCGTTGCCCCAGAGCCACGCGTTACCGCCGGACCCGCCCGATTGCCCGGGTCCGCCTTGGCCGCCGGCACCGCCATTGCCAATCAGCCCGGCATCCCCGCCGCGACCCCCGGATTGTCCGGCCCCCCCGGCCGCACCGGCACCCCCATTCCCGTAAAGCCAGCCGCCAGCACCACCGTTACCGCCCGGCGTGGCCGCATTGGCCCCGTCGCCGATCAGCGGACGGCCGGTCAGCACCTGGCTGGGTGCGTTGACCGCTGCCAGCACCTGTTGCTCGATCAGCTGAAGCGGCGACACATTGGTGGCTTCGGCGCCGGCATACCAGCCTGCCCCGGTGTGGAGGGCTTGCATGAATTCACGGTGAAACGCCGCTGCCCGTGCGCTCACCGCCTCGTAGGCTTGCCCGTGTTCGCTGAATAGTGCAGCGATCGCAGTCGACACCTCATCGGCGCCGGCCGCGACCATCCGGGTGGTAGAGGCCAGAGCAGACGCATTGGCGTCATCGATTGCCATGCCGAGCTGGGCCATATCCCCGGCCGCCGCGTCGAGCAATCCCAGGGCTACTCGAAGTTGTGACACCTTTGTCTCCTTCCGGCGGTGAAATATTTCTTTCGGTGGCGCCGCACATTTGCTGCAGCCCGCGCTAGCCCGGCCGTGACGCGGGCCGAAGCGAAAGCGGGCCGCGATGTCTTCGCTGCGACGCAATTGCCTGCTCGAATGGTGGGGCTGGCGGACTTCGGCGAGATGTTGGCCCGAGCTTTTGGGTAAGTCGCGCACATGCGTGATCGGAAATCACCGGCATCGGTTTGTTCGCTGACCATGACGGGTACCTCAACGCATAGACTGAACAAAGTCTCACATGCGAAATTATCCTCAGTCAAGGTGGGTCGCGTAATCTCCGGCACCGGCATCCTCGCGCATCCCGGCAACGCTGAATGGTTCGCCTTAACTGGGTCGTGCGGCTGCACGGCAACAGCCGCAGACGCCACGGCGTTCCCCGGGGGGGGGGGCTAGGTCTGCGACGCGGGCGGCTTACGGCATTCGAAGCAGCCGTGGGCGAGCGCTAACCCACCACCCAAATCGCTCGTGCGGCGGGCCTGCCTAGTTCGAGGCTCGTGACCGTGTCCCCCTTCGATTCGATCGCTACCGTGATCGTGCCGGCGAATTCCCGCCGGGTGACCACCCGCAGCCGCGAATCCAGGCTGATTCCGACACTGTCGAAATATCGCAGCATTTCTGGGTCGGCATCAGAGATGCGGGCCACGGAGCCGGTCTCACCGTTGAGGCAGTCCCACAATTGACGTGCCGGGGGAGTCGGCACCTGTCCATCAGGGGCCGGAATGGGATCGCCGTGCGGATCGCGGCGCGGAAAGCCCAGCTTCGCGTCGATACGCGCTACCAGTCGATCCGACACCGCGTGCTCGAGAATCTCCGCTTCATCGTGCACTTCGTCCCACCCATAGCCAAGCTCGTTGACCAGGAATGCCTCGATCAGTCGGTGGCGACGCACCATTGCCAGCGCCGCTCGCCGGCCGGCATCGGTCAAGGTCACCGCACCGTACTTGGCGTGGTTGACCAGGCCCTGCTCGGCGAGTTTGCGGACGGACTCTGAAGCTGTACTGGCTGACACGCCAATCTTCTCCGCCAGCATCTTGGTGCTGACCTTCTCCAGCGACCATTCCTGGGCCGTCCAAATGACCTTCAAATAGTCCTGGGCAACCGCGGTGAGACCGCCAGGCTCGTCGTCAGCCTTCACAATGTGAAAGTTTAGGCCGCTTGCGTGATTGCCGATGTCGGCGCCTGCTCCACCGCGCCGAGCCCGGTCGGTGGTGCCGACTGGTCCGAGGGCTGCGGGACCGCGAAAAACGGCGGCTGCGGTGGCATCGGTGGCAGCGACGGCCCCGGCAGGTGTCCAGGTAGTGCCGCGGGCTGGCTCGCCCGCATACCCCGCAGGTGCGGCAGGTGAGTGCAGAGGTGTGGTCGGAGCTTGCGGCACGAAAGGCTCCGACGGTCCGATCAGACCGGTCGCTGCGGCTCATCTGGTCTGTTGGAACACGTAGCACCGGAGGTTTGGTGACCAGTCGGTGACGCACGTCGGTGGCCGGGGCCTTCTTCGCGGAGCGATTGATTATGAGGATTTATTCAGGAAACTTGACTGATGATTAGTTCGTAAGTGAGAATTGCCTCAACAATGCCCCAGGCGGTGTGGTCGCCAACGAGATTGCTCGGCCCATGCCTCAAGCCCGTGCGTTCGTGAGGAGGCGCTGATGTCTTGTACGCGGGACCGCGCCGGAGCTAGGCAGCGCCGCAACTGGGGACCTGGTGATTAGCGAAACGCCGCGCAGGAGCTTATGGAAGCGCCGGCACAGATGCGCGCGGGCTTCCCCGCGCCTTTAGGCCCACGGGTGTAGACGACTAGCGCGCGCCCAATCAGTGCAACGGGAACCCCGCGACTGCCGGACACATTCCCGCCAAACCCGAAAGTTCTTTCAATCAAGGAGTCGGTGGTGTCGTATTTGCGTGTTGTGCCGGAGCTGGTGGGTGTTGCGGTTGGTGAGGTGGCCGATGTTGGGTCGGTGGTGACGACAGCGAGTTCGGCGGTGGCGGCCTCGACGACGGAGCTGATGGCGGCGGGTGCTGATGAGGTGTCTGCGGCGGTGGCGGGTGTGTTCAGTGAGCATGGGTTGGCTTATCAGGCGGTGAGCAGGCAGGTGGCGGTGTTTCATCGCCGGCTGGTGGAGGCGCTGGCGGCTAGCGCTGGTTCTTATGCCAGTGCTGAGGCTGCTGGGGTGTCGGCGTTGCAGAGCTTGGAGCAGCAGGTGTGGGGTGCGGTGAATGGGCCTACTGAGTCGTTGTTGGGGCGGCCGTTGGTGGGCGATGGTGCGGCGGGGGGGACGGTTAATGGGGTGGGGCAGCCTGGTGGTGCGGGGGGGCTTTTGTATGGCAATGGTGGTAGTGGTGGGGTGAGTACGGCTGCGGGTGTGGCTGGTGGTGTGGGGGGCAGTGCGGGGTTGTGGGGCAGTGGTGGGGCTGGTGGGCGAGGTGGTGCGGGGGCGGCGGGGGGTAGTGGTGGTACTGGCGGGTGGTTGTATGGCAATGGTGGTGTGGGGGGGACCGGTGGGGCTGCTGTGGCGGGCGTCAATGGTGGTGTTGCTGGTCGGGGTGGGGATGGGGGCAGTGCGGTGTGGTTCGGCAGTGGTGGTGGTGGCGGTCAGGGCGGGACCGGGTTGGCTGGGGCCGACGGGACCAATGCCACCCCCAACGGCACCACCGCTGCCGGGGGAAGAGACGGGACGACCACTCAGCTGACCTACGGCGGCGGCGACTTTGAAATTGCGGGTAGTGCGGGGACCTCGGGTGCTGCTGGTGGTGCCGGGATTGACGGCGGCGCCGGAGGTAATGGCGGCTCAGCTACAGCGACGGGTGTAAGTGGCGGTTCGAACTACATCCAGGCGGCTGGCGGTGCGGGCGGTGCGGGGGGCTCAGCCGGTGCAGGCGCCACTGGCGGTGCCGGTGGCGGAGGTGGCGCAGCGATTGTCAACGATGGCGAAGCCTCTGGCGGCGCCGCGTTGGCCTATGGGGGAACGGGGGGTGACGGGGCGCCGGGCGGAGTCTTGGGTGGAACGGGCGGTGCTGGCGGTGCCGGCGGTAGCGCAGGTGTGTCCATACCCGCTGGCGCTGGTATCGCACTGGGTGGCATGGGCGGCCCAGGCGGCGTGGGTGGTAGCGGAGCGTTCGGCAGCGCCGGCGGAACGGGCGGTGCTGGCGGTGACGGGGGTCGCGGGGGGCTGCTGGTCGGCAACGGTGGTGCCGGCGGCATGGGGGGGATTGGTGGCCACGGGGGCGCCGGTGACATCGGTGGTGCCGGCGGCATGGGCGGTGCCGGCGCTGTTGGCATGGTCAACGAAAGTGCAAATGCCAGTGGTGCCGCCGCCGGCAACGGCGGTGATGGGGGTGACGGCGGCGCTGGTGGCGACGGTGGTGTCGGTGGCGCCGGCGGAGCCGGCGGTCAGGGCGGCGCGTCCGGGCTGCTGGCAGGGATCGGCGGGGCCGGCGGAGCCGGCGGCAGCGGCGGTGACGGCGGCGCCGGTGGCCAGGGCGGCAACGGAGCCGCGGGTGGCGCCGCCGGCGGACCTGGCGCGTATCAAGGCATCGTTGGTGACGGCGGTGACGGCGGTGGTGGTGGAGCCGCGGGCGTTGGAGGCAGCGGTGGAGCGGGCGGGTCCGGCGGCGTTCTCACCGGTGCTGGGGGTGCCGTGGGTTCGGTGGGCGGCAACGGTTCCCAAGGCGCCTCCGGCACTGACGGCCAACAGGGATGACTCCGCCCGTGCGCCTTGGAGCAATGGCTCGGCGAGTCTGAATGTCGAGCGGGGCGGCCGGACCTGGTTAGGCACGGGTCCGGAGAGTCTCGGCAGCAGTATGAGACGAAGTACGAATGGGGTGCCCGCCCAGAACAACAATGCAGGGTTGGACGGGGCTGAGCCGTGCAGCACACACACGAGTGCGAATGTTCCACCGCGCGCCGTAGGCTTACGGTCGTGCAGCGGTGGCGCGGTCAGGACGAGATCCCCACGGACTGGGGCAGATGTGTGCTCACCATAGGGGTCTTCGACGGCGTGCACCGTGGGCACGCCGAGCTGATCGCGCACGCGGTGAAGGCGAGCCGTGCCCGCGGCGTGCCGTCGGTGCTGATGACGTTCGATCCGCACCCGATGGAGGTCGTCTATCCGGGCAGCCACCCGGCCCAGCTGACCACGCTGACCCGCCGCGCCGAACTGGTCGAAGACCTGGGCATCAACGTCTTCCTGGTGATGCCGTTCACCACCGACTTCATGAAGCTCACTCCTGAGCGCTACATTCACGAGCTGCTGGTGGAGCACCTGCACGTGGTGGAGGTGGTGGTGGGGGAGAACTTCACTTTCGGCAAGAAGGCGGCCGGCAGCGTCGACACCCTGCGGAAGGCCGGCGACCGGTTCGGGTTCGCGGTCGAGGCGATGTCCCTGCTGTCCGAACACCACAGCAATGAGACCGTCACGTTTTCGTCCACCTACATCAGGTCCTGCGTGGACGCCGGCGACGTGTTGGCGGCCACCGAAGCGCTGGGCCGCCCGCACCGCGTCGAAGGTGTCGTCGTGCGGGGCTACGGACGCGGCGCCGAGCTGGGATTTCCCACCGCGAACGTGGCGCCGCCGATGTATTCGGCCATTCCCGCCGACGGCGTGTACGCCGCCTGGTTCACCGTGCTCGGGCATGGGCCGGTGACCGGCACCGTCGTTCCCGGTGAGCGCTATCAGGCTGCGGTGTCCGTCGGCACCAACCCGACGTTCTCCGGACGCACCCGGACCGTGGAGGCATTCGTCTTGGACACCGCCGCCGACCTGTACGGCCAGCATGTGGCACTGGACTTCGTCTCGCGCATCCGCGGTCAGCAGAAGTACGACTCGATCGACGACCTGGTCGAGGAGATCGGCAGGGACACCGAGCGCACCCGCGCCCTGCTCACCTAGGCAAGAACGACCGGCCCCGCGCCCCTGCTAGACTGCCCGACGACATCGGCGCGTGCTGCGGTTCGCGGTGGCCGCGCTGTGAATCCCTGATCGCGGACCTATTGATGGAGATATTTTCGTGGCGCTTACTGCCGAGCAGAAGAAAGAAATTCTGAAGTCTTACGGTCTGCACGAGACCGACACCGGATCACCGGAGGCGCAGATCGCGCTGCTGACCAAGCGCATCGCCGATCTCACCGAGCACCTCAAGGTCCACAAGCACGACCACCACTCCCGCCGCGGCTTGCTGCTGCTGGTCGGCCGCCGCAAGCGGCTGGTCAAGTACCTGACCCAGGTCGACGTGGAGCGGTACCGTTCGCTGATCGAGCGGCTGGGTCTGCGCCGCTGACCCAAGGCGCGTTAGGCGCCGCTGCGGCCGTCGTTCTGGCCCTCCTCATCGGCGCGGTGACCGGGTGTTCGGCGGGGAAAAGCGGCTCCGACCTCAGCGAATTCACAGTGGGGGACTGCCTCGAGCTGGGTGGCACGCCTGCCCAGCCGCAGGCCGCCAAGGCCCCGTGCGGTAGCCGGGCGTCCAACTTCAAGGTCGTCGCCGTCGCGAAGGACCGGGACCAGTGCCCCCGTGACGTCGATTCGTCGTACTCGACACACAATTCGATCAGCGGATCGAACAACACCCTTTGCCTGGACATCGACTGGGTGATCGGTGGCTGCATGAGCGTGGATCCGCACCACATCGCCGATCCGTTCCGCGTCGACTGCGACGACACTTCGGTGGCCAATCGCCAGCGGGCCACCCAGATCCTCAAAGATCTCGACCCGCCGGTCTCGGTGGACCAGTGCGCCAGCGGCCTGGGCTACACGTACTCCCAGCGGCGGTTCGCCGTGTGCGTCGAGGACATCAGTAGCGCACCCCGGAACTAGAGGTCGGACGCGTCGGGCGGTGGGTTTCGCCCCGGGTCTTGCCCCTCGTGCGAGTTAGCTCGGTGTAGAGTGAGGGCGTTCTGGGCCGGTTCGGCCCGAGCACCTTGGTGCGGTTCGCGGTCCGCGCGCGCCGTTCCTGCGAGTCACCA
Organism: Mycobacterium gordonae; assembly: GCF_017086405.1. Taxonomy (NCBI): domain Bacteria; kingdom Bacillati; phylum Actinomycetota; class Actinomycetes; order Mycobacteriales; family Mycobacteriaceae; genus Mycobacterium; species Mycobacterium camsae. The sequence continues at coordinate 2,575,326 of NZ_CP070973.1, forward strand.
TGCGTGTCACGGGAAGCAGCTCTGTATCGGGCGGTCTTCGGTAGTGGCTGCCGGGCTCCCAGCATCTGGGGCAGGTCGGCAGCTTCGATCGATGGCCGTAGCCGTATTCAGACCCTGCTCCCTGGTTTGCTCCGCACCGACCCGCGAAACAGCTGAATAACCAGAGAGGCCGCACTGACGTTATGTCTGCGACTGAAATCGAAGAAGGCGTCTTCGAGTCCACCGCCACCATCGACAACGGGAGCTTCGGCACCCGCACCATCCGCTTCGAGACGGGTCGACTGGCCCTGCAGGCCGCCGGCTCGGTGGTCGCCTACCTCGACGACGAGAACATGCTGCTGTCGGCGACCACCGCCAGCAAGAACCCGAAAGAACATTTCGACTTTTTCCCACTGACCATCGATGTCGAGGAGCGGATGTATGCCGCGGGCCGCATCCCCGGCTCCTTCTTCCGCCGGGAGGGCCGTCCCTCCACCGACGCGATCCTGACCTGCCGGCTGATCGACCGGCCGCTGCGCCCGTCGTTCGTCGACGGTTTGCGCAACGAGATCCAGGTCGTGGTGACGATCCTGAGCCTGGACCCCAACGACCTGTACGACGTGCTGGCGATCAATGCCGCGTCGGCGTCCACCCAGATCTCCGGGCTGCCGTTTTCCGGGCCGGTCGGCGGCGTCCGGGTGGCCCTCATCGACGGCACCTGGGTCGCTTTCCCCACCGTCGAGCAGCTCGAACGGGCCGTGTTCGACATGGTGGTCGCCGGCCGGAAGGTTGACGGTGACGTCGCGATCATGATGGTCGAGGCCGAAGCCACCGAAAAGGTCATCGAGCTGGTCGAGGGCGGCGCCCAGGCGCCGACCGAAACCGTGGTCGCCGAAGGGCTCGAGGCCGCCAAGCCGTTCATCGCCGCCCTGTGCACCGCCCAGCAGGAGCTGGCCGACGCGGCCGCGAAAGACACGCGCGAATACCCGACCTTCCCCGACTACGAGGACGACGTCTACTACTCGGTCGCCTCGGTGGCCACCGACGAGCTGACCGAGGCGCTGTCGATCGGCGGCAAGGCCGAGCGCGACAAGCGCACCGACGAGATCAAGTCGCAGGTCGTCGAGCGGCTTGCCGGCACCTACGAGGGCCGGGAGAAGGAGATCGGCGCCGCGTTCCGCTCGCTGACCAAGAAGCTGGTGCGCCAGCGCATCCTCACCGACCACTTCCGCATCGACGGTCGTGGCATTACCGACATCCGCGCGTTGTCGGCCGAGGTTTCCGTGGTGCCTCGGGCGCACGGCAGCGCGCTGTTCGAGCGCGGCGAGACCCAGATCCTGGGTGTGACCACCCTGGACATGGTCAAGATGGCCCAGCAGATCGACTCGCTCGGCCCCGAGACGTCCAAGCGTTACATGCACCACTACAACTTCCCGCCGTTCTCCACCGGTGAGACCGGCCGGGTGGGGTCGCCCAAGCGGCGCGAGATCGGCCACGGCGCCCTGGCCGAGCGGGCTTTGATCCCGGTGCTGCCCAGCGTCGAGGAGTTCCCGTACGCGATCCGCCAGGTGTCCGAGGCCCTCGGTTCCAACGGTTCGACCTCAATGGGATCGGTCTGCGCGTCCACGCTCGCGCTGCTCAACGCCGGGGTGCCGCTCAAGGCCCCGGTGGCCGGCATCGCGATGGGGCTGGTGTCCGACGACGTCGATGGAGAGACCCGCTACGTGACGCTCACCGACATCCTCGGTGCCGAGGACGCGTTCGGCGACATGGACTTCAAGTGCGCCGGTACCAAGGACTTCGTCACTGCGCTGCAGCTGGACACCAAGCTGGACGGCATCCCCTCCAAGGTGCTCGCGGGTGCTCTCGCCCAGGCCAAGGATGCCCGGCTGACCATTCTCGAGGTCATGGCCGAGGCCATCGACCGGCCCGACGAGATGAGCCCGTACGCGCCCCGGGTCACCACCATCAAAGTCCCGGTGGACAAGATCGGCGAGGTGATCGGGCCCAAGGGCAAGGTCATCAACGCGATCACCGAGGAAACCGGTGCGCAGATCTCCATCGAGGATGACGGCACGGTGTTCGTCGGGGCCACCGACGGTCCGTCCGCGCAGGCCGCGATCGACCGGATCAACGCCATCGCCAACCCGCAGCTGCCGACGGTCGGGGAGCGGTTCCTCGGAACCGTGGTCAAGACAACCGATTTCGGTGCGTTCGTGTCGTTGCTGCCCGGGCGTGACGGCCTGGTGCACATCTCCAAGCTGGGCAAGGGCAAGCGCATCGCGAAGGTCGAGGACGTGGTCAACGTCGGCGACAAGCTGCGGGTGGAGATCGCCGACATCGACAAGCGGGGCAAGATCTCGCTGGTTCTGGTGGACGACGACGACGCCGCTGCGGCTCCCGAGACTGTCGGTGCGGCTCCCGCCGATGCCGCGACGGTCAGCAGCTGACACCGGGGGCGCACGGCCCCCGGAAAAGGGAGGCGTGCGTCGCACCACTCTGCCGGGCGGACTGCGGGTCGTTACTGAACACCTACCCGCGGTGCGCTCGGCATCTGTGGGGGTCTGGGTCGGGGTGGGCTCTCGCGACGAGGGCACCACGGTGGCCGGCGCCGCGCACTTCCTCGAGCATCTGCTGTTCAAGTCGACCCCGACCCGCTCGGCGGTAGACATCGCCCAGTCGATGGACGCCGTCGGCGGCGAGCTCAACGCCTTCACCGCCAAGGAGCACACCTGCTACTACGCGCATGTGCTGGACTCCGACCTGGCGCTGGCCGTCGATCTGGTCGCTGACGTGGTGCTCAACGGCCGCTGCGCAGTCGAGGATGTGGAACTGGAACGCGACGTGGTCCTCGAGGAGATCGCGATGCGCGACGACGACCCCGAGGACGCGCTGGCCGACATGTTCATGACGGCGTTGTTCGGCGACCACCCGGTGGGCCGGCCGGTGATCGGCAGCGTGCGGTCGGTGACGGAGATGTCGCGGTCCCAGCTGCACTCGTTTCATCTGCGCCGCTACACCCCGGAGCGGATGATCGTGGCGGTGGCCGGCAACGTCGACCACGACGAGGTCGTCGCGTTGGCCCGCCAGCATTTCGCGGCCCGCCTGGTCCGCGGGCGCCGACCCTTGGCGCCGCGCAAGGGGTCGGGCCGAGTGACCGGCGAACCCGGTCTGGTGCTGGGCAATCGCGACGCCGAGCAGACGCACGTCTCGCTGGGCGTCCGCACGCCCGGGCGCGGCTGGGAGCACCGCTGGGCGTTGTCGGTGTTGCACACCGCGCTCGGCGGTGGGTTGAGTTCCCGGTTGTTCCAGGAGATCCGGGAGGCGCGCGGGCTGGCGTACTCGGTCTATTCGTCGCTGGACATCTTCGCCGACAGCGGCGCGCTGTCGGTGTATGCGGCCTGTCTGCCCGAACGCTTCGCCGACGTCATGAAGGTCACCACCGCGGTATTGGAGTCGGTGGCCCGCGACGGCATCACCGAGGACGAGTGCCGAATCGCCAAAGGGTCGCTGCGCGGCGGGCTGGTGCTGGGCCTAGAGGATTCCGGCTCCCGGATGAGCCGGATCGGTCGCAGCGAACTCAACTATGGCGCCCATCGCAGCATCGAACACACGTTGCGACAGATCGAGCAGGTCACGGTGGACGAGGTCAATGCGGTGGCCCGGCGCCTGCTCACCAAGCGCTACGGCGCGGCCGTTCTCGGCCCGTACAGTACGAAACGATCGCTGCCCCAACAACTTCGAGCGATGGTAAGTTAACCCGATGGTTTTGGGTTTCTGGGACATCGCCGCGCCCATCGTGGGTGCGCCGATGGCCGGTGGCCCTGGCACCCCCGCGCTGGCGGCCGCGGTGTCGAACGCCGGTGGGCTCGGCGTCGTCGCGGGCGGCTACCTGACCGCGGAGCAATTCGCCGAAGACATCGCGGCGGCACGGAAAGCGACCACCGGCCCGATCGGGGTCAACCTCTTCGTGCCCCAGCCCAGCGTCGCCGACTGGGTGCAACTGGAGTATTACGCCGAAGACCTCGAAGAGGTTGCCGACCATTACCGCGTCGAGGTGGGCCACCCGGTGCACGGCGACGACGACGATTGGCAACGCAAGCTCGAGGTCGTGGCCGACGTGCGCCCGGAGATGGTGTCGTTCACCTTCGGCGCCCCGCCGCCGGATGTCGTGCGGATGTTGAGCGCACAGGGCCTGCTGGTGTCGGTCACGGTGACGTCGGCCTACGAGGCCGGGGTGGCCGTCGCGGCTGGTGCGGACAACCTGGTGGTCCAGGGGCCGGCGGCCGGCGGCCACCGCGGTACGTTCGCGCCGGACATGGAGCCCGGATCGGAGTCGCTGCACCAGCTGCTGGACCGGATCGGCCACGCGCACGACGTGCCGCTGATCGCGGCCGGCGGGCTGGGCACCGTCGAACAGATCGCGGCGGTGTTGCGCAGGGGAGCGGTGGCCGCTCAGGTCGGCACGGCGCTACTGCTGGCCGACGAGGCAGGCACCCACCCGGCCTACCGGGTCGCGCTGAAGAACCCCGAGTTCGACTCCACGGTGGTCACCCGGGCGTTCTCCGGCCGCTACGCGCGTGGCCTGGCCAACAACTTCACTCGGCTGCTGGATCACGTTGCGCCACTTGGTTATCCGGAGGTGAACCAGATGACCAAGCCGATCCGGGCAGCCGCGATCGAGATGGAGGATCCGCACGGGACGAACCTGTGGGCGGGCGAAGGTTACCGGCAGGCCCGCAGTGCGCCGGCCGCTGACATCGTCACCGCACTGGCTCCCTACATCCGTTAGTCGGGTTCGTTAACCGGCCAGCACGGCGGTCGGGTCGGTGAAGGGCAAGCCCAGGTCCTCGGCCACGTGGTCGGCCAGCAGCGCGCCGGCATGTGTCGAAAGACCCTTGGCCAGAGCGGGATCGGAGCGGCAGGCCGCACGCCAACCTTGGTCGGCGAGCTTGAGCGCGTAGGGCATGGTGGCGATGGTCAGCGCGTACGTGGACGTCTTGGGTACTGCGGCGGGCATGTTGGCCACGCAGTAGAACAGCGTGTCGTGCACCGCGAACGTCGGTTCGTCGTGGGTGGTCGGCCGGGAGTCTTCGAAACAGCCGCCTTGGTCGATGGAGATGTCGACCAGCACCGCTCCGGGTTTCATCTGTGCCACAAGAGAATTCGGTATCAGGCTGGGGGCTTTCGCGCCCGGGACGAGTACCGCGCCGATCACCAGGTCGGCGCGGGTGACGGCGCCTTCGAGCTCGTAGGCCGACGAATGGCGGGTGCCGATACGGCCGGCGAATTCGGCGTCGAGCAACCGGAGCTTGGCCAGATTGACGTCGAGCACCATGACGGATGCCCCCATGCCGCTGGCGACCCGGGCGGCGTTGTAGCCGGCGGTGCCCCCGCCGATCACCACGACGTCGGCGGGTTTGACCCCGGGAACCCCGCCCATCAGCGCGCCCCGCCGGTTGGGAGGGCCGCCCTGGGTCCGCATCAGGTGGTATGCCCCGACCTGAGCGGAGAGTCGTCCGGCGACCTCGCTCATCGGAGCCAGCAGCGGCAGCGACCCGTCGGCGGTCTGGACCGTCTCGTACGCGATCGAGGTGGCCCCGGAGGCCAGCAGAGCGTCGGTGCAGGATCGGGAGGCGGCCAGGTGCAGGTAGGTGAACAGGGTCAACCCCGGGCGCAGGTGGCCGTACTCGGCCGGCAGCGGTTCTTTGACCTTCAGCACCAACTCGGCATCGGCCCACACCTGCGCCGCGGTGTCGGCTAGGACGGCGCCGGCCGCCTTGAACTCGGCGTCGGTGATCGCCGAGCCCTCCCCGGCACCCGCCTGGACCATGACGTCATGGCCGTGGCGGGTCAGTTCGGCGACTCCGGCCGGGGTGATCGCAATCCGGAATTCGTTGTGTTTAGTCTCGGTCGGAATGCCGATGCGCATGACGTCTAGTGTGAAGAAACTTCGGGATTGTCGCAATCTTGATGCCGATTGTTCTATAAAGTTCATATATGACCGATAATCCACCGGATGTTGCGGACCGCCCCGGTGGTGGGCCGAAGGATGTTCGGCCGGCCGACCTGGACGGCGTGGACCGCCGGATCCTCAGCCTGCTGCACGGCGATGCCCGCATCACCAACAACGCGCTGGCCGACGCGGTGGGCATCGCGCCATCGACGTGTCACGGCCGGGTGCGCCGCCTAGTGGAACTCGGCGTGATCCGCGGTTTCTACGCCGACATCGACCCCGTCGCGGTGGGTTTGTCGTTGCAGGCGATGATCTCGGTCAAGCTGCAATCGGGTGCGCGCCGCAGAATCCGCAGTTTCATCGAGCAGATCCGTAGCAAGCGGCAGGTGGTCGACGTCTATTTCCTGGCCGGCGCGGACGATTTCATCCTTCATGTCGCGGCCCGCGACACGCAGGATCTGCGCACCTTCGTGGTCGAGAATCTCAACGCCGATGCCGATGTGGCAGGCACTCAAACCTCGCTGATCTTTGAGCATCTGCGTGGGGCGGCACCGATCTAGCAACCGGCGGCCTGGCTATGATCGGCCGATGAGCGAACCTTCGGCTACAGCCACAGTTCAGATCGAGGCCAGTCCCGAGACGGTGTACGGCCTGATCACCGACCTTCCGACGCTGGCCGCGCTGGCCGAGGAGGCGGTGGCAATGGAGCTTCTCGAGGGCGATGCCGTCACCGAGGGGGCGGTGTTCGTCGGCCACAACGAGAATGGCAGCAAACGCTGGAAGACAAAATGCACCGTCACCGACGCCGAGCCCGGCCGGGTCTTCGCATTCGACGTGCGCTCGGCGGCGCTTCCGATCGCGCGGTGGCAGTACGACATCGCCGCGGCCGACGGTGGTTGTCGGGTGACCGAGAGCACCTGGGACCGCCGGCCCGGTTGGCTGCGCAAAGTAGCCGGCGTGATCACCGGCGTTGCCGACCGCAAGGCCCAAAACACGAAGAACATCGAGCTGACGTTGCAGCGCCTCAAGCAGCGGGCCGAGAAAAGGTAGTACCGCGGGTATCGCATACCTGACCCGTTTCAGTACACTTGCCACTCGAGGCAAGGGGGCCGTGATGAGCACTGTTGACGATCGGGCGGTGGGGCCGCACGCGGGACCGTCGGTTGCCGCCGACCATGAGCGGCTGGTACTGGAAGCGCGCAATGTCGAGTTCGACTGGGCAGAGTTGCCGTTTCACTATGTGCCGGGCGAACCGATGGCCACACACGTTCTCAACGTGCTGCACCTGCTGCTGCCGGCTGGTGAAGAGTTCTTCGTCGATGTCTTCAAGAAGACGCTGCCCCTGATCAAGGACGATCAACTACGCCTGGACGTGCAGGGATTCATCGGCCAGGAGGCGATGCACTCGCAGGCGCACTCCGGAGTGCTGGCACACTTCGACGCTCAGGGCATCGACCTGACGCCGTTCACCGACCAAGTGCGTTGGCTGTTCGGAAAGCTGCTCGGGGAGAAGCCGCATCGCAGCGTGCGCCGATACCACAGCTGGTTGTTGGAGCAGGTGGCCTTCATCTCGGCGATCGAGCATTACACGGCCGTGCTGGGCGAGTGGATTCTGGACTCGCCGGCGCTGGACGCCGTCGGGACTGACCCGGTGATGCTGGACATGCTGCGCTGGCACGGGGCCGAAGAGGTCGAGCACAAGGCGGTGGCGTTCGACACCATGAAGCAC